>CAZWSY010000029.1:0-19830 GCA_964636775.1 uncultured Lishizhenia sp.
AATCGACCACTCTGCCAACTCTCCGCGACAAAAGTAGTAATAGTCCGCATTTTCGCAAGGAGTTTTCCAAACTTTTTTCTTCCCAAAATTGAATATTACCAACCAACTCAATTTAACAATCTCATTACCTTGACTTTATTTACTACAAAATAGATTAAGATTTTTATAAAAAAATCACATTAGGGACTCCATTATAGCATTAACCTCAGTTATTTTAAAAAGGATTGAAATAATTCTTGTGCTGATTTTTTTTGGAGTTATAGCAATTAAGAATTATTTTTCGGATATAAAATTCCTTAAAGGTTGAAGGCCACCGCGGAAAGGTATTAGATGAAATATAAATGCATCTTCGCCACGGCGAATGAAATCATCGTTGGAATTATTGATTTCCACTAAAAAATCTATTCGAAAAAGAGTATTTACAAAATTTGAAAAACAAAAAAAGGTCAGAACTTAATTCCTGACCTTTTCTGTGAAATATGAATTTGATTTAGTAATAAATCGCTCTTCTTACTTTGGAAACGTATTTTGCAAGACGAATTACTTGTTTAGTATATCCAAACTCATTATCGTACCAAGCATAAAGAACCACATTTTTACCATCTTTGCTTACGATTGTAGCGTTGGAATCAAAAACTGAACAACAAGTATTACCAATAATGTCACTTGAAACTAATTCAGGATCAATTGAATAGTAAATTTGGTTAACTAATTCACCATTCAAAGCGGCATCTTTTACCAATGCATTAATAGCCTCAACCGATGTTTCTTTTTCCAATTCAAGGCTTAGAATGGCCAATGAACCATTTGGAGTTGGTACACGAACAGCATTTGCAGTCAATTTGTCCTTCAACTCTGGAATTACTTTTGTTACTGCATTACCCGCACCTGTTGAAGTGATAACCATGTTAATTGCAGCTGAACGACCTCTACGTGGTTTTTTGTGCATGTTGTCCAATAGGTTTTGGTCATTCGTGTATGCGTGTACTGTTTCGATGTGACCTTTCACGATATTCAAATTATCGTTAATCACTTTTAAAACAGGGGAAATAGCATTTGTTGTACACGAAGCAGCTGAGTAAATTGTCTCATTTTCAATATCTAATGTCCCTTGATTAATTCCATAAACAACATTAGGAATTTCTTTACCTGGAGCGGTTAATAATACTTTACCAGCACCTTTTGCTTTTAAATGTCTTGACAAAGCTTCGCGGTTAGTGTAAACCCCTGTATTATCAATAATTAAAGCATTATCAATTCCGTATTGAGTATAATCAATATCTTCTGGATTGGAAGCATCAATCATTTGAACGATTTGTCCGTTAATAATTAAAGCTCTTTTTTCTAAATCAGCAACAACACTTCCTTTGAATGCACCATGAACAGAGTCATTTCTCAAAAGTGCAGCTCGTTTAATGATATCATTGTCAGATGCTCCACGAGTAACAATTGCTCTTAAACGCAACTGCTGACCTTTTCCAGCTTGTTTAATCAATTCGCGAGCAGCCAATCTACCAATGCGACCGAAACCGTATAAAACCACATCGCGTGGTTCGATTTGTTGACCGTTTGTACTGATGAATTGTCCCAACTTATTAATCAGAAAATCGCTCTTTGTAGTGTAAGCATCTTGCTCAGTCAACCATTCACTCGCTAATTTACCAATGTCTAATTTAGCTGGCGCAATGTTCATGTCGTAAATCAAACAAGCCAATTCACTCGTTGTAAATACATCAATTGGACGGTTAACCACTTTTCCAGCATACTCGTGCAATTGAAGAATTTCTGAAATGGTAATATCGGTTAAATGGTTGCGGAAAAGCACTAATTCAATGCCTTTGTCGTATAACAACTCGCCTACCTTTCCTTGTAATTTAACGGCAGCACGTTCACGCTCAATGTGAGATTTGAGCTCCTTTTCGTAGCCAACTACTGTTTCCATATTTATTTGTTGATTAATGATTGCAGAAAATAAAAAAGGCCGTCAGTGATGAAGCTGACAGCCTTTTAAATGTTATCCTAAGTAGGATTTTAATAACTTATTGCGAGAGGTGTGTCTCAAGCGACGAATTGCTTTCTCTTTAATTTGACGGACTCTTTCGCGCGTAAGATTAAACTTCGCACCAATTTCTTCTAGTGTCAAACCATGATTCATTCCAATTCCAAAAAACAAACGGATAATTTCTCTTTCCTTGTCTGTTAATGTACTCAGTGAACGTTCGATTTCGCGCTGTAGTGATTCCGCCATTAGCATGTGGTCTGTTTTTGGCGCATCAGTGTTAGCCATAACGTCCATCAATGTTCCACCGTCTTCATTGGTAGTCAACGGTGCATCCATGGAAACGTGACGACCAGAAACATTTAGACTTTCTTTGATTTTGTCTTCTGGAACTTCAAGCGCTTCGGCTAACTCCTCAGCTGAAGGTGGGCGTTCAAATTCTTGCTCCAAACGAGAAAAGGCCTTATTGATTTTGTTCAAGGAACCAACTTGATTCAACGGTAAACGAACGATACGAGCTTGTTCGGCTAAAGCCTGTAAAATAGACTGACGAATCCACCATACGGCATAAGAAATAAACTTGAAACCACGTGTTTCATCGAACTTTTGAGCTGCTTTAATCAAGCCTAAGTTTCCTTCGTTTATTAAATCCGGTAGTGTTAAACCTTGATTTTGGTACTGTTTTGCAACAGAAACAACGAATCTTAGGTTGGCACGGGTTAATTTTTCAAGTGCTTTTTGGTCGCCGGCTTTAATGCGACGCGCTAATTCCACTTCTTCTTCTGCTGTGATAAGTTCTTCACGACCAATGTCTTGAAGATACTTGTCTAACGATTGACTCTCACGATTAGTAATCGATTTGGTAATCTTTAACTGCCTCATTTAACTTAATGTATTGTTAAAATTTATATTATTTCTTTGTGAAATAGGCGACAAAGTAACGCCAAAAAAAGTGAACAGAAAAATTTCTTATTCACTTTTTTCTAAAAAAATTAAGGGTAAATAACTTAACAAAAACTGTGCCTTTTTCGGTTTACAAACCAAATCCAACATAGTCTTTGCGACCGCTTTCGGTAAGAATTTCCAACAAGATACCGCGATTAACTCCGTTGAGTTTGTTGGTCAATTGTTCTACTGTTTCAATCGTTTCGTTGTTGACTTTGGTAATGACCATGCCTTCTTTTAATCCAAGAGATTTTAATTTGCCGGTTTCGATTGTTTTAATCTTTACACCAGACTGAATGTTTAACTCCTTTTTTTCTTTGGCTGTCAATTCAACAAACGTTGCTCCAAGTGCGAAATTCTTCTTAATTTCTTCTTTGGATACTAACGAAGTTTCACCCTCTTTGTTACGTAAAACCAATTCTTTTATGACTTCATCTCCGTCTTTTTTACGAACTGTCAAACTCACTTTATCGCCAGGACGTCTTTTTCCGATTTCTTCTTGCAATTCGGCAACCGAGTTCACTTCTTTATTTCCGATTTTTAAAATAACATCACCATCTTTCAGCCCTGCTTTATCTGCGCTTCCATCTTCAACAACTTTTGCCAAATACACGCCTTTTAAATTTGGTAAATTATTTTTCTCCTTCAATTCTTGATTAATATCAGCGATTTGAACACCTAAAAAGGCACGTTGAACAAGTCCATAATCTATTAAATCGCGCATAACTTTGTTTACCAAATTTACTGGAACGGCAAAGCTATATCCCGCATAACTTCCTGTTTGAGAGGCTATCGCGGTATTGATTCCCACCAATTCTCCGCGTGTATTCACAAGTGCCCCACCACTATTTCCAGGGTTCACAGCCGCATCCGTTTGGATAAATGATTCGATTGGAACGACGTTTTGTCCCGCTGTTCTGTCACTCAATAAATTAATGTTTCGAGCTTTTGCAGAAACAATTCCAGCGGTTACAGTAGAAGTCAAATTAAACGGATTACCAACTGCAAGCACCCATTCACCAATTTTTAATTCATCTGAATTACCTAATGGAATTGGTCGAAATCCTGATCCTTCGATTTTAATCACCGCCAAATCAGTTGCTGGGTCTGTACCAATAATTTTTGCGGAATATTTGGAGTTGTCGTTCAGTGTAACTTCAATTTCACTTGCGTTATCAATTACATGATTATTCGTTACAATGTAGCCTTCAGAAGAAATAATTACACCCGAACCAGCACCCTGTCCGTATTGTTTGAATTCGCGTCCTCCAGCTCCAGGGCCGTAGAAAAACTCCTGAAAAATATCACGCTGAAAAGTGGTCTTAACAACTTTGGTTGTAACGTGAACCACAGAATTAATCGTATTTTCGGAAGCGGCAGTAAAATCAACACCAGCAGCGGCCGCATTCAAATTAACTTGTTGAGCCACATTCATTCGGTTTCCATCAATAACACGATCAGAAAGTGGTTGAGATGCTGTTTGAATGTACATGTAAGTTGCAAGCGGAAGAGAACCACCCACGATTCCCAAACCGAACATTTTTAAATAACTCAAGTAATGCATAATTTAAAATTTGATTTTTCTGAAAACTCAAACCTTATGCCTTTTGGTATATTTTCGCTGTTAAACAATGTTAAGCTGACTTTTTGTCAGCAATTTACAGTTTGTTTGTACCTTCAATACTTACTTAACCTCTCAACTGCTTCCTTCAAACGGAAATTAGCCAAGAACTGCTTTTCCAAACCTACAGCAAATGGCACTGCTGTATCGATATCCATTAAGAAAAGTTTTTTGATCGAAATTATTTACGAATGAAAAAGTAAAGACATTGATAGATAATACTTTATGTTTTAATTGTTCTATTTGTTTTTTCATCTTGTTTTTCATTGTTAGGTAAAGTTGATTTGATATCGGAGGAATCGTTCGTTATGTAAACGACTAAGAAAACAATATTTATTAGAGCATAAATCACCATTGTTGTAATAAAGAAGTATAGTAAACTATGTTCATTAAAGTAGAAATATAAAGCGACAATTGAAGAAATAAATATGTTTTTAAACAAAATAATCAGCAAAAAGCTACTAGTACTCAAATAACAAAAAAATTTATTGTTCAAATAAAATGATGACAATAGACTGAGAAAAGATTGAGTAATTGAGAAACAAATTGCAAAAAGAAAGGGAACAAACCAATCACTTTCAACAATAAAATGTCTGGCAACAAAATAAATGTTAATGTAGTTGAATGCGGAAGAAGTCAATATCATTAAGACAATGTCTTTCTGCTCTTTCTTTAAACTGTTAAAATCCTCTAGTTTGATCATAAAATAGTCAATTAATTGTAATTTTATTCATTCTACCTTCAAGCTTTAACAAGAGATTTATTGTTCTGACAACTACAAAAAAATGAAAATTGTTTGTTATTATGAAAATTGATTTAAAATTTTTTAAAAAAAACGAAATGTTTACTGCTTATCAATTTCAATCGAAAAATAAAGTTTAAACAAAATTACAATCGACTAATTTCATCACGAATTTAACAACAATTACCGCGACTAATTAATTGATACATTATTACTGATTTGAAAAATTCTAAACGCTTAAAGTTTGGATTACGGCACAAAAAATTATGTTCAAATTTGAATTTGAGGTGTCTATTTATTTGTTAATCTAATCATTTGGCAGTCGTTTTCCCTAACTGTAAATTTACCACTCCAAGATCGCCTGTTATTTTTTATGTAATAATTATATTCTCCTGGCACCAATTCAATTGTTATTGCTGATTGCGATGAAGTTCGACCACAAGTTGGTGAATCCCCGTAGGAGTAACAATACTTACCTATTTTTCCTACAATTCTATTTTCAACAAAAAATTGAGTTTCACCATCTGTGGAATATGCTCCGTCGCAATCAGTGAAAATTGTTATTTTTCCGCTATCCTTAACATTATAGGTGACTGGATTCGAGTTAGAAATATCTTCCAAAAAGAAGAATTCCATGGATTTAACTTCATTATAGGACACTATCAATTCACCAAACACCCTACCATTAACTATTGGTAAAGTTTCATTTACATTTCTAAACAAAAAATCTGAAATTAGATATTTAACAATCCTGTTGTTTTTAACAAACACCTTTCTTTCCTCACAAAAATTTTCGCCTTCCACAACCCAAACTTTATGCCAACCATCTTCAATTTTAATTGGAAAAACCTTGAAAGAATTATAATAGTTCCTTACTTGTCTAATTCGAGAAATTGTTTTTTCTTTTTCTTCTCTTTCTTCTTCAATTCGTTTTTGATTTTCCATTTCAACTTGGGCATTATACCTATCTTGATTTGCTTTTAGAGCATGATACATTAGGTTAAAATCTGGGCTTGTTGAACGATTATCTTGGTTATTTGATTGGTTGTTGCTTTTGTAAATACGACCATCAATATAACCTGCATCAAATCCTTGTTTGTACGACCTCATATCTGCAAAGAGTTGTATTTCTTTGTTGCAAGAACAGGCTTCTTTAAATCCGTCACGGTAACCACTACTATATTCATAAATTCCGTATTGAGAAAAGAAAAAAGTTGTTTTCAATACTACTAAAATCAAAATTTTTTTAGCGAGACACATATATCTTTTCCAACAAAATTAAAAAATATCAATAAAAAAATAACTTCTCAACTGCCTCCTTCAAACGGAAATTAGCCAAGAACTGCTTTTCCAAACCTACAGCAAATGGCACTGCTGTATCGATTGATGCTACGCGAATTATCGGTGCGTCGAGGTATTCGAAGCAATTTTCAGTAATCAATGCAACCAACTCCCCTCCTATTCCACCGGTCATACAATCCTCATGAAGAACAATTACTTTACCCGTTTTCTTGACTGCACTGTAAATTGCTTCATTATCAAGCGGTAAAAGTGTTCGTAGGTCAAGAATTTCCATACTCAAATCGGGATAATCATTTTGAATTTCTTTTGCCCAATGAACCCCCATTCCGTAAGTAATAATTGTAATATCATTCCCTGATTGAACTGTCTTTGCTTTTCCGATTTCTAGAGTGTAATAATCACTTGGCACTTCTTCTTTCAAGCTGCGATACAAATACTTATGCTCAAAGAAAATAACCGGATTTGGATCTTCAATTGCCGCGTTAAGCAAACCTTTAGCTTCATAAGGAGTACTCGGGTAAACAACTTTCAATCCGGGAGTATGAACAAACCAAGCCTCATTACTTTGTGAATGAAAAGGACCTGCCGCTGTTCCTGCTCCTGTTGGCATTCTAACGACTACATCCGCATTTTGTCCCCAACGCCAATGAATTTTTGCGAGATTATTCACAATTTGATTGAATCCACAAGTCACAAAATCAGCAAATTGCATTTCCACAATAGCTTTCATTCCAGAAATAGACAAACCTAAACCCGCTCCAACAATGGCCGATTCACATAAAGGTGTATTTCGAACTCTCTCCTTACCAAAAATATCCACCAATCCTTCCGTTACTTTGAACGCACCTCCATACTCCGCTATGTCTTGCCCCATAATCACCAATTCAGGAAATTGCTCCATCGACTGTTTGATTCCTTCTTGAATTGCATCAATAAAACGCATTTCTCTTTTATCGGAATTTGGAAGTTTTAAATCTGATTTAAACGGCGCAAAAACATCATTTAATTCGGTCATTAGATCAACCGGAATCGCAGGTGCATTATTCGCTTTTTCAAAGGAAGATTGAATATTTTCTTTATGTTTTTCTTTGATTTCCTTCTCTAAATCATCGGTCAAAATACCTATCTCTCGAAGGAACAGTTCGTAATTCTCAACTGGATCTTGTAAAGCCCATTTTTCTTGCAATCCTTCAGGATAGTACTTTGTACCCGAAGATTCTTCGTGTCCACGCATTCTGAAAGTCATTAACTCCAACAAATAAGGTTTCGGATTTTCCCGAATTTCTTCATTGATTTTTCGAACAGTGCGAATCACCTCTAATATATTGTTACCGTCAATCTGAATGGCATCCATTCCGTAACCAATACCTTTATCTATGAAATTCTTGCAACGAAACTGCTCGTTTGAGGGAGTTGACAAACCCCATTGATTGTTTTCTACACAAAAAATAACGGGCAATTGCCAAACCGCTGCAACATTCAGTGATTCGTGAAAATCACCTTCCGAGGCGCCACCATCACCTGTAAATACGATAGTCGATTTTTTTTCTTTTCGAATTTTGTTCGCAAGCGCAATTCCATCAGCTATTCCGAGTTGAGGCCCTAAGTGGGAAATCATCCCAACCAACTTATGTTCTTGACTTCCAAAATGAAAGGAGCGATCCCTACCTTTTGTAAAACCATCTAATTTCCCTTGAAATTGACAAAACAAGCGATAAAGTGGAACCTCTCTTGTGGTAAAAACACCCAAATTTCGATGCATGGGAAGGATGTATTCCTCTTTGTTCATGGCATACGCACAACCAACCGAAATACCTTCTTGACCCCAACCTGAAAACCATTTTGTAATTTTCCCTTGTCTTAGGTAAATCAACATTTTTTCTTCAATCATACGTGGCAGCAGGAGCTGCTCATAAATATGCAATAACTCATTGTCTTCGAATCCTTCACGATTGAATTCGATGTACCTTTTTGTCAATTTGTCCATTAAACTATTATTTGAGAATCAATCGAATTCACAAGGACTAAACCCTCATCCCTTTCACAATTCTTTCTTTTCTACGCGTTTTTTCCAATCTTCTTTTCACGACCATTAAGTGAGCTGTTCTAGGACTTCCACGCATTAAATCGACTTTGTAAACGTTTTCTCCATAATTAACCCTAGGACCGCCTTGTGCATTCCAATCCGCATCGAAATAAAATCTTCTATTTGCTGAATTTCCGCCTTCCGCTTTAGTCATAAACGCTATGTATCTTTTATCGCCTAATTCGAAACGAACGCGAATTTCTCCTTTTGGTCCAAATTCTTCAAAAACGCATTTAGTTCCTGCAGGGATGATAATTGATTCTTTTTTACTGTTACTACTTGAAACCAATGTTCCATTTTGAGTAGAATTTTGAGCGTCTGATTTATTATCTTGGTTTAAAATAATGGTGTGTGAGGTGAAAAATTGAACTTTTCTCAATTTATCATCTGAGTCTAAATTAAACTCATCTCTAATCTGTGGTGTAAATGGAACCTTTACTCCGCAAGAAGTTAAAACGATTAAAAAACCTAAAATAGCAAGTAGTCTCATGTTAAAATTTTTGAGTGCAAATCTACTCAAAATCATTGGCGAGAATTTTAATTTTTCAAAATGAAATTAGACCAATTACATTTATTTGTTCGAATTTCGGTAATTATTTCTTAACCTAATTCAACCTTTTCCACCAAATTAAAACCTTATTTTTGGGCATGAAATTGAAACAAGTGCCCGTTGAGTTGGTCAACAAAATGAGTAAAAACACCTTGATGGAGCAGTTAGCCATTGAATGTGTGGAAATTGGAAAAGATTACGTTATTTCCCGCATGCCGGTTGATCACAGAACTCATCAACCAATGGGACTTTTACATGGGGGAGCGAGTGCAGCATTGATTGAAAGTATTGGTTCGATGGGAAGCACTCTTTTAATTGATTTAGAAAAATATGTCCCTGTCGGACTGGAAATAAATTGCAATCACCTCGCGGGTGTTAAAAGTGGTTATGTAAAAGCAATTGGAAAAATAATCCACGCAGGAAGACGTTCACATGTTTGGCAGGTGGACTTGTATGACGAAGAAACGGAAAAACACGTTTGTACAGGAAGACTTACTGTAATGATAATTGACCGACCGAAATAAATGCTAAAATACAGACTACCGGGGCAGGCTTCCATTCAACTCAACGGTACATTTGAAATCGTTCGCGAAATGGTGAACGAAGGTTTTGTTGTGAGTGACTTTTCTCAGCAAAAAATGGCCGTTTTTAGAAAAAATAATAATTGTGACTGGCATTTTAATGCTCAGGAACCTTATGCGATAAGTGAAAAGGAGTATTTATACACGGCAAAAAAATTAATTTCAACCATCAAAAAAATGGGATTGTTGAAGGTGGTTTTTTCTCGTGTAATGTCCATTCCTTTTGATGAAAGTAAAACCGAGAAGTTGTATGAGGAATTAATGGCAAACTATCCCGATGCGTTTGTTTATTGCATTTCAGACCCTGAATTGGGAACTTGGTTGGGCGCAACACCTGAATTACTTTTGAGACAAGTAAAAAATCATGGTTTTACTGTTTCATTAGCAGGAACGAAAAGAAACAATGACGAAACGCCTTGGGGGGAGAAAGAAATACTTGAGCAACGCTTTGTCAGTGATTTTATAGAACAAACGCTTCAGGAGTGCCATGTTTTACCTTTTGAAATGGGAAAAGTTTACACACATACGGCAGGACCTGTTAAACACTTGAAAACAGACTTTTCTTTTACTTTAAATAAAAATCAAAGAAAGGAATTATTGCAACGCCTTCACCCTACTCCTGCGGTTAGTGGCTTACCTCGACCATGGTCCTATGAAGTGATTGCAATGTCAGAAAAACACGACCGTTGTCTTTACACAGGTTACATCGGCTTATTAGGGCAAAACGACGCTAATGTATTTGTCAACCTGCGCTGTTGCCAAATAACAAAGGGAAAACTTCATCTTTATTTGGGAGGAGGATTCACAAAAGATTCTGTACCTGAATTGGAATGGCAGGAAACACTACATAAAAGTAGGACTCTTCTCAACTTGATAGAAGTACTTTAATGACTATCAACTCACATTCAAGCGCTTACTTTACTTAAAGTTCCCACAACAAACCGCAACATTTCAGATGGTTCAATGGAGTCTGGATGTAATTGAAGATCGAAGAAAGAGGTAGGCTGGTCAACCCCAACCTTCAAGCCAATATTTACTTTTTTGACAAAAGGGAAAATTTTACGTTCCACATCCCCAAACCAAAGGAGAACATCGTATTCTTTTTTAAGTTCTTCATTCAATTGAATATCTTTTAGTTTACCCCAAAAATTATAGTCAACTGGCGAATTGTAATAGATTAAAAAATGTGGAGGCAAATTATTTTTGTCCAACTCCTTCGGAATATTAACGATTATAATCAACCGTTCAACACCACTAGAACTTAGTAACTTATCCAACGACACCCGAAAGGATTTCAATTGTTCGTCGTCTTCGTAATTGAAAACTACTAACAGTGATTTTGTTTTCTCCCAAATCGATTTCATACTCCTCTTATCAACTTTAAAAATTCATCTTCCGACAAAATTTGAACGCCTAAATCTGTTGCAGTTTTCAATTTTGCAGGTCCCATATTTGCTCCCGCCACTAAAATATGTGTTTTAGATGAAACAGACGAACCATTCTTTCCGCCATATTGTTCGATTAACTCTTTTAATTCCTCTCTTGAGAAAGCTGAAAACGTTCCCGATATAACGATAGTTTTCCCCTCAAAAACTTGACTAACAGTAGGTTTTTCTTTTTCAGCGATTGAAAATTGTAAGCCATGTTCTTTTAATCTTTTGATTAACTCCAAATTTTCTTCATCTAAAAAATACTGTTGAACGGCTATTGCAATCTTTTCTCCAACTTCATCTGCTGCTGTCAGTTCATCAAATGTCGCTTTACTAATACCGTCAATAGTTTTAAAGTGACGCGCTAGTTTTTTAGCCACCGTTTCCCCAACGTACCTAATTCCAAGACCGAAAAGAACTCGTTCGAAAGGAATTTGCTTGGATTGTTTTACTCCGTCCAACAAATTTTGAGTGGATTTTTCAGCCATTCTTTCTAAAGAAATCAATTGTTCGAAGGTTAAATCATATAAATCTGCACAATTATTAAGCATTCCTTTGTCCACCAAAACATCAACCGTTTCACTTCCCAAACCTTCAATATTCAAGGCTTTTCTACTTATAAAATGTTCTATTCTTCCTTTAAGCTGTGGCGGACAATGTTTATCGTTCGGACAGTAATGTTGAGCTTCACCTTCAATACGTTTCAATGGTGTGTCGCATTCCGGACAGTTTTCAATGAAATTAATTTTTTCAGCATTTGAATTTCGCTTATCGGTATTTACTCCAACAATTTTTGGAATTATTTCACCACCTTTTTCAACGAAAACGAAATCATGGAGATGTAAATCCAATTTTTCTATTTGGTCAGCATTGTGTAAGGAAGCGCGTTTCACCGTCGTTCCTCCCAACTGAACTGGCTCTAGATTGGCAACAGGAGTAATTGCTCCCGTTCTTCCCACTTGATAAGTTACTGATTTTAAAACCGTTTCGACTCTATTAGCTTTAAATTTATAGGCAATTGCCCAACGAGGAGATTTTGCTGTGAAACCTAATTGTTTTTGTTGCAAGTAATCATTGACTTTGATCACAATGCCATCAATGTCGAAAGGTAAATTCTCACGTTCCTTATCCCAATAGTGAATAAAATCCATAATCCCCTGAATATCATCAACTAAGGCAATAAATCGTTTTGACGTAGGTGGAACTTTAAATCCCCAATCCGCAGAGTTTTGAACCGCTTGAAAATGTCCTGAAAATTTATCCACTCCATAAATTCCATAAAGAAAAGCATCCAAGCCTCTTGCCGCAACCACCGAGGAATCTTGCAATTTTAATGTTCCCGAAGCGGTATTTCTTGGATTGGCGAAAGTGGCTTCTCCTGTTTTTTCGCGCTCTTCATTCAATTTTTTGAACTGTTCGTGGGGCATAAAAATTTCTCCACGAATCTCAAAATCAGGAGGAAAATCACCTTTTAATTGCAATGGAATGGTTCGGATTGTTCTAACATTGGCCGTAACATCCTCACCTTTTTCCCCGTCGCCTCGAGTAACAGCCTTTGTCAATACTCCATTTTCATAACGAAGTCCGATTGCAACGCCATCGTATTTTAGCTCACACACATATTGAACCTGCCCCTCCACCAATTTCTTCAACCTATTTTCCCAATCCACAATTTCTTCTTCCGAATAAGTGTTAGACAATGAAAGCATCGGAAAACGGTGAACAACAGTTTCAAACTTTTTCGTTATGTCCCCCCCTACCCGCTTGGTTGGACTATTTTCATCAGCAAATTGAGGGAATTCTTGTTCTAATTTTTGTAAACGTTGCAACAACTGGTCAAACTCAAAATCCGAAATAATTGGGTTATTTTCAATGTAGTAAAGATCGTTATGTCGATGAATTTCAGACGATAAACGTTTGATTTCTAGTTGTGCTTGCTCTGGATTCATGCCTTAAATGTATAAAGCATAAGCAGACTCATTTTAAGAAATTCTGATTTTCATTAAAGTCTTGTTGTTAATAAGGTAATCTTTTTGAATACCCAAACCTTACACCAAATTAGTATCAAAAAACTCCTTCTAATTAATTTTAAACTTACAATACTTTATTACATGTCCCCGAGCGGTAAAAAGCTGTTCGTAATGGGTTTTAATGTGTAAAATATCCGCAGTAGCCTTATCTAAATCTGAAATGTGAGAACCGTATAAATCCCATGTTAATTCGAGGCATTCGTATTTCTGCTCTTTAATTTGCTCTTCTGTATATTCGAACAAAACATCGCTATCTGTCTTAACATGAACAATTCCACCAGGTTTTAGCAATTTTCTGTAGCGATCAATGAAAATGGGTGATGTAAGACGTTTGTTGGGTTTTTTAGGTTGAGGATCGGAAAAAGTTAACCAAATTTCATCTACCTCATTTTCAGCGAAATGATTGGTTATAAAATCGATTCTTGTGCGCAAAAAAACAGCATTTTCCAGATTCGATTCTAATGCTTGTCTCGCTCCAATGAAGATGCGATTCCCCTTTAAATCAACGCCAATAAAGTTTCTATCGGGAAACTGTTGAGCCAAACCAACCGTGTATTCTCCTTTGCCACAACCTAATTCAAGCACAATTGGATTATTGTTTTTAAAAACATTTTCACGCCACTTTCCGCTCATGTCATTAGGCTCCATCATTGGCGGTTCAAACACGTTTTTAAATGTTTTGATGGCTGCAAACCTTTTCAACTTATCCTTACCCACAAACTTTACTTTTAAAATTCAGATGTTTCGTATTGACTATTTCGCAATTCGATATTTTTTTCAACCATTCCAACAATAGTTTTCAAGACATTTTCTGATGATTTTTTAGTCTTTAAAATCATTGTAAATCCTTTTTCGTCACCTTCGCCAAACATATAATCCAAAGCTGTCAAATCTGTTCCGCCACTCATTGTTCCTAAAGGAGAGTTTTCCAATCCATTGAAATCAAAGAACATTGAGATTGGTTTTTTTCCAAAATTCTCGCAACCTTCCGGTAAGGTAATTTTTCCTGCATTTGCAAATTTAGCTGAGGTAGCCCCTGTAAAATAATTTCCTGACACATTCAATTTTGCCATATTCGCTTTCATTCCTTCACTAAAACTTTTTGCCATATTCAACATTTCATTTCCAACCCCTACATGGAAGTTAAATTCTGTTTTATTGTCTGTTTTATCATTGAACATTAACACACCCATTCTTCCTGTAATTGCTCCTGCAAGTCCTTTGTCACCCAACATTGCCAAGGCAAATTGAGCTTGTCCACCCGCTTGTTGCGAAATTAAATCCATGAAATTCGGGAAAAGTGAATTCCAAAATGCCATCGTTTTGTTCATATCGATATCCATAATTAAACCCATTTGAGGTTTTCCAGAACCAAGTTTTGAAAGCACTTCTTGTTGCCCATTACCATAGGACACCCAACCCTTCATTTTGTCACTTAATTCATAATTCATTTCCATTCTCATTTGTCCATTTTCAAAGAAAACGGAGGACGTTGTGTAACAATCTTTTGTTGTTTCTTGAACGTTTTTCAATTCTTTATCTTTTAATTTTAGGGACTTTGCCGCTCCCATTGCACTGGCTTGTATATCAGAACCAAAAACTATATCTCCTTTAGCCTTAAGTATTTCCGAAACTTTTTCAGACTTAATTTCTTTTTTCATTTCAGCAATAGCCTTTTTGAGTTTTGCTTCTCCACCTGTAAGTTGATTTGTAGCGACCAAAACAACTCTGTTTTCAGTAATTGCGAAGGCAACATCGCCACTTTCGTGTAAATCAAATGCTTTACCTTTTTTTACTGAGTATCCGTGCTTTTTAACATTGGCAACAAGTGAATCTCGATTTTTAACCTCTGCAAAAGCGTAAACAGTTGCGGGCTGAGACAAGTTTTTAGGATCTGTTGCTAGGGCAAAATAAACGGCTTCCTCTGTGTTTAAAACCTTCTGAATCGTTTGCCATTCGCCGTCGATTAACGTTCCAGCCTTTTCAATTTGTTTGTAATCTGCTTTGTTTAAAATTTCACTAACTCTCACTAATCCGAAAGTGGCAATATTTTCATTTTGTCCAACAAAAGCAGCAACTTCTTCGGAAATAGATTGTGGTTTTTTACCACCACATGCCATCAGCACTAAGCTAATAATAGCGATTAAAAATAGGTTTTTCATGTTGATTGATTAGGTCGCGAAATTAGAATTAAATCTTTTCCAACGAAAAAGAAAAAAACGATTGCCATAAAGGTATCCTGAAGAAATATTCCTTCGTGTAAGTTAAAACTACTTTTCTAATTCCAAAATGAACGATTAACCAATCATTCTCTGTATTGAAGTCAATCGGTGTGTGTAGGTTTCTCCAACTTTAATGCCGTAATCTGTGAATTGGTCTATTTTCACTCTTCCGCTTGCATGAATGATTTGATTTTCGGGTAAAAGGATTCCAACATGAATAATTTTTCCAGAGTCATTACTGAAAAAAGCCACATCACCTGCTTCATGATCGCCAAATTCTACGCTTGAACCTAAATCCGCTTGTTGGTAAGCATCTCTTGGAAGGTTGAAATCGTGCAGTCGGAAAACCAATTGTGTAAATCCCGAGCAGTCTATTCCAAAAAAACTTTTTCCACCCCACAAGTATGGAACGTTCAAAAATTGTTTCGCATGTTCTAATAGTGAAAGATTTAAATCACTTTCGGAAAGATTGACAAACGTATGATTTCCGATGTTAAAAGCTCCTTCCTCTCCGACATAACTTCCGATAGAAACCATCATTTTCCCGACAGGAGTTTCAATGAAAAGGAATGGATTTTTCACAGCAATACGAGCGTCCATCCATCGATTTAATTCTTTGTTGGTCAGTGCGATAAATTGCTTTATATCTACATATCCCTCATAGTAATCGGACAAACAACGAACCTTCAACCAAGGCATTCCAAATTCTAAAATTTCGATCGTTTCACCGAATAAAATTTGAGAAACTTGCTCACTACTATCCCGCTTTTCAGCTCGTAAGGGAGATACGCTCACAACACAACAAGCATACTGTTGATTTTCGGTTATTAATTGGTAATTGTTCATATATCAACCAAAAGTACTGAAAATCGAAGGAGTGATTCCTTATTTTCGCGCGTTATGGAAGCAAATAGTCAACCTTTAATTTTGGTTACAAACGACGATAGTGTGAATGCAAAAGGAATTCACGCTTTGGTTGAAATCGCAAAACAATTCGGTGAAGTCGTTGTAGTTGCACCCGACAAACCTCAGTCTGGAATGGGGCACGCGATAACAATTCATCACCCTTTACGACTTAAAAAAACGAAACTTTTTTCCGTTGAAGAGGCTTATGCTTGTTCAGGAACACCCGTGGATTGTGTGAAAATTGCCATTTACGAAGTGATGCACCGAAAACCCGATTTAATCCTTTCGGGAATCAATCACGGCGCCAACTCTTCGACCAACGTTTTGTACTCCGGTACTATGTCTGCAACGATTGAAGGTGCAATGGAAGGAATTCCGTCTATCGGTTTTTCCCTTTGTGATTTTCACCCGGATGCCGACTTTGAAGCAACGCAATATTTTGGAGCACAAATAATTAGACATTCTTTACAAAATCCAATGCCCAACGGAGTTTGTTTGAATGTCAATGTTCCAAAATTGACCATTGGAGAAATTAAAGGCATAAAAGTTTGTCACCAAGCACACGCATATTGGGCAGACCGATTTGAAAAACGCACCGACCAATTTGGCGAACCTTATTACTGGTTAACCGGTGAATTTGCAGATGTAGATCAACGAGAAGAAACCGATTTACACGCTCTCGCTCAAGGATTTGTAAGTGTAGTTCCTACGCTTTTCGATTTAACGGCGTACAATCATGTTCAAAATTTTAAAGGTTTAGAATTATGAAATTGAATTGGTCCAAAGAAAAAACTTTTGGAATGTTAATTGGCATCATCTGGCCACTATTGTTTCTGCCAGTTGTGCTTTACATTCTGTCCCTCGTTAATAATTTTACATTCTCTGAATTGTGGAATCAAGTCGTGACTTACCATCAAATGCGTAGCAAATACCTTTCCCTTTCCTTGATTTCTAATATCGGCTGGTTTTACTTTTTTCTCAATCGAGAAGAGTTTGACTACACCTACGGAATCATTTTTGGTATGTTGATTACTTATGTTCCCTACATGGTTTATGTAAATCTGGTTTTATTTTGACAAAACGTATTTTTTTTCTTGTTGGTGAGGCCTCTGGCGATATGCACTGTGCCAATTTGGTTCGGGAGATGAAGCAAAAATTACCTGAATTAGATTGCTACGGCTGGGGTGGTGACCGAATGGAAAGAGAGGGCGTAAAAATCAAAAAACATATACGCGATTTGGCCTTTATGGGTTTTTGGGAAGTTTTCAAAAATATCCGAACGATTGCCAAAAATTTCAAACTCTGTCAAGCACAAATCACTGAAATTAAGCCTGATGTGTTGATTTTAGTAGATTATCCCGGTTTCAATCTCCGCATGGCAAAATGGGCAAATGCCAATGGAATTCGCGTTTTTTACTACATCTCTCCACAAGTTTGGGCTTGGAAAAAAAATCGGGTAAAGACCATAAAAGCCTGTGTTGAAGAATTGTATTGTATTTTACCATTCGAAAAGGACTTTTACCAAGAATTAGGAATGAACGTACATTACCTCGGACACCCTTTACTGGATGAAGTGCAACATTTCTCGGGTTCAGAAACGGAAAAAATTGAATGTAATCGAAAAATTTTGGCCATACTTCCAGGTAGTAGAAAGCAGGAAATCAACAGCAAATTGCCTTTAATGCTTAAAGCTGCCCAACATTTTAAAGACTATAAAATCATCGTTGCCTGTGCGCCAAATCAGGAATTAAGTTACTACAAAAGCCTTGTTGGTGAAGAAATTGAGCTAATTCATGGAAAAACTTACCAATTACTGAAACAAGCCAACCTTGCACTCGTAACATCGGGCACTGCAACTTTGGAAACTGCACTTTTTCGAGTTCCGCAAGTGGTTTGTTACAAAAGTTCGTATGTGTCCTATTGGATTGCGAGGATGTTGGTGAATATTAAATACATATCGTTGGTTAACTTGATTTTAAACAAGGAAGCAGTGACTGAACTGATACAACATCATTGTACGGTTGAAAATATGGTGATGGAACTAAAGAAACTGGAAGATAATCAAGACAAACGTGAGCAAGTTTTGAGCGATTATGACGATTTAATTGAACTTTTAGGTTCGAGAGGAGCAAGTGAAAGGGTGGCAAACTCATTGTTAAACGCGCTTAATATTGGGAATGCTTAGATTGTTGCTGTTGGTTTTTGCGATACTTTTTACGCTTGTTCAAACCCAAGCACAATCCATGCGCATTGGAATTTTTACCGAAGCAAATCTAAAAACCATACAATTCACATCTGCTCGAGGAAATGTTTTCCTATTGAATGACGGTGAGTTTTTTCAAGAAATTGAAGAAGGTGATATCATTAATATAACAATGGGGATTTCCAAAAAATTGGATGTAAAAATCAACGGAACTTATGTTTTAAGCGGCGGAAAAATCCAATTGATTCAAGAAAAGGAAGAGAATTTTCTTAAAGTTAAACCGGTCAATCCCAACTTACAGGAACGAAGCTACGAGGGCGATTTTGAATTGACGAACAACGGAACAAAGATAACGCTGGTGAACGTTGTAGACATGGAGGTTTATTTGGAAGGAGTTGTGGAATCCGAATCTGGATCAGGGCAAAACGTGGAATACTATCAAGCTCAGGCTATTATCAGTAGAACTTATGCGATGAAATACGTCAACAAACACGCGTCCGAAGGTTATAACTTATGCGAACGTGTTCATTGTCAGGCATATCTCCACAAAAGACTAAATGCTGCCATCATCGATACCGCTGTTAGAAAATCCGCAGGTAAAGTGATGGTTGATAAGAAAAATCAACTCTACGCGACCTATTTTCACGCCAATTGTGGAGGACAAACTTGTGAGCCAGATCAAGTGTGGAATGAGCGATTAGATGGTTTTGAATCGTTTCGCGATACTTTTTGCATTCGCACTAAGCAAGCAAACTGGGAAAAACGCATTCCAAAACAAGAATGGACCTCGTTTATGGTTAATAAATACAACTTTCCTTTAAATGATTCCTTAAGCCAGTACCAACTTTACAATTTCCAACAACCCTATCGCTATGGATTTTTCATACATCCTTCTTATGGCATCCCACTCCGCGACATACGAGAAGCCTTTCAATTAAAATCAACGCTTTTCAATGTGAGTTTGGAAGGTGAAATGGTGGTATTAAAAGGAAAAGGTTTTGGTCACGGTGTTGGTTTATGTCAGGAAGGAGCAATGAACATGTCTAAAAAGGGTTACGACCACCGCCAGATATTGGAGTACTATTATCCATCAATGCGCTTGGTGAAGGATTATGTTCCAAGGAAAAAGTAATTGGGAAGGGGGAGAGAAGAGAGCGGAGTCGAAGAATGAAGATTAGCGACCTGAGCTGCATTGAGCTTGTCGAAATGAGAG
>CAZWSY010000029.1:19930-38663 GCA_964636775.1 uncultured Lishizhenia sp.
GAGTCGAAGGGCGCAAAATTGAAGTCTGAGCGGAGTCGAAGAATGAAGATTAGCGACCTGCGCTGCATTGAGCTTGTCGAAATGAGAGGAGTCGAAGGGCGCAAAATTGAAGTCTGAGCGGAGTCGAAGAATGAAGATTAGCGTCAAATAACTCATTTCATAAACTTATATTTAACGGGTTAGTTGTTTTCCACATTGCTTTTAACCTTAGTTCGAGATATAAAATAAGATTGACTGCATCGCTCCCGCAAACGAGGATAGGTACGTGGCCGTCAGATTACTAGGAAACAATGAACACAAAGCAATACTTCAGGCAATTTCAATTTTGGTATGGAACTCAAGTTGATAAAAATTACGGTTGAGTAATCAGAGAAATTACGGCTGGTTGAAATAGGTTTACAGGGACAATTTGTGAAAACAAAATCGACGAACAATTACCACTAATTTTCACAAAATAATACTTCGTTCCAACCTCGTTGTTGGGTGGAGAATACGTGGAACTGTTAGCTCCAGAAATTGGGGTGGCCCCACAATAACTGTTTATACCGTTGACATACCATTGATAACTCAAACTTAAAGCTGAACTTGCAGTTACGGACAAATTCCCTAAAGTTCTATTTACGCACGCCGATAAAGGAATTGGTTGATGGGTTATTGAAATGGCTTGTTTTGAAATCGGGGTGAAATCTATGCCACGAAAAACATTGTTTGATCCAGCACTCATTATGTTGTTGATACTCGCACCACTGCCGCTATCTTCAATTTTTACGATACGGTTATTGTTCCCTTCTGTTGTCGTGGCGTAAATAATTGAGTTCAAACCACTGTAATCCACCACGATTCCCAAAGAATTTACATTGAATGAATAAGTGTGGCTAAAAACTCCTCCAGATCTTGTCCACTTTGAGATTCCTGGATAAGAACCTGAACCAGTTGAACCTGCATCAGCGATGTACAAAGTACAACCATCCGGACTAATAGAAAATCCGTAAGGTCCTGCAGTTGTTATGGAAGAAATATAGGTCGCAACGGCTTCATAAGGTTGACTTGAAGTTGTTGGTAATCCATTCGAAAATTTGTAAACACCTAAATCTCCAATGCCGGAGGATGCCGCAGAAAAATATAAGGTATCGTTGAAAATTTCAATGTTTCTCACATTTCCACTGATTAATTGGACATAATTACTGCCGTTGTAATACCAAATACCACCATTTGGAGATCCCGAACCTGTTGAATTTCCGGAAGCATAAAAAGTAGTTGCACTTGTTGGAACAACAGACCTGAAATTGTCATTATTAAATGGAATTGGTGTGGATGTGGGTAAGTCTATCAAACTGTAATTTAGGTCGTTATCAGAAAATACGACACGTTTTGTATTTGTTCCATTCACACTTGCTGTACCAACTGATGCATTGTGTCCAGGAATCCCCAGTACATTGTTGTAAGTATTCATGTATCCGTTTGAATTTGCCGATCCACTCTGAGTTAAACTGTTTGAACCAGTAAAGTTGTCAACCGTTTGAACCAAAGTTCCACTATTCGTAAGTTCTTGAATTTGAATAGGATAAGCGCTACTATTACTTGCAACGTTATTCAATCCATCACCCACTCGGTAAACCAGTAAATTACAAGATTGGAAAGGCGAAAAGGTTGGGGCTACAATTGAGGTTCCTGTGAAGGTGACATTATCGAAACGCCAAGTGCCAGGTGACCCAGAATTTACGGTATTATTAAAATTTTGAGCTTGTCTAAATTGATTCGTTGCAGCATAATGACTTGCCAAAATACGCACACCAAAATTAGGGTTATCATTAGCAGCTGTAATGCTTGAAAAGTTAATTCTTCGGCGACTCCATGTATCACCTGCATTATTTGTTATTGGGTCCGTAACGTCAATTTTCCCATTATCAATTCCACTTAGATTCCCACATCCACTTGTAAAATTGGAACTTGTTAAAGAGAAATTCGTCCAATTTGTTCCGTCAATTGTATATTGAATCCGAATAGTTCTTGGCGCTGAATTTGAAAATCGATGATCATAAGTAAATTCTATGTTTTCATAACCAATTGTTGATACTTTAAATTGTACACCTGATGTTTCCAAAGTACCAGGATTTGAAGGGTTAATTTGCCATCCTTGAGTTCCTGTAGCATTTCCACCACAGCCTGATGTTATTCCCGTTGCAACACCACCTCCTCCAGCCATATTTCCAACTATTTGAGAAGTTCCCGAACCTGTAGTTGGATTTGGAGTAGCATTTCCTCCGGCTAACGGTGAACCTGTTTCAAAAGTCCACTGTGTAATTATAGTTTGTCCAAATATTCCGCAGTTGATAGTTAATATTGAAAAAACAAAAAGAACTAACTTGAAAGGTTCTTTACTTTTGTTCCAATAAAATAAACACACTCGGAGAAATGAAATCATTCGACAGAGCAAAGGTCTTTCAATGCTATAAAGCCGATTTTAAATGTAAGTTATGGATTGATTAATTAACGTTTTATGGATATTTCAATGTGCTAATGTGCTTCCGCCACGGCAGAGTTTCAATGTGCTAATGTGCTAATGTATTTCCGCCACGGTATAGTTTCAATGTGCTAATGTGCTAATGTATTTCCGCCACGGTATAGTTTCAATGTGCTAATGTGCTAATGTGCTAATTTACTTCCGCCACGGCGGAGTTTCAATATGCTAATGTCCACTAATAAAACGTTCCTCTTTCAAACAAACAATCATTTGTCTCAGCCGTAGTGGAACTTAATGAAATCAATTACCCCATAAATCCTTGCCACGGTAGAGTAAAAACAAAACCTCAACAGAAATATAGAATTAAGAAAAAACGATTTTAGAATACAACTTGAATTATTCCAATGCCTCTTTGGCATAAGTCTAAAGTACAAAAAAAGAGAATGAAATTAAACTACTTCTTTATCCAATTACTCAACTGCGTTGAAACAGCGATAGCATGATTTTGCCCTGCTTTGTTCATGACCATAAAACCGTAGTCCAAATTGAATTTTTTAAATTTTAGACCAACACCAAAAGAAAATCCAGCCAATCCTGGTCGTTCAACAACTTTTAATTGTTCTCTTCTGTGGTAATCGAATCCCATTCTGAAATGAAATTTCTCACTTGCCAACAATTCTACGTGAGCAGCGGCATGATTGGCTAAAATCTCAAAAAAACCTGCATTTTTTACAGGAATAGTATCGCCCGACAAAGGATCAAAAGTTGGTTTTCTGTTCGGATCTTCATAAACCACATTCCATCTATTGAGTTGTTTTCCAAGTAATGTAAATCGAAAAGGTGCGTGTTTTAACTTTAAACTCGCAGCCGCTGTCACATCAATAGGCAGCATACTTGGATTATTGTCCGTAAAGTTCTTGAATGTCCATCCAATATTCTGAACAGAAAATCCTGCGCTAAACAACTTATTCGGATGAACCAACATTCCACCAAAACCTACACTAAAACCGTAGGCCGTGAAACTTGCGATATTACTTGCAATCAAATTTGCTGAAGCACCAACATGTAAAACATCGTTGAACGAATAAGCATAATTCGAACCAATAGCCATATCGCTTGCGGTAAACTTTCCGATTTGATTGCCAATTTCGTCGGTTTCGGTAAGATTTCCGTAGTTGACATATCTTACGCTTGGAGCAAAAACGCCGACCTTTGTTTTCAATGCATAATTCAAAGCGCTAAAGTGAATTCCAGAAGGTAAAACACTTTGATTGAAATGCATTTGTCCGTTCATCGAAGCGTTCAACAGTGCTGGATTTTCATTTACTAAACTTAAATCTTGGTCATACAAACTCACCACTTTTCCTCCCAAAGCCATACTCCTAGCGGAAAATGAACTTTTTAGAAAAGCAAAACTTGTGGAACCTGGAACTTGCGCGTAAAATTTTAGGCATAAAAAAAACAACAATGTAAAGAGAAAACGCATGGTCGAAAAACGCATTAAACCTCTTTAAATTGTTGTTTTCTTTTGAATTTTTTGAGATTAATCTCTGCTTCCTAATAAACGAAGTAAAGAAAGGAATAAGTTCACGAATAAAATGTACAACTGTAAACCACCAATTAAGGATAATTTGTTGCGTTCTTCAACACTCAATCCCGGTTGGTTTGCCATTTCCTTCAATTGTTGCATTTGGTAAGCCGTTAAACCAGTGAATACAAACACACCAATTGCGGCGATTATAAATCCTAAAGAATCACTTCCCAAAAAGATATTTACAATTCCAGCAATGAACATGCCGATAAACACCATGTAAAGCAGACTTCCAAATTTTGTTAAATCTGTTTTTGTAGTGTATCCTAACACCGCCATTCCACCAAAAGCACCAGCTGCGATGAAGAAGGTTGTGGCAATTGATGTTAGGTTATAAACCAAAAATATAGTCGATAAACTCAATCCCATTAGTCCAGAATAAGCTATAAAAAGCAACAAAAGAGTACCCATTGAAAAGCGATTTACCGCTCCTTGGATTAACAATGCTAGACCAACTGGCGCGAACATAATCACGTAAAAAATGGGGGAAATCCCACCCTCAGCCGTTATAAATAGCTGAGCGAAAAGGCTTTCGTTCGTACCAACGATGTAAGCCAATGCTCCAGAAATACCTAAAGCTCCAAACATATAGGTATAAACATTTCGGAAAAATTCTCTTGCTACTTCAACATTGTAGCTTTGCTCGTTATTCAAATACTGATTCATGGTTAATGTAATTTTGCTTGGACTAAATTAATAAATTCTTTTCGTGTTGCATCGTTCGTTAAGAACAGACCAGTGAACGCGCTTGTTGTGGTAACTGAATTTTGTTTTTGCACTCCACGCATCTGCATACACATGTGAGAACATTCAATCACAACAGCAACTCCTTTTGGTTCGAGGGTTCGTTGGATACAATCCCGAATTTCGATAGTTAAACGTTCCTGAACTTGCAAACGTCGCGCGTACGCATCCACAATTCTAGGAACTTTACTTAACCCAACAATTTTCCCGTTTGGAATATAAGCAACATGAGCCTTTCCGAAAAATGGTAAAATGTGATGTTCGCAGAGGGAATAAACCTCGATGTCTTTCACAATCACCATTTCCGAATATTCCTCTTGAAATATAGCTTTTTGAATGATTTCATCTGGATTCAAATCATAACCATGTGTAAGAAATTGCATGGCCTTAGCTGCTCGTTCAGGCGTTTTTATTAACCCTTCGCGCTCCGTATTCTCTCCAAGTTGGGAAAGAATGGCTTTATAATGGGACTCTAAATCTTTATTTTCCAAAGTGTTTTTTTTATCGCAGTACGAATTTCAATTAAAATGGTTCTTTACCGCCAAAATATTCCACGTAATTATTCTCTGTTTCAATCAATTTTAGTTTCGCCAATTCAGCGCCGTGTTCTGCGATTTGTGAGGCTAAAATATCCCAAACCACAATTGCAATATTCTCTGTGGAAGCCATAATGTCCTTTAAAAAAGGTACATCAAGATTTAAGTTTTTATGATCTAAAGCCTCAATCACACTCTCACGAATGAGCACACTCAAGTCTTTCAAATTCATCACAAAACCCGTTTCTTCATTTGGAATACCTTTTACAGTTACAAACAATTCAAAATTGTGTCCGTGCCAATTATGGTTTGCACATTTCCCAAAAACTTCTTGATTTTTTTCTTCTGACCAGTCCGCTCTATACAATTTGTGAGCAGCATTAAAGGTCTCTCTGCGTGTTATATAAATTGTCTTCATTTCTAAATTTTAAACAACTGAAATCGTTTCTTTTTCCATTAAACTTACTTCCATAATTCCGTCGCGACCAACTTTCTCCAATTTCACTTTAACGAATTGATTCACCAAATTTTCTTGGTAAGGAAATTTAACTTTTACATAATTTTCAGTGAATCCGTACATTATACCTTCGTCTTCCTCTTGTTCGAAAAGAACAGTGCGAATACTGCCAACATTTTCTTCGTAAAACTGACGTTTTTTTCTGTCCGACAAAAGATGTAATTGCTTCGAACGTTCACGTCGAACTTCCATTGGAACAGCTTCTCCCAATTTCGGTGCGCCTGTGTTTGCTCTTTCGGAGTAAGTAAAAACGTGAAGATAAGAAATGGCTAAATCCTTTAAAAAATTCACCGTTTCCATGAAATCTTGCTCCGTTTCTCCCGGAAAACCAACAATGACATCCACACCAATACAAGCATCAGGACGAAGCGATTTGATTTTGTTTACCCTTTCGGCGTATAGGTCACTCAAATATTTTCGGCGCATTAACTTCAACAAGCGATCGGAACCCGACTGCAACGGAATATGAAAATGGGGAACAAATCGTTTGGCTTTTTCCAAGCAAAACTGAATGATTTCATTGGACAACAAATTCGGTTCAATGGAAGAAATTCTGAAACGGTCAATTCCCTCTACTTTATCCAAAACTTGAATTAAATCGTAAAAATTTTCACCTTCACCTTGACCGAAATCACCGATGTTCACACCCGTCAAAACCACTTCTTTCACGTCCGTTTTGGCTATTTTTTCTGCTTCTATAAGCGTCTCAGTAATACTCGCGTTTCTACTTTTTCCACGAGCCAATGGAATGGTACAGAAAGTGCAAAAATAATCGCAACCGTCTTGAACTTTTAGGAAGGAACGGGTTCTGTCGCCGATAGAAAAAGAAGGAACAAACTCCTTGGTTTGCTTGATGTTATCGTAAACAACACGCTTTTCTTCCGTTGATTCAAGTTGGTTCAGATGCTCTAAAACATTGAATTTTTCATTTGCACCAAGAACCATGTTGACGCCGTCCATTTTTGCAATTTCTTCGGGCTTTAACTGTGCATAGCAACCCACAATTACGACAAAGGAATTCGGGTTTATTTTTTTAGCTCTTTTAACTAATTGTTTGCATTTTTTGTCCGCATTTTCGGTGACGGAACAAGTGTTAATGACATAAACATCGGGGGTATCTTCAAAATCCACTTTAGCAAAACCAGCCTCTTGAAAAAGGCGAGAGATGGTGGAAGTTTCGGAAAAATTCAACTTACAACCTAAGGTGTAAAAAGCTACTTTTTTGAACTGATTCATTGAGGGCGCAAAGTTAGTGGGAATTCCTGAATACATACCTTTTAACGCGATGGAAGTATTAGAGATAAAATCATTCACAAAACCTTGATGAAAATTATACTTTTGAATCTAAAATCTCCTAAACCAATATGATTTAACCATGTGCTATTCCAACTCCTCCACCTCATCCAACCTTCAACTTTCAGAACGATACAAAAAAACAATTCCTTCTCTCCTACCCGACTCACCCACTTTTTACGCAAATGGATTTGATTTTCCAAATTGGAGAATAATTACTGTTCAAAAAGAAATTCAGTTTTTTCGATGGGGACTCATTCCATTTTGGTGCAAATCAAGCGATTGGAAGAAATTTGCTGCCAACACCTTGAACGCTCAATTAGAAAATCTCGAAGAAAAACCATCGTTCAAACACACACTAAATACTCAAAGATGCATTATTCCTTCGAATGGTTTTTTCGAGTATCAACACAACGGAAAAGAAAAAACACCCTTCTTTATTTATCCGAAAAATGATGTGATTTTCAATACGGCAGGTATTTACGACTATCATTTGGACATTGCTACTGGTCAAAAGATTGGAACTTTTTCTATTGTTACGTGCCCCGCCAATGATTTTATGGCTGAAATTCACAATACCAAAAAGCGTATGCCTTTGTTGCTCTCGGATGAAGATGCGGCAAATTGGATGAACAAAGAAAAGTTTTCAATTGAAGGTTGGAAAAGTTTGTCGAACAACGAGTTGGGTGCTCATATCATTGACAAAAAAATCATTTCAAGTCCCAATCCAAATCGACAAGAAGTGCAAAAACCTTTTGTTGATGAGTCTCCCCAACAATTAAGTTTGTTCTAAAAATCCTCATTCTTAACATTTTATTTCAGTTGTTTGTCCTGAAAATTAATTCCTAATAAAATCTAACCTATTTTTGTAACATGTTTTTCTAGGTAACAACAATTACAAAGAATTAAACGTTTATAATCAACCGTTTCAAATAGTAAAAATGAAAAATATCGCAGTCGTAATCGCCGTATTCTTAAGTAGTGTTTTGTATAGCCAAGTTAGTTTCAGTGGTGGTATGGGATTTCTGAAAGGTTTCGGTATCGATAAAACATTCACTGGTCTCAACCTGGGTATTGAAATGCCAAGAAGTCCTGAGGTAACGTTTTATGGTCGTTTTGGGTATTATTTTCCGCGCAGAGAAGATCAAAAATCCACCACTTTAGTAACGGCAATTGACCAAACAACTACACCTTTTAGTCTTCAAGTACAGTATGCGAATACCTTCAATTACGTTACCATAGAAGGAGGGACAAGACGTTATATTTTCAACGATTATGACAACGGTTTTGGAATGTATGGTGGCTCCAATTTCATGTTGTTTTTTAACACTGTAAAAAGGGATTACGATAAAACCGATATTTCGAACACTTTTGAATGGGAAGATAAATACCAACTTCCACAAAATGAACTGGCTAAGGGAAACATAATCAGTGTGGCTTTGGGATTGCAAGGAGGAGCAAAATATACACTTCCTGCAACGGGAACATTTTTCTTTGATGTAAATTTACAATATGTAATTCTTGGTAAAGCCAACAATTCAGTTGCCAGTAACCCCACTTTATATGCACCACTTTTCTTTACCTTTAATTTAGGATTCAGAAAGGATTTATACTGAAATTGAAATTTTCACTAACAAAACATTAAATTCGTTCAACTATTATCTGAATCGAATTGTTTTGTTTTTATGAATTACATCTTTCTTTTTATATCTATTCTCTCTTTCGGAATTACTTTTTCGCAAGATGCCCCTTTCAATACAACATTGCTTTCCCGAGTAAATTACCAGGAACTTCACGGTGCCAACCTGAATGACGTTTGGGGATACGTTGATGAAACGGGACGAGAATATGCTATTGTTGGAACTACCAAAGGCACCTCAATCGTGGACATCTCAAATCCCAATTCGCCGGTTGAAGTTTTTTGGGTAGCCGGCTCAGAATCCATTTGGCGCGACCCATGTGTTTACGGTGATTACGCCTACATCACCACAGAAGCAGAGGATGGTCTTACCATCATTGACCTTTCACCTTTACCTCAATCCACAGATTTAGCAGTAAGTATCTACACGGGACCAATAGGTAATGAATGGCAGTCTGCACATACTTGTTTTACATCGCCAGAAGGTTATGGTTATATTTTCGGTGCAAATCGTGGTGCTGGTGGTGTAATTATACTCGATTTACAAGCAAATCCAATGTCTCCGGTTGAAATTGGTGTGTTTGATGAATGGTATGTTCATGATGGTTTTGAACGAAATGATACTTTATACCTTGGTCATATTTTTGACGGTTTCTTCAGTTTGGTCGATGTAAGCGATAAAAGCAATCCTGTTTTATTGGGAACCCAAACCACTTCAAGTCTTTTTACCCATAATGTATGGCCTTCTCAAAGTGGACAATATGCCTTCACAACCGACGAAATTTCAGGAGCGTACATTGACGTTTATGATATTTCCGACCCAAATAATATGGTTTTAGTGGAAAAAATTCAAAATTCACCTGGCGCTGGGGTGATTCCGCACAATGTTCATGTGGTTGGGGAATATTTGGTTACAAGTTATTACGCTGACGGAATCGTCATTCACGATGCATCAAATCCGAAAAACTTAATTAAAGTTGGGCAATTCGACACTTACCCTGGACAAACTACTGGCTTTAACGGCTGTTGGGGTGTTTACCCGTTTTTTCCATCTGGAAATATGGTGGCCGCGGATAAAACCGAAGGACTATTTGTAATCGGTGCAACGTACCAAAAAGCAGCTTATTTAGAAGGAATTGTGCGAGATGAGGCAACAAATTCCCCACTTAATGATGTCACAGTAAAAATCACCTTATCCGACCAAGCAGAACGAACAACTCCAGACGGCAAATACGCCACAGGAATTTTAGGTACGGGAAACTATCAAGTTACTTTCAATAAGGTGGGGTACTTCCCAAAAACGGAAACAGTGAGTCTTGTAAATGGTCAAACCACAGTTATAGAAACAGTCTTAACACCAATTCCACCGTTTTTTCTAACGGTTATCGTTAAGGATGAAGCAACCAATCAAACAATTCCAGATGCCAATATAAAATTAAGTCACCCATTAATTGATCATGAAGCAATTTCTAACGGATTGGGAGAAAGAGAATTTACACTTTATTACCGAGAGAATTACGAAATTTTTGTTGGAAAATGGGGTTATCGAACCAACTGTTTCAATCAAATTCTCAATGACAATACCAACACTTTGACTATTCTCTTGAAAAAAGGTTATTATGATGATTTTGAATTCGATTTCGGTTGGAATGTTACAGGAAATGCATCAACAGGAAAATGGGAAAGAGGCGTACCGAACCCGACCAATCAAACTGTTCCAGCAAGTGAAGCCAGTTTAGATTGTGGAAACAAGGCTTACGTAACAGGCAATCATCCTAATTTCAATCCCGACTTTGATGATGTAGATGAAGGTTCAACTTCTTTGATTTCCCCTCAAATGGATTGGACAGGTATGCAGGATGTTCACGTAAGTTTTGCTTGGGCGTTTTATTGCTTCCACGGACCTCAAACTCCAGATGATACATTGCGTGTATTTCTTTTGAATGGAAATAGTATTGTTGAAATTGCAAGTTGGGGCGGCGTTCAAGGAAATTTGATGGAATATGTATACCACGAAGTACCCGTTTCTGGTTTGATAGAATTCACAAATACAATGCAACTTTTAGTTCGAATTTCAGACAACGACCCGAATATCAATGTGACAGAAGCTGCATTTGACCATTTTCAGGTTTCGCAAGGAAGCTCACTTCAAATCAACGAGGACGATTTTTCAAAACTTCAAGTATTTCCAAATCCCGCGAGAGACATCATCAGATTGAATCATGTCAATTCAAACCATTCGATTGAACTTTTGGACATGACAGGAAAGGTTGTATATAGTTTAAATACAAAACAAACAATGGTAGAAATTTCTGTTTCTGACTTGCAAACGGGAGTTTATACCATTAAAAATGGTAAAGATAGCGCCCGTTTCATCAAACAATAACCCACCCGTTTTCAGTATTTTGGAAGTTTTAAATGCGATTTCATTAAAAAATATTTATTATGCGTGCATAGTATTTTTAAAATTCCTAATTTAGACCCACAGAAACCATTTAATAATTAAAATATGAGTACAAACGTAGGAACAAAAGCCATCAAAGGTGGTGAGTTCATTATCCGTAAAACCAATCCTGAGGACATTTTTACGCCAGAGCAATGGACGGAAGAGCACCTTATGATTGGAAAAATGTGTGATGACTTTTTGGCACAAGAAGTTACCCCACATTTAGACAGAATTGACAAAATGGAGGAAGGATTAATGCCTTCAATTTTGGAAAAAGCAGGTGAATTGGGCATGCTAGGGCTTTCTGTTCCAGAGGAATTAGGTGGAATGGGTGTTGATTTCGTTACTTCATTGTATGCAACTGAAAGATTGGGTGCTGGACATTCATTTTCAGTAGCTTATGGTGCACACACCGGAATTGGAACTTTGCCATTATTGTATTACGGAAACGAGGAACAAAAAGCAAAATACATCCCGAAATTAGCCACAGGGGAGTGGAAAGCAGCGTATTGTTTAACTGAGCCAGGATCAGGTTCTGATGCTAATTCAGGAAAAACAAAAGCAGTACTTTCAGCAGACGGTACACATTACGTTTTAAACGGACAAAAAATGTGGATTACCAATGGAGGATTTGCTAACTTGTTTACTGTTTTCGCGAAAATTGATGACGATAAAAACCTTACAGCATTTCTAGTAGAAGGTGATTCTGAAGGAATTTCTTTAAACCCAGAAGAAAAGAAAATGGGTATTAAAGGTTCTTCAACTCGTCAGGTTTTCTTTAATAACGTGAAAGTTCCTGTTGAAAATTTACTTTCAACGCGCGAAAACGGATTCAAAATCGCTTTAAACATTTTGAACATAGGCCGTATTAAATTGGCTGCTGGCGTAATGGGTGGTGCTAAAGCCACGATTACTGAAACAGTAAAATACGCGTTAGAGCGTGAGCAATTTGGTCGTTCCATTGCAAAATACGGAGCTATTCGTTACAAGTTGGCTGAGCAAGTAATTCGCACTTATGCTGTTGAATCTGCAACCTACCGTGCAGGACAAAACATTGACGATGCAATTGCGGCTTATGTGGCAGAAGGTTTACCAAAAGGAGAAGCTACCTTAAAAGGAATTGAGCAATTTGCACCTGAATGTGCGATTTTGAAAGTGGCTGGTTCTGAGGCTTTAGACTTTGTAGTTGATGAAGCGGTTCAAGTTTACGGTGGTATGGGTTACTCTGCAGAATCAAATGTGGAGCGTGCTTACCGCGATGCTCGTATCAACAGAATTTTCGAAGGTACAAACGAAATCAACCGCATGTTGACTGTAGAAATGGTTTTACGTCGTGCGATGAAAGGAGAATTGGATTTGATGGGTCCTGCTATGAAAGTTGCCGGAGAATTGATGAGTATTCCTGAAATGGGCGCAGAAGTAACTGGTGCACTTGGTAATGAAGAAAAATACTTGGAAGGTTTCAAGAAATGTATTTTAATGGTTGCTGGTTCTGCAGTTCAAAAATTAATGCAAACATTATCAAAAGAGCAAGAAATCCTTATGAATATTGCTGATTTATCAATTTTGACATACATGGCTGAATCAGTATTGTTGCGTGTTCAAAAGAAAATCGCAACATACGGAGAAGAAGCTTGTGCGGTTGATATTGCCATTGCAAGAACGTATTTCTACGATGCTGCCGATAAAATCAACAAAGCTGCTAAAGATGCCATTTTATCTTTCGCAACTGGCGATGAAGCACGTATGATGTTGATGGGCTTGAAGCGTTTCACAAAAACGGAGGCATTCAATCCTAAAGAAGCACGTCAAGTTATTGCTCAAAAGTTAATTGCTGACGGAAGATATAACTTCTAATCTTTTTAATAAATAAACAACTATAAACGCTATCCATATTTGGGTAGCGTTTTTTTTGTTGAGGTCTATTGACTACAAACAATTTACCCATGTTCAAAGGAGCGATAAAACGGTCCACCGACAGGTATAACTAAAAAGCCTAAGTGTTGCAGTAGAATGCTATAGAATTAGTTTAACAATCGCCTTCAATTTAACGTTCACTCATTTTTCAATTGAAAACATAGTGGATTTACTATTTTTAAAGCTCAAAAAACAATAACAAAAAAACTAAACTGATAAATGAAGTTGAATCCTCCTTTTAGTGAACTTAATCTAAGCGGTAACAATGTTTTGTTGCTTTTCCGAAAAGAGGAACAAAAACCAAACACGCAACTTTTTCACGAAGACTTACAAGATTTATGGTCGTGTTCTTTAGCCACAGCTGACTTTGCTTACATAGGAAAAATGACTATAAACCAAAGAATAGTTCCATTCTGCGTGGATTTAAACGACAAAAATTTTCCCGTTTATTCCATTTACGCGCGTTGGTCGGAACAAGAAATTTGTTTGATTCATCCGCAGTTGAAAGGATTTTATGGCTTTTTACGCTTGCTGAAAGAACATCAAAAAGATTGGCAATCCAAACTTCCTAGTTTACTACAAAGTTTACCCAAATCGGTCGAATTTCCTGAGTTTTGGAACTGTTTAAAGCAATAAAATGAGCAACTTCGACCAAACTTTAGTGCTGCTTAAGAACAAAGAAAAACCATTGGATTTCTTAGTGCACTTTCATCAAGTTTTGGTGAAAAATCAACTTTTTTTAAAGACGGATTATGTGGTTTATAATGACACGCGACTTGGTGAAGAAAAAGAACCCGATGAAGTGGAAACGCACTTAGAAAGTGACGAAATTTTTCTTTTGAATGCAATCAATTCGTGGCCTGGATTAGGATTGTTGCTTTACACGCATCCTGATTTTAAATATGAAATCGGATTTAACTTTTTGTCGTGGGACGATGTGCATTTGTACGGTTTTGAAGTAAGTTTCCACGGACATGAATTTGGGGAAATAGCCGCTTTTCAAAAACATCGGAACTTCTTTGAACAACTAAAAACTTGGATCGATTACCGCTATATTATTGGCGACATCGGGAACGCTTCAAAAAACTACATTTCAATGAATAAAGACTTCGACGAAATTTGTCAGTTTATTGATTCCCATCATTTTGAAATAGATTTTAGAAACTAAAAATAATATATATGTCAGATTTACACAGGGTTAAAGTACTGTCCAAAAAAGGAAACAAAGTGCAATTAGAAGTTACGATTGTTCATCCCGACGAACGTAATGTCAACGCAGACCACAATTTTGCCTTACAATTGATTTTACAGTTTTATGGCAAACCAAATCGACAATACGTTCCAAATGAAGGCGAATGGGAATTTTATCCTTTTACACAGGAAGGGGACGGGAAATTGGTGAATGAAGAAAATCGGCAGGTGCTATTACATCTTTTAGAGAAAATGTATTGGCGCGAAATTCCTATTAGTAAAGAAGAATACGAAGAAAGATTGATTTCCAACGATGGCACCTACAACGGTGAGAAGTCGTGTGGATTAAATTTCTATGACAATCACTATTTTGTTTGCCTCGAAACGGAATACGATGCTTTTTGCACTTTAGCCGAAGAACACATTGAGTTAGTGGAACTTTTGGAAGTGCGGCATTATCCACATTGGCAAGACAGGGTAGAAACATGGATTCGTCATGAACAAACCCATTACAACTTCGAAGATGAGGTGTACGATTTATACGAAAACGAACCGAATCCAAGTTACATCTTACAAATAACCTTAAATCCCAAAAGTGAGTTTTTACTCAATAACCTCCTTGAGGGCTTCTCGTGTAGTTCCACTTGTTTCAATTTTGAGCATTACAAAACCAATTTTGTGGCAACTAAAAAACCGATTTCCTATGCCTTAATGTACAGTTCTGAAGTGGAAATTCCTTCCGATGAAGAGCTCCAGAATTGGTGGAACAACTTAGTTCCTGAGTGGCGACAAGCTTTTTGGATGAATTTAGCCATTCAAAAAAATTGGCTGTATCCGCAAATTCATGCTCGTTTTTCGACATCCTATTTCAAGCCTACGTTTGAAGAAATTTTTGGAAAATCACTGAGTGACTCACTGCTTGAAAGAGTTCCTACCCTGAATGAGTTGCAGTTAATGAGCCGACTGAAGATTCTCTATACAGGGGAATTCAATTTTACGGATTTAGAACCAATTCGCATTTTACGTGATTTACGCTTATTTTATTCAGAGGCAACACCATTTGAGAATGTGGATGCGTTAGAAGAAATGACTCACTTGGAAGACGTCTGTCTGATTGTTTACGGTGCAAAACCGAATCTTTCTTGGCTCGCAAAGCTTTCAGAATTGCGTAAACTGTATGTTGATTTTTATCAACCTGAACATATTCAATTACTTAGCAATAAACCGAAATTAAAAGAATTGACACTTTTTTCAGAAGTTGAATTTGATCCAGACGTTTTATTGCATCTTCCAGAGCTGAAAAAATTAACCGTTTCTTACCCGAATACGACTGGCATTCCAGAGCCTTCTATTCAGAAAATTGTTCAAGAATTACGCAACAAAGGAATTCAAGTGCAATGGGATTCGGAATTCATGCAAGACGAACAATATGAGATGATTAACTATTAATTGCTTGTCGCGATGTACCCATTTTTAATAGAAAAACTGACAAAACATGAAATTTCAGGTCATTGTTTCCCCTACATCGATAAGGAATTTTATGAGGTCAATGAAGCGCTGGGTGCTATTCTACAAAATTTTGTTTCTGAATATTCAAGTACTGAAAAACAAGCAAGTATTGATTACAACACAATGGAATATCAAACCTATGTGCAATTAATGCTTGGGAAAGCTACCGGCGAAAAAATAAAAACAGAAGAGGTTTCGATACAGTATTTTGAAGGAATTGCCTGTGCAATAAGCGTTTTGGCACCTGTTTTTACTATTTCAGTTCAACAATGGCAAACAACACATTACCTAGCCAATAAACAGCTGAATACAACTGCTCCAACTCCTGATTTCTCAGATATTCTAAATTTTTCAAAACACTCACAAGAACATGAATCCATTGCTAATTTTTTGGAAAGTAAAGGATTTATCTCTTTTCAAGATGCATTAATTTATTTCCCAGAAATCGAAAAAAATAACCTTTTCAGAGCACTCTTTTTTATTAATGACTAAATTTCAAACTATGAATTACGAAACATTTCTCGACGAAAATTCCCGCCAATTTGTTACTACATATACGAAAAGACCTTCTGCTCTTGAAGAAAATTTGCCTGCAATTGAAACTTTAATTGGAAAACCTTTTCCTCAAGAATTGATAGATTTTTACAGTCATACGGATGGTTTAGACATTCATTTTGTCTCTATCGTTGACCCCGACAAACATTTTACCTCGGAGTTTGTCCCTTCCCTATTCTACCTATTCGATGAATTCAAACCCTTAGCAGATAAGATAAACTGGAACGATGATAGTTTTATGGACGAGCCTTTTTACGAAACGATTTGGGACGAATATACCTACGAGGATGCCCTACAAGATTTTCCATCAAAGAAGGAAGGTCAGGCTCATTTCGAATTCATACGTCGTCAAAAACTACTGATTGCCATAAACGCTTCTTCCAGCAACATCACGATTGACTTTTACGACCCCGAAAAGGAATATCAGTTGTATTTTCAACCCAATGGACGCTCCGAATTTTATCCCTTGCATTGCTCCATTGAACAGTTGTTGAAGGTATATTTACAAATCGGACCTTTGGATTATTGGTTCGTGAATTTCCTTTCCGATGACGACATAATTTCCGCTGGTTTTCATAATGTGGACTTTGGAACAATTCAAGAGTTCTATCCAAATTTTGATTGGAAATTGATTGAAAGACAATGATTAAACAAATGCCCTTCCTAGACTTACAACTCAAAGTAAATTTTGATAGCGATTCAGAAACAACTTTAAAAAGCATTAAAGAGCTTGATTTTTCCATCTACTTCAAAGATTTAGTGCGACACAATGCTTTGCCACAAGGAGGATTTGTGCTCGTTGAAAACAACTTATATGAAAATCAATTACCGTTAAAAGATAGTTGGATAGGTGAATCTGGTGTTGACCCAACATTGCTCGCTTTCGCCGTTCTTTTCTTTCACAAGCAATACGGACCTGGAAAAAAGCACGAGTACAAGTTCAGCAATGTTGACCATTCTTGGATAGAATTAAAAATGAACGCTAAAAAAATAACCGTAACTAATACTTGTTTGGATATAGAATACGGAGGGGCAGTTACTTATGAAATGGAATTCAAACCATTTTTTGAGCAGGCAACAGAACTCATCAACTTCTACCTACTTTTAAAAAATACTATACCAAGCAACTATAAATACTACGAAGCATTTAATTTCAAGACTTTTGAGGAAATTTTTGAAAAACTACAAAATCCTTATTTGCGATTAACTAATAAATTGGTGCTACTAGAAAATTTTATTTCTGAAGAGGAAGAAACTGAACTATTAAATACGATTGACAGCAATTTGTGGAGTTCTGAATTGAAAAGAAGGGTGCAACACTACGGGTATCGATACGACTATAAGGCAAAAGTCATTGAAGCAAGTATGCAGTTAGGAGAAGTTCCAAGTTGGTTAACTGATTTAAATTTGAAAATTGACCAACAAACGAAACAAGAAAATAAGTTGGATCAGTTCATTATTAACGAGTACCTTCCCGGACAAGGCATTTCTGCTCATATAGATTGTGTTCCTTGTTTTGGGAATACCATTTTTTCATTGTCTTTAGGAAGTGGTTGTAATATGGTTTTTACCGACCCAAAAACGAAGGAAAAAATCAGTTATTATCTCCCTCAACGCTCCTTATTGGTTTTGAAAGATGAACTGCGCTACGAATGGAAACACGAAATCAAAGCAGTGAAAAGTGATTTGGTAAATGCTGTAAAAATACCAAGAGGAAGAAGGGTTTCTATAACTTTTAGAAGCATTAAAAAATGAATAGCGACTTCGAATTAACATCCGATTATTGGGAATTATGGGATGGGCATGGTCAAACTCCTAATCACGAGTATGAGAAGGAGAGTTTCGAGCGTTTGTTAACATCCTTTCCATTTTTAAATCATTGCCCCAGCTACCTTAACTTCCTGAAAATGTACGCAGGTTTGTCGTTTGAACCTTTGGACGAAGAAGATAGCATCGGAACTATTTGGGGAATCGGAGTGGATATTCCTCACCTACTCGATGATGAAGGTTCACCGTTGGAAGAAAATTGGTTTCACTTTGCCGATATTTACGATTACGAACGAAAATTCACCCTTGCTTTTTACTTTGATTCCACAATAAACGAGGAAACTGTTTTTGTAAGTTTAAAATACAGTACGGATCACTCCGATGAAACAGTACAGACATTTTCGAAACGAGTATTTGCAGAGAATTTTGTAGATTTTTGGGATAAGATAATTTCGAATTATCCTTCAACCATTTCAAACCTAAGTCACTGATGGAAAAGTCAAAAGAACTCATTTACGATGTGGTAACCGATATTCGTTACGGAACAGTTTCCTCAAAAACAAT
>CAZWSY010000030.1:0-38332 GCA_964636775.1 uncultured Lishizhenia sp.
GAACAACCCAAATTATCTGTTCCAACCACAGTAAATGTACTATTTTGACTTACAAATATGGACGAACCATTCTGCGCGCCATTGTTCCAAATGTATGTTCCATCATTACCGGCTCCTGTTGCGTTAAAATTTACCAATTCACCCTCACAAATTACTACATCTGGTCCCGCAGAAATAAGCGGTAGAGGTCGAACTGTAACTTGGACAACGTCAGTACTTGTACAGCCATTTGCATTCGGCGCACTAACAACATAAGTCTGTGTTTGGCTTGGTGAAAATGGAATGCCATCTTGCACATTATTCGACCAGGTGAAAGGCCCCGGATTTCCAGTTGCCGCTAATACCGCTGTACCTCCAACACAAATGGTTGTGTCATTTCCAGCATTGATGGGTGCAGCAGATAGCACCGTTAAATTCCAATTGGCTGGTGCACTTTGGCAACCGTTTAGTGTGTAAACTACGGATAAAGTAGTGGTTTGTGTTGCCGTACCGCTTAAAACCGATGTAGTTTGTCCTCCTGGCGACCACAAAAATGTTCCACCAACTGGAGAAACCGATGTGGAAAGGTTAAAAGCTTGACCTTGACAAACATTATTGGTTCCTTGTACTTCAATTGTAGGTTGTGCAACTACAGTAATTGTTGTCGAAAAAGGTTGAAAACAAGCCCCACCATTTGCTTGAAAAGTAAAATTTTGTTGACCTAAATTATTAAGGTTGAGTAAAGGTGACCAAGTTCCTGAAATTCCGTTATCAGAAAGGGTTGGCAACAAGAAACCACTCCCTTGACATACGCTTGCAGGAATACTGAAGGTTGGTGTTCCTCCTTGGCTGATGGTTACGGAATAGTTGGCGTTTCCACATCCTCCACCTGACGCAGGAACAATGTTAATACTTCCTGAAGTTCCTGTTCCCCAAGTTACGGATATCGTGTTCGTTCCATTTCCTGAATTGACACTTCCTCCGGCAACATTCCAAGTGAAGGTTCCATTTCCGGAAACACTGTAAGTTGAAGTTTCCCCTTGACAAACAGCTAACGGACCATTAAATCCTGAAAGGGAAGAAGAAACGATTTGGATATTTTTGGTAATGGTGTCTGTTCGACAAGGATAGAAAATGTAGAGTTCAACGGTGTAATTTCCTTCTGACGGAAAGGTGAAAGTTGTAGGTGAAACCAACGCTTGTCCTAAACCACCAAAGTTCCAACGCAGAGAGTCATAGGATTCGTTGATTTGAGCGGAGAAAGAAGTGTTGTTATTCAAACACGTATCTGCATAAGAGTAGTCCGCATCGACTTGGAAATAACTTTGTAGGAAATTAGGAAGTCCGTAGCGCGACAAACGTCCTGCTGAAGCTTGTGATTCATTCCCGCCCAAATCAACACCTTGTTCAACCCACCCGCAAGCAGCCGCTGTTCCATCGTAATTATTCGGATTTGAAATGATACCCAAATGTTTTCTTCCCGAGTTGGCTCCCCCATTATCAGAGGTGTTTCGCGCCACATAAATTTTATTGTCTTTACCCAATTGCATGGATCCCAAAAATGCTTGCGTGGAAATGTTAACTCGGCTTGCATCAACATTCGGAGCTTGTAAATTGTATTGATAAATCAAACGACTTGGGTTCAAATCATACCAACTGTTCATGTATAAAATCTGGGAATTAGGAGAAAATTCAACGCCATAAGCCCAGCCTATATTTGTCAAAGTAATTGGATTCGACAAAACTCCCGTTTGATTATTAAAATCCAAAACTTGCCCTTTATTGTTGCTGTTACCCGTATCCCCAATTTTTTTACCGTTAGGCGAAGCTTTCAAAATTCCAATTGAAGCGTTCGTATTGGCTGCCCAAGATTCACCAATCGTTTGTGTGGTCACCAAAGTTGGGCCGGTAGTTTCCGTCACCGAATAAATTAAAAAACGATTGCTTCCGTATTCGTGTGCCAAAACCCAAACATCTTTTCCGTTGCAATGAAGTACAGCACAAACTTTTTCTTGAATACGGTGATTAGGTGAAATATTGATGTTTTTTTGTGTAGAAACCACATCTCCCAATCCGCCATTCAGGGTCATATCAACCACCGAATAATACAGACGAGCAGGATTAAGTCCAGTTCCTCCACCAGATGGAACGGTAAACAAATAATATAAATTAGGATTTCCCGGATGTGGTACAATTACCCCAGATTGAGCGCTAGAGGGATCTCCGTTTAGATTATTGCCATTCGGCATTTGGTTATTGTTGCGATCCCAAACCTTAATTCCATCCGAATAAAAAAGCAATTGCCCTGATGCATCTGAAATGGAAGCCACACCTTCCCATGCATTCATCACGCTACCATTAAGTGCTGTTGGTGGATTGGTTGCAAAGCTTATTGCCGCTCTATTCCCGAAATACCAGTTGTCCGCTTGACCTTGAGAAAATGAATAAGAACTAAAAAATATCTGAAGCTTTAAAACAAGTAGTAAGAAAGTTGAAAACCGCATTAATGGAAAATTTTGGGTGCAAAATTACGGCTTTGAAAAGAAGTGACGATTAAATGTATAGATGGCTTGAGTTTCGTTTTGACGATTGTATTTTAAAAAACAGAACCAAAACTTTGTGTTAGGCGAAATAAAACATTACAACATCAAACTTCAACTATCTTTGAACCCTTGTAAAATTCGAAAAATGGTAAACACTAGAAAAGATTGGAACGACATAAAAAGTAACGACAGTTGGTCAATTTTTAAAATAATGTCTGAGTTTGTTGAAGCCTATGACCGAATGGCGAAAATTGGCCCTTGTGTTTCTATTTTTGGTTCAGCAAGAACAAAGCCAGACCATCCTTACTATTTACTTTGTGTTGAGATTGCAGAAAAGTTGGCCAACCTTGGTTATGGTGTCATCTCTGGAGGGGGACCAGGAATTATGGAAGCAGCAAATAAAGGCGCTCGACAAGCAAAAGGTGTTTCTGTAGGACTGAATATTGACCTACCTTTCGAGCAACATCATAATCCTTACATTGACCCCGAACACAATCTTGAATTTGATTATTTTTTCGTTCGCAAGGTGATTTTTGTGAAATATTCTCAAGCATTTGTTGTTTTACCTGGCGGATTTGGAACCATGGACGAATTCTTTGAAGCGCTCACTTTGATTCAAACAAAAAAAATCGCTCATCGACCAGTTGTTTTGGTTGGAAGTTCCTATTGGTCTGGGCTAATCGAATGGATTAAGCAAGTTATGTTGGAGGATGGATCCTATATTTCTCCGAATGATTTGAATTTCTTAAAAGTGGTGGACACGGCCGATGAAGTTGCTGCATACATCGAAGACTTTTATCGTTCGCACGCTTTGTCGCCAAACTTTTAACAAGGTCAACAATTTGTTTACTTTTGTTTCTTTCGTTTGAAAAGTATGTTCCAAAAAATCAAAGCGTTTGTCCTTTCAAAACATTTCTTAAAGCATTTTGGTCTTGTTGCCATTTTTTATTTGGTAATTGTAATTCTAACCATGCTTTATTTGAACATCAGCACCAATCACGGTGAAAAAATTGCTGTTCCCAACCTAACGGGAATGAGTAGTGCTCAAGCTAAAGCTAAAATTGAAAGTTTAGGTTTGGAATATGAAATTTTGGATAGCGTTTACAATCCTAAACTACCTGAAGGAACAGTTGTAGAACAATTGGTTGAACCTACAGCCATTTCTTTAGTTCATGTTAAAAGCGGAAGGGTGATTGGTTTGAGACTTTCGAAAAAATCAGAATTAGTTGAAATGCCGAATCTTATTTACAAACAAATTCAATTGGCAGAAAGTATCCTTGAACAAAGATCCCTGAGGTTCATTATCCGCTACCGACCGTCTAAAGAAGAAAATGGTTCCGTTTTAGAACAACTTTACAACGGAAGAAGAATCAAAGAGGGTGATAGAGTGCCACGCGGAGGAACAATTGTTCTCATAGTTGGACAAAATGATTTGGGCGAACCGCTTCCTCTTCCAAATCTAATTGGACTTGGAATGATGGAAGCCAAAATGATATTGGATACAACAGGATTTGCTTCCTATTCTTTTGTTTGTCCAGACTGTTTGTCGAAAGAAGATTCACTTCTCGCAAAAATTTACAGCCAATCACCTGAATATATTGAAGGAAAAACCGTTGTTAAGTCAACCCAATTCACCATTTCTATGCAGAAAAAAGCCATTGGGTTTTAGATTAAGTGTTTTATGAAACTGATATTCAATTTTTTAGCGGTTATTTGCTTTTCGTTTTCGTTTTTAAGTCAAACCTTAGAGAAAGCTCCTTTATCCGAAAATCCTTATCTTCCTAAGCAAGATGAGTTCACCTTAAAGTCGGGTTCAAATTCTTTTGACAGCACCATTATTTTTATTCCAGACACCATCGGACTACCATTTATTGATGATTTTTCAAGCAATAAATTCCAGACGTATGAAAAGAACTTTTCTTTACCTGGAATCTACAGCACCATACACTACAAACTTATCGACCCTTTAACAGAACAACCAATAGACGACTATAATAAATTCACAGACGTTCCAACATTCAAACGAACATTTGATCTCGCAACAGCAACATTTTCCGATGTCAATTTTCCACAAGTTTCAGTTAAAGTTGGAGACCTTCGAAATTACCCTGTTGTTTATCAAACCCTGCAATTGTACCCAGCTTATTATGTTTATGACACTATCGGTGCCCCAGATGTTTCGGATACGGTTTTCATTTTAAACCCAAGTTTTGTTCAGGATTCTGCTCGTCAATTTTTTGCACCCATAAACGATCCAAGTAAAATCTGGATTGATAATTTCGTTTTCCACAATTTTCGTTATGCGCTCAACCCTAGAACTTTAGGTGTAGCAACTTTTGACGGGCTAAATCAACGAGGATTTCCCTATCAAATTAATACCACCTCTTCAAATGTCGCTGACCGACTGACTTCAAAACCTATCAATCTTGGAGTAAATTCAATTGCAGATTCGCTTTATTTAAGTTTTTTATACCAACCCGAAGGTTTAGGAGATGTTCCTGAATCAACCGATTCTTTGGTGCTCGAATTTTACGCTCCTGAAATGAATCAATGGTTTCACCAATGGTCGGTATCTGGCTCTCCAGTTCATGATTTTAGGGCCGTTCACATTCCAATTACGGACAATAAATTCCTCAAAAAAGGATTTCAGTTTAGATTCAAAAATTACGGTGCGCTATCAGGAGCGTTAGATCATTTCCACCTTGATTATGTCATGTTGCGTTCCCAATCGTTTTTCGATGATACCTTATTTCGTGATTTTGCTTTCGTTTATCCACTGAATTCTTTACTTAAAACTTACACTTTCGTTCCTTGGGATCATTATGTCAATTCTACCGATAATAAAATGACGGACGAATTAAAAGTATTGGTTCACAATGGAAGTGGTACACCTGAAAATTACCAAAATGGTATAGTAAATGTTTTACAAAACGGAACTCAAATCGGTTCTTATACACTTCCTGGCTTCACTTTGGCTGAGCAACAAATCAACTATGCACCTCAAACAACTCATTCAAGTTTTCACAATTTAACTTCAGGTTTTCAGTATCCAAAAAACTTAGGTGGTACACAACGCGCTTTTGAGGTAAAGGCGAGCGCAAATGCTCAATTTCCAAACCTTCCTCAAAATGACAGTACAACTTTCTTCCAAGAATTTTACAATTTCTACGCTTACGACGACGGAACGGCAGAAGCAGCTTTTGGTCCAACTGGAACACAATCCCGATTAGCAATTGAGTTCAACGCTTATGAAGCCGATTCGTTAATTGGTGTATCCTTACATTTTGTTCCGACAGTTAATGATGTAACCCAAAAACTTTTCTTGTTAACGGTTTGGGACGACAACAATGGTGTACCTGGTGAAATTTTGTATGAAGACGATGCATTCAACGCTCGCACACCTGTTTACAGCACATATTACAATCAGCACCTCCATTATTATTTTACTGACTTACAAAAAGTTGCAGTTGGTAACAAATTCCATGTTGGTTGGCGACAACTTGACCCACAACGATTAAATCTCGGTTTAGACAGGAATATTGATAATTCTTCGAAAATTAGATACAGCGTTGATGGTGGAGCTACTTGGTTATCAAGCCCCTTTGATGGCTCGCCTATGTTGCGTCCAATATTTTCAACGGGTTTAGATCAAACTTTGGGATTGAATTTCAAAAATCCTGAACCAGTAGTTTGGAATATTTATCCAAACCCGGTTAACGAGACTTTAAATATTTCATGGTCTTCAGACAAAGAAAGAGGTGAGGTGAAAATTGTAGATACTTATGGAAGAATTCAACTTTCAGGTGAAGAAAACACTTTCGACGTGTCAAATCTTCCCGCAGGAATTTATTTCGTAAAACTTTCAAATCACCCTACAGCAACTAAAAAGTTCATTAAATTATGACAGAAGATTGGGTGCAAGAACCCGAAAATGACGAGGAAGAACTATTTGAACACCACAAATTCAAAGCAGACCCAGGGCAAGAAATAACGCGAATTGATAAATACCTCATCGATCGCTTATCAAAATATTCTCGAAACAAAATTCAAGTTGCTGCAAAAAACGGAAATATTCATGTTAATGGTAAAGCCGTAAAGCAAAATTACAAAGTAAAACCTGGCGATGAGGTTGCAATTGTCTTGCCTTATCCTGTTCGAGAAATTAAGCTCATTCCACAGGACATTCCTCTTGATATTCGTTATGAGGACAACGATTTGTTAGTAGTGAATAAACCCACAAACATGGTCGTTCATCCAGGATATGGAAATTACAAAGATACTTTAGTGAACGCCCTTGTTCATCATATTGACAACTTGCCTCATCCGCCAAAAGATTATTTTGGAAGACCAGGGTTAGTACACCGAATCGACAAAAACACAAGTGGTCTTTTAGTTATTGCCAAAACAGAAATCGCATTAACTGACCTCGCGCAACAATTTTTTGAACGCACCACCGACCGGCTATATTATGCCTTGGTTTGGGGAGACGTTGAACAAGATGGAACAATAACGGGAAATCTGGCACGCTCCTTAAAAAACAGAAAAGTGATGGCCGTTTACCCCGACAGTGAAATTGGAAAACATGCCGTAACACATTACAAAGTCATTGAACGTTTTGGATATGTGACGTTGGTTCAGTGTAAACTAGAAACGGGTCGAACGCACCAAATACGTGTTCATTTTCAATACATCGGGCATCCACTTTTCAATGACCCGGAATACGGTGGAGATAAGATATTGAAAGGTGGTAACACAGCAAATTACAAAAAATTCATTGAAAATTGTTTTGCGTTATTACCCGGACAAGCTCTTCATGCCAAAAGCTTAAGTTTTACACAACCGACTTCAAAAAACCGCTTGCATTTTGAAGTTGAACCACCTGAAAACTTTCAGCAATTACTTCAAAAATGGAGAACTTTTTCAACAAACACCAACTTTGATTTGGAATAGATTTGTGGATAAATTTTGTGAGAATTTAAGAGAACAAATTTTTCTCTCAATAATTATCAACCAAGCACGTATTGAAATTTTATTATTTTTGTTGTCCTTGTCAAGTAAGGTAAACTAAACCAATATGAAAAAAAGCCTGATTTTGTTAGGATTCGTTCTAACAAGTATTTTCACTACACAAGCTCAAAACAAGCAAGTTCCGAAATATGTTCGTGATGCGAATATGGTTTATGCGAACGGTAATTATTTCGAGGCAATTGCAAAATGTGAAGACGCATTCAAAAAACTTGGTGTTAAAGGTTCGCTCCGTGAAAAAGGAGATATGGCCTTCCAAGTTGCTGAAAGCTACAGAAATATTGAGCAATACGACAAAGCAAACGAGTGGTATGGTGTATGTCTTGAGTTGAAGTACTTCGATGTTACCCCAGAAGTGTACTATTTAAAAGGTAATATGCTTCGAATGATGGGAGACTTTAACAACGCAAAAAAAATGTACCAAGAATACAAGCGTGTTGCACCAGATTTAAAAACTAAAGAAATCGATAATCTGATTGCCGCTTGTGATAAATTTAAGGACTATGAAAATGAAGAATCACGCTTTGTAGTAAAGTGTGAAACAAAAATCAACTCTAAGGAATTTGATATGGCACCATCTTTTGGTGACAAAAAAGGTAGAGTGGTTTATTTTAGTTCCAATCGCGATGAAGCTTTTGGTGATAAAAAAGACCCTATTACTGGAATGAAATACATGGATATTTTTCTTGCCGAATATGACGAAAAAGGAAATCCTTCAAACGTAAAGTCATTTGATACGAAAGGCATTATTAATACAGCTGAAAGTGAGGGTTCTATTTGCTTTGATTCAAGAAGAAAAACAATATTTTTTACGCGATGTCCTATTCAAAAGAATAAAAATTTGGGTTGCAACATTTGGACGGCGGACATAAACGGTGAGGACTTTGACAATGTTCAAAAAATTATTTTAAAATCTCACGACTCTGTTTCTGTTGGGCATCCATGTGTTACTGAAGATGGTATGATGTTGATTTTCGCTTCCGACATGGTGGAAAGTCAAAATGGTCAAAAAAGCTTTGGTGGTCGCGACTTATGGTACGTTACTTATGATAAAAGAAATAAAGTTTGGGATTCTATTCCTAAAAATATGGGTGCTGAATTCAATACCGCTGGTAACGAATTATTCCCAACTTTAGGGCCTAAAGGACAACTGTATTTCGCAAGTGATGGTCTTCCAGGAATTGGTGGTTTGGATATTTTTACAGCAGAAAGAGTAGGAACAGAAAACAAATGGACTAAAGTTAAGAACCTAGGATGGCCATTTAATTCGAAAGCGAATGACTACCACATGTGTGATTATGACGGAAAATCAGGGTTTTTTACCTCTGAAAGAAAAACTTCAACATCACAAGAATACGCACCAGATATTTGGAGCTACAGTTTACCTCCTGTGTTGTTTGACTTACGTGTGGTTGTTTACGAAATTGGAAATAAGAGTAAGAAGATTGAAGGCGCTCGTGTTGAGGTTACTGATTCCGACGGAAACAAATGGGAAGGTATTACTGACAAATCCGGTAGAACAGAAAAGTGGGTTGAGAAAAAAGACAAGTCTCGCTATATCGTTGCTGAAAAGGACTATACCATGAAGGCTGGAAAAGCTCGTTACTTTACGGATACAAAAGGTGGGAAAATCTCAACAAAAGGTTTAGACCAAAGTCAAAGTTTCATTGTTGAATTACCTTTGATTCCAATCGAAATCCGCACTCCTGAGGTTCGTTATTTCTTAGACAGATGGGATTTTATCAACGACGAAACTTGTATGTCTAAAGACTCCTTGAAATTCTTGGAAAACCTTTTGAAAGACAATCCTACACTTGTTATTGAACTTTACTCACACACGGATGCTCGTGGTACAGTTGAACACAACCAAGTACTTTCTGAAAATAGAGCTAAGGCTGTTTACAAATACTTAGTTGAGGAAAAAGGTGTTGATCCAAGAAGAATCAAACCAATTGGTATGGGTGAAGCTGAACCAGCTTCATGGATTGATGAGAAAGGTCAAGAGGTAAAGTTGACCGAAGCCTATATCAACCAATTTGCAAAAGACAAGTCGAAATTTGAAAAATTGCACCAAATCAACCGACGAACAACTGTAAAAGTGGTATTCAAGCCAGGAACAGATGAACCGCTTGAATTTGATGCAGCAACAGCTCCTCCTGCCGATCCAAAGTGGAGAGAATACACAACTCCACTTCCAAAATAGTTGAAAAGCGTTCTTCGGAACGCTTTTTTTTTGTAAATTCAATATGGAAAATCATATTGAATGAAAGAGGAATATTTACATCACATTTGGAAAATGAAGCGTTTGCCGTGGCAAATGTTGCGACTAACTGACGGAAGACCACTAATTGTAAATCACGTGGGAAATTACAACGCCAACGAAAACGGCCCGGATTTTCAGCAAGGTTGCGTAACTATCGACGGTATTAAATGGTATGGTTCTATTGAACTTCACGTAAAAAGTTCGGATTGGTTTAAACACAAACATCAAACTGACAAAAATTACGATAATGTTGTTTTACATGTTGTTTATCAAGACGATGAACCTGTTTTTGTCAACAATCAAAAAATCCCAACCCTCGAGCTAAAATCATTTATTGATGAAACACATTTTCGTCAGTATCAACATTGGCAAAGCGAAAAGACCTCGTTCCCGTGCAAACCGTTTTTTGCTTCTTTACCTTCTCCCTATTTCTTGAATATGCAAACAAGGGCTTTACACCAACGACTAAATCGTAAAACAAATTTTCTCGATAATTATTCCCCTTGGGAAGCCCTTTGTTTATTAGCAGCAAGAGCAATAGGCAAAAATCTACACCAAGACAATTTTATGTTCATTGTTCAAGAACTTATCGCTCAGGAAATCAGAACTGAAATTTATTCATTTTGGGAAGAGAAAATCTTGTTTATAAAATCAGAATTAGAAACAAAAAATTTACTGCTTTGGAAAACAAAAGGAAATAGACCCTCAAAAAATGACATGGAAATTCTTACCCTTCTGAGCTTTCAGCTACTCAACAAAATTCACTTTGAACCTCAAGATGAACCATTCGAAAACATAAAACATTTGTGGAATAAAATCTTAGATGAACTCCAAATCAAACAAGGAATTTTATTTCAAAACTTGCAAATCAACGCGTTCATTCCATGGTTATATTGGATGTCTGAAAAATTTAATCGTGGGGATTGGTACGATTACTTTTATGACGAACTCACGAATCTCCCGAAAGAAAACAATCGAATTACGCGATTATGGGAAAAACACCTCTGTTCGATTGAAAACGCGGCACAATCACAAGCCGTTATCGAAATTTATAAGCAATTTTGTACACCCAAGCGTTGTCTCGAATGCACGATTGGAAATAAAATCATGAACCCATGAAACGGCTTATTCAAAAAATCGTCTTTTTTTTCGAAATGCAAAGTTTTGGTGTTTGTGCTTGGTGGGCTAGAAAACTAGGGATTGAATCTTCTCGTGTGCGACTAGGGTTTATTTATTTTTCTTTCGTCGCTTTGGGTTCACCAGTTTTATTATACCTGATTATGGCTTGGATTCTACAACACAAACATTATTTCTTGTTCCAGTCAAAAAGAAAAAGATCGATATGGGATTTGTAAATCATTGGGGGCTTTTCAGGAAATTTTACTTCGTTGCGCTGACAATGTTTCTTATTGTTGCTGTTGGAGTTACGGGTTACATGACTATAGAAAATTGGACTTTGCTTGACTCACTTTACATGACGGTAATCACCATTACAACAGTTGGTTTTGGAGAAATACATCCGCTTTCGTTTGAAGGAAGATTGTTTACAACGATATTGGTTTTGAGTACATTTGGCACATTTGCTTATCTTCTATCTTCGGTGACAACCATGATTGCTTCCGGAGAACTTGCTAAGACATTAAAAATTTTTAGACAAATAAAAAAAATGAATACCATTGAAAACCATGTGATTATTTGTGGACTTGGAAGAGTTGGAAATCAAGTTAAGAGTGATTTATTAAACCAAGGTTACTGTGTTGTTGCCATTGAAAAACGCCCAACTGAGCATCAATATGACACAACAAAATACTTAAGAATATCAGGGGACGCAACTTCTGATACTGTTTTAGAGGATGCCGGAATTTTAAAAGCTAAAACACTTATTGCTTGTCTTCCAAACGATGCTGATAATATGTATGTGGTATTGTCGGCAAGAGCAAAAAACCCGTCCATTCAAATCGTTGCTCGTGCTACTTATCAAAATGCGGTCGATAAATTGAAAATGGCGGGAGCTCACCATGTAATTATGCCCGACTCCATTGGAGGAACACACATGGCAGCCTTGGTTTCTTCACCCGAAGTAATTAACTTTTTAGATAAAATCCGGACGGAAGGTCAAGACGGAACGAATATCGAAGCCATCACTTTTGATGAATTGCCTCTTGAATATCAAGGGAAATCACTAGAAGAACTCAACATTAAAAAAAGAACAGGAGCTACAATTATCGGTTTCAAACCAAAGGATGGCGACTACATTATTAATCCAGCCGAGGACGTTGTTGTTCGTGAAAAATGTGTTTTACTTGTTCTTGGAAACACCCAGCAGATTAAAAACGTAAATCAATTATTTAACCTACCTCAAAAATGAAAATATTAATTACTGGAAGCAACGGACTTCTCGGACAAAAAATTGTTCGTCAAGCGATAAAAAGAAATCTTGATTTTCTCGCCACTTCAAAAGGTGAAAACCGAAATCCGGATTGTCCAACCGAAAATTACCGGTCTTTGAATATTTGTTCGTCGCAGGATATTGAAGCTGTTTTTGCCGCTTATCAGCCCACTCACGTTATTCATACAGCAGCTTTGACGAATGTTGATGCCTGTGAACTCAATCCAGAGCTTTGTAGAGAAATAAATTTTTTAGCTTCCGAAAAATTGTATGATGCTTGTAAGAAAATTGGTGCTCATTATCAATTACTTTCCACGGACTTTGTTTTCGATGGAACACAAGGAAACTACAAAGAAACGGACACTCCAAATCCTTTAAGCAAATACGCGGAATCCAAGGTGGATGCAGAAAATACAGTTCTCAAGGGCGACTTTGAAAATTGGTCTATCGTGCGCACTATCATCGTTTATGGAATCGGGCACAATTTATCGAAAAGCAATATTGTAAGCTGGGCAAAAGATACTTTGAGTAAAGGACAAGAAATGAAAATCATCGACGACCAATTCCGGGCTCCAACTTGGGCAGATGATTTGGCTTGGGCTTGTTTACGAATTTGTGAATTGGACAAAAAAGGGATTTACCACATTTCAGGCCCTGAGACCATGTCAATTTTTGATTTGGTGAGTCGAGTGGCAGATCATTTTGGGATTTCAAAGGCTACTTTGGTGCGTACAGACAGCACCACATTAAACCAACCTGCAAAACGACCACCTAAAACAGGTTTTGACTTGACTAAATCTCGAACAGAATTGGGTTATAATCCAAAAACTATAGAGCAAACCTTGGATTTGTTGTAGTCAAGCGAGCATTTTTTGACTCCCCTACTAAAAAATGTTATCTTCGTTGGCTTATCTAAACTATAAAAATGACAACATCAAATGCCTCAGGATGGGGTTCACGCGTTGGGTTGATTCTTGCAATGGCTGGCAACGCGGTGGGATTAGGAAACTTCCTTCGATTTCCCGTTCAAGCTATTGAAAACGGTGGTGGCGCCTTCATCATTCCCTACCTGGTTTGTTTTCTTTTAATGGGAATTCCTTTGTTATTTGTAGAATGGTCCATTGGGCGTTTCGGCGGACGTCACGGTCACCACTCAACCCCATTCATCATGGATTCAATGGACAAACGCCAAATTTGGAAATACATCGGCGTATTTGGAATCTTTACCAACTTGGCTGTTGCGGCATATTACTGTTATTTAGAAAGTTGGACACTGTCGTATGTTTGGCACAGTATCGCAGACACCTTTAACGGTCAATCACAAGGAGAAGTGGGAAGTTTTTTTGGTAATTACGTTTCACTCAACAGCTATGAGCCTATCGTTTTTTGGATTGTTTGTTTATTGATTAATACCTACATTCTATCGCGCGGATTAAGCGGTGGTGTTGAAAAAGCAGCAAAAATCGGAATGCCTCTTTTGTTGGTTTTTGGTGCTTTTTTAGCTTACAAAGCAATAACTCTTAAAGCTGGTGTACATGGTGCTGTTTATGATGGTTTTGCAGGTTTAGACTTTCTGTGGACACCGAAATTTGACTCCATCAAAGAGCCGAAAGTTTGGTTAGCAGCAGCAGGACAAATCTTCTTCACGCTATCAATTGGAATGGGTTCGATTCAGTGTTACGCGTCGTATGTTAGAAGTAAAGACGACATCGCATTGAACGCAATGAGCGCAGGATGGATGAACGGATTTGTGGAAATTGTGCTTGGTTCAGCAATTTTAATCCCAATTGCAGTTGGCTACTTAGGGGTTGACGGTTTGAAAGAATTGATGAGTTCTGGCGGTGGTTTAGGATTGGGATTCAAAACTTTACCGTATTTATTTGAGCAATGGGGAGGAATTCTTGGAACAATGGCTGGAGTTGCTTGGTTTGGCTTACTTTTCTTTGCTGGAGTAACCTCTTCCCTAGCGATGGGAACACCTGTTATGGGCTTTTTGAAAGATGAATTTGGCTGGAAAGAATCAAACGCCGCTTGGATGTTTGGATTTACTGTTTTCCTCCTAGGATTACCGACCGTTTTGTTCTTTAATAATGGTGTTTTCGACGAATATGACTATTGGGCAGGAACGGTTTCATTGGTTCTTTTTGCCTTAGTTGAAATGATTTTGTTCGCTTATGTATTCGGTATGAAAAGAGGTTGGCGCGAAATCAATGAAGGAGCGGATATTAAAGTTCCCATTTTCTTTAAATACGTAATTCAATATGTAACACCATTGTTTTTATTATGGGTGTTTGTAAGTAGTGTTCCAGGTATTTATGATACCATTCGCCATAAAACATCTCACGAAAAGATCGCGTTTTTAAATGATGTGACTGCTATTCGTAAGGTGGCCATCGAGGAAAAGGTTAAAATAGAACAACTTCAAGACTTCAAATCAGAGTACTTGTTTTCAACGACCAAAGACGAAGATATTGTTAAAAATAAGGAAATGAGTGCACCGACTTATCTTAAGGTGAGAAAACTAAGAGAGTTGTTTGCCTTAGAAGCGGATAAAAAACTTCGCTACAAACAAATTAAAGCGGAAGAAAAAACTATTCTTTATAAAAATATTAGCCGTATTCTATTGTTGAGTTTATGGCTTGGTATAGCTTTCTTGGTTTATAAAGCGAGTAAAAACAGAACAAATAAACAACAATTAATATGAGTACGAGCGGACTTATCACAATGTTAGTTACTGAAATTAGTGTAACTGCAATTACAGGTTTTTTCTTTTTTAAAGTCTTGTTCACAAAACCTAAAGAGGAATCTAACTCTCAACAGGAATCTTAATAAATCATGCAAGAAAAAGACCCCTTTTACATTTCCAAAAGAAATAGACGAGGAGTTATTTTGCTTGTTTGCATTTTATTGCCAATAATTTACTTTCCAAGAATTTACGGTTTTTTGGTGAAACCTGATAAACTTGAAATTTCGATTAGCACTTTGGAAGAAAGCTCCGAACAACTCAAAGCAAAAGAAATAAAGAAATTCAAACCATTCAAAAAGAAATTGTTTAAGAAAAAATCCAAGTACAGCGCTCCACCAAGTAAATTTGACCCAAATCAATATACGGTTGAAGATTGGATGAAACTAGGTTTAAGCCAAAAACAGAGTGGCATTATCTTGAAGTGGGGCAAATATGGATTCAAATCAAATGAGGATTTAAAGAAAATTTTTGTCATCAACGATGAACTTTTTGAACTCATTAAAGACTCAACCTTTTTTCCAGAAAAACCCGTTTTTGCCAAAGAAAATACAGCGTTAAAACCCAAAGAAGAAGCGAAGAAATTCATTCCTGAACTCAATAGTGCAAGTGAGGAAGAATTACAAAAATTAAAAGGAATTGGTCCGTTTTTCGCCAAACAAATTATAAAATATAGAGAAAGATTAGGGGGATTTACCAATATTTCTCAGCTTATGGAAGTTTGGAAAATGAACTTAGAAACCTATGAAATTCTTGAAAAATCATGCAAACTCAACACCGGAGCTATTAATAAACTCAACCTCAATGAAGTAACCGTAGAAGAACTAAAAAATCATCCGTACTTAACGTGGAACCAAGCCAACTCCATCATAAAAATGCGACAACAGCGCGGTCGCTATGAAAAAATTGAGGAAATAAAAGAATCTAAATTAATCGATGAAGAAACCTTTCTAAAAGTTTCTCCTTACTTATCTTTGTGACATGACCCTTCAAGAAAAATTAGTCGCAACCATTCGCGACGTACCTGACTTCCCAAAACCAGGAATTCTATTCAAAGACATCTCCACAATCATGTTGGACTCAAAATTGTCAAACGAAGTACTTGAGCATCTTGTTGAAACTTATTCGAATAAGGAAATTCACGCTGTTGCAGGAATTGAAAGTCGCGGTTTCTTGTTTGGATATCCTCTTGCAATGCGCTTGGGGGTTCCTTTTGTCTTAATTCGCAAACAAGGAAAATTGCCTTATCAAAAAATCAGTCACGCCTACGACCTGGAATACGGAAGTGCAATTATTGAAATTCACAGTGATGCCGTTTTACCCGGACAACGCGTTTTGATTCACGACGACCTTTTAGCTACAGGAGGTTCGGCTGATGCAGCAGCTGAATTGGTAAAAAAATGTGGGGGAGAAATTGCAGGATTTAATTTTTTGGTTGGACTATCTTTCCTTAATGGACAAGAAAAATTGGTTCAACATTCCGCGAACATTCAGGAATTAGTAACGTTTTAAAATCATCAAAATCAACAAATAATGAACTTCGAAAAAAACGAAAATCAACTAATGATTGCGCAAATGGTGCGCGACTTTGCTGAAAAAGAAATCCGTCCTAACATGAAAAAATGGGACGACGATGAAATTTTCCCTGTTGAAACCATGAAAAAAATGGGCGAACTTGGTCTTCTAGGAATCTACATCCCACAAGAATACGGTGGTTCAGGATTTGGTTATTTTGAATATGCAACAGCTTTAATGGAATTGGGTAAAGTTTGCGGTGGAATTGGCTTGAGTGTTGCGGCACATAATTCACTTTGTACAGGTCACATATACTACCACGGATCAGAGGAACAAAAGAAAAAATATTTGCCAAAATTGGCTAGCGGAGAATGGATTGGTGCTTGGGGATTAACGGAGCCAAATACTGGTTCTGATGCAATGCGCATGAAAACGACCGCGGTTAAAGACGGAGAATATTGGGTTATCAACGGTGCAAAAAACTGGATTACTCACGGGCTTTCTGGTGATGTTGCTGTTGTTTTGGTAAGAACAGGAGAATTATTGGATAGCAACGGAATTACTGCCTTTATCATTGAAAAAGGAACACCAGGATTTTCAGCAGTAAAAATCAAAGAAAAATTTGGGGTGAGAGCGAGTGAAACCGCTGAATTGATTTTTGATAATGTTCGTGTTCACGAGTCACAAGTTGTAGGACAAGTTGGAATGGGCTTTAAGCAAGCTATGCAAATTTTGGATGGAGGACGTATTTCGATTGCAGCCTTGAGTTGTGGTGTAGCACGCGGAGCTTATGAAGCAGCGTTGAAATATGCACAAGAACGCGAGCAATTCGGGCAATCCATTTCAAAATTCCAAGCAATTGCTTTCAAATTGGCGGACATGGCAACGGAAGTTGAAGCTGCTGAATTGTTGACTTTTCAAGCTGCTTATTTGAAAAACAACAAAATGCCGTTGACCAAACAAGGAGCATTTGCAAAATATTATGCATCGGAAGTTTCTGTAAAATGTGGAAATGAAGCCATGCAAATTATGGGTGGTTACGGATACACCAAAGAATATCCAGCAGAGAAATTCCTTCGCGATGCACGTTTAATGACTATTGGAGAAGGAACATCAGAAATTCAAAAACTGGTTATTTCCCGCGAGATTTTGAAATAAATAAACAAATTGTACTTAAACTAGAAAAGGTTGTTCGTTTGAACAGCCTTTTTTGTTGAAATCAGGCTATGGAACAATTAACAACAGCTAAGACAAAAAAAGCCTTACTTCTTGCAATTGAAAATAAATTATTGTCACTTGAAAGTTTACTCCAAAACGCCTTTAATGCTGTTGCAGATGATACGAAAAGCACAGCAGGCGATAAACACGAGACCTCGCGAGCAATGGCGCAAATTGAGCAAGAAAAGTTAGCAAAACAAGTTCTTGAAACGCGAAATTTAAAGGCCCTTGCGAGTAAAATTGCAAACGAAAATCACTCAGGTAAAACGGTTGAGGTCGGTAGTTTAATTCAAATCAACAAGGACTATTTCTTACTTTCCGTGCCTTTTGGAAAATTTGAAGTGGCAGGTAAATCCGTTTTTGCGCTAAGTCCCGTTTCTCCAATTGGTCAACTATTAATCGGTAGAAAAACGGGTGAAACTATTAATTTTAAAGGGGAGGAACAAGAAATCCGAATCGTAGAAGACTAATGCCTTATTGAATATCATTCCCGTCAAGGCAAAAATGTTATCCCGAGGAAAGTCTTGAGTTCCGCCAGTTTTATGGTAATGGGTACAATTTAGATAATTGATATAAATCATGTTTTTAACTGACTTATCTCATGAATTTTGAACTGTGAAAGTTCAACCTTTGTGCCGTAGGATTTAACGAAATCCATGTCAGTTAGAAACGCACAATTACTATTTTTCAACATTACATTTTACTAACTGGCATTGAAATATTACTTTGCTGGACTGTTTCAGGACTTAGTTTAGGGTTGTCAATTTTCCACTATTATCTTGTTTCACAAACCATTTTCATCTGATAATAGTACAGTTCACAAAGAAAAAATGGGGAGGCTTCGGTCTCCCTTTTTTCTTTAAAAATTATACTGTTTGTTTTAGAATTTCAGCAGATGAAACCCTTATATGTTTTTATTGGTTTAAAAAATTAATGGTCTTAATCACAGGATGTCATTGAAAATTGTTTAAATTAAGTAGTTTTGCATCCCGTGAAATTTTTTAAGTGTTTTTTGTTCATTTTGACCATCACTTTCATTAGTGAAGGAACAGAATTTATATCAAAAAAAGAAACAGTCCAAACTGAAACGACTCAATTTTCGCAGACTCAAGTTGAATCACCTAACGGTTTATTACACAACTTCTTTGTAAAGAACCATGTAAACGTTCACGGTTGTTTTGTAAAGAAATTAAGTTTTTTTGACTTCAGCAACCCTTTCTATAAGAATCAAATCAAAATAATTGATGAACAAATTTTGTTTGATTTCGAGACAGAAGTTCGTTATTTGCTTGCCAAAAATCATCTCATTTGGTACTGCGTTTTTTTAATCTAGTCATTAGAATGTTCTTTTTGGCATTTCTTTTAGCAGATAAATGCCAACAAGATTTGCATATGTAACTTACCATAGCAAATCAATCTTTTATTCAAATTAAATGACTCACAAAAGATTATTAAATTCACATGAGAACTTTTATGTGTATCCTTGTGTTGGGTACAATGCCATACATGTTTGCACAATCAATGCAAACAAAAAAAAACAAAAATGAAACAAAAAAATTGGAAATAGATTTTCCGAGAGGAGCTCTTAGTTTTAATTTGTATTCCGATTTTGGTTACGTTATCGGCCCCCAAAAGACAAATACTTATTTCGATTTTATAACTAAAGATACTATCACTGACTTTGGAAGAAGGGATTATACAAGTTACCCTTTATATGCCAATTCCTTCGCTATGTCTTATGGATTTATCCAAGCACAATATGATTTAGAAAACAAGCTTAAGGTTAAGCTAGCTTTCCACGCTGGCCATATCGTTGAGGCTTTATATACAGAGGAAATGAACTCTTTAAAATTTATACGAGAATCCTCAATTAGTTATAATTTCACTAAAAAGTTGAGTACTGAGATTGGTATTTTTCCCTCGTATTATGGTGCGGAAATTGTCTTGAATAAAGAAAATTTCCACGCAACGAGAGCCTATATTGCCGACTTTACACCAGACTATGAGGCAGGAATTAGAGCTCATTATGAAGTAAATAAGAATCTGAAAGTTCGTGCAATGTTGTTAAACGGATGGCAAGAAATTAAAGATTTAAACGGTAAAAAAGCCTTTGGACTTGGATTAAGCTATGCCAAAGAAAAAAAAATGAACCTTGACTGGCATATTTATATGGGTAATGAAACTTCAATAGGTTCAAACGTTCATAAATATCGTTTCTACAACAATTTGTACAGTAAAATTTCTCTTGGTAAGAAATGGGTATTATTTCCTGTTTTGGATTTTGTTATTCAAGAAAAAGAAAATCAACAAAAAGGAATCGATTACGTTGTTGCTCCTGCTTTCTCGGCGCGATATCAAATAAAAAACAATATTGCTTTCGCAACTCGATATGAATACTTGTTTAACAAATTTGATATTATACCCGAATTAAAAACAAATTCCCCAAATGGGTGGCAGAGCAACAGTTTTACCTTAACCTTAGAATACACCCCAATTAAGGAACTAACATTTAGAGCAGAGGGTCGATACGGTTGGAATAAAGATAAGGTGTTCAGAAATTCTTCGAATAACTTCACAAGAATTGATAAATATTTGATTCTCTCTGCTAGTTTTTATTTTTAATTTTTTAAGAAACTGAAAGTTGTTAAACGAACTACTTTCGCACTCGATTATTGGAATTACCAAAAACAAAATCAAAATGAGAAAAATTTCAAGTCCTTTTTTCTTTTTACTTTTTTCTATAATTCTTATCTCTTGTAAGGAAGATAAAAATCTAGAGAGTAAAGAAGTTTATCCAGTTACCCAACCCATTTACATAGATTCTAACACCTACGTTGACTATGTGGCTGAAATTATGGCCGTTCAAAATATAGAAATAAGAGCCAAAGCACAAGGTTACTTAGAAAAAGTACTTGTTGATGAAGGTCAGTTTGTAAAGAAAGACCAGCTCTTATTTCAAATTAATAACCGAGAGTATCTTGGCGAATTGGCTCAAAAATCCGCAGCTTTAAAGATTGCTCAGGCTGAAGCAAAAAGTGCAGAATTGGAATTAGAAAACACGAAAAAGTTGGTAGAAAAAAATGTTGTTTCTAAAACTGAATTAGAGTTTGCTAAAAACAATGTTCTTGCTGCAAAAGGAAAGGTTGAACAAGCACAAGCGGAGGAAACGCAAGCTAAACAAATGCTTTCCTACACCGATATTCGTGCTCCGTTCGACGGTGTAATTAATCGTTTACCTCAAAAAATAGGGAGTTTGGTGACAGACGGTACATTATTAACTACTCTTTCTCAAAATGAATCTGTTTTTGCTTACTTCGATGTTTCTGAAAAGGAGTACCTTGATTTTATGTCAAGGTTAACTAAAGAAAGTAAAAAGGAACGTGAAGTGCAACTTGTTCTCGCCAATGGAAAATTGCACAAACAAATTGGTACGATTGAAACTATGGATGGTGAATTTGATAGCAGAACTGGAAATTTATCTTTTCGTGCTCGATTTGAAAATCCTGATAAATTACTGAAGCACGGCTCCTCAGGTAAGATCCGAATTGAGAAAGATTTAAAACACGCTCTTATTATTCCCCAAAAAGCTACTTTCGAAATTCAAGATAGAATTTTCGTCTTTGTGGTTGATAAAACTGGAAAAGTGAGTATGAGGCAGGTAGAAATTAAAACGAGAATACCTCACCTTTACGTTGTTGCCTCAGGACTTAAAAGCAACGAAAAAATCATTTACGAAGGTATTCAATCCTTGAGTGAAGGAATGGAAATAGAGGAAGAGTTCATTCCACTCAGAAAAATCATGTTTGAATTATCTAAAAACTAAGTAAGACATGGTTAGGAAGTTTATTGAAAGACCGGTTTTATCACTGGTAATTTCCATTTTTATTGTACTCCTTGGACTATTAGCACTTGTTGGTCTCCCTGTTACACAATATCCCGACATTGCACCACCAGCAGTAACAGTAACAACCAAATATACAGGTGCAAACGCAGAGGTTTGCGCTAAAGCCGTAGTTACTCCTATTGAAAGAGCGATTAATGGTGTTGCAGGTATGACCTACATGAGTTCGGTTTCAAGTAATGATGGAACAAGTATAATTCAGGTATATTTTGAGGTTGGAACAGATCCGGATTTGGCCGCAGTTAATGTACAAAACAGGGTTGCTACGGTCTTAGATGAATTACCTGAAGAGGTAATTAAAGCAGGGGTTCAGACTGAAAAAGAGGTCAACAGTATGTTGATGTACATCAACCTTAAAAGTGACGACCCTACTTTGGATGAAAAGTTCATTTTTAACTTTGCTGATATTAATTTAATTCCTGAATTGCGACGAATTGAGGGAGTTGGTTTTGCCCAAATTATGGGCAATAGGGAATATGCTATGAGGATTTGGTTAAAACCTCAACGTTTGGATGCATACGAGTTATCAGCAGAAGATGTTATTCAAGCTTTAAGGAAGCAAAATCTTGAAGCCGCTCCAGGAAAAATTGGTGAGAGTTCGGGTAGAAAATCTCAATCCATGCAATATGTATTGAGGTACACTGGAAAACTAACTGAAAAACAACAATATGAAAATGTTGTAATCAAAGCCACAGAAACAGGTGAACTTTTAAGGCTTAAGGATGTTGCCGACGTAGAATTTGGCTCAGTTATGTACAATGTTCTTTCCAAAGAAAATAATGGGCCATCAGCAGCAATTGTATTAAAACAACGTCCTGGTTCAAATGCAAGCGAGGTAATTGAAAATGTAAAGATTAGGTTGGAAGAGTTAAAAGCGAAAACTTTTCCTCCAGGAATGGAATACACGATTAGTTATGACGTTTCAAGGTTTTTAGATGCATCGATCCATGAAGTAATAAAAACCTTGATTGAGGCTTTTATATTGGTTGCACTTGTTGTTTTCATTTTCCTTCAAGATTTCCGTTCCACCTTAATTCCGATTTTGGCTGTTCCAGTGGCACTTGTGGGAACCTTTGCTTTCATGCAACTTTTCGGATTTTCTATCAATTTGTTGACTTTATTTGCTTTGGTACTAGCAATAGGAATCGTGGTTGATAATGCAATTGTGGTTGTTGAAGCAGTACATGCTAAAATGCACGACGAAGGTTTAGACCCTCGAACTGCCACCATAAAATCAATGGAAGAAATTACAGGTGCAATTCTTGCTATTACGCTAGTAATGTCTGCAGTATTTATTCCCGTGGCCTTTTTGGATGGTCCTGTTGGGGTTTTCTACCGACAGTTTTCTGTTACTATGGCCATCTCGATTGTCATTTCTGGAATCAATGCCTTGACTTTAACCCCAGCTCTTTGTGTTATAATGTTGAAACCAATGGAACACAACAATGAGTCAAGACTACAAAAGTTTTTTAACGCCTTTAACAAAAGATACGATCAACTTTCAGACAGGTATAAATCATTGTTAGGGCTAATTGTGAACAGGCGTGCTATAACTTTAGGGGCTTTGGGGCTTTTTGTTCTTGGTACTTATGGAACTTCAAAAGTTTTACCTACAGGATTCATACCAACTGAAGATCAAGGTGCTATTTATGCGGCTGTAACGACTCCCGTTGGTTCTACTTTGGAGCGAACAGAAAAAGTTATGGATGAAATTGACAGAGTAACCCAAACTTTGGGTGAAGTAGAGTCAATCTCTAGTTTGTCTGGTTATAGTATGATGACTGAAGGTGTAGGATCCTCTTTCGGAATGAGCACAATCAACCTTAAACCTTGGGATGATCGAACAAAGAATGCAAACGAAATCATAGATGAATTAGTCAAAAAAACAAGGCATATAAAAGATGCAGATATTCAGTTTTTTCCACCGCCAGCTGTTCCCGGTTTTGGAAATGCCAATGGGTTCGAAGTTCGTGTTTTAGACAAAACAGGAAAAGGGGATCTCCAAGAAACTGCAAGAATTGCTAACCAATTTATTGCCGAGTTAAAGAAAAGACCTGAAATCAAATCTGCTTTCTCAAGTTTTGACGCATCTTTTCCACAATTCCTTATAAAGATTGATCCCGATAATGCTGCCAAAAAACTAATAACTCCAGAGGACGCGCTTTCTAATCTTCAGACGTTAATAGGAAGTTATTATGCGACTAATTTTATTTTATACGGTCAGATGTATAAAGTTATGGTGCAAGCAGATCCAAACTATCGTGCTCAGCCTGATGATATTTTAAAATTGCGTATCAAAAACTCGATTGGGGAGATGGTTCCTTACAGTGCATTTACCTCTATTGAAAGAGTTTACGGTCCAGAGCAGTTGACGCGTTATAACATGTATGTTTCAGCCATGGTAAATGGTGAAGCAGCTGCGGGCTTCAGTAGTGGCGATGCGATTCGAGCTATTGAAGAAACAGCGGCAAAATTTCTTCCAAGAGGTTTTGATTATGAATGGTCGGGAATGACAAGGGAAGAGGTTCTTTCGGGAAATCAAGTCGTGATAATTTTCAGCATTTGTTTGCTTTTTGTTTACCTTTTGTTGGCAGCACAATACGAAAGTTTTCTTCTTCCACTTCCTGTTTTATTATTCTTGCCCATAGGTGTTTTTGGTTCGTTTCTGATGTTGCTTTTAATGGGACTTGAAAATAATATTTACGCACAAGTTGCAATGGTAATGTTGATTGGACTACTAGGAAAAAACGCCATTCTAATTGTTGAATTCGCCATTCTTAAGCAAAGTGAAGGTAGAACAGTTATTCAAGCTGCGATTGATGGTGCTGTTGCGCGTTTACGCCCAATTTTAATGACTTCATTTGCCTTCACAGCAGGATTGATTCCTCTGATTTTAGCCTCTGGAGCAGGTGAAATTGGGAACAAAACCATTGGTGCTGCAGCCGCTGGAGGTATGTTGTTTGGAACCATTTTCGGGGTAATTATTATTCCTGGTCTGTACGTCATTTTTGCAAGTATTGGTAAAAAGAAATCTCATGTATAAAATATTCAGCTTAATCTTAATAGTAGGGTTGTATGCGTGTAAAAACCAGCAATCTCTCTTAAAAAATCCTGTTTCTGTTCCTAAACAATTAGGATATGGAGCAGAAAAAACACAAATTGATAGCCTTAATCCGTTGTCTCAATCCTCCATTCCTTGGAGAAGCTTTTTTAATGATGCGGCACTCCAAAAATTAATTGAAGAAGCGTTGAATAATAATTTTGATGTTCAAATTGCTTACCAACAACTTTTGAATAGTCAAGCAGGTGTGCTTTTGATGAAAGGTGCAAGATTGCCAAATTTAGACGTTGGAATAGGTGCTGGTGCAAGGAAATTTGGAGCTTATACCATTGATGGTGTTGGTAATTACGATACGCAATTTTCAACTAATCTTAACGAAAAACAACGTATCCCAGACCCTGTTGTGCCCAATTTTAACTTAAGTCTAATGACTTCTTGGGAAGCTGATGTTTGGGGGAAAATTTTGCAACGAAAAAATGCCGCCCAACAACGTTTTCTTGCTTCTGAGCAAGGTGTTAACTTGATAAAAACAATCTTAGTTGCAGAATTAGCAGAGTGTTACTATTCACTTTTAGTACTGGATAGCGAACTTAAAATGCTTCAGGAAAATATTGAATTACAAGAAAATGCACTACGAATTGTTGTTGCACAAAAGGAAAGTGGTAAGTCGAATGAATTAGCTTATCAAATGTCTATGGCTCAAGTCCTTAACACCAAAAGTATTTCCAAGTCCATTGAACAACTAATTCTACAGCAAGAAGCAAAGATTAATCAATTAATGGGTAGATTTCCGCAAGCAGTAGAACGCTCAAAATTGGATCTGAACAAAAATAACTACTTGGTTGATGTGAATGTGAACAGTTTCCAAGGTATTCAATGGGTAGAAAATAGACCCGATGTTCGAATGGCTCTTCACTCGCTTGCCGCAACAAACGGTGATTTGAATGCCGCACGTTTAGCGTTTTATCCTTCTTTTGGTATTGCAGGAAGTTTTGGTTTTGAGTCGTTTAGAGCATCAAGTTTTTTGAGTCCTGCATCTTTGGCTTTTTCTGCTTTGAGTGGTTTGACCATGCCTTTGTTGAATCGAAGAGAATTGAAGTCGCAATTGTTGTCGTCAAAAGCTGGACAAAAAAGTGCGTATTTAGTTTATGAAAAAACTATTAATCAGGCGTTTAATGAGTTGACTGCCTTACAAATGCAACAAACAAGATTAGATGATTTACGTCAATTGAAAACGGATCAAGTAGCTGCATTAAATAGTGCAATTAGTACTTCCAAGGATTTGTTTGCAACCGGTAGAGCAGAGTATTTAGAGGTAATTACCGCACAAGAGAATTTCCTTCGCGCACAAATGGACTTGTTGGATGCTGTGTTCTTTCAATTGCAGAATAAAGTTTTTTTCTATAAAGCATTGGGGGGAGGGTGGTAAAAACACTATCTCTTGTGTTCACAATTTGCTTCAATTTCAACCACAATTTGTTCTGGAGTTAAATAGAATTTTTTCTTTTTTTCCAAATAACGCTTAGAAACACGTTTATTGGTAAATAAAAAATTCGTTCCTTCAAATAGTTGTTTTCCAAGCCCACGACGAATGGTTTCTTTGTCCGCTTCGTTTTCGGTGTGTTTCAATTCTTCTTCAAGGCTTACGTATTTTGTAATGAAACCAATCAATTGTTTGTTAGATTTTTTAGTGTAGTCAAGAATGTGTGCAAGCTCGTGACCAACCCAACCAACAAGGGAATTAAACGATAAATCTTTGTAATACATTCCGTTTATACTTCTGACATGATTAACAAAGATTTGATATTGTCTTTCTCTTCGTGAGTGAAAAATAAAATGCCATTTTGGTTGAGCCATCATTGTCGCTTTAATTTTTTTGTATCCAAAGGAAATAGGGACATTTTTCAGCTCAGGATAATGTGAAAGTGCCACAAAAACGGCGAGCTTCAAGCGTTTATCGTCAATTTGAAAGGACTTGGAATTTTCATACCGTTTTTCGAAATGGCTTAAAGAATCCATGTAAGTAATTTCATCATACTCAATTAAATCGCATGGAAAAACTATGTGTTGTGTAAAAACTTTACCTGTGAAAAGCAATAAAAAGCAAGCGACAAGTTTCATAGATGAAAAAACAAAACTCTAAATTAATTTTTAAAATCAAATAAAACTAATTTAGAAAAAGCACTTGAATAGTCCAACCATTACCATGTCATTTAATCCATTTTAAATACTACCTCCTCCCCTACTTCCAACTCAATATCATAAAAATTGAAATTGTTAGGGCTGGGGTTTTCTGATTCGATGATGTTTATTTTACAGTTTTGAATTGGAATTGGCTCAAAAAATAAAGTATAACAACACCAATCTTGCATAGACTCAAAATTCAACTTTTCGGGCGACAAAGGGACATTTTGAACTTTCTTCAACGGTATCCGATTCGCCGATGTGTTAGTTGATAAATACGTTTCAGGCCAAATATCAATCCATCCTCCACGGTTGTAAATGTCTGATGCTGCATAGCCAAAATCAATTCGAGTAAACTCTGGTGCTGCAATAACTCGTAATAAACAAGGATTTGAACAGGAGTTGTTTCCCATATTGATTATCTTCATTAAACGTGGTAGCTTCTGTTTTTTCATTTCAGTAAGTGAGTATTGGAGTAAACATATTCTGCAAACCAAATTGGACTAATCACCCGAACTTCATTGCTTTGCATGCGAAAATATCTCGCTAATTCCATAGTTGGGATGAGATTGAAAGTAATTGTTGATGTTCCACTTGAATACTTTGTAATTTCTTGACTTTCATGAATCGGATAAGCTTTGAAATAGTGAGTGGATAATTTGTCGGCATGAATTACAACCCTCTGAACGACTCTTTCTCCTAAAGGAAAAACCCCATACATATCTTTAAAAAAATTTCGTTTTACCTCAGGTGAAACAGCGATAAATTGTTGTTTTAAGAAGAATGGAAACGAAATACGGTCAAAGCCAAAAGTGCGTATTTCGCTGTGATTTTCAGAATAACCAACAACGTACCATCTATTGTCGAATTCTTTCACCAAAAATGGATGAATCACCACGTGTTTGAAAATTCTTTGCTGGTAAGAAAAATGTAAAAATGAAACCACTTTTCTTTCCTTGGCGGCTTGGTAAAAGAATTCAAAATGTTGGAATCCATTTGATTTTGGTGGAGTCATTAGTTGAAGAGTTGGAACCGCTTGTTCTGACGAAGGGTAATACGCTCTGGTCGCAGACATTAATCGGTCAATTGCAGCATTAAACTGTTCGCTAATTCTGGAATCTCCAATAGCGCGTATCAATTCAACAGCTTGTTCAATCGCGTCAATTTCTTCGGTTCTTAAAGAAACAGATGTTATCGTAAAATCCTTATTCGTATAATAATATCCTTGATGTTTGCGATGAAATTTGATCGGTGCATCAAAACCGTCTGGGTGTGGTAAACGCATGTTTTTTATGTCTCTACGTATCGTTTCGGAGGAAAAATCAACTTTAAACTTTTCTTGACAACTCGCTAAAATTTCTTCCATTGTTGGATAGGGTTTATATGGATTTCGCACCATTGCGTCAATCAATTTGTACCGAAGAAAAGCACCTTTACTATTGTTCATGGAAAAAAAGTTTTGTTAAAATTAGTTACATAGATCTAACGGGATAAATAATACCGTTAGCTAAACTTCTTTTGTCAAAAATTTTTATTTATGGACACCATTTTTACACCCGAACAAGAGGTTTTTCTGGATGAAAACAACTTGATTTCAGAGTTTTATCTCAATCCTGAATCGTATGACCCAAACGCGGAAATACAAGTGAAAAAAATCGAGCTGACTGAAAACTTTACGCGCATAGATTTCCTATACACTGCTCCCGATTATTATGACAACGGTGGTTGGGTTAACATTGCAAAAGAAACCTTTATCCGACCAGTAGGGTCAAATGAAGAATACCGTTTGGTTTACACAAGTAACATTCCTTTTGCGCCCTTGAAACATTACTTTAATCGTTGTGGCGAAAGCTTGGTTTACACCCTCATTTTTCCGGCTTTACCCAAAAACACTCTGGCAATCGACATTATTGAAAAAGAAGGACTGCCCAATTATTTTAACTTCTACAATGTGGATTTTTCAGAATGGATTACAATAATGCACCCAAATACACCCACCTCCAAAAACTAAAAGTATGGAAACTTATGAAAAACTATTGCATCTTAGAAAAGAAGTGATGACCGTAAAACTGGAGGAAGCCAACATTAACCTACAGGCTTATAATGCCCTCATGAACCAACGTTATGAGGAAGCGGCTGAAATTCGTAATAAAAAACATGAAATTCTCAAAAAGTACAAGGAATTAAGACAAAAACTAAGTGGCCTTAGCGGGCATCTCAATAATGAAAAGTTTCCAATGACAGAACTTGATTTGTGGTTGGAGTTATGGGAAGATCTTAGTAATTCCGAAATGAAACTTGAAAAGAAATTTAAAGGGTTCATTAAATTAAACCCATTATGATTCCATTTTTTCGCTTACTAAATTCCTTCCGCCAGGACGGAAAGGTTTCAAATGCAAATAAAATTAGGCATTCGAAACCATCATTGGCACTGATAGAATGACAGCAAAAAAAAGGCGTACATATTCATGTGCGCCTTTTCTTAATTGTTGTAATTAAAACCCTAAACCTATATTACAACAAAGTGGATGGACAAACATATTCAGTTCTAGGAACATCGGTTTTCAATAAATCCGTCATTCCACCAACAACATCTTTGAAATTGTGATATCCCCTTGATTTTAAAATAGATGCCGCAATCATACTTCGGTAACCTCCCGCACAATGAACCACAAAATCTTTTTCAGTTGGAAAAGAACTAAAGTGCTTGTTCATTTCATTGAGTGGAATATTAATAGCGTTTACAAGGTGCTCAGAATCAAATTCACTTTTCTTGCGCACATCTATAATAATAGGTTCCTCTGCGTACATTTTTGCAACTTCCTCTGCTGTCAATCTTCCCACTTGATCATATTCTTTTCCTGCGTCTAACCAAGCGGCGAATCCACCATTCAAATAACCGATTGTGTGGTCATACCCTACTCTCGACAAACGAATAATTGCTTCCTCTTCTCTTCCCGGTTCTGTCACCAAAAGAATTTCTTGTTTAATATCTGTAATCATTTCTCCAACCCACATCGCAAAATTTCCGTCCAAACCGATATTAATCGAATTTGGTATAAATCCTTTTGCGAAAACTTCCGGAGCTCTTGTGTCTAAAACCAAAGCCTCTGTTTCATTCGCAACCAACTCAAATTCAGTCACATTTAATGCTTTATTGCCTCGTTCCATCACTTCATCCAAAGAATCATATCCTTGAATATTCATTAAAACGTTTTTAGGGAAATACCCTGGAGGAGTGGTTAATCCTGTCAATAATTCTTGGATGAATTCCTCACGCGTCATATCGGCACGAAGCGCGTAATTTGTTTTCTTTTGGTTACCTAAAGTGTCGGTGGTTTCCTTGCTCATTTTCTTTCCACAAGCCGAACCTGCACCGTGGTTTGGATACACAATCAAGTCATCCGACAAAGGCATTATCTTGTTGCGTAAGGAGTCGTATAGGTGGCTTGCCAATTTTTCTTGTGTCAAATCCGCAATAACGTGTTGTGCCAAATCCGGACGACCAACATCACCAATAAACAAAGTGTCGCCCGTTATAATTCCGTGTTCGCTCCCTTCTTCATCAATTAATAAGTAAGTGGTACTTTCCATAGTGTGACCGGGAGTGTGTATTACTTTAACTTGGCAAGCACCAACATTAAATACTTGATTGTCCTCAGCTACCAAGGCTTCAAACCCTGGTTTTGCCGTCGGACCATAAACGATAGTTGCTCCTGTTTTCTTAGCTAAATCCAAATGTCCCGAAACAAAATCAGCGTGAAAATGTGTTTCAAAAACATACTTGACTTTTGCATTGTTTTCATTGGCGCGGTCGATGTAAGGCTGAACTTCGCGTAGTGGGTCAAAAATTGCAACTTCGCCTTTGCTTTCAAGGTAGTACGCTGCATGTGCGATACATCCGGTGTAGATTTGTTCGATTTTCATAACTTCTTTGTTTTAGCGTTAACGGTACAAAAGTAGAGTACGGAAAAAAGGTGGTTTGTGATAAAAGTTACCCTCTCCCCTACTTCATTAAAATGTTTGCGCTAAAGTAATTCGCTTGAAAATACCGAAAAATGAGAAAAGTCAGGATTTATCTAATTACAAAGGTCGAATCTGAGCTCCCAAATCCAAAGATTTTGGTAAAATCGGTGCTAACTTTTGGTTGATTTCTTTTAGGAGTAAATCCAAAACTTTACGCTTGACAAAATGCCGGTGTACAACTATTCCTACGCTTCGATAAGGAACAGGAGGCAGAAATTCGCTGAGGTGTTGTTTGGCATCTTCGCTCCAATCTACTGTTGAAAGATAGGGCAATAATGTAGCAGCTTTGTTCGCCTTTACGAAGCGTAATAAACTATCAATGGAACCCGCTTTGTACTCAAAATTTAGTTTTGTTAGTAATTCATTGTCTTGTAAATCACAGAGTTTTAAAACTTGCGTCCGCATGCAATGTCCTTCCTCTAGAAGACAAAGATTATTTCTATCTATATCGCCAACAGAAACTTGAAGTTTGTTAAGTTCATTTTGTGAGTAATAAACAAAGGGTTCATCGTACAATTTCCACTCTTCAATTTCTGGGTCGTCAACAGGGATGGAAATAATTCCTATGTCTAAATCACGTGATTTTAGTTGTCGTAAAATTTCAGCGGTTGTCTGCTCTCTAACTTTTATTATAAGTTCAGGAAATTGCTCCGCGAAAGATTGTAAAAACAACGGCAATAGAAAGGGTGCGACAGTTGGAATAACCGCTATCGAGAGATTCCCCTTGACTTCGCCTTTTATTTCCTTGGTGATTTCTGTCAAACGGGAAATTTCTAGCTGTATAGTTTTGAACTGTTCTATTAAAATTTCTCCTTCTTGAGTTACCTCAACGGGTTTGCGTTTTCTATCGAAAATTTTAAGACCCAATTCCTCTTCTAGCTTAGAAATCATGGTACTTAGGGTGGATTGTGTAACAAAGCAACTTTCGGCAGCCGTTTCAAAATGACGCTTCTCTGCAACTGCTAATACATACTGTAACTGTTGTATATTCATCTATTTTATCAATAATAAGATTGAAAATATCGTTTTTATGAAACAAAACTAATCTATAATCTTGTCGTGAATTATTGTATCACCAAAATTTTTCATTATGAAAAAAATGCTCATTTTATCGAGTGCGTTGTTGGCGTTTAGTCTTCACGCGCAGAAAAAAACAAACAAATCAAAAGATGCTGCTCCTGTGAGTCAGTGTCCTGTTCATGCCGTTCCTCCACCGTCAGCAACAGCAACCACCCCACCCAAAACTATTCCTTCTGGAACAACGAATCGCGATTGGTGGCCAAATCAATTGGACTTAAGTGTCTTACGTCAAAATTCTTCACTTACAAGTCCAATGCCTAGTGATTTCAACTACCGCGAAGCTTTCACAAAATTGGAATACGAAGCACTAAAAAAAGATTTACGCGACCTAATGACGCAATCGCAAGAATGGTGGCCAGCGGATTTCGGACACTATGGGCCATTGTTTATCCGCATGGCGTGGCACAGTGCGGGAACTTATCGAACAGGAGATGGAAGAGGTGGTTCACGTTCTGGTCAACAACGGTTTGCACCACAAAATTCATGGCCAGACAACGCTAATCTAGATAAAGCAAGACGATTACTTTGGCCCATTAAACAAAAATATGGAAACAAAATTTCTTGGGCTGACTTAATGATTTTGACCGGAAACGTTGCTTTGGAATCAATGGGATTCAAAACTTTTGGATTCGCTGGTGGACGTGAAGATGTTTGGGAGCCAGAGGCTAATGTATATTGGGGAATGGAAACGAAGTGGCTCGACGACCAACGTTACTCCGAAGGAAGAAAATTGGAAAACCCACTAGCGGCCGTTCAAATGGGGTTGATTTATGTGAATCCTGAGGGACCGAACGGAAAACCAGATCCAGTTGCTGCCGCAAAAGACATTCGTGAAACTTTCGGAAGAATGGGAATGAATGATGAAGAAACCGTAGCACTAATCGCTGGAGGACACACTTTTGGAAAAACACACGGAGCTGGTCCAGCTTCACACGTTGGTGCGGAACCTGAAGCAGCAGGAATCGAGGAACAAGGTTTTGGTTGGAAAAGCACGTACGGAACAGGTAAAGGCAAAGACGCAATAACCTCAGGACTTGAAGTTACATGGACTACCACTCCAACAAAATGGGGACATGGATTCTTCAAGGCGCTTTACGGACATGAATGGGAATTAACCAAAAGTCCAGCAGGCGCGCATCAATGGGTGGCGAAAGATAGTCCTGAAATAGTACCAGACGCTTTTGATGCCAACAAAAAACACAAACCAACTATGTTGACTACAGATTTGTCTTTGCGATTTGATCCGACTTACGACAAAATTTCACGTAAATTTTTAGAAAATCCAGATGCTTATGCAGACGCCTTTGCACGCGCATGGTTCAAATTAACGCACAGAGATATGGGACCAAAAACGACTTACTTAGGTCCAGAAGCACCTAAAGAAGATTTAATTTGGCAAGACCCAATTCCTGCACTAAACCATAAAGTGATTGAGGATAAAGAAATTAATGAATTGAAAACACAACTTTTGAACAGTGGTTTAAGTATCAGCGAAATGGTAACTACCGCTTGGGCTTCGGCATCAACATTTAGAGGTTCGGATAAAAGAGGTGGTGCAAATGGAGCTCGAATTTTGTTGTCGCCCCAAAGAAATTGGGAGGTAAATAACCCAGGGCAATTGGACAGAGTTGTGAATGCACTTAAGCCAATACAAGAGAAATTCAACGCAAGAACAGACGGTAAAAAAGTTTCAATGGCCGACTTGATTGTTTTAGCTGGATGTGCTGCTATTGAAAAAGCGGCTCAAAACGCAGGCTATAATCTCAAAGTACCTTTCACTCCAGGAAGAATGGACGCAACACAAGAGCAAACGGATGTTCAATCGTTCGCTGTATTGGAGCCAATGGCAGACGGGTTTAGAAATTACTTGAAAACACAATATACTTTATCAACAGAAGAATTGTTAGTGGACAAAGCACAACTTTTACAATTAACAGCACCAGAAATGACGGTTTTGGTGGGTGGAATGCGTGTTTTAGGAGGTAATTACAATGGTTCAAAACATGGTGTATTAACCACTCAAAAAGACCTATTGAATAATGCGTTTTTTGTTAACCTTTTGGACATGAGCACGGAATGGAAAGCTATTGACGACAAGAAAGAGGTGTTTGAAGGTCGAGATAGAAAAACGGGTGCTGTAAAATGGACAGCAACGAGAGCAGACCTCATCTTCGGTTCAAACTCTGAATTGCGTGCACTTGCTGAGGTTTATGCAAGTGACGACGCAAAAGAACGATTTGTGAAAGACTTTATTAAAGCATGGGACAAAGTGATGAATCTTGACCGCTTTGATGTAAAGAAATAGAATTCCGCCTCTCCAAGGATTTAAAAACCGCAATTCTAAAATTAGTGTTGCGGTTTTTTTAAGTATTCGCAAAAGCTTTCTTAAGCAACAACGGTGTTGTTAATGTGGTTAGAACACCCATAATCACTAAAATCGAAAAAACTTCAGTACTAATTAAGCCATTTTTATAGGCAATATTTGCTATGACTAACTCCATAATTCCTCTCGCATTAAGGCCAATACCCAACGTTAGAGAAACCCTTTTATTTAGTCCAGCCAAAGTTCCACCCAGATAACCTCCAATTATTTTTGAACCATAAGAAACTAAAATTACCGAAACCAATAAGCCAACATTTCCAATAGACGAAAAATTAAATTCTAAACCTATTCCAGCAAAGAAAATTGGAGCCAGAAAACCCATCGCCATATTGCTGGTCGTTTTTTCAATTGTGTGCAGGTTTTCTTTACCTATTAAATTTTCACTAAGAAGCATTGCTGCGAAAAATGCTCCAACAATAAAATGTAATCCAAGCGACTCAGTCAAAGTAGAAAACATTAATACAAAAGCAAAAAACAAAGCAAAAAGAGGTTCTTTTCCTTTAAGAAATCCAACTAACTTGTTCAAAGATTCTTCGAGGTAATTTCCTTTTTTCAAAACTCGTTTTATTCCGACGTAAATCAAACTCAAAAGAGTTATAAAAATCAATAATTTAACTAAGGAAATCCCTCCTGCCTTGGAAATTGCTGCAAACGACATATCAGTGTCCTTTATATTTAATAGAACGCCTAAAATGGAAAGGGCAAGTACGTCGTCAAAAATGGCTACGGAGATGATTTTTTGACCAACTTCTGAGTTAATTTTACCTAAATCCATCAATATCCGGATACTTACTGGTAATGCTGTAATCGCTACACACAAACCAATAAAAACAGTGGTCATTACATCCAAATTGAAAAAATAACCAACAGCAATTCCACTAAAAATTGGAACAAAAAATGCCATTATCGAAATAATAATATTCCTGCCTTTCAATGACTTAAAAATATCGTCGATATTAATTTCCAATCCTGCTATAATCACCAACAAGAAAATACCAAGCTCAGAAATAACCTTAATATCTTCTGTTCGGTGAATTAAATTCAATAAGCTTGGACCTAGAATAATTCCAGCAATTATTTCTCCTATCATTGCTGGTTGTTTAAACCGCTCAAAAATTTCTCCAAATACTCTTGCACCTACCAATAAAATCAACAAATTGGTAAAAAAAGGTAACTCAAAATGAGGTTCGCTAATCATTTTTAACGGTTTAATTTTTGGACAAATATATGTCTTAAAACCAGTAGAAAACTGATTAAATCATCTTTTGTTCAACCTTAAAATTATTGTTTCTTTTGAATAAAATTAAGCCTCAAAATCCTTACGCAAATCCGCTACCACAACGGAAACAGGACGAACAGCTTGAACGTGTTCAATAGATGGTCCTGCACACCAAACAGACTTGTAGGTGGTGCTAAAAGCCGCTTTTTCTAAACTTTTCATTCCACGCATAAATGTGAATGCCTTCACCCATTTTTTCAGTTTTTTATTTTTATTCAATAAGCGTTCAAGCCAATTTTGTTGCGTTCCCACTTTCTGAACATAAGGCGTATTTATCACTGTACAAGGTGTTCCTGAAAGTTTAGTGGTCATTACAATGTCGTTTTTACCATATTTAACACAGGCTTCTTTGTAATCCTTACTAACAGGAGCTTCATCCGTAGCAATAAAAATACTTCCCATGGAAACCCCATCTGAACCCAATTCCAACATTTCGCGAATTCCCTTTCCTGTTCCAATTCCACCAGCAGATAACACTGGAATTTTACAAGCAGCTTTCAATTGCGGAATCAATTCCTTGAACGATGTAGGGCCAGCATGACCTCCCGCTTCTTTACACACAGCAATTACAGCATCTGCGCCCAAGGCTTCAACCTTTTTGGCAAATTTCACATCCGTAACATCACAAAAAACTTTAACCCCATGTTGGTGTGCCATTTTGATTGTTTCTTCTGGTGAACCCAAAGAAGTAATGAAATAATCAATCTTTTCTTCACAACAAACTTTTAGCTGCTCCTTGTATAAAAAATTGGACTGATTAACGATTAAGTTTATCCCAAACGGCCCTTTCACCGCAGCACGAATCCTACGAACTGCTGCTCGTAATTCATCCGTTGTTCTGTAATTTAAGGCGGGTATAGCCCCCGTTATTCCCGCTTTAATTCCTTCAATAACCATCGTTTCATTGGACACCAAAAACATCGGCGCCATGATTACAGGAAACTCAATGTCTAGCATTTCACAAAGAGCTGGTCGTTTATTATTGAATATGGTTTGCATGAAAAATTGTACTTTTAAGAGTGAAACCAAATTTAGTAATCTTTTTCACCTACACCCGTTCGAGAAATATGTTCCGACTTATTGTTCTGCTTCTTTGTTTAAAATCCACTAATATTATTGCTCAACTCCCTTATTTAGTGGAAGATAACGAAAAATATACTTTTTCCATGATTCGTGAAGATTTATTTCGTTTTCACGAACATGTGCCACAATTCACCCAAATTGATACAATTGGATATTCCGAATTTGGACTTCCATTACTTTGTTTAACGGTAGGTAACAAGAATAAAGCCCCCTCCTACCCCATTTTTTTAGTTGGAAATATTCATGCAAGAGAGGACTATAGCTCCAAATATGTCATGAAGTTCACCAATATTCTTTTACAATCCCTTGAAAAACAAACGACTATTTATCCAAAAGCAACTAATTGGTTGGATAGCATGACCTTTTACATTATTCCTGTTGCAAATCCCGACGGACTCAAAATTGCACATGAAGATTGGGTGGAAATCGAATCTTGGAAAGACGCTGTGATGGCTTTGACTCGTGTGGAAACTCTTGCCGAATGGAAAGCCAACGGAAAAGGAACCGACTTAAACAACAACTTCGACGACGGATATCACTTATATAAGAAATCCGCTATTTCTCAAGAATTTCCTGCATCTGAAGGTTACAAAGGTTGTCATCCTGCTGACGCAAGTGAAGTTGTTGCACTTCAAAAATTTATTTTAAAAACAAAACCATTGTTGACTTTATCCTTCCACACGAAAGGAAATGTACTTTTTTGGCGAGATTGTGATACTTATGAGAAATATAACCATGTTGATAGTCTAATCAACTTGAAAGTTGCTACAACAACAAATATGAAACTAGCAGATGTTTCTTACAATCCGATATCCTACGCTAGTGGGCTGGAAAATTTTATAAGAAGTAGATTGGATTTACTCGCCGTTTGTGTAGAACTTTCACCATCCGACGGTAAGCGAAAACAATATCCCGATTCTAAATTCAATTCACTTGTTTGGGATAAAACAAATCAACTTATTCCTACTTATTTAGATGAATTATTTAAACATCAAATTCTTTGGCCTCCAGCTTTTTATGAAACGAAGTCAAAGAATTAACTACTCATACCTCATTTGAACTTCTTTTCCCTTAAACGCGACAGCAATATGATGAATGTTTTCAAACCCTAACTGTGTTAATTGAGCCGCATAGTTTAAATCATACATCTGCTTCATTGCTGAATCAAGTGTATCTTCAATGGTTTTTTCACGTTGGGGAACAAAACGTTTAAACTCTAAAACGTAAGCCGGTAGTTCCTTTTTTAATGGCTCAAGCATGATGTCGTAACGACCATAACCACTTTCGCGATTGGAGGTTATTTTATAGTCGGATTGGAGGTGAACCATCATTCCAAGTACGAGTGCATGATATATTTTTTCAGGTTCCTTATCGGCAAAATCGTAATAGCTACATGTTTGTTCAATGAAATCCGCAAAGTACAAACTGAAGTCCTCTACCCTACCCTTTTTCATGTTTTCCATCACCACTTTGAAGCGGTCATACGTTTCCGATTTTACAAACCAATGTAATACAGAGGTACGGAAAATACTCATTAATTCCTGGTTTGGAATCGCAAAATGTCCGTGTAAGTCTCCATTGATAAATTCCTTTTTAATTAACTTTAAATAACCCGAAAACAAGAAGAAATTCCATATCGCGTCCAAGGACTGATTTACGT
>CAZWSY010000031.1:0-5356 GCA_964636775.1 uncultured Lishizhenia sp.
TCTTGAATATAGGACGGATATTTGAAATCGATTCCATTTTGCGCCATCACCTCCGCACCAGCTCGAGAAGATTCCAATAAAAAGGCATTTCCGTAATCAAAGAAATAGGTTCCCTTAGCCGTGTGTTTATTTACCGCTGCAGCATGACGACGTAAGCTATTTTGAACAAATTCTTTGAACCTTTCCGGTTCACTCGCCATCATTTCATTGGCCTCTTCGAAACTTAATCCAACAGGGTAATAACCACCTGCCCATGGATTGTGTAAAGAAGTCTGATCAGAGCCTAAATCTACATGGATACCTTCCTCATCAAATTTTTCCCATACTTCAACGACATTTCCTAGATAAGCAATGGAAACTACTTCTTTATTCTCCTGTGCCTTTTTAACACGAGCACATAATTCATCCAAATCTGTAATTTTCTCATCCACCCAACCTTGTGAATGTCTTGTTTCTGTTGCTTTTGGATTCACTTCGGCGGTAACTGAAATAACGCCTGCAATATTTCCTGCTTTTGGCTGAGCGCCTGACATACCACCCAAACCTGCTGTCACGAACAATTTCCCTTTAATGTCGTCTCGATTTTTAGCTATTCGACGGACGGCATTTAGAACCGTAATTGTGGTTCCGTGAACAATTCCTTGTGGTCCAATATACATATAGGAACCCGCTGTCATTTGCCCATATTGCGTAACACCTAAGGCATTAAATTTCTCCCAATCGTCTGGTTTGGAATAATTTGGAATCATCATTCCGTTAGTAACCACAACGCGTGGCGCATTTTTATGGGATGGAAACAAGCCCATTGGATGACCGGAATACATCACCAATGTTTGTTCATCGGTCATTTCTGCCAAGTACTTCATCGTTAAGCGGTACTGAATCCAATTTTGAAAAACTGCTCCATTTCCACCGTAGGTAATCAATTCATGGGGATGTTGTGCAACGGCGTAATCCAAATTATTTTGAATCATCAACATGATCGATTTGGCTTGTTCCGATTTTCCCGGATATTCGGAAATTGGACGCGCATACATCTTATATTCAGGACGATAACGGTACATGTATATACGTCCGTAAGTTTCCAGTTCTGCTTTAAAATCAGGAAGTAACACTGCATGTTGTTCTTTCGGGAAATAGCGAAGAGCGTTACGTAGTGCTAATTTCTTTTCTTCTTTTGATAGAATTTCCTTGCGCTTTGGAGCGTGGTTAACACTTGGATCAAACGCTTTTTTCGGAGGAACAACAGCAGGAATGCCTTGTAAAATATCGAGTTGAAATTCATTATTTGTCATGGCGTAAAATTAGGATTTTGTGACCAATCCAATCAACTTCAAACCTATTGGACTACTTTAACGACTAATTCCCCTTAATTCAGTACGTTTTATGGTTTCCTTTAAGTGCTTCAATAAAATCCTTACTCCAAATTTTTCAAATACTCTTCCACATTTTTCTGAATGCGTGCAGCAATGTTTTCTGTTGATGAACGCTCAAAAGTTTGTCCTGTAATTCTTTCGTAAAGTTCGATATAACGCTCAGTTACAATAGCAACAAACTCATCAGGCATGTAAGGCATAGTTTGTCCGTCTAATCCTTGGAAACCATTCTCAATCAACCATTGACGCACAAATTCCTTAGATAATTGCTTTTGTGGTTCGCCGTTTTTCTGACGTTCCTCATAACCGTCGGCATAAAAATAACGCGAGGAATCCGGAGTATGTATTTCGTCAATTAACACAACTTCGCCATTGTGCAAACCAAATTCATATTTCGTGTCCACTAAAATTAATCCTCGCTCGGCAGCCATTTCTGTGCCTCTCTGAAACAATGCCCGCGTGTAAGCCTCCATTTTTTCATAAATCGCTTGAGGTACGATTCCCTTTGCTAAAATATCTTCACGAGAAATATCTTCGTCGTGTCCTTCCTCCGCTTTTGTTGCTGGAGTTATAATTGGTTCAGGAAATTTATCGTTTTCTTTCATTCCTTCAGGAAGAGTAACCCCACACAAAATTCTTTTTCCTGCTTTGTATTCTCGTGCTGAATGCCCTGCAAGATAACCGCGAATAACCATCTCCACCCTTATAGGTTCACACGCAATTCCAACAGCCACGCAAGGATCTGGAGTTGCCACCAACCAGTTCGGAACAATGTCTTTAGTAGCGTTCAGGAAATAAGTTGCAACTTGGTTTAAGACTTGTCCTTTGAATGGAATTCCTTTAGGTAGAATGTGGTCAAACGCAGAAATTCTGTCACTTGCCACCATGACAAGTAGGTTGTTTTCTAAAGTATAAACGTCGCGAACTTTTCCGTGGTAAACTGCTTTTTGTCCTGGGAAATGAAAATCCGCTTTAGTTATTGCATTCATTCTTTATTCGATTTTTTATTTGAATTATTTCTTTTCTCTTCTGATTCTGCCTTGTCAAAAGCAGCAACAATTTTCTTCACTAAACTATGACGAATTACGTCACTTTGACCTAAACGCACTACTCCAATATCTTCTACATCTTTTAAAACGTCCAAAGCATAAGACAAACCCGATTGCTGACGGTGTGGTAAGTCAACTTGGGACATATCACCAGTAATCACAAATTTTGCGGTCATTCCCATACGAGTTAGGAACATTTTCATTTGCATGGATGTGGTGTTTTGCGCTTCATCCAAAATCACAAAAGCCTTATCCAAGGTGCGACCACGCATAAAGGCAAGTGGTGCAATTTCAATCACGCCAAATTCCAACATATCGCCCAATTTTTCAGCGGGAATCATGTCGCGCAAAGCATCGTATAAAGGCATTAAGTACGGGTCCAATTTTTCCTTCAAATCTCCGGGGAGGAAACCCAAATTTTCACCTGCTTCAACTGCTGGTCGTGTAAGTACAATGCGTTTTACCTCTTTTGCTTTTAAGGCACGAACGGCTAAGGCGACAGCAGTGTATGTTTTTCCTGTTCCAGCTGGACCAACCGCAAAAACCATGTCGTGTTTATTTACTGCTTGAACCAATTTTTTTTGATTGACCGTTCTTGCCTTAATTTTCGTTCCGCCGTTTCCATGGACTAATGTTTCCGAACCGTCATCGTGGGATAACAATTTGGAACCGTCCTCAAGCATTAGGTTATCAATGTTGTTTTCCGTCAAGAGATTAAACTGATTGAAATGGCGGACAAGTAAATCCAATTTTCGTTCAAATTCATCCATCACCTCATCATCGCCATGAATGGTAATCACATTATCTCGCGCACTGATTTTCAGCTTTGGAAAAAAGGTTTTAATGTGTCTAAAATTGGCGTTGTTTACACCAAAAAACTCAGCAGGGTTGATGCCGGTTAATTCGATATTTCTGTTGCTCAAATGTTCGGGATTTTTGAGTTCATCAATGTTTAGTTCGTTGTTTTCTTCTACTTTTGGTAAAATTAAAAATTAATTGAAAAACGGCATTTAAGGATTTATGCAACTTATCACACTAACGACAGATTTCGGTACAAATGATTACTATGTTGCGGCAGTAAAAGGTGCAATTTATAAGAAAATTCAAAATGTTCAAATTGTTGATGTTTCACATGATATTCAACCGTTTACACCATCAATTGCTGCCATCCAACTCAAGTGTTTGTTACAAGAATTTCCAGAAGGAACGATACATTTAGTTGGTGTTAAATCCGAACCTAATCTGATTGAAAAAAAGTGGTTGCCGCACATTCTTCAAATCGGCGGACAATATATAATTGCGCCTGACAACGGGTTTTTTGGTGAGTTACTGAATAACGCTCCTTGCGATAATCTGTATTGTTATGATGGCATTTTACAACAACCCGAAGCTTGGACTTTTGCCCTGCTGAAATGTTATGTTGATTTGGCCAAATTTATTGCAGAAGGAAAGTCGCTGACTTCTTTTTGCCGAAAAGTTGAAACGTATGAAATGATGCTAACCTCTCCTCCTAAATTCACAGAATTCAGCATTACAGGAAGAATTATCTATTTTGACAAAATGGGGAACACCATAATTAATATCACAAAGCAACTCTTTGATGATGTGGGTAAAGGTGCTCCTTTTGAACTATATGCTGGCGTAAACGGTATTGGTTTTAAACCATTGACTTCCATAATCAGTCGCAATTATTTCGACGGAGAAGACGGTAATCCCATTGCCATTTTCAATAGTAATGGTTTGCTTGAAATAGCCATTTGTAATGGAACAGAAAGTAGAGGTGGTGGTGTTTCGTCACTATTTGGATTGAGAATCAGTCAAGCGGTAGAAATTAAATTTTTTCCTCCCGGCTCAAGAGGCAACATTAATGAATTATTTTCATGATTAGAATCGTTAAATTAACCCTACAACCTGAAAGATTAACGGATTTTCTTTCTCATTTCGAAGGTGTAAAGTGGCAAGTGGCTCAATTTCCAGGTTGTAGAGGAATGCGTTTACTTCGAGATAAAACAAACCCAAACATTGTATTCACATACAGCGAATGGGAAGACGAGTCCGACTTAGAAAATTACCGTACCTCTGAACTTTTTGGAAAACTTTGGCCAACAATAAAGCCTTGGTTTGCCCAAAAAGCTGAAGCATGGAGTGTTGATATTCATTTTGACGGTTTTCAGAAATCAAATCCTTAGTTTTCATCCTTATCCATTTTATGAAAAATATTCTTTTCTCCCTTTTTTCAATTTCTTTAGTTATGTCAAGCATCGCTCAAACAAAAGAACCTGTCGCGAAAAAAATCGCAAAAACACTAAGTACACATAACCACAGTCGTCAAGACCCATATTATTGGATGAACGAACGGGACACTAAACCTGTTTTGGAACATTTAGCCGCGGAAAACGAGTACGCTAAAAACTACTTTTCACGTTTGGAGCCAATTGTAGGGGAATTGATGAAAGAATTCGACAACAGAATCGACCCTAATGAAGTCAGCGCACCATTTATTATCAACGGAAGAACATACCAAGTTAAAAATTTGGAAGGACAAGACTACCAGCAACTTGTGTTAATTGAGAACGGAAAAGAACAAGTTTTTCTGGATGAAAATGATCGCGCAAAAGGAAAATCGTTTTATGAATTAGCCGATTGGTCGATTTCCCCGAATAATGAAATTTTGGCTTTAAGTGAGGATTTTGTTGGAAGAAGAAAATACAACATCACTTTTCGTGTCAACAAAACTGGAAAATTTCTTAAAGACGAACTAAAGGATGTTAGCGGAAACATTGTTTGGGCGAATGATAATAAAACCATCTTTTATGTTAGAAAAGACCCGCAAACATTAAGAGAATTTCAAGTTTTCCGTCATGTTTTAGGAACAGATGCAGCGACCGATGTGCTTGTTTACGAGGAAAAAGACGAGAAATTCGGTGTTGG
>CAZWSY010000031.1:5456-38055 GCA_964636775.1 uncultured Lishizhenia sp.
CGCTTGAAAGAATTAGCTACAGGCAAGGAAAAATACATTGGTTTTGATGAGGAAACCTATTTCTTAGGTCTAGCTGTAAATGACGCTTTTGATACGGATGAAATTTTCTTTTCCTATAATTCAATGACCACTCCATCAACTGTTTACAAGTACAATATGCTCAGTGATACCAGAACGGTTTGGCATCAAAAAACATTATTAGACAAGAATTTCAAATCAGAAGATTATGTATCTCAGCGAATTTGGGCAACAGCTAATGACGGAACAATGATTCCCGTTTCGCTGGTTTATAAAAGAGGTACGGATTTAAAAAACGCACCTTGTTTGCTTTATGGTTATGGTTCTTATGGTTACACACTTCCCGACGTTTTTAGTGCAATTCGCTTAAGTTTGTTAAATCGTGGTTTTGTTTATGCAGTGGCACATATTCGTGGGAGCAAGTACATGGGAGAACACTGGTACGAAGATGGAAAATTTCGTAAAAAAATTAACACTTTCACCGATTTTATCAATGCTGCTGAATACTTAGGGCAAATGGAATATTGTCATCCCGATAAGATTTATGCAATGGGTGGAAGTGCTGGAGGTTTGTTAATGGGAGCTGTTTCGAACATGGCGCCACACTTATGGAAAGGAGTCATTTCTCAAGTTCCTTTTGTGGATGTTGTAACAACAATGCTGGACGAAAGTATTCCACTTACCACAGGGGAATACGAAGAATGGGGAAATCCAAATGATCCAGAATTTTATTATTACATGCTTAAGTATTCTCCTTACGACAATTTGCGTAGGATGAACTACCCGGCGATGTACATAACAACAGGTTACCATGATTCACAAGTTCAATATTGGGAACCGATGAAATATGTGGCAAAATTGCGCGAACTTCGCACCAATAAAGCACCTTTGATTTTTGATTGCAACATGGATGCAGGTCATGGTGGTGGTTCTGGAAGAACAAACGAACGCTTAGAAATTGCGAAAGTTTATGCCTTTATCTTGGATTTGGAAAATATGCGTTAGTGGGTTATTAATGATGCCTTTCGTTTTTTTTGGAAAGGATAAAGACAGTAGTGCTATTAAGGATTTCCGCAATTATAAAGTGGTTTACGCGGATTTAGGTTATACCACGGCACCGTTTTGGATTAAATACCCTTTCAGACCCGAACTTGGTCAAATTGCCTACAAGAATAATTACCGACCTTTTCTAGGTTTAGGTTTTGCTTACAAATGGTTTTCATTACGTGTTGCGTTTCCAGTTTTGTCTTTTCTTCGTCCTGATGAAAAATACGGCACAACAAGGCAATTTGGTTTGGGTGTTGATTACACGATTAAAAAAACGTTTCTCGATGCGGAATTTATGACTGTTCGTGGCTATGCTGTTCGTGGCGCAAATCGTTGGGACTCTTCTTTAGTTGCACCACAGACAAATTCTTTTAAACCGAGTTTACTTGCCTACAATGTAACGTTAAACGCATGGTATTTCGCTGATAAAGATTTTAAAATGAATGCTTTGTTGGGAAAGCGTGCGCATTACTTGAAACAAGTCCACACATGGTACCTAAAAGGCACATTCAACATTTTTGGTTTGGATAATGGAACAACGTCAATAATTCCATATCAATTAGCCAATCCATCAAACAGTAAAACAAGTGCAACAAGCTGGTCGGCTATAGATTTTGGAGCTGTTCCTGGTTATGCTTATGTGAACCGCTTTAACAATTGGCAAGTTGCAGGATGGTTTGGTTTTGGGGGAGTGATTCAATCTAAATTTTATCAATTTGAAAATGAAAATCGTGGGTTTTTAGGTCTTGCTCCACGTTATGATATTCGATTTATGGGTGGTTATTCTTCCGATAAATTGTTTGTTTTTCTAAACACCGACTTCGACAACAAATCCATAAGATTCAACGATTTATTGTATCGCCAATTTTTCTATTCCATGAAAATAGTGGCGGGTTATAGATTTCCTTCAAAGAAGTAAAACTTTTTAAATTTCGCTTATTTTTGATAAAAAAACAACCATGACAGACAAGAGAATGACTTTTGAAGAGTTCTATCCTTATTACTTAAATGAACACTCCGATTCCACCAACCGACTTTTACATTTTATTGGAACGAGTATCGTAATCGGAATTATTGCTTTTGCCATATACTCGGGTGAGGCAAAGTATTTATGGTTTGCTCCACTTGCAGGATATAGTTTTGCTTGGGTTGGTCATTTTTTCATTGAGAAAAATAAACCTGCAACTTTCAAATATCCGTTGTTCAGTTTATTTTCTGACTTTTTAATGTTGTTCCATTTGGTGACTTTTCAATTGCCAAAAAAGATTGAAAATGCTAAAAAATTGAAAAAATTATAAGTCCCAAAACAAAAAAAGCGGACTATTGCCCGCTTTGAAATGTTTGTTCTGAACGATTATTTTTTAATAATTCTTTGTGTTCCAATACCTTTATCAGAAGAAACAGTTAAGAAATACATTCCTGCTGGTAGGTTGCTAACATTCACCTGACTACTAGTCAAATTAGACATCATCACTTTTCCGCTGATATCAGAGATCGATGCAGTAAATGTTCCTTCAGTTGAAATAGTTAAAACATCGCTCGTTGGGTTTGGATAAACATTAAAGGTCAAATCATTGTTTTTGAATCCTAAATTATTGTCCGGCAAATCTTTAGATAAAACCAAAGTACTTGTGTTGTTCAGTAATGCTGAATTCAACGTTATCGAAATTAAAACCATTATCGGCAAATCAGAGGTGCTGTATTGGTAATATTCATACCAACTACGAACCAATTGAATAGGAACTTCTCCGAAAAGAGGATTTTGCAAAACAGAATTTAAGGTATCCTGAATTACATATCGTGTTACATTGGAATAATCATTTTGTTGTAATCTCAAGGTTCCAAAACCATCAATTTTTGCAACACCTGATCCTGAGGCAGTGGTGTCTATGGCTACAACAGGATTGTCAACCTTTATGTTACCAGAAAACGCACTTGCCACAGAGCTATTCAAATCAAAAGGATACTCTTTTAAAACTTGATTTTCCTCGTTCCAACGGATGAAAACACTTCCTAAACTTGGCTCAGAAAAAATGTTGCCAGTAGAAATTTTTAATCCTTGACCCACTGAGTAATAGGTAGTAACAAGATTTCCGATGCTGTATTTTGTGGTTGCACCCTCGAAAAGTGAATCATTTGTGTTAGGATCTGTTGCTTGAACGTCCAAAACCTTACTTTCAGCCAAACCATTATTGTCGGTATCAACACCTAATAAATTTCTGTAATCCCAAGTAACTCCCGTGCCTGTTATGCCTTCATAACGTACTGCATTCGAGTCACATAAATACAAAGTAGCTGTTGAGGGAACAGCAGGCTCATTGGCCTCGGTCATTTGTGCAAATCCCAATAGTGGTGTAAAAGCACTTAAGAGTAAAAGTTTTTTCATTTAAGTAAATTTTAATTGATGAAAGTATAAAAGTAAAAAATAGAATTGTACCTGAACTATTTGCCTTCTAAGAAATTTGTGAGATAGGTTTATTCCAAACGTCCCAGCTCATTAAAGCTTGCTCCCTCAACATCGATTCTCCATTCAAAATAGTGGCACCAAGTTTTTCCGATTTTTGAAGGAGTAGCGTCTTTTCAGGGTTATAAATAAGATCAACTACCAAGTGTTCATCTGAAATTCCTACAAGTGGAAAAGTATGTTCTTCGTTGACATTTGGGTACATTCCAAGCGGAGTAGTATTGACAATTAGTTTACAAGCCTTTAAAAAGTGTTCGTTGATTTCAGAATAACCAAAATGTTTTGGCTTATTTTCTAGATTTCTTGTTGCAAAAAGAACTTCTATTCCTAAATTTTTAAGTACGTGAACGATAGCCTTTGCTGCACCACCTGTCCCTAAAATCAAGGCTTTCTCATGTTTATTCGTCAAAAAAGGTTTAATACTTTGGTGAAAACCATGAGCGTCTGTATTAAGTCCATAGGTTTTTCCATTTTCAAATTTGATGGTATTAACAGCTTGAATTTCGTTAGCTACACCCAAAATTTCATCTAAAAAGGAGACTATTGATTCTTTGTACGGAATTGTTACATTGAGACCTTCGGGTTGTAAATCAAACACTTTCTTTACTTCTTTAATTTCTGAAAGCTCAAAAGTTTCGTAGGTAGCATTAATTTCTTTTTCCTTAAAAAATGCGTTGAAAAATGATGGAGAAAAAGAGTGTGAGAGACTTTTTCCAATTAGTCCGAAACGTTTCATTTAGAGTAGATTTTTCGAATAGACATTAATAAGTCGTCTTCGTTGACATCTGTTAAATTCAATTCTTTAACTTTTAAATTTCGGGTAGTTTTTGGGTGAGGAAGTATGCCAAATTTCTCTGCATAACTTTCGTTTTCTAGCTTGTCCGCCAAATAATTCAAAAGTTGTTGTGCGTAGTAAAAGTCCTTTGGGTTTTTTGGAATCGCGGCAATCATTCTATCGGCAAAAAAACCACTCGTTTCTTGATTGGGATAAACAAGCGAAAGTTTATTTTTTTGTTTTTGTGGAATTTTCAACCATTCAGAATATGGAATAAAGCGTAGTCTATTACTAGGCAACGTATCATTAAATTGGTAAGCCAATCTCGTTTTACGAAGTGATTTTTCCCAAGTTTCTTTTTCTGCCCCCCCTTTTTTTGCTACCAAATGAGCATAAAAAACGATGAGATTTGTGTTTGTGGTTGACCAAAATCTGTTCTTCAAGTCACTGTAGTTTTGAGGTAAAGCAAGTGTGTCTGGTTGAACTACGAAAACAAAAGGATTGATACCCAAGCTTAGAAATTTGCGCTCATCGAACACTTCAAACCTGACGCTTGGTTCAGAAAAAAAATCCTTCGCTATTCGTTCAAAGTACCTTCTGTCGAAGTTTTTCAAATCCTTCATGGAACCTAATAAAACAAGTGAAAATGGCGTATTGAAACCTTTATTTTCAATTGTATTAAAAATGGAGTCCGAAGAAAGTTTTTGAATTCTAATTTTAAGATTGTTGGTCCTACAAAAATTTGAAAACAAAACGGTATCCGAAGATTTTAAAAAGTTGGAGGCAATGATAAGTTGTGGGTGTTTTACTGAGCTTGCTTCATCAACACTACAAGCCACGAGTAAAAGAAACAAACTACAAAAAAGACCTATTTTCCGCATTAATTAATTACTTTCAGCGAAATAATCATTTCAAACGTTGCAACAACTTCTCCCGAGGTGTTTTTGGCAAACACTTCGATCGGTTGATTTACACGTTCTCCTGTCGCAATACTTTTGTCCACCGCAGCCTTAACAATTGCACCTTGACTGCTTTCAAAAGTCACATCTGTTTCAGCTCTTTTCAAGAATTGAGCATTCATACCTTTAAAAGCGAAAGAGATTTTTTTTCCTTCTTGTTCTGCAAAATAAAAGGCGTGTAAACCTCCTGCGACGTCAGCACCAACAGCCAAAGCACCAAAATACATGGAGTTCAAGTGATTTTTTGTTCGACGACGCAATTTGATACGCAATTGAATTTTCTCTGCATCGATGTGCAATAATTTAGGATTACAAAAATGCAACAACGGAATTTTGAAAAATCCCAATAGAAACATTTTCCACTGCATACTTTTAAGCGTAACTTCTTTTTTTGCCATTTTAACCTCCTGTTAGTTTTTTAATTTCATGTAGCTTCATGAGTGCTTCCACGGGTGTTAGAGTATTTATATCGATGCTCACCAATTCATCGTGTATTTGCTCCAAAACAGGGTCATTAAGTTGGAAAAAACTCAATTGTACTGCCTCAGATTGATTCAATTTTTCTTTTGTTTTCTTTTTGTTCGCAACTGAATTATTTTCACCGACATCGGCGTGTGACGTTTCTAAATCTTTCAAAACTTGTTCGGCACGTTGAACCACATAAGGTGGCATTCCAGCCATTTTAGCCACATGAATTCCAAAAGAGTGTTCACTTCCGCCTTCAACCAATTTTCGCAAGAATAAAATTTTGTTTGCGATTTCTTTTACGGAAACATTGAAATTCTTTATTCTGTCAAAACGCTTGGACATTTCATTTAGTTCGTGATAATGGGTGGCGAAAAGCGTTTTACATTTTGCTTTTGGATGTTCGTGTAAATATTCTGCAATAGCCCAAGCGATGGAAATTCCGTCGTAGGTGCTTGTTCCGCGTCCAATTTCATCCAAAATGATTAAACTTCTTTCCGAAATATTATTGAGAATACTCGCTGTTTCGTTCATTTCCACCATAAAAGTGGACTCACCTGAACTGATATTATCCGAAGCACCAACTCTAGTAAAAACTTTGTCAGTAATACCCAAATCGGCAGCATCAGCAGGAACAAAACAACCCATTTGTGCCATGAGAACAATGAGCGCCGTTTGGCGAAGCAAAGCACTTTTTCCACTCATGTTTGGTCCAGTTATCATAATGATTTGTTGGCTGGAATTGTCCAAAAACACATCATTTGCAACGTATTGTTGACCTAATGGTAAACGTTTTTCAATAACAGGATGTCTTCCGTTTTTGATGTCAATTGTCAGTCCATCATTAATATTCGGACGCTTATAATTATTTTCCAAAGCTACCTGTGCGAAAGCATACAAACAATCCAAACGTGCGAGCTGAATGGCATTTAATTGAATGGGATGAATGTAGTCCACCATACTCGCGGTAAGTTCTTGAAACAACTTATTTTCAATCGCAAGTATTTTCTCTTCAGCACCTAAAATTTTAGTCTCGTATTCTTTGAGTTCTTCGGTGATATAACGTTCGGCATTTACCAAAGTTTGCTTTCGAATCCAGTCAGCAGGAACTTTGTCTTTGTGAGTATTTCGAACCTCGATGTAATAGCCAAAAACGTTATTGAATGAAATTTTCAAACTTGGGATTCCAGTTCTTTCAGACTCTCGTTCTTGTAGGCGTTCAAGGTATTCTTTTCCGTTAAATGAAATTTCTCTCAACTCGTCCAACTCATTATGGCAACCAGACCGGATAACTGCACCTTTTCCAATTGCTCCAGCTGGTTCGTCAACTAAAGTTTTTTCGATTAATTCAATCAGCGAATCACAACCGTTCAATTGTTCAACCAATTTTTGAAGTGCTTTTGGAACATTATTGGACAAAATTTGCTGAATCGGACGAATTTGTAAAAGTGTGCGACGTAAATGCATAACCTCACGAGGATTCACCTTTCCGACAGCAACTTTCGAAATCAATCGCTCTAAATCGCCAATTTCCTTTAAGTGTTGACCAACTTCAAAATTGAATTGTTCATTTTTAGTAAAGAAATCAACGATGTCTAATCTTTCATTAATTGGTTTTTCATCTTTTAAAGGCATCACCAACCAACGTCTGAGCAAACGCCCTCCCATAGGAGTATTGGTTCTGTCGAGCAAATCGGCAAGTGTTTTTGCATTTTCGTGAGGTGAATAAACCAATTCCAAATTTCGAATGGTAAAGCGATCCAACCAAACATATTTTTCCTCTTCAATTCTTGAAATGGCGGTGATATGTCCGAGTTGTTGATGTTGATTTTCACTTAGATAATAAAAGATTGCACCTGCCGCAACGATAGCGAGAGGTAGGTTTTCAATTCCAAAACCTTTAAGTGAACTTGTTCCAAAGTGTTTGTTAAGTGATTCTTGGGAAAAATCCTCGGTAAAAACCCAATCTTCTAGTCGGAAAGTGTAGAAATTATCACCAAAAAAATTGGAGAAATCCTTATTCCTGTTTTTCTGATAAATGATTTCCGTGGGTTCAAAACCGCTCAAAAGTTTGTCGGCATATTCTTTATTTCCTTGGGCAACCAAAAATTCTCCTGTTGAAACATCCAGAAAAGCCAAACCAATTTCCTCCTTACCGAAATGAACAGCACACAAAAAATTATTTTTTCCACGTTCCAATACCTGATCATTGAAAGAAACGCCAGGAGTAACCAATTCCGTAACACCGCGCTTGACGATGGTTTTGGTCATTTTGGGGTCTTCGAGTTGGTCGCAAACCGCAACTCGTTGACCTGCACGAACCAATTTCGGGAGGTAAACTTCAAGAGAATGGTGAGGAAAACCAGCCAATTCAATTTCAGCGGCGGCACCATTTTTTCGTTTGGTCAGAACAATTCCAAGGATTTTGGATGTTTTAATGGCGTCTTCCCCAAAAGTTTCATAAAAATCCCCCACTCTAAACAGCAACAGAGCCTCAGGATGACGTGCCTTGATTTGATTGTATTGCTTCATCAAAGGGGTTTCCGACACGTCTTTATTGCTTTTCACGAATTAAAATTTAGGTTTAAAACTAAGGGGCCTAAAGGTAGAAATATTTCTAATTTCTGGAGGATGAACAAAACTGATGGCATGAAAAAAGGCTACCCAAATGGATAGCCTTCTATTTAAGATTTTTAAATTCTTATTGCTTCACAAATTTAACAGTTTCAACACCGTTTGCGTGAGCAACATTTACAAAGTAAATTCCAGCGTTAACTCCACTTAAATCAAATTCGTAGTCAGTTGCATTTTCAACGTTTCTTTTCGCAACAACTTTTCCTTCAATGTTTGTGATGGTAATGTTGGAAGCTTTCTTTGAAGCCGTGATACCAGCAACTTTGATTACATCGTTAGCTGGATTAGGAGAAACCGAAACTGGAGGAATGATTTCTTCAATGTTACCCGCGGTACCTACAACAATTTTATAACCTGTGAAAGATGTTGGTACATCTTGAGGTGTTGGAGGTAAAAGTGGTAATTGTACAATTACCGTTGCAGTTACATTGATAATGATGTCGTACGTACCAGTTGTTGATGTCGTTCCAAAAACATTCGCACATCCGTTTGCACCACCATCATATTCACAAGAAGGAATATTACAAGCATAATCGTAGCCTGCAGGCAAACCTTCCACACTTGTAACAACGAAACCTTCAATCTCCGAACCGATAAAGTTTTGAGCAAGTGGGTCATCACCAGCAACTTCTGCTGTTACAGTTGCGGGTACTTTAAAGTTCAAATCTGATGAATAAGCCACGTTAACAGCAGCAGGAGGGAAATTTTGAATAGTATCCGGGTAAACACCATAATCCGTTGTGTCAGCCCATGATTGAAGAGGGGTACATTGTGCATTTGCTGCGAAACCAACAAATACAACTCCAATTGAGAGTAATAGTTTTTTCATAAAATAGTTTTTAATTCGAACCAAATGTAGCACTTTTTTGTATTCCAACTATTTTTGAATAAAATGTAATATAATTCTTTTGTTAAGCTTTTTCACTTTAAGTCCCGAAGACATTCGAAATTTCATCCATAATCCGACGGATGAAGTTGTTTTGGAATTACTAAAAACGTATAATAATAATTCGATTTACTTTGATAAACTTTGGCAATTCTTAAGCGTTCAAAACGAGCAAACCATTCTCTTTAATCAATGGATTAGTCAACATAAAGGTTTGGTTGAATTACTAACTACAGGCACAACAAGCATTCCCTTTCAACAAGCTATTGATTGGCAAAAACACGCACTTTACTTGACTTTTCAAAATTATCTTGCTCCATTTTTTTTAAGCATTACTGAACAGCGTTCAAGTTTTAAATTTTCAAAAGAATGGGCAAACGTTTTTGATTATTTCACCTTGTTGCAAACTGAAGCTCGTGGAAATATTGAAGCTGCTTTTTTGAATCAAATCAGTAATCAGATTGAACACATTTTTATTCGATTAAAAGCAGCGCAAACAGTTACTGATTTCGAAAAAAATTTGGGCGAAAATTTTTCTCCTGAACTTTTTAGGATTATTGGGTTGTTGTCCCGACAGTCGAGTTCGATTCGGATTCAATTTGTTGAGGAAAGTTTGGGGTTGCTTTATCACCCAATGATTTCTGCTAAATCGGCATTTTGGCTGGTTTCAAAATTGGATGAATTGCCATTGCAACCCGAACAAAAAATGGGACTAAACAATGCAAAAAATCGAATTAAAAATGGACAAGTCAGATTTTCTACCAAACAAAATCCTAGGTTACAATTGTGGTTTTATGTTTCCATAGGATTTATAATTATGGTTTTTGGCGGTTTGTGGTGGTTATTGAACCAAGAAACGAAAATTCAAACCAAGTTGATTTTTGAAGGAAACGCTCTAAGTTATCTTAGTAGTGCCGAACGAAGAAAAGTGGACTCGTTGATTCGATCTGTTGACACCATAAATTTTACACACAGCACAAATAATTCAGGATATTATAGCACTGTTTATTTGCGTGTACCCTTTAAAAATGAACGCGCCGAATTACTTCATAGTGAACTTTATGATTTGATGCAACAACACTATTCAGGAAAAATCGATTCAATAAAATCTGAAAAGTTAAACGATAATTTAACGTCATTTAAACGCCTGGATATAAATGGTAACAACACAATTGAAATCAAAAACACTTCAGCCTACCACAGTCTTTACATGATTTGGGACGAAACTGAGAAGGCGAATGTTTATGTTGGACATGTCTTACCCAAAAGAACAATCAGTGAAAACTACAAAGAAGGTCAAGTGATTTTGTTTATTCCAGGTTTTGAATTAGGGAATTTAAGTAAACCTATGAATCATTGGAAAGTGCATTTTAAGCATATAGACTTCAACTATGATCAATACTTGCAACAACCGTTCGTTCTCAAATCTGCCAAAAATGGAAAAGGCAGAATTTTAATTGAAGGTGATAAAGGTGACGTGATATACTTGTCAGATCCGAATGGAATTTTAGATGACTATTGATTAATCTTATCAGAATTTGAAAAAAAATCCAGCCTGAATAAAATCACGACCGGTTTCGTCATTGATTTGATAATCAAATTGGTGTAGGTAACCTAAATAAACAGATAATGACTTGTTGAGAGGAATTGTTGAACTTACATTCACTCTATTTCTCTCGAAATAGGGCGATTTGTTTCCGAAAAAAATCTCTGTCCCTGCCTCGAGTTTAATGGGTTCTAATCCTTTAAATACTTGGAATTTATAATTAACAGAAAGCCTATACCTTGCTCTAAATCTGAATCCATTTGGAAACCAACGCAACTCTGCCCTGTAACGATGATCTATTCCTAATTTATAAATTTTCTGTTTCAAAATTATTTGTGGCCACAAACGCCATTCATCAGAACGCTTAGGTGTAATAAAATCTCCTCCCGACTGATACGTGTCATATTTGCCGAAACCAAAACCAACATTGCAGTTTTTTTCTATTTGATACAAGGCTCCAACTTTCCATTCATGGTAGTGAAAGTCATTGTAAAACCCTAATGAACGCAATTGTGCTTCACCGAAAAACGTTAGTGAATCAGATATAGAATAGCGCAAGTTGAGAATATTCCACGAACCAATAACATTGCTTTGCCCGTAAGAAATAGGCGATAAAAAGAAATAAATAACCGTAAAAACTGAAACAACTTTTATCTTCTTCATTCCGACTATTTACATTTTACTTGCAATTGTCCAACCGACAATTTTTGCGCGTTGTTTTGCCAATTCGGCATTATCTCCTTCAAAGTTTTCATCCACTGTTTCATTGAAAAGTTCAAGCCATCGGTCAAAGTGCACCTTTTCCAGAGGCATATTAAGGTGTTTGTCTGTTACATTAGTCGTGTAACCAGAAACATCCAATAAAACAAAACTCCAGAAATGTACCATTCTTGGTTTGTGTTGTTCAAAATTGAGGTGCTTAAAAAATGGAGAGAGTAGTGAATCATTCAATACTTTTCCGTAAAACAAATCTACCAACCGAACGATATCATCCTTTGTTTCAATTTTTTTCATGTTGTAAAGTTCGGGATTATTCCATTCACTCCTAACTTTCCGCTCTCAACACTTCCATTCTCGTGAATCAGTTTATCCTTTCGGCGACGCTCTCTTCTCTCTTCTCTCTTCACCCGATGGTTATCGGGGGACTACACCTCTTCTCTCTTCTCTCTTCACCCGATGGTTATCGGGGGACTACACCTCTTCTTTCTTCTCTCTTCACCCGATGGTTATCGGGACTACAACTCTTAACTTGAATATCCTTAACTTAGGCACGTCAAACTTTTTTCCATGCAGAAGCTGCTCTCAATATTTACCTTTCTGATTCTTTTAAATCTTAGTTTCGGACAAACTTATACTGGTAAACAACAAGTCAAAACACCACCTGCGAAAGCTGCGGGATGTGCGCCACCAACCACAACCACTTATCTCGAAATCAATAATGTTCGGGCAATGATTCATACCGCAGGAAATTTATGGCAAGTACCGAATCAAAATTTTTCAATGTATGAGGTGCCAAAAAATTCTGGAATAATGGCTTTGTTCACTGCGGCGCTTTGGTTAGGAGGAACAGACTTTAATAATCAATTAAAATTGGCTGCTTTGCGTTATCGAAACGGTCAAGATTATTGGACAGGACCCTTGACTAATGTGACAGCTGAAACCACCTACGAAAATTGTCGCAAATGGGATCAACATTTCACAACAACGCAAGACATGGTGCGCGAATTTAATGCATGGTATGAAGCTGGAGTTTATGACGGACAAAATGGAACAAACACACAATCAGAACTTTTTCCGAATTACAAAGTTCCTGACATTATTAAAAATTGGCCTGCTCATGGTGATGTTTCACAAGGTCAAGATTATTACCTCGCACCGTTCTATGATTTCAATGGCGACGGTAATTACAACTGGCAAGACGGCGATTTTCCTTGGCATGATGTAAAAAAAGATAAAGATTGCAATACGGAAAGAAAAGTGTCTTTGTATGGCGACATCAACTTTTGGTGGATCATGAACGACAAAGGGAATATACACACTGAAACTGGTGCAGACCCAATAGGAATGGAAATTAGAGCGCAAGCATTTGCTTTCTCTTCGAATGATGAAATCAACAATATGACCTTTTATAACTACGAATTAATCAATCGAGGAACACAAACACTTTTCAATACTTATTTCGGTTTTTTCACCGATGGCGCATTGGGTGACCCTTTTGATGATTATGTTGGTTGTGACGTGAATCGCGGATTGGCTTATTATTATAATGGCGACAATTTTGACGGCGACAATTCTGGATTTAGAGGATACGGCTTTTCTCCTCCGGCGGTTGGAGTTGACTTTTTTGAAGGCCCTTATCAAGATGACGATGGAATAGATAATGCTTTTGGAATTGGAACAAATGAAGCCCTCAACGGAATTGGTTACGGTGATGGAATTATCGACAATGAAAGATTTGGAATGCGCCGGTTTTTATATTATTCCAACACAACAAACGGTGCAAATCCCAATCAAACCGACCCAATAAACGCAGCAGATTATTACAATTATTTGCGGGGATTTTGGAAAGACGGTTCAAAGTTCGTTTACGGCGGAAGTGGGCATATTTCTGATCCTGATGCCAATCCTCTTGTTCCGTGTGATTTTATGTTTCCCGGAGATACAGACCCTCTTGGCTGGGGGACAAGCGGTGTTCCGCAACCTGTTTGGACAGAACAAACCGCAAACAACACACCCAACGACCGACGTTTTGTGCAATCGGCTGGACCATTTGTTTTGAAGCCGGGTGCGGTAAACAACATTACGGTAGGTGTCGTTTTCGCAAGGGCATTATCTGGAAATCCCTTCAGTTCGGTTGAAGTATTGCGCAGAGCAGACGACAAGGCACAAGCACTTTTCGAAAATTGCTTTAAAGTTTTGGAAGGACCACACGCTCCAGATATGGAAATCAGAGAGTTAAACAACGAACTAATTTTAACACTTTCCAATCCAGTAAATTCAAACAATTTTCAAGAAAAATATGAGGAGTTTGACCCATTCATTGTAGCCGACGACCCCAACGCAGATAAATTTTACCGCTTTCAAGGCTACCAAATTTTTCAATTGAAAGATAATCGTGTGTCACTTTCCGATATTACCGATCCTGCAAAAGCAAGACTCGTGGCTCAATGCGACATAAAAGATAATGTTTCAAAAATTATAAATTTTGAATTTAGTGATGATTTAAATGCAAGTATTCCTGTACTGCGCGTGAATGGTGAAAACAAAGGAATTCGACATAGTTTTAAGATAAATACAGATTTATTCGCACAAGGTAACCCTACTTTAGTGAATTTCAAAAGGTACTATTACATCGCTGTGGCCTATGCTTACAACAATTACAAAAACTACATTCCAGATGACCCAGCTTCTATTGACGGACAAAAAATTAAATACATTGTCAGTAGAAAAGCAGCTGTGGGAGAGGCAAAAGTATTGGAAGCAATACCTCACCATCCACAACCAACTCAAGGTGGAACTTTTCATTACTTAGATTACGGACAAGCGCCTGAGATAACACAACTCGACGGCACAGGAAATGGCGGTTTGACGCTTGAATTAACGGAATCAACCTTGGAAAGTGCCTTAAGCGATGGACTTGCGAATCCATTGACGTATTCCAAAGGTGGAGGCCCGATAAAAGTGAAAGTAATAGACCCTTTAAATGTCGCTGATGGATATTTCGAGTGTAAATTCAGGTCTTATTCTCCCTCAACAATCAATGGAGCAGACACTGCTTCTTGGGTAATTTATCGTTACGAAGAAAAAGGAGGAAATCCAGTCGATTCTGTGAGAAGTGAGCTTACTATTTCCAAAAACAACGAGCAACTTATTCCGCAATGGGGAATTTCCGTACAAATTGAACAAATTAGATACGAGCAAGTTGCGGGTGGTGGAAATGCATCAACGCGCCTTACTTCACTATTGGATGCTTCCATTTCTTTTGCAGATTCATCAAAACGTTGGTTAGTCGGTGTACAAGACAATGACGCTTTCTTTCCAACCAATTGGATTCGGTCGGGAGATTACAAAGGGCCTGAAGAAGATTGCTTGCTGGACGCACTTGCCTATCTGAATCCTTGTAATTATAGAGATGAAGCTGGACAGGACAATTCACAAGCCTTCGAACGGATTTTAGACGGAACAATCGCGCCACACCGTTTAGTTGGTTACCAAGCCGATTATATGCCATTGGCTTACTACAAAACAACAGGAGCACCAGGTTCTATGCGAACAAATGCTTCGATTAGTTTCTTGCCGTCTGTGGATATTGTTTTAACCCCTGACAAAAGCTTATGGACACGTTGTCCTGTAATTGAATTGGGACGTAATACAGCTTTAAACATTGGTGGTGCTGAAGCAGGAGCATTGCGAAAAAGTGCAAGTGTTGATAAAAATGGAAACCCAGATGGAACGGGTCAAGGAATGGGTTGGTTTCCTGGATATGCGGTAGATTTGGAAACGGGTGCGCGTTTGTACATGGCTTTTGGTGAAAACTCTTTCCTTGGAGCAGACAACGGTGCGGATATGATTTGGAATCCAACAGATAGATTGGTAAACAATGTTGGAACACCAATTTTTGGAGGAATGCAACCGATTTACGTATTCAGTTATGCACAAAAAACCATCAATAACTTAAGTACAACCTTTGATTTTCCTTATTACGACCCCCAACAAGCTGTTCAAAATAGTGGAAATTACTTGTTTCAGCTGTGGACAGAAATGGAAAATTCAAATTCACCAGCAATCAAACGTGAGCTTTATGGTGCTTTGTCTTGGGTAGCTTATCCGCTTTTGCGCTCGGGTCAAAAATTGTTATCAACGGAGGCCAAGATCCGACTGAGAATGAACAAGGAATACAAAAATTTTGTGGTCAACAACACCAACGGTGGTCGTCCGATGTATGGTTGGAGTATGAAAGGAATTGCCACAGAAACGAATCAAAAATTGGCCTTAAAAGATGCTTTGGAAATGATAAATGTTGTTCCTAACCCCTATTTAGCCTATTCGGAGTACGAGCGCAACAAATTGGATAATCGAGTTAAAATCATCAATCTTCCAGAAAAATGTACCATTACCATTTACACAACCAACGGGCGATTGATAAAAACCATTCGAAAAGACAGCGAAATATCTTATCAAGATTGGACACTAACCAACCACGCGAATATTCCAGTTGGTTCAGGTATGTACCTCATCCATGTTGAAGTCCCTGGTGTTGGGGAGAAGGTGTTGAAATTATTCGTGGCTATGCGAATGATAGATTTGCAGAATACTTAGGGGCTTTTGACGGTGTTAATCTAAACATTTGCAAGGAGGGTCCATTTTTACTTTTACCCAATGCAATTTTGTGCGGATATCTTTGTGAAATAGTGTGCCGTACATTGTACCACTTAAATCCAAAACTTGTAATTGAGCAAGTTCAATCAATCCCGTTCCAATTTTTTCTACTTGATTGTTGTACAAGTCCAACATCTTTAGTTGTTTATTTTGACTAATTTGATCCGGTATGTAGTTTAACTGATTATTACTCAAAATGATAGTTTCTAAGGTGGTAGTTCTTGTTAATACCAAAGGAAAAACATCAATTTGATTTTTATCTAAGTTAATTTCTTTTAAAAATTTGAAATTTGCTATAAAATCAGGTAATCTAGTGAGTTTATTCTTTGACAAATTAAGTGATTTCAGTTGGTTAAACTTCTCCAATTCTTGAGGAACATCGGTTAGCTTACTTTTTGATAGGTTTAAAGCATAAATAGTATCAGGCGAAGCATTCTTTACTTCCTCCAATGTGTAAAACTTCAATTCAGATTGAGAAAAACAACTAAGATAAAGCCAATTGAATAAAAAAATCGCGAATAGTTGTTTCATCTTTTTTAATTTGTGTAGAAAGTTCAGCTAAGTTGGGAAAAGTTAATTCAGCTCGTACCCTTTTCAAAAAACGTACCTCAATTTTCTTTCCGTACAAATCTTCCGAAAAATCAAAAATGTGAACTTCTAGAGTTCGACCATTGTTCATCGATATAGTAGGACGCTCACCTATGTTCATCATCCCTTTCCAAAGTTGATTTTCAATAACAACTTCTACAGCATAAACACCATTTACCGGAATCAATTTTGTTTCGTCTTCAACATCTATGTTTGCTGTTGGAAAACCTAAAGTTCGTCCAATCTGATTCCCGACTACAACTTTTCCTTGAACGCAGAAAGGTGCGCCCAAGAAGCGATTCGCTTGTTCAACATCACCACTCAAAATGCATTGGCGAATTTTTGTGGAGCTCACATTCATTTCATCAATCGCAGCAGCAGGAATTTCAATTACCTCGTATTGAAATTCTTTGGCAAACCTTCGCATGAAATCTAAATTCCCCTCACGTCTATTTCCAAATTGATGATCATAACCAATGATTATAGTCTTCGCACCAATTTTGTCCACTAAAATTCCTTTCAAAAAGTCAAGGGCACTCAATTTTGCAAAATCTTTAGAGAAAGGGTAAATGATTAAATGATCAATACCCGTTCGTTCCAATTTTTGAATTTTCTCTGCTTGGGTTTGAATCAACTGAAGTCCATGATTTTCAGGTTGAAGTACCATTCTCGGGTGCGGGTAGAATGTAATCAAAACACTTTCACCTTTTCTTCTTTTCGCCTCTGATATAAGTTGTTTAAGAATTTGTTGATGTCCTAAATGTACACCGTCAAAAGTTCCAATAGTAACAATTGGATTCTCTATTTCTTTAACTTCATCCAGATTGTAGAAAACGCGCATAATTACAAAGGTAAGGTTAAGACGTAAAACACCAATGAACATTTCAATGTGCTTATTCATTAGCCCTGATGATTTTGCCCAAAACCATCATTTCTCCGTTTTCTAAAAATTAAAAATTTAAGTGATTATATCCCACCCACTTTTTTCTATTTCCTCCAAATTACTCAAAGGAACTTCAAAAACAAGTACACAAGTATTTTCCAAAGTTTGACTGATTAAATTTCCATGGGATTTTACAAAACGCAATGCTGAAGATAAAGAGGCATAATCACAAATTAAGGATAACCGTAGCATTTCTTCTTTTTCAATGATATTCGCTAACTGCAAAGCATTTTGTGTTGCACTTCGATAAGCCTTAATTAAACCTCCAACACCCAAATTAATCCCTCCGTAATATCGAACCACAGCTATAAGGATGTTGGTCAAATCAAATGCTTCAATTTGTCCCAAAATAGGAGGTCCTGCACTGTGAGCGGGTTCACCATCGTCTGAACTTCTATAAAATTTCTTGTCGCTCCCCAAACGAAACGCAGTGCACACGTGTACAGCTTTGGGATGCAATTTTCGAAGTTGTGAAATATGATCCTTAACCTCAATTTCTGTTTCACAAGGAAAAGCAAAAGAAAGGAATCTCGATCCTTTCTCACTATAAAAACCTTCAACAGATGTTGAAATTGTTCGATAGGTGGACATGGCTTACTTTGAAACAAAAAAGGAGTCGAAATCGACTCCCTTTTCATTATTCTTAATTAAAAATTATTTCGCTGCTGCGAATTTTTCAGCAACAACCGACCAGTTAATAACGTTAAAAAACGCATTAATATAATCTGGACGTCGGTTTTGATAGTTTAGGTAGTATGCATGCTCCCAAACATCTAAACCTAAAATTGGTGTTCCAGTACATCCTTCACCCATCAAAGGATTGTCTTGATTTGCAGTTGAACAAACTTCCAATTTTCCGTCTGTAACACACAACCAAGCCCAACCTGAACCAAAACGAGTTGCCGCTGCTTTTGCAAATTCATCTTTGAAAGCTTCAAAAGAGCCAAAAGCACTGTCAATTGCATCTGCTAGGTCTCCTGATGGTAAACCACCGCCGTTTGGACCCATTACCTCCCAAAACAAATTGTGGTTCCAAAAACCTCCACCGTTGTTTCGAACAGCAGGCTTGTCTTTACAAACTTTAAGAATCTCTTCAATGCTTTTACCTTCCAATTCTGTTCCCGCGATGGCGTTGTTCAAATTAGTGGTGTAAGCTTGGTGGTGCTTAGAATGGTGAATTTCCATTGTTCTAGCGTCAATGTGTGGTTCCAATGCGTCGTAAGCATAAGGTAATGCAGGTAATTCAAAAGCCATAATGATAAATTTAGTTCTTATTTAAAACGATTCAAAATTAGAAAAATTCCAAAACGGCGATTGTAAAAAAAATGTGAAATTAAGCTACTTGATAGGTAAACCTCTCGAGCTCAACAAAACATTTGCTGAACTTTTTTCTAAACTGAAGCGAAAACTTGTCCCTTTCCCAACTTGACTACTCACAGCAATACTTTGACCGTGTGATTCTAGTAAATGTTTAACTATTGCAAGTCCTAAACCAGAACCACCTTCGTTTCGATTTCGACTTTTTTCAACGCGGTAAAAACGTTCAAAAAGCCTTGGAAGATGTTTTTCGTCAATACCTGGACCATTATCTGTTACTTCTACAGTGATTAAATCGTCAAAAACTTCGAAACTGACAATAGTTAAACCTTGAGGATTTCCGTAAAAAATGGAATTACTGATTAGGTTGGTAAAAACTTGACCTATTTTAGGACGATCTGCAAGAACAAAAATAGGCGTGTAAAACTTGTTGAATTTCAATTTCATCTCTTTCTCACTCGCCTTTAATTCAAGTGTGTCAAAAATTTCTTGAACTAATTCCACTATATCAAAAGGCCGTTTTTCAATCTTTAGTTCGTCCACTTCTAACTTGGTAATTTTATCCAAATCGGTAAGGATGTCTGCCATTCTATCGGTAGCTTTAGCCGCTCTTTCTAGGAAATTTCTGTTTACCTCAGGGTCTTCCAATCCACCGTCAAGTAGGGTTAATAAGTACCCTTGAATGGAAAAAACTGGCGTTTTAAGTTCGTGTGCTAAGTTTCCTAAAAATTCGCGACGGAAAGCTTCTTGTTCTTGTAAGCGATTGATTTCAAGATTTTTATTTTCTTTCCACTCCTTCACATTCTCCTCTGCCTTTAAAATCAATTTATCAATTGACTCGTTTTTAGGCATATTTTTTTTGTGACTCATTTGAATAGAACGGTAAATGAGGTAAAGTCTATTGTGTATAAAATTTCGAAGTAGAATGTAAAAAATCAAATATGCTGCACCACCTGAAATGATTGGGATAACCACCAATAACCAAGACGATAAATTGTCAAAATACAGGTGAACAGCTAAGGTAAACAGGAAGCTAATTGCGGTAAAAACAAGGCTTCCAAAAAGAATGAGTAAACTTGGTCGAGTATTTTTCACTTTTCATTGAAGGTGTAACCCACACCTTTTATAGTGCGAATATAGTCATCTCCAAGTTTTTCTCTTAATTTTCTGATATGCACATCAATAGTGCGTTCGCCAACTATAGTTTCATTTCCCCAAACATTGGCTAAAATTTGTTCCCGTGTAAAGACTTTTCCCGGTCTTGCAGCCAAAAGTTCGAGTAATTCAAATTCCTTTTTAGGAAGAATTAATTCATTTCCCTCCACGGTAACAACAAAGCGTTCACGATCAATTTGAATTGCCGTTGCACTTTCCATTTCTGGATTTAACCCTTTGTCAGCACGTCTGAGAAGCGACTCAATCTTGCTGATTAACAACCTCGGACGAATGGGCTTAGATATGTAATCGTCTGCACCAGCCTCAAATCCTGCAATTTGCGCATAGTCTTCGGAACGTGAGGTTAAAAAAGCAATTATAGGTTGTGTGAGGTTTAAATCTTTACGTATAATTTGACAGGCTTCAATTCCGTCCATCAAAGGCATCATCACATCCATCAATATCAAAGAAGGATTCAATTGTTGAGTAAGTTTCACAGCTTCCTCACCATTTGACGCGGTAAAAACTCGATACCCCTCTTTTTTAATGTTATAACTCAAAAAATCAATGATATCCGCTTCGTCGTCAACGATTAGTATGGTGTGTAATTTATTAGTTTCCATGGTTTTATTTTTTGAGGGTAATAAAAAAGGTCACCGAAACAGAACTTTGTATCGATGACCTTTTCATGTAGTAAGTATGGCGTTTATTGTTACTTGTTTACGATAACTTTACGCATTGTTGTGTTTGAACCACTAATCAACTGAACCGTATAAATTCCGTTGCTAATGTTGTTTAATTCAAAGTTTACAATGTTGATTCCGAAATCTTGAGTAAGTGTTCTTGCAACGGTTCTTCCCATTGCGTCAACCAAAACCACATCAACATTTTCAGCTAATTGATTATCAAATGAAATGTTCAACAAAGTTGAAGCTGGATTAGGGAAAACTTTGATGTCATTTACACCTTCCAAGTTATCTAAACCTAATGTGATATTCACTGTAAAAGTTTCCTGGTCTGTACAGTTTCCGTTAATCGCAGTTAAAGTAACGGTGTAAGTTCCATTTGCCACATAAGCATGTGCAGGACTCGTTTGAGAAGAACTTGTTCCATCTCCAAAATTCCAAGTGTAAGTTGTAGCATTTGTTGAACTATTTGTGAAGGTTACAACGTTTCCACTGATTGAGAAACTTCCGCCCGCTGTTGGTGTTGTACCAAACGTGATAGCTACAGCCTCAGAAGCTCCTACTCCGTTACATTCGTTTTCATTAGTTACTGTTACTGTATATGTACCAGCAGCTGAAACAGTGATGCTTTGAGTTGTAGCACCATTTGACCAAGTATAGGTATCTGCAGTAGATGAAGTTAAAGTAACTGTTTGACCTGAACAAGCCGCTAACGCTGAAGGAGTAACTGTTGGTGCAGGTGCTGAACTAACGTTTACAACCTGAGGAGTTGAAACCGCTGAACAACCTTGTGCGTTTGTTACTGTTACTGTGTAAGAACCTGAAGTTGTAACAGTAATGTTTTGAGTTGTGCTTCCGTTAGACCAAGAATAGGATGTAGCAGTTGGAGCAGCAAGTTCAACATCACCACCGGTACAGAAAACTGTTGGTCCGTTTGCGGTAATAGTTGGAACAGTTGGATTTGCATTTACATTCACTGTAAGCATCACGCGTTTACTTTCGTCACCATTTGCGTTTACTTGTGAAACATAGTAATTGAAAGTACCTGCTGTTGTGGTGCTTGGCACTGGTGCGTTAGTTGAAGCTGTACCACCGGTTGCCTGCGTGTACCAACGAAGGTTGTTTCCTGCTAATGCAGTTGCAGTTAAAGCCGATGCAGTTGCACCTTGACAGTAAGAAATAGTGTTGTTTGAAACCACAGGAACAACAACGCTATAAAATTTATTCCACATAAAACTTGCTCCTGCTGCAGCAACAGAGCCATTGTTCAAACGAGCATCAGGAGTAGTTCCAAGAGCAGTAAACAAATTCACCCAGTTTACTTGAGCCAATGTTGAGGTTGAATCATTCGATTTTTGAGTCCAGAAAGAATTGTAGAATGCCGCATCTGCACCACCTGAATTAAATACAGCAGCCGTATTGTTTGTGCTCCACGTTGGAACTGCAAAATTTGTCAAAATGTTGTTTGCAAAAACTAAGGTGTCACCATTCACATTCGCAACTACAGGTGCTCCCTCAACCGACAAACCTTTTTCCCAACCTGTTACAAGAGAGTTTAAAACAGATGTTGCTGTGTTTCTTCTCAAACGAAAAGCCTTTTCAAATTTCTCTCCTGTTGGTAAAACAGTTGTTCCGTCTCCTTTAGGACCAACAATAGTAATGTTTGAGAAAACTGGGGCTGTCTTTGGTTGTGCACCAGAACCAGTTGCATCGTTGTCACATTCAAAAGCATTTGAATCACCTGGGGCATCAGAAAGAAAAGGGTCACGAATTGATAAACCAAATTGTACTTTACCCCTGTAACCGAAATCAGTATCAAAATCATCATCTAATCCTCGGTAAGCGATTAGGTATTTACAATTTACTGTACCACCAAACCACTCAAAAGAATCGTCACCACATTTTGAAACTTGAACGTACTCAACCGTTGTAGCCGAACCAACTGAACCAAAAGTAATTCCGTTAATTTCTTTGTTTGGCTCAAGAGGAATCCCAGCAAATTCAATCCTAACATATCTAACAACCCCTGAGTTATCATTATCAAAATTTCCACCAAATTGAGTATCCGTAGAAACCGGTAATCCCTCAATATTGGCTACGCCTCCAGGTTGGTTGTTACGAGCTAAACCTAGTATTACAACGCCACCCCAATCACCTTCAGCACGGTTTCCTACAGGCTGATCAGAAGTAAACACAATTGGCTCGTTTGCTGTACCATTCGCATTAATTTTTGCACCTCTAGTAATGATAAGGGTACCTTGTGTTGCTTTATCCCCACGAATAATCGTTCCTGGTGCGATGGTTAAAGTAGCATTGTTTTTAACGAATATTTTATTTGTAAGGCGAATAACACCACTCCAAGTTGTGTTTGAAGTTATATCTGTTGAAACAGTTGTTGTTGGGGCTGGATAAACCGTCGTTTCAGGACTAAAGTTCGACCAACCGTGTGTCCAATCTGTTGCAGGTGTTCCGTCCGTAACAGGGAAAGCACCACGATAATTGGTTACCGTCCAAAATGCATCTTGCGCCATCGATAATCCCGAAAGGCAAACCGTTGCAATTGCTAAGTAAATTTTTTTCATTACTATTAATTTTAGTTTGGACAAAATTCCTGCTTAAACCTCCTCGTTAAGTTACAGCTGACTTAAATCTATTTTAATTAAATATTAATTTTTCCCAACCTTCTCTTAACCTTAGACTACCTTTTTTAAAGACTAAAATTATTTGGGCAAAAAAAAGCGACTTGAACCAAGCCGCTTAAAAATTAAAATCGCAACTTCTAAAAATTGTATTTAAGCGAAACTGAGATGTTTCTTCCAAATTGAACCTCTTGCCAAGTATTGTCTTTATCCGCATCATATTTACGGTCGCCATCCAAATCTTGAAAGAAAATTAGTTTTTGAGCAAGTAAATCTTTCACATTAAGCTTTAATTCAAATTTGTCACCAAAGGTTTTGGCTATTTGGAAATCAATTACGTGGCGTCTATTTTCCCAAACACTCGGTTCTTGAACATTTCCAACAATGTAGATACGTTGACCAACTACGTTATATGATGCACTTACTGCCCAATCCTTGTTTGGGCTTGTAAAAAACAATCCCGCATTGACAATGTAAGGCGATTGTCCTTGTAGTGGTCGTTCCCCTCCTGAGCCAGCGAAATCGGATAAATCTACCCTAGAACGTATGATAGAAGTATTGGTGTAGATGGTGAAATTCTTTAAAAATGATGTTGTATCTGCGGCCGCGAAAACCCCTAGATTAATTCTGTATTCAAACTCTAATCCTAGATTGACTACTGATTTCACATTAGTATAATACAATTCAGGAGCACCGGAAGTACCAGTTCGATTAATTAGTTCTATAGGATTTTCAAATTGTTTATAAAATCCTGACAAGCTAATCGATTGACCGGCCGCAGGATAAAAATCTGCTCTTAAATCAGTATTCGTGATTAAAGCTCTTTTCAAATAAGGATCCCCAGAAATGATATTATCGATAATAAAATCATAAAAGGTAAAAGGTGCTAATTCTCTAAACTCTGGACGAGAAACAGTTCTTGAAAAGCCAGCACGTAAGTTTAATTTTTTGGTTGGAGAATAAATTAAATTAGTGGATGGTAGTATATCAATGACGTTTGTATCAATTGTTTTATTTAGATTGGAACCAAACTCAACATATTGGAAATTTTGGTAATACGATTCTACCCTCAAACCACCAACAAACCTAATTTTATCATTCCATTTACTATCTATGGAAGCAAATACGGCATTTAAAAAAGAGGATGCTTTGTAACTATCATCCACATTTGTTACCTCATCCAACTTAAATCCACCAACGCCTTCCTCAATTAAACCAAGGTTTTCTTCACTAAATATTTGATCTTCAGGGAGAACAAGTAAAGAACTGTTAAACATCCCATTTGTTGGTTTAAATTGAGAAAAACCTAAATTTCTGGATACAAAATTTCTGTTTCGATACTGGTTCCATCCACCTACTTTTACTTCATTCTTCCATTTTTCAGAAGAGCCTAATTTCCTCGAATAATCATATCTGGCACTATAAATTCGTTCTTTCAAGTCAGACCAAAACATATTTCCCGCAGCCGTTGGAATTGAACCATTGTTTTGAACAACAGCAACATATTGTTCATTTGGATCATCCTCGGTAGAAGCGTATTTCCTGTAAACTATTCGTCTCAAATTGGGAACTTGACGACTTACATCGCTAAAACCTAGCGTCCAATTGATTGAATTTTTGTCTTTTATTTCATGTTTACCCAAAAGTTGGCTTGTGTAAAGATTACTCTGTGTGTACCAGAAATTAGTTGCTCTTTCGAATTGTTTCGGATCGTTGTCCATTTCTCTTACTCCTTTTCTAACATTCACCCTATCGTCTGCGTTGATTGAATAAAGATTTTTAAACGCTATGTAACTTTTTGGTTTCAAGTTCAATTTGACATTAAACATTGCACTATTTAAAATATTAGTTACATAAACAGTATCTGTTAACTCCATTCGTTGAACAACCGTCGTCGCTGATTCCTCAAATTCACGTCGAACTTGTTGATACGTTGACCAATTTTTGGAATAGGAATAAGCTGCAACAAAAGAAAGTGATTTGTCATTTTTCAAAGCAAAATTTCTACCCAAGGAATATTGCAGACTTAAGTTTGGTAAAGCCATTCTGTCATTTGTTGTCCATGCTGGAGTGAGCATTTTTGCATATCTTGCCTTGTCAACATTCAAAGCGGTTGAAAAATCAATAGTAGATGGCAAATCAGAAGGTAGCGCTCGTCCATTTGCTCCTAAACCCAAAAAGTCTGTTGAACTTCCTGTGTAAGTCTCAAAGTTTCTAAAAGTTGTAATGGTATTTACGGTTGTTCCTACTTGTATAGATTGAAAATTTTTATCTTTTGGTTCCGTTGTGTTTATGTCTACAACACCACCAGAAAACTCACCAGGCAACTCTGGATTAGCGGTTTTAGTAATTAAAAGGTTATCAAGCATATTCGCTGGAAAAATATCGAAGGAAAATGCTTTTCTATCTGATTCAGAACTTGGTAGAGGAGCCCCGTTGATTAATGCGAAATTATAGCGGTCGTTCAAACCTCTTACAACAACAAAACGGTTGTCTTGAATACTTGCCCCACTTATTCGTTTGAAAATATCTGATGCCTTTGAATCTGGCGTCTTCTTAAAGGTTTCAGCATTTATCCCATCCACTACAGTTGCACTATTCCTTTGAAGTCGCAACATTTCTGAATTGGAATCTTTGTTAACCTTTGCCGTTACAGTAACTGTACCTAACTCTAATACTACCTTACTTAAGGGAACATTTAGTGTAAGATTTTCCCCGTTTTTGACAAAGATATCCGTCAAAATCAAATTATTGTATGTCTCATAACGCAACTCGAGCGTATATTTTCCTTCTGCAAGTCCTTGTATTTTGTAATTACCGTCCATATCAGAAAGAGCACCTTTTCCAAGGCCTTGCACCACGATTTTTACTCCGTAAAGAGGTTCTTTAGTGCTTTCGTCAATAATTTTTCCGCTAATCGAACCATTCTGAGAGTAGCCCACCAAAAAGCTAAGAAATGTAACGAACAAGAATATAAAGTTCTTCATTTGAAAATTTTTTGCAAAGGAACAGCACTCTTGTCATTACATAATTAAGCAGTGTTTAACCTTGCGTTAAGTGAATATTTCTTTGAATTAATATTGGCTTAACATGGGTGTTTCGAAATGCAGGGAAAAAATTTAATGCTTTTCATTATGACATTCATAATTCTACTTGCCTTTGTCAGTGTTATTTTTGTTCAGCAAAACAGCCATTATGACTCGTCTATTCACCAACAATAAGTTCATTTTTAGTTTAGTTGTTCTTAATGCCATCTTGATTTTTACAGAAGGATTCTTTCAGGTAGAAAGCCTATGGGCAAAAAGAATAGAATTTGCCGATAACATTTGTTCCTTATTATTCACTGTTGAAGCAGTCGTAAAAATCAAATTTTACGGAAAACAATACTTTAAAGACAAGTGGAATGTTTTTGACTTTGTATTAGTCATCTTAGTTTTGCCCTCCCTCTTATTATGGTTTTCACCTTATAATTTGTACCATTTAAAATTTTTATTGCCACTGAGGGTACTACGGGTATTTAAATTCTTTAGACTAATAAAATTTGTTCCCAATATAGAACACATAGCTAACGGTGTTGCTCGTGCATTGAAATCATCAATTGTAGTGGTTATCGCATTTTTCATGCTCAACTTCATTCTTTCGATCATTTCCTTTACCTTTTTCCGCGATGTTGCGCCGGAATATTTTGGAAATCCACTTATGGCATTTTACACCACTTTTAAAATTTTCACAGTTGAAGGATGGTATGAAATCCCTGATATTATCGCAGAAAGAACAAATAGTGTTTTATTAGCCGTTGGAATTAAGATTTATTTCGTGTTTCTACTCTTTGGTGGGGGAATTTTTGGGCTATCCTTAATAAACTCCATTTTTGTTGACAGTATGATGAGCGACAACAACGATGAATTGATTCACAAACTCGAAGAAATTGAAAAAAAGTTGGATGCGTTGGGAAAATCGATGGAAGAAAAGACTTAGAATTGAAGTTCATTAATCAGTTCATAGCTTTTTGAAAAATAATCGCATTCTCAATCATTTCCTTTGCTGTTTTGAATTTATACCCCAATTGTTTCTCCACTTTTTCGGCGCTAAACGCACTTTCTTTGTAAGAAGATCGAACGGATTCCATAGTTAAACCACCTTTTTTTCCGCCCAACCTCACACGCCATTCATTATACCAAGCATAAATCAAAGATAGGCGATAAGGAACCTTTCGATGCGGTGGTTTTTTATTTAATTGTTGTGCAATTTCAGTAAATAGTGTTTGAAATTTCAGGTTTTCACCAATACATAAATATCGCTCCGAATGTAGGTCACTTTGCATAAGTTGAAAGAGTACGGAAGCCACATCGCGTGCATCCACAACTGCATTGGATCCCGAGGGGTAAAATTGTAAACCCCGTTCAACTGTTCGTAAAATGGTCATCGAACTTTCTCGCCAATCTCCAGCACCAATTATCAAGCAAGGGTTTACAATTACCGCGTTCAAACCTTCCTCTATTCCTCGCCAAACTTCTTTTTCAGCACCGTATTTCGAGATGGCATAACCACTGTTACTTGGGTCGTGAACAAACAAATCTTTCTCCGTTGAGGGTAAATTTTTGTTTTTACCGATTGCTGCTGTTGAACTCACGTAACCAAATTTACGGACACCTTTTCGCAACGCATAATTCACTAAGTCTGCGGTTACTTCTCGGTTTTGTCTTAGGCAATTCTCGAAATCTGTTTTGAAAAACGACACCATCGCTGAAGCATGATATACCTCTGTAAACTCTTCTTGAAATAATTCATCAAGAAAACTGAGCGAAGTCAAATCACCTTTTATCCAAATGATTTTTTGCCACAATTCTTCAAACTTTTCTTTTCCGTAGAATCGAAAAACTTGCTCTACCGTTTTTAATTTACGTTCACTGCGGTACACAGCCAAACAGGATTGTTCGTTCTTAGTGAGTTCAAACAAAATATGAGTGCCCAATAATCCACTCGCTCCTGTTACTAAGGCTTTTCCCATTTTAAGCGGTCACAAACATTTCGTGGAAAGCAGCAATTATTTGGTCGGCTGCAAATTCCAAATCTTCCTGAGTATGAGCCATTGAAACAAATCCTACTTCATACCCACTTGGGCCGAAATAAACACCTTGATTCAATAAAAAGTGGTGCATAAGGTTGAAATAGTGCATATCCGGGTCGATTTGGGATGCTTGTGAAATTCGTTTGCGTCCATTAAAAGAAAACCAGAAAATGGAGCCAATTTGCACCAATTCAACAGGGAAATTGTGTTTGCTAGCTTCCTCATTTATTTTGTTGACCATGAATACCGTTTTGTCGTTCAATTGCTCATAGAAACCTTCACTTGCACAATGTTTTAATTGCGCTAAACCAGCTGCCATTGCAACAGGATTTCCAGATAAAGTTCCTGCTTGATAAACGGGTCCATCGGGAGAAACTTTTGCCATAATCTCAGCACGAGCACCGTAAGCACCCACCGGCAACCCCCCACCAATAATTTTTCCGTAAGTCACGATATCCGGTTGAATTCCATACAGTTCCGCAGCTCCACCAAAAGCAACACGGAAACCAGAAATTACCTCGTCAAAAATTAAAAGAACGCCGTATTCAGTGCACAATTCACGCAATTGTTGAAGAAACACACCATCTTGTAACAATAGTCCATTATTTGCGGGAATAGGCTCAATAATTATTGCCGCAATTTCGTGGGCGTGATTTTTCAAACAAGTGGTTAAAGCCTCCAAATCATTTAGTGGTAAGACTAATGTTTCTTTTGCTAAAACGTCAGGCACACCCGCACTTGATGAAGTTCCAAAAGTAACCAAACCCGAACCAGCGTTAACCATCAATGAATCAACGTGTCCGTGATAACAACCGTCAAATTTTACCAACTTATTTTTTCCTGTGTAGCCTCTTGCCAAACGAATCGCAGACATAACCGCCTCTGTTCCTGAGCTTACAAATCTGATTTTATCAATGAATGGAATTCTTTCCAAAATAAAAGAGGCAAGTTCATTTTCTTTTCGAGTTGGCGCACCAAAACTTGACCCATTTTGCATTGTTTGCATCACTGCTTCAAGTACATCCTCGTGGGCATGACCTAAAATTAAAGGTCCCCAACTGCAACAAAAATCAATAAAACGGTTGTTGTCCTCGTCCCAAATTTTATCACCCTTACCTTTTTGAATGAAAAGCGGAGTTCCACCCACTGATTTAAAAGCACGTACAGGAGAATTCACACCTCCTGGAAACAAGGTTTTAGCTTTTTCAAATAAGGCTTGGGAGTTGACGCGGGAAATGTCTGTCGTGGTCATAATAATTGCTGTACTTTTGTGGTGACTGACAAAAATAACAATTTAAAAACGCTTATGTTGTTTCAAAACACCCTCGAATTCGCACAGCAATTAGACGCAAAAGACCCTCTAGCACGATTTAGAACTGAATTCAACCATCCAACTTTCCACGAAAAAACGGTTAGGTATTTCACAGGTAATTCACTTGGTTTGCAACCTAAACGCGCTGTAAACTATGTAAATGAAGTTTTGCATGATTGGGCAAAATTCGGGGTAGAAGGTCACTTTTTAGCCGATAAACCTTGGTTTTCCTACCATGAATTATTGACTGAAAAAGCAGCAAAAATTGTGGGTGCAAAACCGATTGAAGTAGTAGTAACACATTCCTTAACCACCAATTTGCACTTATTGATGGTGTCATTTTACCGTCCAAGTGGAAAGCGAACTAAGATTTTATGTGAAGCAAAAGCGTTTCCAAGCGACCAATATGCCTTAGAATCACAAGTGAAATTTCATGGCTTACCTGCCGACCATTTAGTGGAAATTGCTCCGCGGCAAGGAGAAAACTTACTTCGTACAGAGGATATTTTATCAAAAATTGAAGAACTCGGCGATGAGTTGGCTTTGGTGATGATGGGGGGAGTGAATTATTATACTGGGCAATTATTGGATATGCCTACAATCACAAAAGCAGGTCATCAAGTAGGTGCAATTGTGGCGTTCGATTTGGCGCATGCAGCTGGAAATATTAATCTCCATTTACACGATTGGGGTGTGGACTTTGCTGCTTGGTGTGGTTACAAATATCTAAATTCTTCACCGGGTGGAGTTTCTGGAATGTTTGTTCACGAGCGTCATGCACACAATAAAGACTTACCTCGATTTGCAGGTTGGTGGGGATACAATAAAGAAAAGCGATTTTTGATGGACCCAGGTTTTGATCCAATGCCGGGTGCGGAAGGTTGGCAGTTGAGTAATGCACCTGTTTTGAGTATGGCGGCACATTTGGCTTCTCTTGAAATTTTCGACGAAGCTGGAATGGAAAATATTGGTGCAAAAAGAGACCAAATGACTGCTTTTCTGGAGTTTGTTATTAAGGATATTTCGGAGCGAAACATGGAAAAATGCACTTTCGAATTAATTACTCCTAGTAATCCACATGAGCGAGGCGCACAACTTTCTATTCAAGCAAAAGGACAGGGAAAAGCTTTATTTAATGCACTTTCGGACGCAGGAGTTGTAGCCGATTGGCGCGAACCAAACGTAATTCGAGTGGCACCAGCACCTTTGTATAATTCTTACGAAGATTGTTATTGGTTGGGGGTTGAATTGGAAAAAGCGATTCAATAAGGAAGCGTTAATCAAGGTACTTTCCTTCAATTAATCTGTTTAACACACTTTGAATATTCGCCTCTTTTTTTGCTTGCCTTGATTCAATGGCAGTTTTAGTGAAATACTGATGTTGACGAAGGAAATGTACTTGAATTTCATCCCATTTTCTATCACTGTCAATTTTTCCCATTGCTCTCAATTCTCTTCTTAATCGATCTGCAATTGTTTCAAAATCATCTCGACCTAAGTAATCTAAATCGGCATCACAAATAATTTCTTGCAGTTTGTTAATTGGCTTATGCGGAATTGCAGTAACGTGAATTAGGTCAACAACTGTATTGATATGTTGCTCTGTGTAGCCATATTTTGGAAGAATTTCTTTCGCCATCCGCGCTCCAATAGGTTCGTTATGTTCGTATTGTTCTATGAAACCAGCATCGTGAAGAATTGCGGCCGTTTTCAACAAAAACAAACCTTCGTCAGTCACGCCTTCTAAAAGAGCAATTCTTTCCACAGCTTTTACAACGTCTTTGGTGTGTTCGAGTGAATGGTAAATTAGATCTTTTGACAATTTTTTCTTGAGAATATTGAGTACATAATGTTCCGTCTTGTAATATTTTATAGAACTAAAGTGGTGCAACTTAACAATCTCACCAAAACGATTATTTGGAACTAATCCTTCTCCGTTTATTGATAACTCAGGTTTAATACGCAACACTTCGTAAGCGTCAACAAAAGATTTGGATTTAGTCTCAACTTTTCCAACGTAACTACATTCAAAATAAGGTTCAATTAATTCGAAAGTATTTTTGGAAATAGTAACTTTTCCCGGTTGCCCCATCATTTCCATCCGCTGTGCGAGATTTACCGTCGAACCCCAAATATCGTAGGCCAATCTTAAATTTCCGATAATTCCAGCAGTGACAGGTCCTGTATTAATTCCCAAACGGATTTCCCAATAATCTTTGTGGTTTGCAAGCGCCTCAAACTTTAGTCGAGCCATGTAATCCTGAATTTGAATGGCAGCGATACAAGCATCAATTGGATGTGTTGAGTTTTTGGTAGGGACGCCACCTGCACACATGTAAGCATCTCCAATTGTTTTGATTTTTTCAAGCCTGTTGGTTTGAATAATTTCGTCGAATTTTCGGAATAAAACATCCAATTTTGTAACTAACCTGTTTGGAGCCGTTCGTTCCGAAATTTTGCTAAATCCAACAACATCAGTAAAGAGGACAGTTACTTGTTTGAAGGATTGCGCTTGTACTTTTCCAACACGTTTTAATTCAATGACTGCTTCAGACGGCAAAGCGTTTGCCAACCATTTTTCTGCTTTATCTTTCTCTTCCTGAAGGAGCTTTTGTTGTTCAAGAACTTTATTTTTCTCCTCTTCAATGAGTTTATTTTGTTCGTAACTAATTAGTACCAAAATTAATCCACAAATTAGTCGAATTACTAAAAATC
>CAZWSY010000032.1:0-2004 GCA_964636775.1 uncultured Lishizhenia sp.
GCCCAACTGCAAAGGCTGTAAACATAACTTTTTTCATTTTTAAAAGTTTTAGTTTCACTCGCCCCGCAGTGAGTTATATACAAAAAAAGAAGCGTGGGACAGTTGCTGAAATGCTCGTAACTGAGGTCCGACCAAGAACCCACCAAACAAAGCAAAGCAACGCCCACGCCTTAGCATGAGCATTCACTTTAACTCCCCTGTTTGGTTTGAAATTTGGTCGGTTTCAGTCACAGGTAATTATAGCAAACGCTAATTTTTAATTCTAATAAGATCCGATATGCCGTTGCATTCGGATATTGCAAACTTAGTTTTTATATTTTAATTTTCAAGAGATTCTGTTATGTTTAATCCACAAGGATTCTTACGAAAAAGTCAATTCAAAATCCTCCAATAACCTGCCTTATCGCTTCCAATTCGCTCAAGTACCCCGCTTTGTTTTAGGGAATTAATTTTACGTTTTACTGTACTTAAACTTACACCTAGTTTTACACTGAGTTCTTTGGTTGTTATGTGTTTATTTTTTTCAATCAAAGAAAATACAGTGTCATTTACAGTGTCATTTTCTGGTTTTACAGTGTCAAAATTACTTTTTACAGTGTCAGAAAAGTTTATCACACCCTCCTCAACTCAATTTTCGTATCGCCCACTTCTTCAATATCTGTCAATAAAGCCTCAGCTGAAACAGTTGTAAATTCAATGTCATTTGCCAAGACTTCAGCACAAATATATTCCTTGTTGGCAAGGGTAGCTACTTGTACAAAATCGCTTGTTTCGATATTTAAAGTAATGCGATCCGTTACATCCAAACCACTGTCTTTTCGCAAGTTTTGAACTCTATTTACGATTTCACGTGCAATTCCTTCTGATTTTAAGTTTTCAGAAATGGTAATATCTAAAGCAACTGTCAGACCACTTTCGCTTGCAACCAACCATCCTGGAATGTCTTGCGCATTGATTTCAAAGTCGGCCAGTTCCAAGTTGATTTCCGCTCCATCAATGCTTCCTGTCCAACCGTTATTTTGTTCAATTGTGGCGATATCGTCTTGTGAAAATCCAGCAACGATTCCAGCAATTGCCTTCATCTGTTTACCGTATTTAGGTCCGATAGTTTTGAAATTAGGCTTGATACTTTTCACCAACATTCCTGCGCCGTCTTCCAATAATTCCAATTCTTTTACATTCACCTCGGAAAGAATCAAGTCTTGAACGTGCTTCAAATTTTCTGCCACTTCTTTGTTCAAAACAGGAATCATAATTTTTTGTAAAGGCTGACGTACTCGGATATTTTGTTTTTTACGCAAACCTAAAACTAAGGAACAAGCTTGTTGTGCTAATTCCATTTGTGCTTCTAATTTCTTGTCAATCCAACTTTCATTTACGGCTGGGAAATTCGCCAAATGAACGGATTCAGCTGTGTTTTTACCAGATACTTTATTCAAGTCCAAGAACAATTGATCCATATAAAATGGTGCGATTGGAGCCGCTAAAATGGCAATTGTTTCTAAACAGGTATAAAGCGTTTGGTAAGCACACAATTTATCCTTCGGGTCGTCGCTTTTCCAGTAACGTCTTCTACACAAACGCACGTACCAATTCGATAGTTGATCGCTCACGAAATCTTGAATCGCACGCCCAGCTTTTGTTGGTTCGTAGTCGGAGTAGGCAGCATCTACATCTTTTACCAATGAATTCAATTTTGAAAGCACCCAACGATCGATTTCAGGACGCTCATTCAAAGGAACTTCTGCCTCTGAAAAATCAAATCCGTCGATGTTCGCATACAGTGAGAAAAACGAATAGGTATTGTAAAGCGTTCCAAAGAATTTACGTTGAATTTCCGCAATTCCTTCCAAGTCAAATTTCAAGTTGTCCCAAGGTTGCGCATTCGTAATCATGTACCAACGCGTCGCATCTGGACCATATTTTTCTAAAGTTGAAAAAGGATCGATTGCATTTCCCAAACGTTTCGACATTTTCTGTCCGTTTTTGTCCAAAACTAAACCG
>CAZWSY010000032.1:2014-4623 GCA_964636775.1 uncultured Lishizhenia sp.
GTTTGATCCACACCTTCTGCGATGAAATCAGCTGGATAACCTGTTCTGTTTTCAATTAATTCTTTATTTTCAAAAGGGTAGTGCCATTGTGCATAAGGCATTGCACCTGAGTCAAACCAAACGTCGATGAGGTCTGCTTCGCGTTTCATCGGTTTTCCAGACGGCGACACCAATACGATTTGATCCACTAAATGTTTGTGTAAGTCAATTTTCGAATAGTTGTCATTCGACATGTTTCCAACTTCAAAATTCGCCAATGGATTTTCAGTCATTAAACCAGCTGCAACCGCTTTTTCAGCTTCATTTTTCAAGTCTTCAACCGAGCCAATGCATACACGTTCGTCACCTTCTTCCGTTGACCAAATTGGAATCGGAATTCCCCAATAGCGCGAGCGAGAAAGGTTCCAATCGTTGGCGTTTTCCAACCATTTTCCGAAACGTCCCGAACCTGTTGATTCTGGTTTCCAATTGATGGTATTGTTCAATTCCACCATACGGTCTTTTTTGTCCGTCACACGAATGAACCAAGAGTCCAACGGATAGTACAAAACGGGTTTGTCTGTTCGCCAACAATGTGGGTAGGTATGCTCGTATTTTTCGACTTTAAACGCCTTGTTTTCTTCTTTTAATTTAATTGCGATTTGAACATCAACCGATTTTTCAGGTGCAGTTCCATCGTCGTAATATTCGTTTTTAACGTACATTCCAGCGAAATCAGTTACTTCAGGACGGAAACGACCTTGTAAATCCACTAAAGGAACGAGGTTGTTATTTTCATCTTTTACTAACATTGGCGGAACACCTGCATCTTTTGCCACTTTCGCATCATCTGCTCCGAAAGTTGGTGCGGTGTGTACGATTCCAGTTCCGTCTTCTGTTGTAACGAAATCTCCAGGAATCACAACAAATGCTCTTTCAGGATTTTCGTCCGGCAAGCAATAAGGCATCAATTGTTCGTAGCGAATACCCACGAGTTCTTTACCAAAGCAAGTTCCAGCAACGAAATAAGGAATGGTTTTATCCCCAGCTGAATAATTAGCTAAATCTGCTTCATTTTCAACAGCTTGAAATCCTTTTCCGAATTGATATCCAACAAGATTTTTCGCCAAAATAACGTTGATTGGTTCAAATGTATATTGGTTAAATGTAGAAACCAACGCGTATTCGATGTTCGGCCCAACGGTTAAAGCGGTGTTTGATGGTAATGTCCAAGGGGTAGTTGTCCAGGCGAGGAAATAGATTGCAGGTTGCAGATTGTCAGATTGCAAATTTGGAATTTTCCAATCTGCAATTTGCAATTGAGAATCTGCAATCTTAAACTGTGCCACTACCGTTGTATCCTTCACATCTTTATAACATCCCGGTTGGTTCAATTCGTGTGAAGAAAGTCCCGTTCCAGCTTTTGGAGAATAGGGTTGAATCGTGTAGCCTTTGTAGAGTAGTCCTTTGTTGTATAACTGAGAAAGCAACCACCAAACCGATTCCATGTATTTTGGTTCGTAGGTGATGTATGGATTTTCCATGTCCACCCAGTAACCCATTTTCATTGTAAGGTCGTTCCAGATGTCGGTATAGCGCATAACTGCTTTTCTACACGCGTCGTTGTATTCATCAACGGTGATTTTGGTGCCGATATCTTCTTTGGTGATTCCGAGTTCTTTTTCAACACCCAATTCTACTGGAAGTCCGTGTGTATCCCAGCCCGCTTTGCGTTTTACTTGAAAGCCTTTCAATGTTTTATAACGGCAAAAAATATCTTTAATTGATCGCGCCATAACGTGGTGAATACCCGGTAAACCGTTTGCTGATGGCGGTCCTTCAAAGAAAACGAAAGACGGATTTCCTTCACGCGTTTCAATCGACTTTTCAAAAATGGATTCGTTTTGCCATCTTTCGAGTACGTCTTTTGCGATGTTTGGAAGGTTCAGACCTTTATATTCTTGATATTTCTTGCTCATTGCCTAAAATTTTGAAAGCGCAAAGTTAAATGAAATAAGCTACTCAAGAGGGATTGATTGACAACATGAAAAGGTAGAAAAAATCATGCTATTCTTTTAAAGTTTAATGATTTTGTAGCCATTAATAAAGAAACATCCGCCATTGCCAAAGAATTTTTCAATGTACGGAAAGGAAAAGGAAACCTTTGTTCTTCTAATTCAAACCTATAATAATGTTTAAAAGATTATTTTTTTTAGGACTCGTTTCTTTGTCCTTTCAACAAATGTTAGTTGCTCAAATTCAACCGAGCAATGGGATTGTCGAACATTTCAAATTTGATGGTAGTTTGTCGGGGGAAAACGGTGGTTCAATAGGAGGAGTGACTCCAAGTTATGTTCAGGATAGATTTGGAAATCCAAATAAAGCGCACCACTTTACCACAGGTACTTCAGCTATTTCAATTGCAAATTTCCCAACAGGTACAACAAGCAGAACCTTTTCTTTTTGGTTTAAAGCTAGTGCCAACCAATTTATGGATATTTTCAATTTTCGAGGATCAACTTCCGGAGAATTAAATGTTACACACCGCTTGGCTGATGTATTTCTGGCATACACTCACATTGGTGTTGATAATGGAGGTACGCTCAGTAATTCAATAATTAGATCTGCCA
>CAZWSY010000032.1:4633-17163 GCA_964636775.1 uncultured Lishizhenia sp.
GCCATGAGTTTCAGCCCGGAATGGAAACACATAACTGTAGTCAATACGTCTGGAGTGCAAAGGGTTTACATTAATGGTGTTTTTTACAGGACGGAAACGAATAGTCCAAATATTGTAGGTAACATTATTTATCGAATAGGAATGAGCGGAACGGATGTAGTTGCCGCGGATTTTGCCCTAGATGACATGGTTTTATACAACAGGGCATTAAGTGATTTTGAAGTTGTGAAACTATTCAAAAGTGGGAGTAATCAACCACCTGTTCAAGAGTGGTCATTATTTCAAGCTGGCGCACCTTCAAGGAGTAATGCAAGTTTTAATTATTTGAAACGAGCAAATACTATGTCCTCTAATCAAGTTTTATTTACTGCTGGTCACACAGCGCACGGCGGTGGAAACCCGGTTGTTACGGCAAATACAGAACCTCGTTTGATGCATGAAAATAACTTTATTACAAGTGCTACCACGAGTAATTTCCAAGGTTATGGAACAGAATATACAATGGATGCAAACACCACTACCACAGATGTCAATTCACTACAAGACGAAGCTTTCGTTTGTGGAGCAGGGTGGATTTTATACTACAACACAAACAATACACAAAGTAGAAATGGTTATTGGGTTGGTAAAATCTATAAGAGAGTTGCTGCTCCAAATTCAACAACAGCATTTACAGAGGTTCATGTTCAAGGAGGAAGAATCTTAACATCCATTAAGTCGAATAAAAGATTTGGCGGAAACGTTGTATTATCAGCTGGAGCGTCAGCTCCGACAAGTTTTGCCACTGCAAGCCAATTTGTTAGTAAGCCTGCTATGGTTAGAAGTACCGATAATGGGAATACTTGGACTGGTATAGATTTAAGTTCCTTTGGAAATGGTGGGATTACCTCAACGGTATGGTTGAATCAAAATGATGTTATTGTAGTGGGGTATAAAACAGCAGGTGGCGGTAGCCTTTCTAATCCTGAAACCTATACGCCGTTAATTTTAAAATCAACAGATGCTGGTTTAAACTGGACCGATATTTCTCCTACTGATAACTACTTGGAGGCATTAAGAAGAATAATTTTCACAAACAACATTCTTTGGGTGGCTGGTGATAACGGTAAACTCCTAAAAAGTACCAATCAAGGTGCGTCTTGGACTGTAGTTTCAACAGATTGTGTTTCGAGTATTCAAGCAATTCAATTTACAGATGCTCAAAATGGATGGATTGCAGGAATTGGTGGCTTTACAGCGAGAACAACAGATGGCGGGATAACATGGCGAAGAGGCTTTCGTTCGGATTTAACAAGGGTTACAGGAATTGAATTTAAAGATGCGAATAATGGTTTGCTACAAACAATAAATGGAAATCTATACAGTTTCACTCCTTGTGTACCAACAGGAAGTACCTTGACCGTTACTTCTTGTGGTCCGTACACTTCACCAAGCGGTCAACAAACTTGGACAAGCACAGGACAGTATAGTGAAACACTTTCAGCTATCAATGGCTGTGATAGTGTGGTTACAGTGAACTTAACTGTGATAAACAACTTTAATACAACCCAAACTGTTTCTGCATGTGGAAGCTACACTTGGGTGAACGGCACGACCTATACAAGCAGCACTTCAACACCTACCTTTACCTTCCAAAGTGTAGATGGTTGTGACTCCATTGTTACATTGAATTTAACAATCTACCAAGCTAGTCCAGCGACTCACACTATCAATACTTGTAATTCTTACACATGGGTAGATGGAATCACCTATACTTCAAGCAACAATACGGCTACTTTCCTTCTACAAACAGTAAACGGTTGTGACTCATTAGTTACGCTAAACCTTACAATCGGAAACAATACTGGAACCGCGGTGGTTTCTGCTTGTGAATCTTACACTTGGATAAACAATGTTACTTACACATCAAGTACTTCAACACCAACCTTTACATTAACAAACTCTGCCGGCTGTGATTCTGTAGTTACTTTGAATTTAACCATTTTCAATAATCAAACGGGTACTGCGATAGTTAATGCTTGTGGTTCTTACACGTGGATTGACGGTGCAACTTACACAAGCTCCAACAATACTGCAACACATCTTTTACAATCCGTGAATGGCTGTGATTCTTTGGTTACTTTAAACTTGACGATTGGTGAATCAAATACTGGAGTAGAAACAATTGAAGCTTGTGGTTCTTACACGTGGATAAATGGTTCAACATATACAACCTCAACCAACTCCCCAACTTTTGTGTTAACGAATGTTTCCGGTTGCGACTCTACTGTTACTTTGAATTTAACCATTAAAAACACAAGTTCTGGTATTGATGTAATTAGTAGCTGTGACCCAATTACTTGGATTGACGGAAACACGTATTCTAATAGTACAACTTCACCAACATTTACCTTAACAAATGCAGTTGGCTGCGATTCGGTTGTTACTTTGAATTTGACAATTAATGCTCTTATACCTTCCATTTCCTTGAACGGAAGTACTTTATCAACGAGTGCTATGAATGGAACTTACCAATGGTTCGACTGTGATACGGAACAAGAGATTGAAGGTGCAAACAATCCTTCTTTTACGCCAACTGTTTCAGGGTCTTATGCGGTTGAATTTACAAGAAACGGATGTTCCAGAATTTCTGATTGTGTAGAGGTTGAAGTGGCAAGTAACGAGAATCTTGAAAAAGAGACTATTCAGCTTTACCCAAATCCAACACGTGAGCAAATCGTCTTAGTATCACCTTCACGAATGACGGTAACCATTGCTAATGTAACCGGAGAAAAACTGAGAAATATCAACATTGAAGAAGGTAAAAATCAAATTCAATTGCAAGAATTTTTACCAGGTGTTTACTTTATTGAAACTTCAAATGGAGATGTTATTAGGTTCGTAAAAATTTAATAACCAATAAAATACAACGACAAAAAAAAGGGTGAACGCTTTGTTCACCCTTTTTGATTTAAGCGTTTTTTTTAGAATTTGAAGAACCATGTTAGCATTGGAATTGGAAAGGAATACCTTTCTCCATCGGATTTACCAATTACGCCAGCTAAACTAACTTGAAAAGCTTCTTTTTCAGATTTTTGAAAGCGCATTCCAGGCATCAAAACCAAGTTAGTGCTTTTAGTAGTATTGTATCCATCCAATACGGCAGGTTTTACATCTGTGTGTAACGGCTGAGAAGTATTTGGGTTAGTAACATAATTTACTTCTTGCGAATAAATTGGTCTTTTTGATTGACCTAGAAGTAACATTGCATCAATTATAAAACTCGCTCGTTTACCTACTGAAGCTATACCTGCAAGACCAAAAACCGGCGCTATAACTCGAGGCTCTGCAGACTTGCGGTCATAAGGTAAATTGGAATCAAAGTAATACATATTAGGGTTCCACGTGTCTTGAATTGCTGGATAAATTCCGGGTTTGTAAAGACCATAAAAATTGTCCATACCAAGTTTTATGTATGAAAAACCTGCGGAAAAGGTGATGTTATTCAAACGATCACCATAAGTCACCATTCCCCAATGTAACCCACCAAAACCTCTTCCCTGATTCAAATATCCGGATGTTCCAAGCAACGTTCCGAAGCCAAAATTTAATTTCTCATTTCGTGTAGGGATGGTATATTTTAAGGCTAAAATCATTGGACTTGCTATCCATGTAGCGATTACGCCAATTGACAATCGATTGGATACTGCAAAGTGCACCTCCGGCCCATAAAGGTTGATAGTTGTGTAATTTTCACCTTTTTCAATTGGAAAACTATTGGTTGTAAATTGGTATCGTGTGGTAAATGGCCCTTGTTCTCTGTAATCACCAAGTTTTGTGATTTTACTGTAATCCAAAGCTTTAATTGACTTAATTTCAAATTTAGGGATGTAAAGTTTTCCTAATTCTTTGGTCTCCATTAATACCTCGCGCCCGTCATCACTTAATATTTTACCGATGTATTCAACATTGTTTGTTTTTGTAACAACGTAAGTAGTTGTATCCGACGAATTAACTTGTGCTTGATATGTTTGAAAAAGTCCAAGAAGCAAAATGCTTGATAATAAAAGTAAATTTTTCATAAGGAATAATTTATGCCAAAGTTAGGGATTACCAATAAAATTCAACTATTTAACTTATTTGGCATATAGTAACGGAGGAGCTAGAATGTACAGAAAAGTAGAAAACTAACTTTCCTCATCAATAAATCAATACCATGACAAAGGAGTAAAAAAGGTATTAATATTTAACAGTCAACCTACTGTATTTCGAGATGCTTTTCCCTTTAGCGTCTTTACCCGTAATGAAATAAACATAGTCACCTGCCGGAACTTTTTGACCGTCGATTCCTTCACCATTCCATTTAAAATCAGGATTTTGGGTTCGGAAAACTGCTGTTCCTTTAGTGTCTAATACTGCTAAAGAAAATTCCGTAATTTGGGGAAGATTTAAGGACAATTCATCGTTGCTGCCATCGCCATTCGGAGTAAAAATGTTGGGCATAACAATAACGGTTTCCACCTCTACTTGAACGGGCGCTGGAGCTTTTTCAAGCACTTTTGTTTCCTTCACAACTAGGGCTTGATGCTTAACATCGGTTTGATTTGTAACGGTTGTGATTTTTTGAGGAACAACAGGAGAAACAGGAGCAATTGAAGTTTCGCTAATCGGTAAGGAAACTTCGTGATTTTTGTGAGTTGTCACTTGCTCTTGAATTACTTCATTGTTTGGAGTTGTTTGAATTGCTGGTTTTGCAATAATTTTTTCTGCTTCTGAAACAACATTTTCGCTCGAATTAATTTCTTCGTTCGCTTTTGTTTCGATGGTAGATTGAATTTCAGTTTTTTGTTGTTCCTCGAGAGGTTTAGTGTTTTCTGTTGAATCGGTGAAGTAAAAAACTCCTGCAGAAATCACGCCCACACTAGCAATTCCAATGGCTAATTTAGTCAACAACCCCATTCCAGTTGAAGCAGTTGCAGCCGCAGAGTGTCCCAAAGAACTGGAAACCGCTTGCCAAACTTCTGGTTTAACAGGAATTTCCACGTTTCTCAAGGCATCTTGAAACAAATCTTTTATTGGGTCTTTTTCCATCATTTAACTTCCTTTTTTTCAATTCTTTCACGCAAATAAGCGCGAGCTCTTAAATATTGTGATTTCGACGTACTTTCCGTCACGCCTAAATGTTCCGCAATTTCTTGGTGCGAATAACCTTCGATTGCATACATATTAAAAACCACTCGATAACCGTTTGGCATATTTTGTACCATTTTCATAAGGTCTTCCGCCATCAACCTTTCAGCGATATAATCTTGGTGTTCCAATTTGTAGCCAATATCATCCACCGAAATCGAATCTTTGAATTTGGAGTCTTTGCGCAATTGGTCTAAACAGGTATTCACCATAACCCGTCTAATCCAAGCCTCCAAAACACCTTCGTTTTTATAGTCTTTCAATTTTGAAAAAACTTTAACGAATCCATCCTGTAAAGCATCTTGCGCTCGTTCTTCCTCTTTCAAATACCTCAAACAAACTCCCATCATCCGCGGAGCAAAATATTCAAATAACGTTTTTTGAGCCTTGGGACTCCCCTTCAAACATTCATTCACCAAGGTTGTTTCATCCATAGACTCGGGTTATTTGACCCTAAAAATCGTAAAAAGTTGCATTATTCTTATTTTTCTTTTTCATGCTCTATCTTTGCTCTTCTTTTAATGTAAGAAATTTGAAAGTATTCTTTGTCTTGTTTTGTCTTGTTTCTGTTGGTTTTGCACAAAAAAATCAACCTCAACAAGGACTTTGGAAAGGGTTAGTGATGCCCAACGACCGCTTGTCAGTTCCGTTTTCTCTTCACCTTGAAAAAGGAAAATATACCATTAGCAACGGAAACGAAAATATTTTGCTTTCTGTAAAAAAACACGGTAAGGATTCACTTCGAGCTACTTTTCCGGAAGCGGATGCTGAACTGGTTTTCGCTTTTGAAAATCCACAGTCTTTACGCGGTTATTGGCGAAATTTGAATACAAAATCTGTTGTTTCCGTTCCCTTTCAAGCCTATTTTGCTCCTAATGAAAAGCGTTGTAATCCTGTGGGAAATACCACACAAACTGATTTTTCGGGAAAATGGAAAACTGTCTTTTCACCTCAAACACCTCAAGCCACCAATGCTATTGGTTTGTTTAATATGAATGACCAAAAAATCACTGGAACTTTCCTCACTGAATCAGGTGATTATCGTTTTTTGGAGGGAAATGTAAACGGGAACGCGTGGCAAATGTCCTCTTTTAATGGTGTTTGGGCATTTTTGGTAGATGCTACTTTTGAAAACGACACGCTGAAAGGAATTTTTTACAGTGGAAGTTCAGGAAGAACACCGTTTTTTGCAGTACGCGATACCAAATTTGAATTAGGAAACCCAAATGATTTAACCACTGTAGTAAATGATTTGCCCTTTCAATTCCAAGATTTTGTCACCTTGAAAAACAAGCCATTTACTTTTCCCGGAAAGCGCTACAAAGACAAAATGGTCATTTTCCAAATCATGGGAACTTGGTGTCCGAATTGCATGGATGAAACACAACTTTTCAAGGAAATGTACAGTCGCTACAACAAACAAGGACTAGAAATTATTGCGCTTGGTTACGAAAGAGGAACTGATAAGTCGGCGCAAATCAAACGTTTAAAGGAATTTAAAAAGCGGTTAAAAGTTCCGTATCAGGTTTTATTGTGTGGAACCTCAAGTAAAGATGTTGCGGCAAAACATTTCCCTATGTTGAGTGGAATTAGCAGTTTCCCAACAACGGTTTTTTTAGATCGAAAAGGAAAAATTGTTGCCGTTCACACTGGTTTTAATGGTCCCGCGACAGGTGAAAGTTACAAATTGTGGGTGGACGGAACGATACAATTAATTGAACAATACCTCTTGAAGTAACATGCAAACTTTAGCTGAAATGAAACAAGCGATGGTAAACACAATTCGTCGCTACAACGGAATGGGTTGGTCGCCAGCAACTTCAACCAATTATTCTTTTAAAGACGAAAGCGGACAAATTTGGGTGACACGTTCAGGGATTGACAAGGCAGAAATTACAGTTGATGATTTTATGACGGTTGACGAAAACGGTAACGCAACAGGCGAATTTGTAAAGGTGAGACCAAGCGCAGAAACGGGAATTCATTGCACCTTGTATCGACTTTTTCCAGCCATTAAAGTTGTTTTACACAGTCACGGAGTTTATCCATTGTTGGCTGCGATGAAAAAAGAATACGTTGATTTTGAAGGGTTTGAAGTTCAGAAAGGATTTGACGGCGTGAGCACACATGAGGGAAAAGTTAGTATTCCTGTTTTTCCCAACCATCAAGACATGGATTTTTTCGATGAGATTTTGTCGCAAAACAAAAGTCAATTATCGCATCACTGTTTTATCATTCAAAAGCACGGAACTTATGCTTGGGGCAAAAATCTCTTTGAAGCTAAACGTCATCTGGAAACCTTGGATTATTTGAGTAGGATGGTTTGGGAGGAAAATAGATAATTGAATATATTTCGAAAGGATGATTTTCTTCTCAATGAATGAATTAAAGTCAAAGCGCAATAAACCTTAATCGGTTTCCGTACTAATCGGAACAACAAATTGTTGAAGTCACCTTGGTAGAAGAATTTTCGGATTGAACTTTTATTTTAAATCCTGAATGTCTCGTTGTTTTAAAAGGGATTTTTTGCGTGTAATACCAAAGAAGGTTTCATTCGCCGTGTCGAGGACGGATTTAAATTTCATTTAAAACCTTTCCGCCTTGTCGGAGGCTTATAAACTCTAATGAATTTTCTAGGCAACAAAAAGAATCTTAATTGGTATAATTCTCCACTAAATTTTCCAGATTCCAATTCAACTTTTGTTTTTTTCGCTAATTTAAGGTAAAATTTAGGCGATTATGACAAAAAAATGGATTATTCGGGATGGCGCAAATCCTAAGAAAGTTAATGATTTAAAAACAACTCTTAAAGTAGATAGAATTGTGGCGGAATTGCTCGTTCAACGTGGAATCGAAACCTATGACGAAGCGAAAAAGTTCTTCCGTCCCGAGCTCACCGAACTACACGACCCTTTTCTTATGAAGGACATGGACAAAGCCGTCCAACGAATTGAAAAGGCTTTCAAAAACAAAGAAAAAATTTTGATTTTTGGCGATTATGATGTTGACGGGACAACGGCTGTTTCGCTTCTTTACCTTTTTCTTAAAAAATATTTTCCGACAATTGACTATTACATTCCCGACAGATACACGGAAGGTTATGGCTTAAGTTTTCAGGGTATTGATTACGCAGTTGAAAACCAGCAAACCTTATTAATCGCGCTTGACTGCGGTGTAAAAGCAATGGATAAAGTGGCTTACGCCAATGAAAAAGGGGTGGATGTAATTGTGTGTGACCACCATCAACCGGGGGAAGAACTACCTGCGTGTATCGTTTTAGACCCAAAACGCGTGGATTGTGCGTATCCCTACAAAGAACTTTCGGGTTGTGGAGTTGGTTTTAAATTAATGCAAGCGTGTTGCGCGAAAATGAATTGGTCACAAGAAGATTTGTTTCGACACTTGGATTTGCTGGCGGTGAGTATTGGTGCTGATATCGTTCCTGTTACGGGTGAAAATAGAATTTTGTGTTTTCATGGATTAAAACAATTGAACGCAAACCCTCGAACGGCATTTAAAGAGGTGATTGAATTAGCCGCTCGAAAATTTCCGCTTTCACTCACCGATGTTGTGTTTACTATTGCGCCAAGAATCAATGCCGCAGGACGACTTTACACGGGAAAACATGCAGTTGCATTAATGGTTTCGGAGGATATGGAGGAAATTGAACGATTGGCGCGTGACATTCAAACCTACAACCAAGAACGACGTGAGTTGGATACGGATATTACAACCGAAGCACTGGAAATGCTTCAAAGCGACCCAAGTAATTCCGAAAAATGTTCAACGGTAGTGTATTCACCCGATTGGCACAAGGGCGTAGTTGGAATAGTTGCTAGCCGCTTAATTGAAACTTATTATCGTCCAACAATAGTATTGACCAAAAGTGGTGAAACACTCACTGGTTCTGCGCGATCGGTTGAAAATTTTGATTTGTATGAAGCATTGGAGGCTTGTCAAGAACATTTAATTCAATTTGGAGGACACAAACACGCCGCAGGTTTAACCCTTCATGAACACCAACTTTCCGCATTCAAAAAACGCTTTGAAGAAGTGGTTCAATCCAAGCGAACTACCGAAAACAAACAACCCATCTTAGAAATTGACCTACAAATTGACTTGAACGAAATACATGGAAATGAGCCAATTGACAAAATTCCGCGCTTGAAACGAATCATTGAAGAATTCGAACCACACGGACCTGGAAATATGAAACCGATTTTCCATGCTAGTAATTTGTATGCAAATGATAGCCGAATTCTAAAGGAAGAACATTTGAAATTGAAGGTCGTTCAGCCGAATTCTAAGTATGCTTATGACGCAATCGGTTTTCGTATGGCGGACAAAGAAATGGCTGCTGCGCAAGGTGTACCATTTGAAATGCTTTTTACATTGGAAACGAATGAATACAACGGTCGCAAGTCCTTACAAATGAATATCAAGGATTTAAGAACGATGTAGTTCCCTGAAAATTTTGACTTTTCCTAAAATCTGGAAAAGATAAAAGAACGATTTATTGTTACACAAGAAATACAGACGATGTTAATCTGACCGCGAAGCGCCTGTCCTCACTTGCGGGAGCAACGCAATAACTTCAATTTTAGAATCAAACTCCAGTTAAAAGAAAAAAAATTGTAATCAAAAAAACTAGCCTATCTGTCGATTAAATATTCGAATCAATTTAATCGTTTGCTATCAAAGGAAAAGGAGCCGCTATTTTCAAGAAAGTGTAAACGATAGGGTGAGGGAGATCTCTTGTTGATGAAATTTGAGGACAAAACCCACACAACAAAAAGAAGGGATAATCTTTCAAACTGACAATTTCAGGTTCTTCAAATTGATTGTAAGCTTCAATATCCAATAATTTACCGTCGAGTGCTTCAATCAATTGGGGATATAGGCTAAAGCGAGAAGAAGTTAATTCGATGTTGCTGAAATTTTCGTATAGTTTTTTGAAAAGAGTACTATTTGGAGCAATGGTAACGCGTTCAAAGTGATTTCCTTGAATTAAATTATCCGAAATCAATTTTTCACCGTGTGGATTCAGTTGATTTTGTGTGATTATGTATTCAAAAAAAGACTTAAAAGCATCGCCAGTTATTAATACTGGTTTTCTTAATTCAAGTAAATTTTTAAAAATACCTGATAAATAAAAGAGATTTTTGAAAGGTCCTGGAGCAATCCAAATACCATCAAACTGATCGAATTGCGAAACTTTGTATTGAATAGCTTCAGCGATTTTTATCCAATAATAATTTATCTCTAAATCTAAAAAGGCGCTGGAATGATCCAACGCCAAATTTGTTGCATGATGTGAGTTAAACGTGAAGTTATAATCACCAATGATTGCTATTTTGAGTGAAACACTCATCGAATTTTATCTTTTGAACCAAGCGTTCAACTTCGCGTTGTTTAGGCTCAAACTAAGTTGCTCTTGGGTTTGTGGGTCAACACGCCAAACTTTACAACTGAATGAACATTCAAAAAGTGTATAGTCCCCTGTGTTATCAGATGCTTGTTTTTTTACAAGAAATTTCGCGGTTTGACCTAAATCTGATTCTCTTGAAATCCAAACTAATCCATTCTGGTCTGTGTACTCCACTTGAACTCCATCACCCTCCAGGTTAATCAAAGAATTATAATCTTTAAATGGTAAAACAATTCCAGAGTTGGCACTATGGAAATCATTGAACATGGACAAATTAGGTTCAGAATTTAAACCAGCATCCCATTTCAATGCACCATAAGTCAATTTGACAGCTCTACTATCTTGAGCAGAACCAATTTCTGAAACATATATCATTTTTGATGGGGTTGGAGATGGATTAATAAATGAAGTCTTTCCTGCAAATCCCCTGTATCCCAAAACGTTTTGTGTAAATTCTATCTGTGTTCCATTGACGAAACCTACAAAAGATGCTTTTAAAGGAATAGTGTTCGTCGGCGGAGGAATTACCTCATGTTTAATACAAGAAGTTACGGCGAGTGCCAAAAATGATAAAATCGAAACGATATTTATAATTCTCATAATCAAGCTTATTTTAGCAAAGGTGAACAAATTTATGTCAACATACGGTAAAATCAAAAAAAAGATGCTTTTTGGTTGAAAGTATTCATCTGAAATGCAGTAAACAACATGAAGTAAGGATTACTTCGCTGTTTCTATAGATTTAAAAGTGAATGGTTTAAGCTGAAAAATAAAAAATCAATACAAATTTATTACCTTATTAGACTAACATGACCGTGAAGTTCTATTCTATCGTCTGTTGATGGTTTTTTAAATTTAATTTTCCAAATATAGACTCCATCTTGAACTTTCTGTCCAGTTGTTCCTAGCGAACCATCCCAACCTTTGGTGTGGTCATTTGATTCAAACAACAATTCTCCCCATCGATTAAATATTTCTAATGTATAATTATAGGGATCGAATCCTGAAACGAATATGGGTAGAAATACATTGTTGTATTCGTCTCCATCTGGAGTAAATGAATTTGGCACATAGTATAATCCATCTTCTTTAACTGAAAGTCCTAATTGATAGGTTGTGCTGCATCCTAAATTACTATATGCAGTTAGTTGTATTGTATATCCTGACCCGGAACTATTAGAAAAACATACGATTTCGTTCGTCTCATTGGATACAAGTCCGTTTCCAAAATTCCAGGAATAATAACTTGCATTCAAACTCGTATTTGTAAAGGTGATGCATTGTGGATTGGAACTAATGTATCCGGGGTACATCGTGAATGATGCCTGTGGAGCTTGGGAAACCGTTACAGTTGATGACGTTGATGCACTACATCCACCAATAGTATAAGTTACACTATATGTTGTTGTATTGGAAGGAGAAACAATTAAGCTTTGACTAGAACTAAAAATTGGTGACCAATTGTAAGTTCCTCCTGGAATACTTGGTGTTGCACTCAATGTTGCACTTTCTCCAATGCAAATTGAAGCACTGTTTAATCCAACTTGAAACGTGTTGTCAACTGTTACTAAAATACTCGCCGAAGTTGCCGTACATGTTCCACTACCCACCGTTACGGTGTAAGTTCCACTTTGCGTGACAGTGATTGCTTGGGTTGTCGCACCGTTTGACCACGTATTTCCTGAAGTTGCGCTGCTCGTCAAAGTCACCGAACCGCCTTGGCAAAAAGTGGTTGCACCGCTTGCTGTTACCGTTGGCGTGCTTGGGCTTGGGTTGACCGTTACAACTGTACTCGCCGAAGTTGAAGTACAAGTTCCACTACCTACAGTTACGGTGTAAGTTCCACTTTGCGTGACAGTGATTGCTTGGGTTGTCGCACCGTTTGACCACGTATTTCCTGAAGTTGCGCTGCTCGTCAAAGTCACCGAACCGC
>CAZWSY010000032.1:17263-37855 GCA_964636775.1 uncultured Lishizhenia sp.
AACCGCCTTGGCAAAAAGTGGTTGCACCGCTTGCTGTTACCGTTGGCGTGCTTGGAATAGAATTAACCGAGATGGTTGTTGTGGCCGACGATGCGCTACAACCATTCGAACTTGTTATAGTTACGGAATATGTCCCAGCGTTTACAACATTAACTGCTTGTGTAGTCGCACCAGTTGACCATAAGTAATTATCTGAAGGACTGGATGTTAAAGTTATAGATTCACCTTGGCATATCGTATTCGAACCATTTGAAGTAATTGTTGGAGTTGATATGTTGTTGACAGTAATGGTAACAACATTGGAAAAAGCATTTCCACAACTTGCATCTACAGTTACTCTTCTGAAGCAAGTTGTTTGAGTTAAGGCTGTAGGCTGGTAAGTTGATGAAGTTGCACCAGAAATATTTACCCAATTACCTGTACATCCCACATCTTGTTGCCATTGATAAGAATACGAGTTGTTGATATTATTGGTGTTATCGGCAAGACAGCGAACAGATAAAGCCCACCTGCTAGAAGTGTAAATATCTATAAAATCAGAATATTCAGCAGTTGCGAGATTAACGGCGAGGTTGACATAATGACTAGACCCGTTAATTCCTGGTGTGTAGTTATCCGCTGACCAAAACGTGGCTCTTGTTCCGGTGTAGAGAAAATTAGAAATCTCTCTTCTACCCGCTGGAAGTGCTGCAAATCCAAAGTTATCCGTACCGAATTGAGAAGTATGACTGTCCCAGCGTGGCAATGCGGTTACATTGCAATTACCACCTAAAGGGGAATTAACTTGACGACAGGATTTTAATTTATTTCCTTGGTTGGTTCCTACAAAGTTCATTAGTGTAAGCCAATCGGAGTTTGTAGGCACTTTCCATCCACTTGGACACAGCTTTTGTGTATTTACAGCAAACCAGTTATAAAGAGGGCCATAAACTCCGTAGGTGGGTTGATCATTATTATACCATGTGTAAGCACCAGCGGCTTGTGTAAAATCTGTTCCAATCAGCTGACCATCGGTATAATTCAATACATCTAAATTGGTATTCATCCAGATTTGTGAGCCAATTTGTACGGTATTGGTAAGTCCAAGACCACTACCTCCTGTTGCGCTTTGGATATTTGTAAGAAGATTTGGGGTTTGGTTAGGACAAATTGTTTGATTGGAACTTATTGTTCCCCCATTCAGTGGAGCATTTACTCGTATAGTCACATTAAATGATTGCCCATTACAGGTTCCTGATGTTGGCGTAACGGTGTAAACAATGGATTGCGGAAGCAGACTCGTATTTGTAAGTGTTTGCGAGAAATTATTAAGGTTAGACCCATTGCTCGCGCCACTTAAGGAAGCATTATTCACAAAAGACCAAGAATAAACTGTGCCAGATGGAACATTATCACCTGCTGCGGGCGAAAGGGAATAATTACTTCCAGAACAAATGGTCGATAATTTATTCGAAATAATTGGGGTGTTATTTACCACAACAGTAACAGGAGCTGAATTTGAGGAGCAAGAGCCATTTGAAACACTCACTGAATAAGTTCCTGCATTTGAAACAACTATTGATTGAGTAGTAGCACCGTTGCTCCACGTATTTCCAGAACTTGAACTACTCGTTAAGGTGACCGAACTCCCTTGGCAAATGGTTGTACTCCCACTTGTTGTGATAGTAGGCACTGACGGTGAGGGATTTACAGTAACTGTTGTCGCAGTGGAGGTGCCACCACAAGCACCTGTTGAAACGGTATAAGATCCACTCTGTGTAACGGAAATTGATTGAGTGGTAGCTCCGTTTGACCAAGTGTTTCCTGAGGTTGAGCTACTAGTAAGGGTAACTGAACCACCTTGACAAAAGGTTGTTGGCCCGCTGGCGGTTATAGTTGGCACTGTCGAGTTATTTGTTACCGTAATTGGTCCAATACTAATGTATTGATAAGCAGGTCGATTTGGTCCAGTAAAATTGTAATAGCAATTTGGACAAGCAGTATAGTCGGGATGATATTTTAAAGTAATAGATTTAAGCGTCCCACCTGATGGGGAGGAAATGGTGAAAGTTACGTCGTCGCAAGCAGTTGTGTTTCGGGATAAATAACCACTATTTGAGTGGCCTCTCACAATTCTAGTATTTCCAGAAGTTGTAACAGTTTTGTTTGCTCCTCCAGTTGCAGTAATATTTGCCACTGCAATTGCCCCATTGTTTCCGTCTGTTGCGTTAATTTCCACCCAATCAGCAAAAGTTTGATAACTTTCATCGGAGTTGATGTCCTTGATTTTAAAGGAAATGTTTCCACAAATACCTGAGGTTGTTCCTCCAGATGTAAAATCTAAAGTTAAAGTAACATGTGCATTTGTTATGTTTCCAAACATTTGTTCGAATTCCAAGCTATTGGCTAAACTGCAATAGCCCCCACCATTTGTTGTTCCAGAAATAAATCTTGGTGTACCATTTTGAAAACCAGGCGCACTCGAAGTTACTGTTGCGGTCATGATTCCCGTTGTAAATGAACTACCTCCATTTGGAAATCCATTCCAAGATAAAGTCTGAGAATTTAGAGATGTGTAGGTTGAAAAAACAAAGAGGAATAGGAGAATTCCTAAAGTTGTTTTCATCAAAAAGTTGTATTAAAGAGAGTTTATAGTTGGTCAAAAATAACAATTATTAAATCTGAATTATGATTTCCTTATTTTTGTGTAAATATTTCACTTTCAAATCAAAAAAGAAGTTTTTTCATCACGTAAATTTTCTTGATTTCTTAATGTCCATTTTAATTTTCCACATGTCGTAAATAATTCGAAATTGATTTTTTTTAGGAATCTTAACATTTTCTCAACTTTATTAATACATTCAACCCAAAAACCAAGCTAAAACTGTTTTATGAAGATACTAAAGATTCAAGCGCTCCGTGGACCGAACATTTGGAGCATTACCAGAAAGAAATTAATTCAAATGCGCCTCGACCTTGAGGATTTGGAAGAAAAACCAACTAATAAAATACCAGGTTTCCGCGAACGAATTGAGGCTTTACTCCCATCCTTGTTTGAACACCGTTGTTCCGAGGGTGTGAAAGGTGGATTTTTTCAGCGAATTGACCGTGGAACTTGGATGGGACATGTTATCGAACATATCGCGCTTGAAATTCAAACACTTGCAGGAATGGATGTGGGATTCGGGCGTACTAGAGAAACTAAAACCCCTGGCGTTTACAACGTTGTTTTTAACTACATCGAAGAAAAAGTTGGAATATACGCAGCTGAAGCATCCGTTAGAATTGCCGAAGCACTTATCAATGGCGAAGAATACGATTTACAAGCTGATATCAAGAAAATGCGAGAAATTCGTGAGGATGTTCGTCTTGGTCCTTCAACCGGAAGTATTGTTGATGAGGCAGTTGCACGCGATATACCTTGGATTCGGTTAGGAACAAATTCACTCGTACAATTAGGGTATGGTGTTAATCAAATGCGTTTTCAAGCAACAATCACTTGTAAAACAAGCAACATTGCCGTTGATATTGCCTGCAACAAAGAACAAACTAAAAAAATGTTGGATGCGGCCTCGATTCCTGTTGCGAAAGGTTCAATTTGTGTGGATGAAGAAGACTTGGAAGACACAATTAAATCAATTGGTTATCCAATCGTTATAAAACCTTTGGACGGAAATCACGGAAAGGGTGCTTCCATTAATGTTCAAAATTGGGAAGATGCTGTTGCGGGTTTACACTACGCCAAAAAGTATTCCCGTCGAGTTATTGTTGAAAAGTTTATTACTGGTTTTGATTTCCGCGTTTTGGTAATTGATAATCAAGTGATTGCTGCTGCTCAACGCGTACCTGCTCATGTAGTTGGAAACGGATTAGATTCTATTCAAACCTTAATTGATGAAACCAATAAAGATCCGAGAAGAGGTTATGGACACGAAAACGTTTTGACTGAAATTACTGTTGACCGCGATACAGAGGAATTGTTAGATAAACTGGGATACACGCTTGATACAGTTCCACAAAATGGTGAAATTGTTTATTTAAAATCTACTGCGAATCTAAGCACAGGCGGAACTTCAATTGATGTCACGGACCTCATGCACCCTGAGAATATTTTCATGGCAGAGCGCATCTCTCGTGTAATTGGATTAGATGTTTGTGGAATCGATATTATGGCAGAAAACTTAACTCAGCCTTTGAAAGAAAACGGTGGAGTTATTTTGGAAGTGAATGCTGCACCAGGTTTCCGTATGCACCTTGCGCCTTCAGAAGGTCTGCCGAGAAACGTTGCCGCTCCTGTGATTGATATGCTTTATCCTCCTGGAAAACCTTCGCGTATTCCAATTATTGCTGTAACTGGAACGAATGGAAAAACGACCACCACTCGCCTTATTGCACATATCGTTAAAAACAATGGGTTCAGAGTTGGATTTACAACTTCGGATGGAATTTACGTTCAGAACCATTTATTGGAAAAAGGGGATACAACTGGTCCAATTAGTGCGGAATATATTTTGAAAGACCCAACGGTTGAATTCGCTGTACTGGAAACTGCACGAGGAGGAATTTTAAGGTCTGGACTTGGTTTTAGTCGTTGTGATATTGGTGTAATTACCAACATTCAAGAAGATCATCTTGGCATAAGCGACATCCACGATTTGAAGGATTTGTCAAGAGTAAAATCCGTGGTGGTTGATTCAGTGAAAAAGGACGGTTGGGCAGTTTTAAATGGTGAAGACGAAAATTGTTTGGAAATCGCGAAAAGCTTGAAGTGCAATGTTGCCTTATTCAGTATGGATGAAAATGCACCTGCGATTGTTGAACATTGTAAAGCCGGTGGCATTGCAGCAATTTTCGAAAATGGATTTATTACTATCAAACGCGGCGACTGGAAATTCCGCGTTGACAGAGCTACACACATTCCTTTGACTATGAATGGAAAAGCTAAATTCATGATTGCCAATGTACTCGCAGCAACTTTAGCGTCTTATTTGTACGGATTCAAAACGGAGGACATTCGTCAGTCTTTGGCTACTTTCCTTCCTGGTGCGGCTCAAACTCCAGGTAGAATGAATATTTTTGAATTCTCCAAATTCAAGGTAATGATTGATTTTGCCCATAATCCAAACGGTTATCGAGGAATTGAAGACTTCATGAAATCGGTGGATGCAACGCGTAAAATTGGAATCATTTCAGGAGTTGGCGACCGCAGAGACGAAGACATTAGAGAGTGTGCAAGAATTGCGGCTCGAATGTTCGATCACATTGTAATTCGTCAGGAAAAACACCTTCGCGGACGGACAGAGCAAGAAATCGTTGGTTTGATTTTAGAGGGAATTGCTGAAGCAGGAACAGGTGTAACTTACGAAGTAGTTAAACTGGAAGTCGAAGCAATCAAACACGCTATTTCACTGGCAAAAGAAGGAACCTTTATCGTGGCTTTAAGTGATGTAATCGATAATGCGATTGATATTGTTCAAGATTACTTGGATGCTGAAATAGAGGGAAGTATGGTTTAGTTCTCAAAATTTAACTTTTAATATGTGCGTCGTTGTTCTTTTAGTTTTTGAAGAAACAATGACGCATTTTTTTGTTTCGAATTTTTAGGCTTTTAAAGCGTATTTGAACATTTTTGTTCTTGTATTTGAGGGCAAGGGGAGTTAATTCGAAAATTAATTTTCACAGTTCACAAATTGGTGCTTTTTGAAATACGGTTTCTTAATTTATGTAACTCAACTTTAAAATATAGATCTAATTAAAATATGCAAATTAACGTGACTATCCAATTCTTAAATAATACATTGACGCTCCTTTCAATGTTCATTTTTGCTTTAAGTGTTGTCTCTTGTGGTGCTAATGGCGAAGAAAGAGGAGAAGAAGCAAAAGCGGTGAATTTAAATTATGTTGATTCCAACAGTGTCGAAGAGCGTTTACAAAGTGAAATATCTGATATTGATGAGGAGCAGATTCCGTATGGTTTTAAAACATTGACTTATGTTGTTTTACCTAATCAAAGCGGACATGACACGGAAGAATTGAAAAACTTGAAGAATAGAAAATCGTGGGTAGGATTGTTTCAACTTTCGGAAAATGAAATTGAAATATTACCCGTTTCAATGAAGTTTAAACGTGAATTTGATCCCATTACTGATAATGAAAAGGGTCCTTTTACAGGAATAAAGACCGTTGTTTCACCGTCTGAAAATTGTTTTCTCACCTTAAACCCAATTTTTGGAATGAGGAATGGAAAAATAGCATCCCTTTTGCCTATCAACCTCACCTTTCTACCCAATGAATCTAAATCATTTGTAGCTGGAAATAAACGTTTTAAAGTTTATTCGACAGGGTCAGAAGTCAGTGAAAATGGAATGGAAGGGATCCGTGATTACAAATTGCTGCTACAATGCGATGATGGTTCGGGTGTTTTAACTGAACAAATTCTTATGAAGGTACCAACATTCCATGAGTATGAATTACCAAAGATTGTTTTGACCTTTTGCGGTTTTCTTGATGGAGACGAATTCCCTGATTTTGTTTTACGAAACACGGACCAGTATTACATTTTCCTTTCTAACGATCCTAAAGAAATTGGGGTTTTAAAATGTGTTGGAACAGAGGTGATTTTTGGAGGTTGTTAAATTTTTATTGGCTTTTTTCAAGCACAAAAGTAGGTGACATAGGTCAAAACTTTGGATAAGTTTGCCAACTACTATTTAATTGAATTGAGCTATTTTTTTTCATTCATCGTCCTTCTCCTCCAAGCGGGTGATTACTGTTTACCACCAAGGACTTGACTTTTCAGACATGACAATGCTTACCAGTTGTTCAGTCTACATTGGTGAATAAAAATTTTCAATTAGTCACCCCTTCGTATCCGTTTAAAGCAACGCTTTTCGGCTTCTCTCATTTCGATACGCTCAATGCGGCTTGCTCAATACATAGAAGGCTTCACTTTTGATTTTTCAATGTTTATCCCTTCGACTCATTCCGGCAAGCTAAATGTGTCACAATGTAGCACTGGGTATCGAACTTCATTTTCTCCGCCACTGCGGATTTCAGTTCTCAACTATACCCTATCTTTGCACCTCATTTTTTACAAATCATGGAATACGACTTTCGTTCAATCGAAAATAAATGGCGCCAAAAATGGGCTGAACTTGGAACATATAAAGTAACAGAAGATCCTAATAAAGAGAAATTTTATGTCTTAGACATGTTCCCTTATCCGTCGGGCGCTGGTTTACACGTTGGTCACCCACTTGGATATATCGCTTCGGATATTTATGCCCGTTACAAACGTTTGCAAGGTTTCAATGTGTTGCATCCAATGGGCTACGATTCTTTTGGTTTGCCAGCGGAACAATATGCAATTCAAACGGGGCAACATCCTGCAATCACAACAGAAGAGAACATTGCTCGTTACCGTACGCAACTTGATAAAATCGGTTTTTGCTACGATTGGTCGCGTGAGGTTCGTACTTCTTCACCAGAATATTACAAATGGACACAGTGGATTTTCAAGCAATTGTTTAATGCGTGGTATAATCCAATGTCCAACAAAGCCGAGCATATTGATACATTAATTGCGATTTTTGAAAAAAACGGTTCATCAGGAATTGATTCCAAAATTCTTACAGGTGACATTGAAAAGGAAGTTTTGCCCTTTACTGCCGAAGAATGGAAAAACTTTGACGACAAGAAAAAGTTCGATATTCTCATGCATTTTCGATTGGCTTACTTGGGTGAATCCTTTGTCAATTGGTGCCCAGCATTAGGAACCGTGTTGGCCAATGACGAGATTGTGAATGGTGTTTCTGAACGTGGTGGTCACCCAGTTGAAAGGAAGCGAATGAAACAATGGAGTATGCGCATTACAGCCTACGCCCAACGCCTATTAGATGGATTAGAGACGATTGATTGGACAGAAAGCATTAAAGAAACTCAGCGCAATTGGATTGGAAGAAGTGAGGGCGCATCTGTTCGCTTCCCATTAATTGGTCACGACAAACAAATCGAAGTATTTACAACACGACCAGATACTATTTTTGGTGTTTCGTTTGTGACGCTTGCACCTGAACACGAATTAGTTGGTACTATAACCACTGAAGAACAACGGGATGAGGTTCAAGCGTATATTCAAAAAACAAAAGCGCGAAGTGAGCGCGAACGTCAAGCTGATGTTAACACGATAAGTGGTGTATTTACTGGAGCTTTTGTTAAACATCCTTTTACCGGAAAATCAATTCCAGTTTGGATTGGCGATTACGTGTTGGTGGGCTATGGAACAGGTGCAGTTATGGCAGTTCCTGCGCATGACGAACGTGATTTCAAATTCGCCAAACATTTTGGACTAGATCGTACACAAGTCATTATACCGACTCATGATTTTAATCGTGATGAAGCAGCTTGGACGGAAAAAGAAGGTACATTAATGAATTCCGACTTTTTAAATGGTCTGTCCGTTAAGGAGGCGGTTAAAAAAGCAATTCAAGAGATTGAAAAGGCTAACGTGGGTTCTGGCAAAGTTAATTACCGTTTGCGCGATGCCGTTTTCTCTCGTCAGCGTTATTGGGGCGAACCGTTTCCAGTGTATTACAAAGACGAAGTGCCTTACTTGGTGGACGATCAACATTTGCCGATTGAATTGCCTGAAGTGGATAAATACTTGCCAACGGAAGACGGCGAACCACCTTTAGCACGCGCTGAAAAATCGGCTTGGAATTATGCCAAAGGCGACCGAATGGAATTCAACACGATGCCAGGATGGGCGGGAAGTTCGTGGTATTTCTTGCGCTATATGGATCCGAAAAACGAAAACGAATTCGTGAGCAAAGAAAAAGTGGATTATTGGAAAAACGTGGATTTATACATTGGAGGTTCAGAACACGCAACCGGACATTTGTTGTACGCTCGATTCTGGACAAAATTCTTGTTCGACCAAGGCTACATTCCGTTTGAAGAACCGTTCCAAAAAATGATCAATCAAGGTATGATTTTGGGTACAAGTGCATTTATGTATATTTTGAGTCTTAAAGTAAAACAAAAGCCCGAAATTACTGGTACGCATTCTATGGCAGCTTTACCTTGGCAAGTTGTAGTTTCAAAAGAAATATATGATAGTTTGAATGAGGGGAGTTTTGATGAAATCGATAAACTTATTGAAGACTTGAATAAAAGTGATTATTTAGATGATTCGCTATACATTGATTTGGATTCAATAAGCAAGAATAACCTTAGACCTTATCACATTTCTGTGTCTTTGGTGAATTCCTCAAGCGAGGTTAAAATTGATGAATTGAAGGATTGGCTAGGTTATATAGCTGATGAATTTGATTTTAGTTTAGTTGGGCAAAATTATAAGGTTGGGCATGAAGTTGAAAAAATGTCTAAATCCAAATACAACGTTCAAACCCCCGACGAATTAGTAGAAAAATTCGGAGCGGACACTTTGCGTATGTACGAGATGTTTTTGGGACCATTGGAGCAAACCAAACCTTGGGATACCAAAGGAATTACTGGCGTTCACGGTTTCTTGAAAAAATACTGGCGCTTGTTCCACTTGAACGGAAATTTTGAAGTGAACGATGCGGAACCAACGAAAGATGCGTTGAAAACCTTGCACAAAACCATCAAGAAATTGCGTGACGATTTGGATCGTTTTTCATTCAATACCGGGGTTTCCAGCTTTATGATTTGTGTCAACGAATTGACCGACCAAAAATGCAACAATCGTCACATTTTGGAACAATTAACGATTTTGATGGCACCGTATGCACCGCACGTAACTGAAGAAATTTGGTCGAAATTGGGATATGCAGAAGGTTCTTTGAATGATGCGTCTTATCCAATCTTCAACGAAGCACATTTGGTGGAATCAGCTTACAATTACCCAGTTTCTTTTAACGGAAAAATGCGTTTTGTTTTAAACCTATCTTTGGATTTAAGCATCGAACAAATTCAAGAACAAGTGATGGCGAATCCTGACACAATCAAATGGTTGGAAGGTAAAACTCCTAAGAAATTCATTATCGTTCCGGGGAAAATCATAAACATAGTGATGTAGAATTTAGTTTTCACTTCCCTAAAGACGCCATTGAAATCACGTTAATTCCATCGTTTCGGGTATAACTAAATCCAGTTCCTGTAATGATGTTTAGCGATTTTGGTGGCGGTACTTTTTCGTTGTCAATGATGGATGCAAATTTCTGAAGGCTCTTTGCCGCCTCTTCAATTTGTCCAGTACCTAATTTGATTTCAAAAGCCGACCAATCACCGTTCTGTTTTTGAATAATGGCATCTACTTCCAAGTTACTCGAATCGCGATAATGAAACACTTTTGCATCGTTTACTTGTGCATAAATTCGCAAATCATGAACAACCATCGACTCAAATAAAAAACCCGTGAAACGAAGGTCATTGAGCAAGGCTTTTTTATCAATTCCAAGAGCAGCCACCGCCAAAGCCACATCCGAAAAGTGACGTTTTGCTGATTTACGCAAAGATGAAGACGACCGAACATGAGTATTCCACGCTGGTTGATTTTCTGTAACCATCAAGCGGTCAAGCGCGTCTAAATAATCGTAAATCGTTGGACGTGAAATATCCCTAAATTCCTTCTCGCGAATGTCGGTCTCCAAATTCGTAATTTCAACTAAGGTAGCCGAATTTCGCGCCAATGAACGCAGGACATTTCTAACTTTTATTGGGTCTCGCTTGACATCCGAAACCCTACTCATGTCCACTTCTGCCAACAAATCCACATAAGCGCGGTTTAGATCTGTAGCTTGACGTAAACTTTTCCCAATTAAAGACGGAAAACCACCGTAAATCAAGCGTTCAACAATAAATTCCAAGTCGGTTGGCTCATCGACGATGTTAATTTTTTTTCCGTCAAACAAATCGTTCAAACTGACTTTACCCGACGAAAAGCCCATTTCTTGCCAACTCATCGTGCGCATATCTAGAATAGTAAATCGTCCAGCGCCAGAGTGCATTTTTATGGTTTCATTCGGATTTGCCGACCCCGTTAAAATGAACTGCGCCGACAATTTTCTATCGTCTACCTCATGTCGAATGTAATTCCAGATTTTAGGATACTCCTGCCATTCATCAATAAGCCGAGGTGTTTTACCTTGCAACAAACGCTGCGGTGCGGTTTCCATTAAAAGTGGTACTTGCGGATCTTGATCAAGCGGTAAAAAGCTACTTGAAAACTGTTTTGCAGACTCTGTTTTTCCACAAGCTTTCATACCTCGAATTAACAAGGCACCCGCAGCATCTAATTTTCGCACTAACTCCTCATCTGTCGCTCGTTGTATATAAGAATTTCTATCGTTCATAATTACAAATTAAACAAAATACTTTACATATTTTGAGCTTTTTACTTTACAAATTTAGAGCTTTTTACTTTACATTTTTAAACAAAATCATCTTACATTAATTCAAATTTATTTTACCACTAAAATTACCAAAATATTTGCTGTTTATCTTAATGCAAATTATCTTAAAACCATCACATCTAAAAAATTATTTATCTATTTGTATTACATGTTTTTACAATTAATAAACTAAACCTATTTTACATTTTTAGAACCATTTACTTTACATTTTTTGAGTATTTTACTTTACATATTTAGACTATTTCATTTTACATTTTTGGAATATTTTAGTTTACATTTTTAAAGAACAATAATCAACAAAACTCGGCTTAAAAACAACTAGAGAAATTAAATTTACAAAGACATTTATTTCGTTTCCATCAGATGTTTTTTCGCCAAATTTCTCTGAAGAAAATGGGCGTTCTGAAGAAGTAATGTGCTAACAAAAAATACAATTTCACTTCCTGATTTTGCCGCAGCGTTTTTTGATATACATGCGCTAACTTAACACTCTCACTCTAGCGGTAATACATGCCATTAATAAGGTCTTAATTCCATTCCCAAATCTGTTGCGCGACCGACCTTACAGTCAAATAAATTAACTTCGCACTATGCGTAAACAAACTAACTTGCTTTTTTATGTACTGAGTGCCTACGTGTTTTTGCAATTTATTTGGTGGGGTTATCATTTAATTCAGCTTACTCAATTAACCGATCCGATTGGAAACAACGTAAGCAGAAGGGTTTGGATGATTGTTGGTGAAGGGTCGGTGTTTTTACTGCTCTTAATTTTGGGTATTTGGAAAATCCGAAGTTCAATTCAAAAAGAAGTACAGCTCTCCCAACGTCAATCTAATTTCTTGCTGTCTGTTACACATGAATTAAAAACACCAATTGCGTCCACTAAATTGTTTTTACAGACCTTAAATAAGCGTAACCTACCGACTGAAAAACGGGAAGAAATCACCGAAAAAGCACTTGAAGAAAATGAACGATTAGAAAGACTAATCGAAAATATTCTCAACGCCACAAGACTGGAAAATAATGCGCTCAAACCGATAAAAGATCATTTTCAGTTTTCAGAATTAGCAAATCGAATTGTCAATCGTTACCACAAACGTGTTACACAACCTTTCTTATTTCTTGACCTAAAAAATGATGCGGAACTTTTTGCTGATTCATTTTTGATTGAAACGATTCTTTCTAACCTTATCGACAATGCTATAAAGTATGCAGGAACTGATGCAAAAATCACTTTATTTTGTCGTGCCGCAGACGGGCAATTCACTTTCGGAGTCTCTGATGAAGGTCCTGGAATTTCCGAGGAGGATAAAGCACAAATATTCGAAAAGTTCTTCCGTTCGGGTAATGAAGAAACAAGAATTGCAAAAGGAAGCGGTTTAGGTTTATACATTGTAAAGGAATTTGCAACTTTAATGAACGCTAAACTCACGTTCAAGAATAACATACCCAAAGGTTGTATTTTTGAATTGATGTTCGAGGAGTAATTTAATTTGCTTCCAACACAGCGGAAATAACCAACTTCTAAGTTTTACCTTTCAGTGGATAGGTTCACTACTCCCGAAACGACCAAAAACACTTCACCGTTTAAAGACCCAAATGAACCTTGTCAAAACGGTAACCCCACTCCAAAAACTTTACCCTATCTTTGACCCAATTCTCCCATTATGCAACAATACCACGATTTACTTCAACGCATCCTGACCGAAGGAGTGAAAAAGGAAGACAGAACAGGAACGGGAACGATTTCCGTTTTCGGACATCAAATGCGCTTTAATCTTCAAGAGGGTTTTCCGTTAGTTACCACCAAAAAATTACATCTTCGCTCAATCATTCACGAATTGTTGTGGTTTTTAAAAGGAGATACAAACATTCAATACCTTAAGGAAAACAAAGTATCGATTTGGGATGAGTGGGCTGATGAACATGGAAATCTCGGTCCAGTTTACGGGTATCAATGGAGAAGTTGGCCAACAGCAGACGGACGACACATCGATCAAATTTCACAGGTAGTAAAGCAACTAAAACACTCACCCGACTCGCGAAGAATAATTGTTTCAGCTTGGAATGTTGGTGAAATTGAAAACATGAAATTACCACCTTGCCACGCGTTTTTTCAGTTTTATGTGGCGGATGGGAAACTTTCTTGTCAACTTTACCAACGAAGTGCAGACACATTTTTAGGTGTTCCTTTTAATATTGCTTCCTACGCTCTTTTAACCATGATGATGGCGCAAGTTTGTGATTTAGAAGTTGGGGATTTCGTTCATACTTTGGGAGACGCCCACTTGTATTTGAATCACATTGAACAAACTCATTTGCAGTTAAGTAGGGAATTCCGACCGCTTCCAACGATGAAAATAAATCCAGAGGTGAAAGACATTTTCGAGTTCAAGTTCGAGGATTTTGAACTAATTGGTTATGACCCACATCCACACATTAAAGCAGAAGTAGCTGTATGACAAAAATTTCCCTTATCGTGGCAATGGACGCCGAACGTGGAATTGGAAAAAACAACGATTTGATGTGGCATTTACCCGCTGATATGAATTTTTTTAAAACCACAACGAAAGGTCAAATCGTGGTAATGGGTCGTAAAAATTATGACTCCATTCCCGAAAAATTCCGCCCTTTACCGGGTAGAGAGAATGTTGTTTTGACACGAAATAAAAATTTCAGCGCAGAGAACTGTTTAGTTTTTCATGACTTAAACGATTGTTTGAAACATTTTGAGAATGAAAGTGAGCGCACACTTTTTATTATTGGAGGTGGGGAAATTTATAAAATGGCATTAGAAGCGCAAGTTGTGAAGGAAATGTTCATTACACATATTGAAGGCATTTTTGGCGCAGACACGTTTTTCCCAGAATTCAATACAAATAACTGGAAAAAAGAATTACTTTTCAGTCAAGAAAAGGACGAAAAACACACGAATTCCTTTTCGGTTTTCAAGTACACGCTTCTCTAATTTCTTTTGTTTATGAAACATATTTTTGCTTTTACCTTAAATAAAACAAGGAAGTTATCTTTCGTTTACCTCGTTCTTTTGTTCGGTTTACTTTCCCTTAATTCTTGTGTAAAGTATCAATATGCGAGTTTTGGCGGTCAACTACTTAATGAGGAAAACGATTTGGTTTATGAAAATGATAGTTTAAAGATTTCTTATCGCTTTTTTGGCGACAACATCCCTGTTGAAGTGGTCGTATTCAATAAATTAAGTCAACCATTGTACGTTGATTGGAGCAAGTCAGCTTTAATTATAAAGGATCAACGTTTTGCGTATTTCAACGACAACGCTCAATTCACAGCACAAACAACCGGTGTCCAAGTGCAAAGAAGAGGCAGAGTTACAAGTGAATATTCAAGCACTCAAGGAACAATTTATCGGGATGAAAAAATAAGTTTTGTGCCACCGAAATCAAAAATTGTGTATTCCACTTTGTTAGTACAGCCGACATGGATTAAAAGTGATTTGAAAGCTGAAAAAACTGATGTCATTACAAATTTTGGTTCTAATAACGGGAAGAAAATTGTTTATTCTGAGTTCGATTCCCCATTGAATTTCAGAAGTTTCCTGACAATTTACAGTGATGAGTCCATGACTAAAGCGCGTTATTTCGACCATTCGTTTTATTTGAAAGAAACAGTTGAAACCAAAACTAATCCGAATGAATTACTCAATCAAATGTCGAACATGGGATATAATAGCAAATTGACTGGATTTGGAGGCTTCCTTGGTGGTTTGTTTTTGGTTGGAGTAGTATTAACATCAATTGCGGTTGGGGAATAAGATTTGAGGGAAGAGCGAATGAAGCCTGCGCTGTAATGAGCGAAGTCGAAGGGGGAAGAGTGAAAAACTGAATGCGCAATGTTGAAATCCGCCGTGGCGAGAAAATAGAAGATTCTTATAAAAAAGCGGTTTAAACTCTAGTAGATAGTTGTAGTGTACAAATACTGAAAAGAAAAATCTGATTGAAGTTTAACTTCACCTTACGCTAAAGCATAATTAGCTGGTGTTCCATTTCGTATAATCACTACATTAATACTACAAATGATACCTACCCAAAATTTAATTATTTTTAGGAACTTTTTACTATGAGAAAAACCACTTTACTCGACGGAAAACCAATCTACTGTTTACGCGCTCCAGAAGCTAAAATGCTCGATCATCATGTGGATGGATATCTTCAGCACGGCATAAAAATCAGTGACAACGATGTTGTTTTTGATGTGGGAGCGAACATTGGTGTTTTTGGCGTTCGTGCAATTCAAAAAGCCAAAAATGTGCGTGCTTTCTGTTTTGAACCTATACCGGAAATCGCTGCGTGCCTTCGAAAAAACGCAAGTTCTTTCGGGGATAATCGAATCACCGTTTTAGAACACGGGGTTTCCAATGAACCAAGTCAAGCAACTTTCACTTATTTCCCAAATACACCTGCACTCTCCACACTACACCCAGAACATTGGGAAGAAAATCCAACCGCTTTTCGTGATGCTGTGAAAGGAACAATGAAAAATCCACCGGAGGGAATGGCGTGGATGAAATGGATTCCAACCGCTTTTGCTGGAATTATTGCCAAACAATTGGTGAAAGGCAGCAAAAAAGTTACTTGTCAACTCCGCACACTTTCGCAAGTAATTGAAGAACAAAATGTTTCGAAAATTGATTTACTCAAAATTGATTGTGAAGGCGCTGAATGGTCCGTTCTACAAGGAATTAAAGACCAACACTGGCCAATAATCAAATCCTTGGTGATTGAAGTTCATGATTTGGACGGACGCTTAGATAAAGTGAAGAGTTTACTTACTTCGAAAGGAATTACCAATTTGTATGCTGAGCGCGAGAAAGGATTGGAGGAAACGCCTATGTATAACTTATTTGCAATTAGACCATGAGTCGTGAAACTGTAGCTTTATTAACCGTTGGGGTTTTACTTTTTTCCAATTTTATTGGGTTGATTTACAGTATGATTGTATTGAAAACAGTCACTTTTAAACCTTTTAGAATACAAACTAAAGCCTATAAAGACGGAATTTTCAAGCAACGAATGCCATTGTTCTTGTTCAATTTTGTGGTGCTTCTGGCTATGTCTGGAAGTGGTGCATACTTTCTTTACGATTTCTTAGAAACCGAATGGACTTCCACTTGGATTATTGGCGGACAAGTACTATTTGCCTTTATTATTGATGACGTTTGGTTTTATTTTATGCATCGCGCCATGCACGAAAATAAATTTCTTTTAAAACACATTCATTCTATACACCACCGGGCAACCACTCCTTTTCCCTTGGAATACCTCTATGCACACCCCCTTGAATGGATGTTGGGTATGCTTGGCGTAGTTTTTGGTTTTTTGTTGATAATGATTGTAATGCCAATCAATGTTTATGCGTTCTTAATTTTTGGATTGATTCGAAATTTGCATGAAATACATATTCATTCGGATTTAGAGCTACCTATTTTAAGCAAGATTCCGTTGATTAGTAAAACTCGTCACCACGATGATCACCATGCAAAATTGACGGGGAATTATTCTTCAACTTTTGTTTGGATGGACAAAATTTTTAAAACCGATTTCTAAACCTTAAAATCTCAGCTTATGCGATGGATACTACTACTTGCGTTGTGCTGGACGATTGTGCTGAATGGACTTTCTCAACAAAATGCTCGTAAAGAGCACCACACCTTAACTGTTAAAATTACGGGAATCGAAAATCAACGAGGTGTGATAGAAATTGCACTTTACAAAGACCCCAATAAATTTGCTAAAGTGGGACAAACCTACCGTATAGTTCGTATAAAACCTGAGGGAAATGAATTAATTCATGAGTTCAAATATTTGGAGGAAGGAGAATACGCCGTCTGTCTTTTTCACGATGAAAACAACAATAAAGTATGTGACAAAAATTTCTTAGGAATTCCAACAGAGGCTTATGCTTTCTCCAATAATATTCGTCCTAAACTGTCGATTCCTTCGTTTTATGATTGTTCCACGAATTTGAATAAGGACAAGAGTTTCACCATCAAGATGTATTACTAAACAAGAGAACTAACTTTTTTCATTCAATTTTTCCACATCCAAAAGAAATACTTCCTTACTAGCATGCTCAAATTACCTGACTATTTACGCAAACCCTCATTCTTAACTTTCGAATTTATATGGCAGTTATTGTCAATTCCATCCCAAATTTTTTCTCAAATCCTTCAATTCTTCCCTTTCTCACATTACGTTACTTTTCAGTCGGTAAGTATTTTTAATTTTCAGTTTTCAGTTCTTAACTTTCCACTCTCCATTATTCATTATTCACCCTTCGGTAAGCTAAGAGCATCACTCTTCACTTTTCTCTCATCACTCTTCACTGCTTTCCTCCTATTGCTTTCCTCCATTTACGCTTATGGTCAAAAACCTTTAAAAATTGCGTTCGGGTCTTGCGGTCATCAGGATAAACCACTCTCTATTTTAAAAACTATCGCCAAATCAAAACCAGACTATTTCATTTATTTGGGAGACAACATTTACGGAGACACAAGAGATATGGCAGTAATGAAAGCCAAATACGACAAACTCGCCAAAAACAAAAACTTTAAGGCTTTAAAAAAAGCAACGACTATTCTTGCTACTTGGGATGATCATGATTTCGGAGAAAACGATGCAGGAAAAAATTATCCATTTAAGGAACAATCTAAAAAGTTATTTCTCGATTTTTTTGGTGAACCAGAGATTTCTCAACGCCGTGAAAGACCAGGAATTTATACTTCACAAATAATTGAAACAAAAGAAGGGAAAATTCAAATTATTTTACTGGATACCAGAACTTTTCGTGACGAACTAAGACACATTGACAGTACCTTTAAAGCGGACACCATTTTTAATTACAAGCTGGATTATGCACCGATTTTGTCACAAGACTCTACATTACTGGGTGCTGCACAATGGCGTTGGTTGGAAGCTCAATTAAGAAATAAAGCTGACTTGAGAATTATATGTTCAAGTACACAATTCGGCATTTCTTATAACGGATATGAAGCTTGGGCAAATTTTCCCCGAGAAAGAGAAAAAATGTTGGATGTTATTCAACGAACGCGTGCAAAAAGTGTCATTTTCATTTCGGGAGATGTGCATTATGGAGAGCTATCCAAATTCATCAATGAAAAAACCTACCCCATTTATGACCTTACTTCAAGTGGATTGACTCAAACTTGGGACTTTGCTACTCCAAATTCAAAGCGCATAGCAGGGCCAGTCATGGAAAATCACTACGGTCAACTTTTGATCGATTTCAAAACTGAAACGATTCGTCTTCAAATAATCAATCACAAAAAAGAAGTAAAAATTGATTATCCCATCCAATGGAAAAAATTGGATTTTGAGTAAAACTTTAAGAAGTCAATAGGCTTGTCAAATTGATTCCGGAAAGTTTGCTCATTTGATACATTGACAAATTAATGAGTTAACCTTTTTTTATTATTTAGACTTCATTTATTTTATTGATAATCAATTTTTTGTAAAATTAATTACGAAGAGTTGTTTTTTAAAAAAGGTATATTGAGTTTCCTCTACAACAGTTGTATTATCTCTTCTATACTCACTCTTGTTCCTCAACTGATTTTACTTTTGGTTCCTTATAAAATATCATTAAAAGAACTGGGAGTAAAGTTAAATCAAGCAACAAGGCAAACAACAAGGCTAAACTCAGAAGTAAACCCATAAAAAATGTGCCGTTAAAATCAGAGAATAGTAGGAGCATGAAGCCACTACACAGAATTAGTGTGGTTAAAATCATTGCTTTTCCAGTTACATTAAAGGCGTTTTTTAAAGCTTCATCTTTACCGAGTCCTCGTCCTAATTCAAGTTTGAATTTACTAAGCAAGTGTATTGTGTCATCAACTGCAATACCAAAAGCGATGGTGAAAATTATGGAGGTACTTGTTTTTATTTCTAATCCAGTAAATCCCATTATTGCCGCAATTATCATAAGTGGAATAATGTTTGGAATGATTGAGATTACCAATACTGTAAAAGACTTGTAGAGTAAACCCATAAGAATAGCCACAATTAGGATGGATAAAGCCAAACCATTAATCAGGCTTTTTGAAAGATAAGTTATGTTTTTGTCCAACAAATAAGCAGATCCTGTAAGCCTGAAATTCAAATCTTTATCTAAGTTATTGGTTTTAATGAATTTCATTAAGGCTTCATTTTTAGCGGTCACTTTGTTGTTTCCCCAATCTGGAATCCCACCCGTAATTCTTGTTACTCGCTCTGTTGAATCCACCATTAAACGAATTAATTTGCCTTGTCCAGCTATTTTCAAAAACCTTCTGTAGCGACTTAAGCTTCTTTGGTCGTCTGGAACTTTAAAATACTTGGGATTACCGGCATTCGCTGAGCGATTTAAAACACTGATAGACTGAACAATCGAACCTTTCAACTCCACACCAAAATCTTTCTGAAGGTATTTTTCAATTTTTTGCATGGATTCCAGGTGCTCTTTTTTCCATACCGTTTCGTTGGTGTCCTTTACGGTAACTACCAATTCGAAAGGTCGAAAACCGCCAAAATGAGTGTCGAGAAAATTGAAATCAACTTTTATTGGATCATCGTCACGAATGTCGTCCATGATTAAATTATCGGTTTTCAATTGCGACATTCCAATCAGCGATACCACAGTCACCACAACATAAAAGCCAATAATCTTCCACTTGTTTTTTAAATTCCATTCGTGCCATTTTGGAAGCATTTTTCGCCAATAGGAATCGTCACCTTTTTCAATTAACCGCGGTGGTTTCGTGTAATAAAAAAGTATCGGAAGTAAAACTATTGAAAGCAAATAAGCAATTAAAACCCCAACAGCGATTACTAAACCAAAGATTTTAACAGGTTCAACATTCACAAAATACAAGGTTCCAAATCCGACAGATGTAGTGAAGGAGGTTAAAAATGTAGCGTACCCAACTTCCTTAACGGTAATCCAAATCGATTCGTAGGCGGTGTGTTTGTCGCGTAAGGCATCAATGTAACGCGAAACAAGATGTATCACATCCGACATAGAAACCACAAACATGATGGATGGTAAAGTGGTGAGTAGAATGTTCATTGGCACATCTAACAAGCCCATTCCGCCAAGCACCCAAATTAGTGCGCTCGCAATTACAATCAACGGAACAATCACACCCCACAACGAACGGAAGGAAATAAACAAGAAAATGACGATG
>CAZWSY010000033.1:0-36808 GCA_964636775.1 uncultured Lishizhenia sp.
GGCTGTTGTCCAACCACTGCTCCTGTTGGCTTGTCGTTGATGTAGAAATTTCCTGCCGCATTTTCCAATTTCTCAGTTGCCAATTGAATCGCGTAACGATCTTGTGACATAATTGAACCGGTTAAAGCGTAATCTGATGTTGAATCAAGCAATTCCAAAGTCGCTTCAAATTCAGCTGCTGGATAAACGTAAATGGTTAGAACTGGTCCAAAAATCTCCTCGCACATCGTTCTGAATTTCGGATTGGTGGTTACAACTGTTGTCGGTTCAATGAAGTACCCCACTGATTTATCGTAATTTCCACCAGTGATAATTTCTGCATCCGATTGAGCTTTGCAGTAGTCGATATAACCTGCTATTTTGTCGAAAGCACGAACATCAATTACCGCATTTACGAAATTACCCGTATCTTCTGGTGATCCCATTTTGAAAGAATTCACTTGCTCCACAAAAATTCGTTTTACCTCCGGCCAAATATTATCTGGAATGTAAGCACGTGATGCTGCCGAACATTTTTGCCCTTGGAATTCAAAAGCTCCTCTCGCCAAAGCTGTTGCCACTTCAGCAGGATTCGCAGAGGAATGTGCTATCACAAAATCTTTCCCTCCTGTTTCACCAACAATTCTTGGGTAAGAACGGTAGTTGGCGATGTTGTTTCCTATGGATTGCCAAAGGTTTCTGAAAACTCCTGTTGAACCCGTAAAATGAAGTCCAGCGAAATCTTTGTGTTTGAAAATTACATCTCCTGCTGTACTTCCGTCAACCAAAACCATGTTGATTACTCCATCAGGCAGACCCGCAGCTTTGAAAATTTCCATGATGATTTGTGCAGAATAAACTTGAGTAGCCGCTGGTTTCCAAACAACTACATTTCCCATCATCGCTGGTGCCGCACTTAAATTGGCTGCAATGGAAGTGAAATTAAATGGAGTCAAAGCAAAAACAAAACCTTCTAAGGGACGATAATCCAAGCGGTTCCACATGCCTGGTAAAGATTCCGGTTGGTCCTGGTAAATTTTGGTCATGTACTGAACATTGAAACGGAAAAAGTCAATCAACTCACAAGCTGCATCAATTTCCGCTTGAAAAACATTTTTGGATTGTGCTAACATGGTCGCAGCGTTCATTTTATCGCGAAAAGGACCTGCCAACAAATCAGCTGCCTTCAAGAAAATTGCGGCTCTGTCCTGCCAAGGTAATTTAGCCCATTTTGTGCGGGCTTCCAAAGCAGCTTCAATCGCTTTTTCAACGTGTGAAGCGTCGCCAGCGTGATAATGACCAATAACTTTTTGGTGATCGTGTGGTGGCGCAAGCGGGCGTTTATTTCCTGTCCTAACCTCTTCAGAACCAATGTACATCGGAATATCGATAGGTTCTTGCGAAAGCATTTCTTTGTATTTGTTCAAAAGTGAAACTTGTTCCGCTGATCCTGGAACATAGGCACGTACCGGTTCGTTTTTGGCGATGGGAACGTTGTAAAATGCGTTTGACATAATTTTATGATTTGTTGCAAAAATAAGTATAGTTCACTACCTTCGGTGTAACATAGTTATCCAAGAGCACATTCTTCATGAAATATTCCAATTTGCGTAATTTACTTTTCAAAACACTCCTAGTCGTACTTTTTCCTTTGCAATTTCTAGCTTTTATTCCCACGAGTCACCAACTTATTTCCGCGCCTACGAACGGTATTCGGCACATACAAGCCCTGCGTTTAATGGAGTATTTTTTAAGAACGAATACCGATTCTTTATGGAATAATGCAATGTATATGAACAAAATTTCCAAGGAATTAGAGGATAGAGAGGGCGTATTGGTCAGCAAATGGATGTTTGGAAATTATTTCATTAAAAAAGGACAAGCCTCAACAGGTATTGATTTTTTAAAGGAGGTGAAATACTATTATGTTTCGAAGGGTGATTTTGAAAAAGTTTGCAAACTACTCAACGATATTGGAATTGGGTATTTTTTGCAAGGAGATTATGCCACCGCTGAGGAACATTACAAAGCTTCATTGCGTGCAGGAGACGAAACCGTTAATCCTAGTTTGTCAATTTTAGCGGAAGTTAACTTGGCAAAATTGTACATTCAACAGAAAAAATTGGAAAAGGCACAAGCACTTTTGAATCATTACATCAAGGAAGCGAAACGACTTAAAAAATTTGAATCCGTTGCCAATGCTTATGGAGTGAAGGCCGATATTTATTTGAGTCAAAATAATCTTGAAATAGCCTCGGAATTTTGTGAAAAACAATGGAAATATGCATTGCTTTCGAACAGTGTTCAGCAAAAAGTAAATGCTTTGACGAATAAAGGAATAATTGCTTTCACAAACAACGATTTTCAAGCTGCACTTCATTGTTTTTTGGACGTGTTGTCCCTTCGAAAACAGGAACATTTTCCGCATCGAATGTATGAGGCCTATTATAACATGGCTGGTGTTTATTTAGACACAGACAACCAACTTTCATTTTCCTACATTGATTCTGCCCAACAAGTTGCACATCGCTATGGTTTATTGATTTCTGAACGAGAAGCGTTGTTGTTTAAACGCGATGAATTGAAAATTCAAATTGACGAAAATCAACTGAAGAATTTAGAGAAAACAATTTCATTACTTGAAGAGCAAAACAAGGAAGAACGGGATGCAGTTGTATTAACCCTCAAAGACATGAAAACGAAGGAGCAAAAAACAACTTGGCATTCCAGTTTTTATTGGTGGATTGTTGCTGTTTTGTTTTTAGGGATGATTCCTTTTGGATATAAATTATCTCACAAGCGTTAAGAATCCGTGTCCTTCTAATTCTTCGCCATTCACACCAATCGCTTTATATTTATAAAAGTAAACGCCTTCGGTCGCATTCGCACCAGATTGAGATTTTCCATCCCAACCACCTGTAATTGTATTTACTTCTGCCATTAAATTTCCCCAACGATTAAAAATCTGCAAATTCAAAGAAGCCACATTTTCTGTGTTTATATTAAAGTAGGAATTCACATCATCATCATTTGGTGAGAATACATTCGGAGCCCAAACTTCTGGCATAAACAATACGTCAATTCGAATAGTGGCAGAATCTGAACAATAACCATTTGATGCATACAACCAAGCATCATAAGGCTGCTCTGTAATGTAAGTCATTTGTTGGGAAGCTTTTGTTGTTACTGTAACATTTTGACCATTTCCAAAATCCCAATAATAGCTATTGGCATTTGAACTATTATTAGTGAAGCTAACATTTAAGGGACTGTAACCGGACATTGGACTTGCGGTAAAACTTGCAATCGGAAGAGGCAAGGTAGTAACAGTAACAGAAGCTGTATTGATACAGCCATTGGCGTCCAAACCGGTAACTGTGTATGTATTGGTAGAAGAAGGATTAAAAGTTACTCCATTTTGAACCAAGTTTGTCCAAACATAAGTTGCCCCTTCACCTGCGCCAGTTGCCTCTAATACTACTGGATATCCAACACATACGGTCTGTTCTGGTCCAGGATTAATTATTGGTAGAGGGTTGACCGTTACAACTCGAGAATCCTGTGTTACGCAACCATTTTCGCTTGTTCCTTCAACAATATAAGTGGTTGTAATTTCAGGATACAAAACCTGATTATTAACATAACCATCTATCCAATTGATGATAGGTGTTCCGTTAGCAAACAAAGTAATACTATCTCCAATACAAATAGCAGTATCCAAACCTGCAAAAACGGGGATATTTGGGTTGACAGTAAGGATTCCCGAAGCTGGATTTCCAGAACAACCATTCAGCGTGTAGGTAACTGTATAGGTTGTTGTGCTATTCGGCGAAACGACAATAGAATCGTTCGTTTGTCCATCTGGTGACCAAATGAATTCACCACCCGGTATTGAAACATTGGCTGTAAACAACGCATTTTGACCTTGACAAATCTCTTGAGTTGGTTCGGTCGTAACAATTGGAACAGGTTTAATCACAATCCTTAAAGTGTCTCTTGAAGCACATGCAGTTGTAATTGGAGTAAAAATATAATCGTAACTACCAGGAGTTGTTGTTATAACTTGATTGATATTCCAAGAACCAAAAATTGTTGGTGTATTGGATGAGGAACTTGGTAGATTAAAAGAAGGAACACCCGCACACAGAGAATCAATTGGGAAAAAGACTGTTTCGATTTCTGGTATTACCTCAACATCCATTGTAGTTGAAAAAGCACATTGATCAGCGTTTGGAGTAAAAGTATAGGTTTGTACGCCAGGTGTTTGCGTGTCAATTACTGGTGGATTCCAAGTACCTTGAATTGACGGTTGATTTGTTGATTGGTTTAATAAAATTGGTGCTGTACGGTATTGACATTGTTGACCAATCTGAGTGAATGTGGGTAATACTTCTGTAGTAACTACGACTGTTACAGTTCTCACACTAAAGCAAACGCCCACATCATAGGTCACAGAATAAACCGTTGTTTCACTAGGAGAAACCACAATACTCTCAGTTGTTTCCCCAGTTGACCATAGATAAGTTCCTCCGCCACCGGTAGTTGCAGTTAAAGTTCCAGATGAACCTATACAAAGAACAGGAGTGTTAACTGATAATGCAGGTGCAGATTCATCGTCCAAAACGGTAATTGTCTGAACAACAGGTAAAGTACAAGGTCCGTTATCATCAACGGTAACTGTGTAAGTCCCTGGTTCAAGACCTGTTATTGTTGCTGTTGTTTGAACGGGATTGGTATCCCATGTATAGGTGTAGGGAGGTACACCATTACTCGCTGTAACTCCCGCAGTACCATCATTTCCAGCGCATGTTGCAGGAGTTGTGGAAGCCACTACGTCCAAAGATGTTGTACAATCTAAAAAGTCAATAAGAACGGCAGAATCAAATGCTCCATCTCCTGCATCGGCAATTGCCAAAACAAACCGATAAGTTTGACAAGGAACAACGGAAATATCCCTTGTTAAAACGGTTGTTAATCCATCTAATTTTGTATTGGAATTCCCAGTATTTGTTACATAAAAAGAGTTGTTAGAATTTGCATTAACATTATCAATAGAAACTATGGTTGTGTTATTGGGTAATGTTGCAACATTAGTATTATTATATGCAGCTCCCGAAGGGTTTGGGCCTGTAACAAAAAAACCAAAAGCATCATTGAAACCTTGACTTACCCATTCCGGATACTCTTCAGATCCAAATACAAAACGAATGGTTAAAGTTGAACAAGTAGGAACCACATCAAACTCCAAAACACAACAATCAAAAGTAGCCTCCTCATCCAAATTGGTCAACAATGGATTATTGCAGTTCGCTCCAAGTGGTGTACTCCAGTTTTGATTAACTGGACCGTTCAATGTATTTAAATTTCCTGTTGATAAAATAACACCAGAACCGATACCTAGATTTGTTGTAGAGCCGTTGGTAAATGAACCGTAGGCGTTATTCCCGCATGAAATGGTTGGATTGGTGACTGTTAATCCACCTCCAACCATAGCACCCAACAAAGTTTCAACAGTTGCATTTGTATTAGAAATTACAATTTGAGACTTAAAACCGAAGCAAACGGTCGTAAGGAAAATGGGTAGAAAAATATATTTTATCATCCTATTGTTTTGGGTTGATTTGATTTTTGAAACGTGATTTATTCAAAACAAGTTGCACTAACCACATTTGCAAAAGGCTGGTAAATATACTGTAAATTCGCAACAATTATGTTTTTGAAAACCTTAAACCTTCTCAACTTTAAGTCTTTCTCTGAAAAGGAATTCGAACTTTCCGAAGGGGTAAATGGCTTCGTTGGAAATAATGGTGTTGGGAAAACAAATGTCCTCGATGCTATTCATTATCTGAGTGTTGGAAAATCTTATTTGAATTCCATCGACAGACAAATTGTACGTTTTGACGAAGATTTCTTCGCTGTTTCAGGCACATGGTTGTTGGAAAATGATGAATACAATGTACATTGCAGTTTTAAAATTGGCGCAAAGAAAAAGGTGCGTTGCAACAAAAAAGAGTACGAAAAATTAAGCGAACATATCGGAAAATTTCCTGTCGTTTTTATTTCTCCTTACGATGGCGACCTCATTGCCGAAGGAAGTGAAATGAGAAGAAAATGGTTCGATGGAATTTTAGCGCAATCGGACAAATCTTATTTGGAACTGATTCAACGTTACCAGCGAATCCTCGAACAACGAAATACTTTGTTAAAGCAATTTTACGAAAGCCGCCACTTTGATAAGGAGAGTATCGATGTTTGGGATGTTCAAATGACGGAAATTGGACAACAAATATTTAACGCACGCAAAAGTTTTTTAGCGGATTTTCTTCCTGATTTCAAGAAAATATACAGCGAAATTGCAAATTCAGAGGAATTGGTTGATATTACCTACAAATCTCATTTTCAGGAAGAAAACTTTTATCAACAACTAAAAAATGGTGCGCAAAAAGATGCACACACTCAATACTCCAATTTCGGCGTACACAAAGATGATTTGCTGTTCACGATTGGCGGTCATCCTGTAAAAAAGTTTGGTTCGCAGGGGCAACAGAAAACCTTTTTAATTGCCTTGCGAATCGCACAATACGATTGGATGAAACGACAAATGAAAAAGAAACCAGTGCTCTTACTCGATGATATTTTTGATAAACTCGACAATAATCGGGTTCAAAAATTGGTGAAATTGGTTGCAACTCACTATCTTGGTCAGGTGATAATAACCGATACAGATCCTCAACGAATGTCGCAATTATTTGAACAAATTGATGGAAATAAAAAATTATTTCACCTTTCACCGACTATTCAAGAACCTGAACCACAAGAACTATGAACGAAAAAGAACGCTACCAAAAATCTCGACCACTTGGAGATATTGTACAAAATATGATGAAGGCTTATGGCTTGGAAGATAAAATGTTGGAAATGTCTGTAATTGAAGCATGGCCTGAATTGATGGGAAAAGCTGTAGCCTATCGAACAACCCAACTTTCTTTCAAAAACAGACGCTTACACATTCATTTAAATTCCTCTGTGATGCGCGAAGAATTACTTTTCGGCAAAGAAATCATCATCGAAAGAGTTAACGACCACGCAGGTAAATCAATTATTGATGATGTTTGGTTTGAGTAAATTGTGTCACAAATGAATCAAAACTTAATTGTTGCGCTGCTTGTATTTCCGCTCTAGTACTCATTTTTCTAATTTACAGACAACAAATTCTTAAAAATGAACTGCAAAACCTTCAAAACCAACTCAATAAATTAGAAGAGGAGAACAAATTATTAGAAGCAGAAAAGTTAAAATTCCAACTTCAACCGCATACTTTGAACAACCTTTTTGCGCAGATGAAAAGTTTTGCAAATCGCTTGAACAAAGGAATGGAATCACTTTCTTTAACACTCGAATACGTTTTTTATAAAGGGGGGAATCACTTCGTCACCGTTGAGGACGAAATTCATTTTATCAAGAAATACCTGGAACTGAATGACTTATTTTTAACAGAGGTGGATGCAGTAAAGTTTGAAGTGGGAATCATTCCGAACGAAGTTTTAAATTCTGATAAAAAACAAATTCCTCATCTCATTACAGCTTACTTTTTGGAAAATGCTTTTAAACACGGAGACAAAACTCACCCGGAATTTTTAAAAGTAAAAGTGAACGCCGATGAAAGAATGTTTCAATTAAATGTTGTGAACAAAATAAAGCCCTCTGCTCACATTAAAACGAACAAAGGAATTGGTCTGGAGAACATGAAAAAACGTTTAAATATTTTTTCTCCAAATAGATATACTATTACAAACAGTTGCAACGAAAACGAATATCATTCTAACCTAACGATTTATTTTCCCCGATGAAAAAGTTAAAAATTGCACTTCTTGATGATAACAAAGAACTGCTCAAAGATTTGAAATTGAATCTTGAAAGTATTGAAATTGTAGAGGTTCTTTTCGCTACGCACGAGGCTAAAATTTTTCGAGAAAAGTTTACTGAATACAAGAGCCAACTCGATCTTATTCTTCTTGATATTGAGCTTGATGGACAGGTGGAGTCAGGTTTAGATATTGCTGTAAGTTTAGGTCACCCTGTTTTATTTGTCAGCGGAAAATCGAAAGAATATTTGGATAAAATTGAAACCGTCAATTTTGATTCAGATTTTCCAGTTGAGTCTATTTCAAAACCTGTAACTTCGGATAAACTAAAAAAAGCAATCGCAAAAATTTCTGAGGAAATATCTTGGTGGAAAAGAAAAAAACTAATTACTCTAAAAATTGATGGAGAGCTAAAGGTTATTGATTGGACTACTATCGTTTATTTGGAAACAACCGAATCTAACAATAAAAGAGTCTATTTTTCCGATGGTACAGTAAAAACATTAATCAACTTAAGTTTTAACCGCTTAGTTGAATTAGGGTTGGATGAGGATAAATTTCTTAAAATCCATCAAGCATATCGGGTGAATAAACAATATATCAAAGATTTGGTCTATTCAAAAAAATACATCCGTTTGAACATAACCAAGCCTCTAAATAGTACCATAAAAGAAGAACTTAAGGTGTCGGATAATTATTTCCCTGCGGTTCGAAATGATGTAAAACCTCATATCCTTTAAAGCTAAAATTAAAGGTTCTTTATTCAATAAATTGAATCTTGGTTTAGCTATAATGGGCGCTTATTCCCCAAAATGGGGTGATTATTCCCCGATTGAACATATTAGTACCCAGTTTTTGTATAAAATGCAGGGTTGAGGAAACATTTGTTGCATAAAATTTAATTTATGTCAACAGTTAAAACTTTGTCTAAATCCTTCAAGGTAAGACAACCACATCAAGAGCTAACCTTCTCTGACCACGTAAAACTGAGATGTTACCAAAGGGGTATTAATCCAAATATTGTTCGGAGGATATTAGTCGATTACCCTTTGTGTAGTTACAAAAAAAGAACCATAGCCATCCATTGGAAACTCCAGGCTGAAATGGGAAAGAAGCATCGATTTCTAGTTGTGGTTTTGAAATTTAACAACGTGGCGACTTGTTATTTCAGAAATCAGTTTGAACTAAATCTTCAAAGAATTACAAATGTGTTTCACGGTGAAACAGTAGCGGATACCGAAAAGCTTGAAAAGAGTAGGGATAATTTAAAACATTCTGTTATGTCAAAGAAAAACAAGGTTTTATATCCAGGACATGGATGGCCAAGTAAAGAGGATGGACAAGAATCAGGTGGAAATAGAACCACAATAATTCCATCTGAGAAACCGAAACCTCAAACCAAAAAGAAATAATTCGCATTGGATTTTTTCAAAAAACGCACGACCTAATCCGTCGTGCGTTTCTTGCAAATCTTTTGCATTTATCGTCTTGAAATTGCGCAAAGTCTTTATCAATTTTGACCCCACAAAAAATGGAAGTGCACCACAAAATCAGAGCCTTACGTCTAAGCAAGAATTACACGCAAAACTACATTGCTGATGTATTGGGAATTGATGCTACCAACTATAGTCGAATGGAACGAGGTAGTGCTAAAATACCTCTCGATAGACTACATAAAATCGCCGAAATACTAGATACCGATATTTCGACATTACTCTCCATTTCCAATTCTAATGAAATAAAATCGGATGATCAATCCATCTGTGGCTTGTTAAAAGGAATTCTTGTTGAAGTTCAAGCTATTCGTAAATCATTGGAAACCAAAAATGTAAACAATTTAATAAATAATCCAAAATGAAAACGATTACAAAAATGGTTGCGACGGCTTTACTGCTCAGTTTAACCCTCAATTCTTGTTTAATGACAAAAACGCCTGTTGGTGCTTATCCTCAAACACAAGGTAAAGAAACAACTTACGCAAAAGGAAAGCAAATTTGGTTGTTTTGGGGAACCTTACCACTAGGAAGAACAAGTGTCAATACGCCTACAGATGGAAACTGTTTAGTTGTCACCAAATACAATTTTGGAGATGTGCTAATTTCAAGTTTAACAGGCGGAATCGTCATGACTTACACCATTAAAGTTAAAGTTAAAAAACCAGTTGCTGAAAAATCCAATGAAGGAAAAAATCCAATGAAATCATTGTTTAAAAAAGGTGAAAATTAATCCCAAAAATCAAATACCATGAAAAAGTCAATTTACTTATTTTCCTTTTTGTCTATCGCTCTTTTGTTCCTTGGAACGGGTTGTCAAAAAAATAAAACAGGTGATTTAGTTGTAAATGTAGTGGATGGTCTTGGTGCTTCTGTTGGTGCTGGACAAACCGTTTATCTTTACAATAATTCCCTCGATTTTGAGGACAAGGTTTATTCTAAAACAGCAACAACAAATAGTTCGGGGCAGGTGGTATTCACGAAGTTAACTCCAGGACTATATTATGCGGATTGTGATTGGCAAAACCTTGTTGGCATAACAATTACGAGTAGCGGGAGTGGTGAGGTTATAAAGAAAATGGAAACTACAATTACTATTGCTCCATAATTTATCTCGCTGTAAAATATAAAAGGTCGAATTTCTTCGACCTTTTTTTATGCCAAAAAAATTTCGTCCCAAAAATTCATACACAAAAATCAAACTCAGTTCTTTCCGTATTCCAAACTCATTCCACCCGACAACTTGTAAATTTCAAGGAAGGTGTCTAGTTTGTTGAATAGATTATCGTAATGTTGAAGAACGGTGTTTTGGTAAGCGTTTTGAAAATTGAGAAGTTCAACTGAGCTAAGGGTTCCATTTTCGAAGCGTTTTTGTGCTAAATCCCATGCTTTTTGAGCGTATTCCATGTTGCGATTAGAGACCTTCACCAACTCGTCACGCATTTTATACATGTCAAACAAATTAACCATGGTTACAGACAAAGACCGATACATACTTTCGGTGTTCATACTTGCAATTTCCTCCTGAATTTTAGCGACTTCAAAAGCTCTTTTACTTTTAAAATTATTGAACAAATTATATCTCAAATTAAAACCTGTGCTGTAATTAATCACCGAAGTATTCGCTTTCATGTTGTCGTCTTGTAAGTTCCGAATCCATGATTCCGTTGGGGAGAAACCTGCTTGAAAACTCAAGGTTGGAAACAAAAAGGACTTTTGTAGTTCAACGGCAGATTGTTGCAATTCTTGAGCGATATATTGATTTTTAAGTTGTTGATTATTGCTTTTTAAATCGCTTAAAGCTTGGTCTAAATTCAATTCAGGAAATGGGAATTCCAAGGGATCGGACAAACTCGGCAAGGCTTCTTTTGAAGGTTCTTCGCTATTGTTCATCAATAAAAGCAAATTTCGGAGCGCATTGGTGTGGTTAATTTTTTGTAGAAGGTAGTTTGTGCTGTCCGTAAATAGTTGATTTTGAAATTGTAGTAACTCCAAAGAAGACGATTTAGCATACTTTTCTTTAATTTCATAGTACTGAAGTCTTTTGGCAGAATTGGCTTTAATTTGTTCCAAAATCTTCATTTTTTGCTCCGACAACTTAGCTGAATAATAAGCCTTTAGCACATCGTGAACAGTTGATTCGATTATGACTAAAGCATTTCCTTTGCTCTGAGCTTCCAATTGTTCCAACCTTTCCTTCGTTATTTTCACCGCAAAGCCACTGAAAATATTGTAGTTGAGTGCCAAATTTGGAGAAAGGGAATTGTTCATAAATACTCCTGGAAGAAAGGTGAACGGGTTGTTTCGGTTGTCTTGAATCCCAGTGTTGAACCCCAAACTTACGGTAACAGTTGGAAAAGCACCAGCTTCGGACCACGTATTATTTTTTTGCGAGATTCCAATTTGTTCTTTAGCAATGAGCATTTTAAAATTCTTGTCTAAAGCGGTAAAAATGGCATCTTTCGCCGTTAATTGTTGTGCGAAACCATTATTTACAAGGAGAAATAAAGCACTCCATAAAATCCATTTATTCATCTTTATGTTGTTGTGAATTTTTCAAAATCAAGGCTGGTTCGATTTCTGTTGTATGTGGCAATTTACCTGTCCAAATCCACCTACCTACCCTAGCGCGGTCGTTCCAAAAAAGTATTGCTGCTGGATAAAAGAACAAAATAAAAATTGTTCCAAACAAAACTCCAAAAGCTATTGACGTTGCCATTGGAACTAAAAATTTAGCCTGCATACTTTTCTCAGCAATGAGTGGAAGAAGCCCTGCCACTGTAGTTAGCGAGGTTAACAAAATTGGACGAAAACGTGAAATTGCAGCTTCAACGACAGCATCACGCGAATTCATACCTTCCAAAATACATTGGTTGTAGCGGTCTAAAAACACAATTGCGTCGTTTACGAGAACTCCCAACAAAGCAATAATTCCAAAACCCGATAACATAGAAACAGGAATACCAACCAAACCATGTCCTAATATAGCACCTGCCACTCCAGCGGGGATGACTAACATTATTAAAAAAGCTTGTGATAAGTTATTGAAATGTAAGGTCAAAATCAGGAACATCAAAAACAAGCACACCAAAACAACATACTGCATGGAATTTCCTGTTTTCTGACTACGCTCAAATTGTCCTAATTTCAAAGCACTTACATTTGGATACTTTTCCATCATTTTGGGAACCAAAGAGTCAAAAATCCCTTTATTAATGGAAGCCACAAGGTCTGGGTCGGTTGATTCTGCATCAATTTTCACTATTCGCTGACCATTACGACGTTTTAAGCTTTCAGGAGCTCGACCGATTTCGAAAGAACAAATTTCAGAAAGTGGAATGGACAAACCAGCGGCGTTTTTAATTCGAATATTTTCCAAATCATGTAAGCTATTTCGGTCTTCTAAAGGATAGCGCACCCAAACTTTGACTTCATCCGTTCCAATAATTACACGTTGAGCCTCTTGTCCAAAAAATCCCTGTCTTACTTGATTCAAAATTTCACCTTTGGAAATTCCGTACAACTCCGACTCAGGTTTCATACGGATATTCACCTCAATTTTCCCAGGTGGCATATTGTCTTTAATGTTGATAACCCCATTCAATTGCCCCAAATCAGCTTTCATTTCACCACGTGCCAATTGCAAAGATTTTTCGTCGGGAGAAGTCAAACCAAACTCAATTTCTTTCCCAAAACGATTGAATCCACCAACATAAATATCCGTTGCCAATTGTCCCTCAGAAATACTTTGCAAACGCCTGTAAATTCGATTGGTTAAAGTATCTAGTGGTGTGTTTGATTTTTCTGTGTTCACAAAAACATTCACCGATGCTGCATGATTTCCTGCTTGACCTAAATTTTGAGAAAACCCAATATTTGTGGTGTAATAGGTCATTAATGAGTCTTTATTTTCACGTTGAATTCTCGCGTTTTCCTCCAATAAAATTTGTGTAGCTTTTTCAACAAAAACTTTGGTTTGTTGCTTGCTGTCTCCTGGTTTATACGCCACGTCAATACTGAAAAAATCGGGAGGAATGTTCGGGAAAAACGTGGAAGAAATTGTTCCTTTTGCTAGCATTACAAAAACCGCTACCGTAAAAATCATTGGAACAAAAAATCCGAAACGGTACCATTTTCTTGAAGTCCCAATAATCATTTCCACACTTTCTCGGTACCAAACATCTCTAACGTATTTAATTCCAGTATCTGCCGCACCTCTAACCTTGGTCTCAATGGGCGACGAGCTAAATCCCTTAAAACAAGTTGCACCTCCAGCGATGAAAATGCCTATTGGTAAAATAATTCCACCTACCGAAAATGTTTGTGGCCACAATAATCCTCCAACCCAAATCAATACCACACCTAAAATCAAAAGCAATAAACCTTGAAGCCAATTTAAAGGTGGTTGTTTTACTTCTTCCAAAGTATTTTTATGTGCCAAGTGAGAAGGAAGTGTTACCACAGCCTCAATTATCGAAAACGTTAAACAAGCAATTGCGACAAATGCCATTTCTCGCATCATTTCTAACCCTTCAACAAAAAACAGAACACTAAATGCAACGATTGTTGTAAGAACGGATGAGACTACTGATGGTAAAACCTCTAAAGTCCCCTCGATTGCAGCACGTTGCGCACTTTTTCCTCGTTCAAAATGAGAATAAATATTTTCAGCGACAACAATTCCATCATCCACCAAAATTCCAACCACTAAAATCATTCCGAACAAAGAAATCATATTGATGGTGATGCCATAAAATTGTCCGAAAATGAACATTCCTAAAAAAGAAAACGGAATTCCGAATGCGACCCAACCCGAAAGTTTAACGTTCAAGAAAAGACCTAAAAACACCAAAACCAAAATCAATCCTGAGATTCCGTTGGAAGTCAGTAATTGTATCCGTGCGTTCAACATGTTATTGAACTCGTAATAAATATCGAAGGAAAAATCTGGATTTTCTTTGTTAAAACGTTCTTGATACTCGTGTAAAGCATTGGAAATCTTACCGATGTCTTGTTGAAGTGTTTTCTCAATTCTAAAAGAAACTGCGGGCAAACTGTTAAAACTTGATTCCTGAGAATCCTCCGAATATCCCAAATTTACATCTGCAACATCTTTCACTCGAACCAATTCTCCTTTTGTGCTACTGCGAACAATTATGTCACCAATCTCTGCCTCTGTCAATCCACGGTCATTTGCTCGAATGTTCATTTCTTGTGATTCACCGCGGATAAGTCCCGTAGTTAAATCAAGATTTTTTGAACTCACGGCACTCGCAACTTCCTGAAATGAAATACCATAGCGTAACAAGTCTTCCTCATGAACATTAATGGAAATTTCTTTAGTAGGAAATCCTTGTTTGGCAATTTCTGTAATTTCTTTTGTATTCAATAATTCTTGTTCCACCTTTGTGGCAAGGTCAATCAATTCGATTCGCTTGGTAGATTTTTTCTTGGAAGAAATTCCCACAAAAGCCGCAACACTTCCCATTCCACCCGACTTAACCCTTGTAATAGTGGGTTTTTCAGCACCTTGCGGAAAAGAGTTAATGGAATTCACTGCGTTTTCAACATCCGTCAGGAGTTGATCCATGTCCGCATCTTGATACGCTTTAATGGTAATTGAAGTAAAATTTTCTTGTGAATTGGAGTTGATTTCTTCGATGTCCGAAAAACCTTTTACCGCTTGCTCCACTTTAATCGTAACTCCCTCTTCCATTTCCTTCGGCGACGCGCCTGGATAGAAAACAGAAACCACAATCGTATTTGGATCCATTTCAGGAAAAAAGGAACGTTTGGTATTAAAAATGGAAAACAGACCAAAAATGATAATGAGTGCTATCAATGCATTACCCCATATCGGTCGTTTGACGAAAAATTCAATAAATGCGTTCATCATCAATTTCTTTTGATTCCAACGTAAGATTTAATTTGCTGATTGGGTTCAACTTGTTCAAGAACAACCTTTTCACCATCATTCAATCCACTGACAAAAAGGGAATCGGGTTTACTTCCAATCACCATCACCGCTCTTTTGTTCACTTGTTTTCCGTTCAGCACAAAAACTTCATTATCGCGAACTGCCATAGTCGGAACGGTGAAACTTCGTTGCGTTGAACTTTGATTAATCAACACATTGACAAACTGTCCAGCAAATAATTTCTCACCATTTTCCGCTTGAATGGAATAGTAAACGTCCACCGATTGCGTTTTTTGATTAATGATATCGGAGGTTCGAACAATACTTCCTTTTCCTACCACATTTCCTTTTGAGTCAGTGAATTGTGCTGCACCAAGTTGTTGATATAATTTAAGTTGAGTTAAGGAAATCGGCACTTTCACTTCCATTTCACCTGTTTTTGCAATTCTAGCAATACGTGCTCCTGGATTGGCAACTGCACCCGGTTCTGCAAAAATTTCAACAACCGTTCCATCGAAAGGAGCTAAAAAAATGTACTTCGCCATTCGCGATTCTTGACTTTTTATGCTCATGTATTCGCCCAAAATTCCTTTTGCCGTGATAAACATTTTCTCTTTGTTATTCGAAAAACGAGGAAATTCCGGCAACGTTGAAGCAGGATTAATCTCGTTCATGAAATTCATCCATTTGTTTTTTTCACTCGCAAAATCGAGTTCGATGTCGGGTAAAGCTCCAATAATAAGGTTAGACAATTGTGCTTTACGGGCATTTAAACTGTAATAAGCTTCCTCAGAATTCACCTTGTAAAGAACCTGATTAAAGCGAAATTTCGAACCAACTTTTAATGCCGTTTCCCCTTTTTCCAATTTACCTTGCACTTCAAAAGAAACATCAACCTCTGAGTACGGCGCAATTTGACCATAAGAAGTGATTTTCAAAGTTCGTTCCTGATTTTTAACGATTGCAATTGGAATGTAGGCTGTAGTTTGAGGTTCTTTTCCTTCCTTGTTTCTCGGCTTTTTATTGGACAAAACTTGCCAGTAAATCAATGCGGACACAAGAAAAAAAACAACGAGGAGAATAATCTGATTTCTTTTCATTTTCTAGGTAATTATGGACCAATGAAGGAAGTAAAACTTCGCCAAAGGCGGCTAAAAGTAAGTGAAATGGATGGAGTGGAAATTTGATTTATGTTAAGAAGTGCCTAAATTGTAGGAACGATAAATATCAAGGATAAACGAGAGATTGGGATTGGTGAGTGGTTAGGGGAAGGACTTTAGGATATTAGGATTTTAAGACTGCGCCGAGGCGGAAGCACATTAAAAAAGATTACCAACCTCGAACCGCCTTACACGCGTTGATGAATTTCATGTTCATTTCTATTTGTGATTCGTTGATGCTCACCATGATACCGCTATTGTAAGATTGAATAGCTCGATCCATGTCGCCTTTGTGTTGATAAAGCATACCGAAATAAAAATGAATATCCGAATCTTCACGATTGCGCAAACGCAAACTCTGATTCAAAAGTGCTTCCGCTTCGTCGAATCTACCTTCCTTTATTAGAATCAAAGTGTATTGAGTGTAAGTTGGAAAATACTCAGGATCTGCCTTCAAAGCTTTGATGTAATAATGTTCTGCTTCGTCATTTCGCCAAAAATTGTAAGCCATTTTCCCTAATTCGTAGAAAGGTTCTGCACTGTTTGGGTAAAGTACAATGAGTTCATTCAAACGTTTGATAGCTCTTTCGTAATATGCACTTTTAACATCGCTTTGAATCAAGTACATTTCTTCTTTTAGTTTTGCCATTTCGGCATCCATCTGTTTCATAGTCGAATTGTTTTAAGTTAAGCCCACACTTTAGTTCCTTCTGTGCAGTTGTTGCAAATATCAATTTTGTTTCTGTGATTTAAAACACCAAAACGGAAATTTTTATACCGCTCACTTTTCCAAATTTCCGCGAAATCTTTTTCTTTCAAATCCCCAAGAACGTGTTTGGCATCTTTGTCAAAACAACAAGGCACTACTTTTCCGTCCCAAGTTAAAACGCTTCCCGACCACATGCGCCAACAGTGATTTCCAGGATTTCCTTTTATGTGATATTTCCCGTCTTTTCCCAGCTTGTAACGTGCGTACTTTTCATTTTTAGGGAGCAAAGGATGTCCGTTTTCAAAATCGTAAAGTTGAGCAGTTTTGATGCGTACTTCGTCGATTCCTATCTCCTTTCCTAGTTCAAATACCGCTGGAATTTCATGTTCATTGGGTTGAACTGCAAGGAATTGAAAAATAAGATGGGGCGTTGGACTTTGCGCTTTTTGTTTTGCTTCCACCAACAATTTTGAAGCAGCAATTACTTTGTCCAATTTACCATGTACTCGGTATTGTTCATAGGTTGCTTGCGTGAGTCCGTCTATGGAAATGATTAGTCGGTCCAAACCTGAAGCTACAATTTCTTCGGCTTTTTCTTTCGTAATAAAATGAGCATTGGTTGAGGTTGATGTGTAAATTTTCTTCGTTTTGGCCGCTCGAATCAAGGATAAAAATTGTGGATGAAGAAAAGGTTCTCCTTGAAAATAATAATTGATGTAAAAGACACTTCCAGCCACTTGATCAAGCATTTTATCGTGAAAAGCTAAATCCAATTTTCCGGTGGGACGGGTGAATTGTTTCAAACCACTTGGACATTCAGGACAACCTAGATTACAAGCAGTTGTGGGTTCTATGCTTAAACTAAAAGGTTTGCCCCACACAATACTTCGCTTGACAATTCGACTCACCCGAAATGAGAGATAAAGAACCGCTAAATTCCAAAGTCGGAAAAAATTGAAGTGAGAGAGGATGTTGAGGTTGTCGCGCACAAGACAAAGTTAATCGTCATTCGTCCTGCGGAAGGTCGGAAAGTAAAATTTTTATTCCCGTTTCCCAATTTGCGCGAACTTTTGTGGTTTTTCGGAGCGGAATTATTCTTTCGGGTTGGGTTCGTAATTCCCGATTCAACGGATCCCATTTTCCATTTTGGTTGCTGTCTTCGATTAATTTGAACGTATAATCACCAGGAATTAAATTGGGAATTTCAAGTTTACTTTGAACAGGTAGCACCGCAATTACTTTATTGTTGCGCTCAAGTTGCAAAAGGAAAATGTCGGAAATCGAGTCCATTTCAACGATTAATGTGCCTACATCTTTCGAACTTAAAATAGTTAGTTTTATTTCAGTTAAACTGGTGTATTTATCTGTTTTTGATTGAATTGCGCTATCTTTTAAACTTAATATCATTTCACCACTTTTTCCATTTTTTGGAACAATTATCAATTCATGAAATAATTTATTCACCTCAAATTCCACATTGGAGGAATCTATGACCGATTTTAAATTTATTTTGGAGAGGTCAATGTTTTCGATAACATCGTTTAACTCTATCTTGTCCATACCAACTACAACATTTTCCCATTTCCCCGCTTTTGCTCGCAATTTCTGTTTTGCCTGCTTTTCACTTTTCAATAAGCGCGTGGTGTCATTCTCGAAAATTAAAAGTTGTTCGGTATTTGAAGTATCTATTTTTAGGTGGAGACTATCTTTGTTAATTCTTTGAAAATCAGATTCATTTAAGGTCTTCCCATTGATTGATAAACGACTTAAATCCGCCCTTTCATTTAGGTTAATTCCTATCAGGCCAGGTGGAATTATTGCCGCATTACGAACTTTTACGCTAGCCTCAGGTTGACTTAAAGTTAATTTTAAAGTATCGGAATTCGTTTCTGTTTTTGCAAACAAAAGCCCTTGATTTTCAGTAGGTAAAATTTTCAAATCCTTGTCTTTATCTTCAAAACTTTGAACGAAATATTCACCGTATTTCACATTCGAAAATTGAAAAAATCCTTTGTCGTTGGTGCGACCGTAATACCTCGGTTTTTCTTGGTTTAAACTGTCGTAAAGCCCCACTAGGTAAGCTTTCACTCCTTGTTGACTTAACGCATCATTTACTTGAAATGCGATTTTCGCCGAATCCAATTGGTTGCCAGTGGAAAAAGCATAGGTAAACAAGGTGTCATTTCCTTCACTAACATCTTTAACGGCGCCATTTAGGTACAATAAATAAGTGGTGTTTGGACGTAAATCTTCTGAAAACGTTAGGGTTAAAGTTTTTTTGGAAAGTTTTGAGGTAATTTTTGAATCCTCGGGCATCAAAGAAATATTGACCGAAGGATTATTGAGTTGAACAAATTCATTAAACGTGAAGAAAATCACCTTTTCATTGAAATTTGTTTGTTCATTTTGAAGGTTTGACTTGGTGATTTGCGGCGCTATTTCATCCGTTTTTCCACCAGTGATTGTTCCAACTTGCGCACAAGAAAAAAGCAAAAAAATTACCGTAAATACTAAAACTGCCTTGCTATACATGCTACAATTTGCTCCAAATAATATTGGTCTTTTTCATCGAAATCATTGAATAAAACACTGTCCACATCCAAAACTGCGACAACTTTTTCATTTTGTAAAACAGGAACTACAATTTCACTATTTGAGGCTGAACTGCAAGCAATGTGCCCTGGAAATTCATGAACATTTGGTACTAGTACGGTTTTTCCTAACTCCCAACATGTTCCACAAACGCCTTTTCCAAAATGAATTCTTGTACAAGCAATCGGGCCTTGAAAAGGACCCAACACCAATTGATTCTGTTTTACAACATAAAATCCAACCCACAAAAACTTAAAAGTTTCCTGAATTGCAGCGGAAATATTTGCCATGTTAGCCACCACATCACTTTCACCGTCCACTAAGGCTTTCACTTGTGGAACAAGGTTTTCGTAAATTTCTTTTTTGGTATTTCCTTCGATTATTAGATGTTCAGCCATGATGTAAAGTTGCAAATTTTACGCTAGTGCGAGTTTAAATTCAGAAGTTGTGTGGAAAGTTAAATCGGGATAATCCTGCTGTGCCATTTGAAGAAGAAATGAAGTTTCAGCTAAAAACACCAAATTTTCATCCTTATCAAGTGCCAAATAATTAGACTTAGCACGTTTGAAATCAGCAAGTTGTTGTTCGTTTGTTGTTGTAATCCAACACGCCTTAAAGTAGTTTCTTGGCACAAAACGACAATTCGCGCCGTATTCATGAATCAAACGGTAATTGATTACTTCGAATTGAAGTTGTCCGACTGTACCCACAATTTTTCTGTTTCCAGGTTGCTGTATAAACAATTGCGCCACTCCTTCGTCGATTAATTGTCGGATTCCTTTTTCCAATTGTTTTGATTTCATTGGATCGAGGTTTTCAAGTTCTTGGAAAAGTTCAGGTGAAAAACTAGGGATTCCCTTATACATCATTTTCTCACCAGAGGTTAAAGTGTCGCCAATTTTGAAATTACCTGTGTCGTAAAGTCCAACCACATCTCCTGGGTAAGCGTCGTCGATGACACTTTTATCTTGCGCCATAAATGACGTTGGGTTCGGAAATTTGAAATTTTTGTCTAGTCTAACGTGGTGGTAAAACGTATTTCGTTCAAATTTACCTGAAACAATGCGTAAAAAAGCAATTCTATCGCGGTGCTTTGGGTCTAGGTTGGCGTGAATTTTAAATACGAAACCAGAAAATTTTTCTTCCTCCGGTTCCACAAAACGTTTGTCTGTCTCGCGACCACGAGGAGAAGGTGAAATTTCGCAGAAAGTATCCAAAAGTTCCTTAACACCGAAATTGTTAACCGCAGAACCAAAAAATACCGGTGCAACGTCTCCCGAAAGGTAATTTTCACGGTCGAAAGCATCGTAAACCCCTTCAATCATTTCCAATTCCTCACGCAATTCTTGAGCGGGTTTTTCTCCAACAATTTCATCCAATTCAGGATCGTTGATGTCTTCGATTGAAACTACTTCACTGGAAATTTTGGTTTTGTTGGCAGCGAACAGGTTTAAACCTTTCTGATAAATGTTGTAAACGCCTTGAAAACGGTCGCCCATACCGATAGGCCAAGTCAATGGACGCACTTTAATATCGAGGGAAGATTCCAATTCGTCCAACAGTTCGAAAGGGTCTTTACCGTCACGATCCATTTTATTAATAAAAATTATCACAGGCGTTTTTCGCATGCGACACACCTCCATCAACTTACCTGTTTGTTCTTCCACCCCGTTTGCACAGTCAATCACAAGGATTACGCTGTCCACTGCGGTCAAAGTTCGGAAAGTATCTTCGGCGAAATCTTTGTGACCGGGAGTATCTAAAATATTGATTTGCTTTCCGTTGTAGCCAAACGCCATTACGGAAGTAGCAACGGAAATACCTCTTTGTTTTTCAATTTCCATGAAGTCGGAGGTAGCAGTTTTTTTTATTTTGTTGTTTTTTACAGCACCAGCAGTTTGAATTGCCCCACCAAAAAGCAGTAGTTTTTCCGTTAGGGTAGTTTTTCCAGCATCGGGGTGAGAAATGATGCCGAAGGTGCGACGTTTTTCAATTGAATCAGCGTACTTCATGGTATGTTTTATGAAAAGAAAATCCCGCAATGACTACGGCCATACGGGATAAAAATAACTATGTATGAGTCCACTCCGAAAAGTCCCTTTCTTCCAAACTCTTCCTTGTCGCTAAAATTTTCAATCCTCATTAACGACCGGTTAACTCCGGTTAAAAATTCACTCCGCGTCGATTTTGATTGAAATCTCACTTTTCGGAGTGGACTCATGTATGGGTTAAAAAATCTCAGCTTCAGAAAAATGGAAAGCTCCTTCGATAGCGGCGTTTTCGTCAGAATCAGAACCGTGAACAGCATTTTTAGCTTTGCTTTCCGCATACAATTTACGGATAGTACCGTCAGCAGCCTCAGCAGGGTCGGTTGAACCAATCAAAGCACGGAAATCAGCCACTGCGTTTTCTTTTTCCAAGATTGCAGCAACGATTGGACCGCTTGTCATGTACTCCACCAATTCACCATAGAAAGGTCTTTCAGCGTGAACTTCGTAGAACTTTTTTGCTTGTTCTTCGCTTAAACGCGTGTATTTCATTGCCTTGATTTGGAAACCTGATTGAATAATAAGGTCAAGGATTTTACCCATGTTGCCATTTTCGATAGCGTCGGGTTTCAACATTGTAAATGTGCGATTAGTTGCCATGTATTTATAAAAATTTGGGTGCAAAGATAAGGCGACTTTGGAATGTAATTGTTGGATGTAAAACAAAAAAGGCAAAAACCTAAGTTTCTGCCCTCTTTTCTTTGTTTTGGTGGTGGTAAAAAATTCGCAATCTCTACGAAAGATTTAAACCTATAACGGTGGATTTTCAGAAAAGATTCATTGAAAATCAATTAGTTTTCTAATCAGTGGCTTTGAATGAATATAAACGGAGTTTTAATGAATATTTACTTTTGTTAAGAAATTCTTATGGATGTTGTAGAAATATTGAAAGTTCGCATCTAAAAAAAGTATTTAACATTCAATTTGATTGAGTCTATTCTTTATTTACCACCAATTTATCCTTTTGTGAAGAGTAAATGAACAGGTTTATCCCATTTCTCAAGTGGACTCAAGGTGACATTAAAGATATACTTAGCAGTGAAAAAACCTATAAATGAACCGATTAGAATATCTTCAAAAAAATGTTGCGACAAATAAACCCTGGTCAAAGCTATGATTGGTGCGACTAAAAACAATAAAATTTGTTGCCACCACTTTTGATTGAGGAAAGCTAAAAAGGTACATAAAGCAAAAATACTGGTGGCGTGTCCTGAAGGAAAACTGTTGTAAAAGAAGTAAGTGAAATCGGGAATTTTATGGAACGTGTCATCCGACTGAAAAAAGTGCATCGGTCGCATGGCTGTTTTAAAAACAACTTGTTTTAGAAATTGAGTAATACCTGAGGATACAAGAAAAATCAACAATAAAATCAAAGACTTTTGAAGGGATTTAAACGTCATTAAAACGACAATTAAAAGCACAAAAAATCCATCACCGGCGTGAGTCAGAATCTGAGCAAAAAAATCTAAAAAGTTGGTGTGGAAGGTATTAAGCTTGCGGTGTAAATCGAGTTTGTCTGTAGTAAGTATGATATAACCACTCAACAACCACCAAATTCTCACCAACCAATCAAAAATTTTAAGCTCCATAAATTACAATTTTCTATCCTTTCGAGTCCCTTTGTTCCTCGTACATGAATCGGAAAAGTACGGCATCATAAGCAAAATGTGCACCGATGCAAAACCAAATGCTAAACATTTCATAGCCGTAAGCGATTAAAAAAATGAACGGCAAAACGATTAAACCATAAAGGGAAAATCGCAAATTTCTTGGATTAAGGTAGCCGTGTAGAGCCACAAAGAAAATTGCACCGATAAATGGACCAGTAAAAAATTGCATCCCTGCGCGAAATAGGTACTCCTCCCCTACTGCCGCACAAAACGACAAAAAAAGTCCATCGTACCATTTCAAGTTCATTTCACTTACGAGACGTTCAATACGATTTGGGATTTTTTCAAAAACAGGCGCTTGCATTAAAAAATAACCCAAAACACCGTAAACAAAACCTAACTCAAGTCCGTAAGCCAAATCAATAAATTTGAATTTTTCCAGTTCAAAAAAGGAGAAAAAGGAGGTTTCTGTGAAGAAATACCGCAACAAAAATCCAGGAATTGGAAAGATAAGCAGGGTTACCCAACCAAAAAAAAGTATGCGGTTTCTGAGTTTATTCACGTTTTAAATTTGATAGAATCGACTTGGCGAATTCCTTTTCTTATTGACTCAAAAGTATATAAAAACTAAAACCCACTCCTTCAACATGAGGATTTACACATTTTAACTCAACGAATACTCATAATGTCAAAAATAGCGAAAACAATAGCTTAATTTCCTGAAAATAAAAATGTTAAATTATGAAAATTGTAAAAAGTCTGGTGGTAATCATCCTTCTATTGGTTGCTATTCCATTGGTTGCCGCTGTATTTGTGAGAAAAACGTATCGCGTTGAGAAAGAAATCACTATCGCGGCAAAAAAGTGGGATGTTTACCGATATGTTATTTATTTGAAAAATCAGGATAATTTCAGCAAGTGGGCGACAATGGACCCGAATATGGAAAAGTATTTCAAAGGAAATGACGGGGAAATTGGTTTTATTTCCGGTTGGAAAAGTAAAAATGAAAATGTGGGGGAAGGTGAACAAGAAATTGTTGGGATTCAAGCTGGTTCAAGGATTGATTATGCTCTTCGCTTCACAAAACCTTTTGAGTCCACAAGTGACGCTTTCTTCAAATTCGAATCCATCGACACAGAAAACACCAAAGTAACATGGGGAATTACAGGACAAATGCCCTACCCCATGAATTTGATGCTTTTGGTTACGGATATGACCGACGAAATTGGTGAAGACTTAGATTTCGGTTTGAATAAATTACAAGCCTTGTTAGAAAATTCAGTTTCTGAATAAAAATTTGAAAACAAAAGAAGGAAATTTAGATTTTAACAGTTTAAAAAATCGTTCCTTTGTCCATGCGTTGTTCAGTTCATATTTATTGTGTGAATTCTCTTTATTCACAAGAAATTGCCGATTTACACCACAATGGTTTGCCTAGTGAGGACAACCGTGAATTTGATTGGGAAGACGAATTGGTTATCAAAGATGAGGTTTTGGAAATCACCGAAAAGAAAGATTCCGTTTACAATTTACAAGGTTTTTTGCCCGATGGGACTCAGTTTTCTCATGAAATCGCTAAAATGCGATTGATTGAATTGACTTGTAAATCAACACCGACGGTTCAATTAGCAGTTTCGGAAAGCATGGTGGATTCCATTGATATTGCGCAAACTGCGGACGAAAGAATTATTAGTATTTATGTCAAAGATTCTGAACCTTACGGAAATCCAATTCCTGGAGTTTACATTGCATCAAAATCGTTTCCAAAAGCTTTAGTGGATGCTGGAGGTTAGGAATATTTCCCTCGAATTCGATCGACCAATTCTCAAAAATGTAAACTTCCGAATCGAACGTGGGGAAAGTATAGGTATTGTTGGAAAATCTGGAGAGGGTAAGTCGTCGCTTCTAAAAATAATGTCAGGACAATTGACTCCACAAGAAGGAGAGTTATGGCTGGAAGAGAGAATCTTACCCAAAGCCAATCAGTTGTTACTTCCCGAATTTCCACATATTGCAATCATTCATCAACATTACCAACTCGATCCATATCACACTGTAATTGAAAATATTCGTGAAAAAGTTTTGAATTTGCCGAAAATTCAACGAGACAAATGGGTGAATCAACTCTTAAAATACTTTGAACTTTCTCATTTAGCCAACACAAAAGCTCATCTCATTTCGGGTGGTGAACAGCAACGGCTTTCCATTGCTCGCGCTTTAGCACCTCGTCCGAAAATCTTACTGCTCGATGAACCTTTTGGACATTTAGATCGACAAACGCGAAATAAAATAGGTCAAGTGGTTCGGAAATTAGTTCAAAGGGAAGGAATGGGTTTGGTTTTTGTTTCGCATGAACAAGAAGATATTTTGGCATGGTGCGACAAAGTTTGTTTTCTGCAAAAAGGGAAATTAAGTCCGCCCGAAAAAACTCAAAAAGCTTATTTCGATTCAAAAAATCAATCTGCTGCTCGATTATTGGGTCCTATAAATGTTATAAAATCGTCGCATAAAAGTTTTTATTTCCGTCCAAATGAATGGGAAATAGCCCATGAAAATGGAATTGAAGTTAGTGAGATTAATTGTATGTTTTTGGGAACCCATTATTATTGTGAAGGCGTAACATTTAACGGTGAAAAAATTGTACTCTACAGCCAAATTCCAATATCAAAAAACTTACGAATTGAAATAAAAAAGCATGGGAACTAAACGCGTTTCATGGTTGGATAAATTTCGTTTCTTTTTCGAAGCGATGCAATCGTATTTGCAAGAGGGTGCTTTTTTTCATGGCGCATCTTTGGCTTATTACACTTTATTTTCCTTTGTTCCAATCGTTTACTTGGCGACTTCCATTTTTGGAAGAATTTTTGGACAACACAACATGGAACACATGATAGTTGGTTTTTTAAGAGAACAAGTGGGCATACAAGACACCTCAGGAATCCTTCAATTTCTGAAGGGAGTAGAGTTGGAAAAACCAAATATTGTATTGGAAATAGTGAGTGTGGTCGTACTGATTATTGGTGGTTCGGCCTTTTTCACGTCACTCAAACGCAGCATGAACGACTTTTTTGAAATCCCAAAAGAACGACGACAAGAAGGAAATGTAGTTCTCAACTTTTTAAGTTTCAAATTCTTGTCAATCGCTTTACTTGCCTTGTTTTCTTCTTTGGTGATAATGATGTATTTTCTTCAAATTTTTGTTGTTTCCGCCGTAGAACACTACCTGCAAGCGAATAGTTTCATTTTAAGTGCGTCGGTAATTGTTCTTGAAAATCTACTCTCAATTGTGAGTAATTTCATGATTTTCGTCTTGATATTCAAATTTGTCCACGATGGAAAAATCCAATGGAAACTTGCCCTTTACGGCGGATTGATAACAGCAGTCTTATTGTTTGCCACAGAATTACTCTTGAGGTATTACTTAAGAAACTATTTCTTTCTTGGAAAAATGGGAATTGCGGGTTCACTCTTCGTGATTTTAGCCTGGGTGAATTATTCCGCTCAAATGGTTTTCCTTGGTGCGAAATTTACGGCGTTACTCGGAAAAAGAATCGGAATTCCAATTGAGTGAAATTTTCCTTATAGCATAACAAAACCCCTACACATTGCTATGTAAGGGTTCTGCTACTTCACCTAAACTATACTAATTAGGGTCTGCTGAAAAACAGCAAAAATTTTGATTTACAATTGGTTAGGCTAGTTAAATTGAATACAAGTGCAAGTTTTTTTCTGTAAACCCTTGAATTTCCATGCATCTGATGAACAAAAAATCAACATTTTTTAAAATTTCGTTTGCCTAGCCATTAGCACATCATCTACTCGTAAGCTGTTTTTCAATGTATTAGTATACATCTTCAAACACCTTACTTCGAATCTGATGCACTAATGACTTTTTCAGCAGACCCTAATTATTGAACTCCTTGAGTTGCATTAATCCATAGCATTTTTGATTTCCTTAAAGCCTATACGTGGAATTGTTCTTCCTCCGTACTTCCAACCAAAGCCAATGTCGAAGCGTTTCCACTCATAATCGTATTTTGTACAGAGTCGAAATAACCTGTGCCTACGAAAGCTTGGTGTTTGGTAGCTCTGTATCCACGTGCTTCATTTTCAAATTCTCTTTGTTGCAACTTGGAGTAAGCATACATTCCGTTTTCTTTGTATGCAGCCGCTAATTCAAACATACTGTTATTCAGTGCGTGCCAACCAGCCAAAGTAATGAATTGGAATTTGTAACCCATTTCAGCTAACTTCTCACGGAAAACTTTCATGGTTTCTTCATCTAATTTCGCAGCCCAGTTGAAAGACGGTGAACAGTTGTAAGCTAATAATTTACCTGGGAATTGTGCGTGAATGGCGTCTGCAAAACGTTGTGCTTCTTCCAAACTTGGCTTTGAAGTTTCACACCAAATCAAGTCCGCATAAGGCGCGTAAGCCAAACCTCTTGCTATTGCTTGTTCGATTCCTGGATTTACGTAGTAAAAACCTTCGCTACTTCTTTCTCCAGTGGTGAAAGGTTGGTCGCGTTCGTCAATATCACTGGTCAACAAATCAGCTGCATCGGCATCCGTTCTTGCAATAACCAAAGTTGAAACCCCCAAAACATCCGCTGCCAATCGCGCAGCGACAAGTTTGTTAATAGCTTCTTGTGTTGGAACCAAAACTTTACCACCCAAATGTCCGCACTTTTTCGCAGAGGATAACTGATCTTCAAAGTGAACACCAGAAGCACCAGCAGCAATCATTGATTTCATTAATTCAAAAGCATTCAAATTTCCACCAAATCCAGCTTCTGCATCAGCAACTAATGGAACCATCCAGTCAATTTCCGTTTGGTCATTCATCCAATGAATTTGGTCGGTGCGCATCAAGGAATTGTTGATTCTTTTTACCAATTCAGGTACACTGTTTACAGGATACAAACTTTGGTCGGGGTACATTTCACCAGAAACATTTGCGTCTCCTGCAACTTGCCAACCCGAACAATAAATCGCTTTCAAACCTGCTTGAACTTCTTGTACCGCTTGATTTCCTGTTAAAGCACCCAAAGCAGAAACACAGCCATCTTCGTGCAACATTTTCCACAATTTTTCAGCACCGTTCTTCGCTAAGGTGTACTCAACTTGTACTGATCCACGTAATTTCACTACTTCTTCAGCGGTGTACGGTCTTACCACGTTTGACCAACGAGGGTTGTTTGCCCATTCATTTTTTAGGGCTTCGATAATTTGAGATTTACTCATGACAATAAAAATTAAAGTTGATTGATGATTACAATTGATGATAGGCTTGAAGCGTTAGGAATTCCTCAAAATTCTCGCTGAGCACCAGGTCGTTGAAAAGAGTTGTTGCCTCATTGAATCGACCATTTTTAAAGCGGTCTTCTCCAACTAACTCTTTGATTTTCTGCAATTCCTCATGCAGGAAAAGGTGATATTTCTGTTGATCAAAAACAAAACCTTCGGCAGTTGTTACTTTATACTTGAGCCATTGCCAAATTTGAGCGCGTGAAATTTCCGCAGTTGCAGCGTCCTCCATAAGGTTGTAAATTGCCGCCGCACCTTGACCTTGCAACCAGGATTCGATGTATAAAATCCCAACATTGATATTCATTCTAATGCCTGCTTCGGTAACTTGACCTTCAGGAACAGCAATTAAATCCGAGGCAGACACATCCACGTCTTCACGTTTTACATGAATTTGGTTAGCCGTTGGCATCACTTCATTAAACACATTCATTGCCGTTTCAACCAAACCAGGATGCGCAACCCAAGTTCCGTCGTGTCCGTCGGTAGCTTCACGCCATTTATCTTGACGAACTTTTTCGAATGCTGCCGCGTTTGCCGTTTCATCGTTTTTAATTGGAATAAATGCCGCCATTCCACCCATTGCAGGAGCATTTCGCTTGTGGCATGTTTGAATTACCAAAAGAGAATAACTGCGCATGAATGGAGTCAACATCGTAACAGAAGCTCTGTCAGGAAGGATGAAGTTTTTGTGGTTTCTGAATTTCTTGATGTAAGAGAAAATGTAATCCCAACGACCACAGTTTAAACCTGCTGAATGTTCGCGCAATTCGTAAAGAATTTCATTCAATTCAAAAGAAGCCAAAATGGTTTCAATCAACACTGTTGCCTTAATCGTTCCTTGAGAAATCCCGAGGTAATCTTGTGCGAAAACAAAAACGTCATTCCACAGACGCGCCTCAAGGTGAGATTCCATTTTTGGAAGGTAGAAGTAAGGACCTGACCCTTTGGCAATTAGATTTTTGGCGTTGTGGAAAAAGTACAAACCAAAATCCATGAGTGAACCTGAGGTTTCTTCCCCGTTGATGAGTAAATGTTTTTCTTGTAAATGCCAACCTCTTGGACGAACCATTAGCACAGCAGTTTCTGCATTCAAAGAATAAGTTTTTCCTTTTTCATTGGTGAAAGTAATGGTACGATTAATGGCGTCACGGAGGTTGATTTGACCGTTTACTTGTTGTTCCCAAGCTGGAGTATTTGAATCTTCAAAATCAGCCATGAAAACCTTTGCTCCCGAATTCAATGCATTAATAACCATTTTTCGATCTACGGGACCTGTAATTTCAACACGTCTATCTTGAAGGTCTTGTGGAATTGGTGCAATAGTCCAATTATTATCCCTAATGCTTTTTGTTTCTAATAAAAAATGAGGCCATAAACCTTGATCCAATAAAGTTTGTCGTTCCTTTCTAGCATCAAGCAATTGCAATCTACGCGCATTAAATTTTTCGTGTAGAGCAGCAAGAAATTCCAAAGCCTCTGAAGATAAAATCTCCTCGAATCCTGCTTGAGTAATCGCAGGAATTGAAATTTGTTCGGTTAAAGAGTTGTTCATGTTTTTGTGATTGATGGCGCAAATATAAAACGAAAAAATTAATTCTAGCGAATTTTCGCTAAATATTTTATTTCGCTGAATTTTATTTTTTCGTTAACTACTAAAATCGGCATATTGTGCCATTCAAAAGACCTTGAAAATCAATTCGTAGTAAATGCTGTTAGTTGTTAATTTAGAATCATTCTTTTTTTGAGGGTTAATCCTTTTTTGTTTAAGAATTCGGATGAAAACCTTGATATAATTTTGTCCTACAATTCTACACCACATGGAAATCAAAGAAATTAATCCAATTGAAGCTCAGCAATTAGTTAATGATAATGCATACTTGTTAGATGTTCGGGAAGACCAAGAAGTTGAAGAGTTAGCTTATGATGTTAAAAATCTAATACACATTCCGCTTAGTCAATTACAAGACAGAATTTCCGAGGTTCCAAACGATAGAGAAGTGATTGTTGGTTGCAGAAGTGGCGCAAGAAGTTACAGAGCCACAGAATTCCTGTTACACAATGGCTATCAAAACGTTAAAAATTTGAAGTTTGGAATTATAGGTTGGTCACAAGACGGTTTACCGACAAAATAGGGTTCAAAGTCCAATTATTTTAAATGTTTTTCGGTTTTTCATAGACCGTAAAATTATGTTGCCTCCCTACTTTTCTTAATCGTTTTCGGTTCCAACATTTTAAGCGTGATTTATTTCTCCAGTTTGAAGTATTCACATCGTCTATCTTTTATACAATTGTATCTTTGAGACTTCAAAATCGTCAACATGTCAAATAACGAATGGCCTTTTTCACCTCCTGAAACTCAAAAATGGATTGAAAAAATCACCAAAGAATTAAAAGAAAGTGCACACAAAATCAATTACGTAAACGACCTTGAGCAACTTTCATTCCTAATAACAGATAGACCTGAATTTTCGCTTTCCAGTCAAATAAAAAAGCCCAACAACGATTGGCACAATACGGCACCTATTTTTGTTTCAGATGAAGTTTCAGCCAACAAACAAGCTTTAAATTGTTTAAATCAAGGTGCTGATGCTTTGTTTTTTGTCATCCAAAATGATTCCGTTAATTGGGAACAATTGTTTGCCAATATAGGATTATCTTACATTCAAACTCGAATTTATTTTCAAAATTCAACAGCAGTTGAAAGTCTAACAAACCATTCGTTATTTGTAAAAGAAAATAATCTTCACCCTGAGATTGATGCCACCGTTCACACGGAAAAACGGGATGGTTTGAATTACGTTTTAAACGGCTTTGAATGGCAGCAATGCGGTTCGTCCATGTCGGATGAAATTGCGGCTTGTTTGACGTTGGGGAACGAACTACTTGCAAAGGGAATTCCAAGTGAAAATATCGTTTTTCATTTAGGTGTAAACCCACACTATTTTGAAGAAATTGCCAAATTCACCGTTTGTCGTTTTGCTTGGGATAATTTGTGCGATGCCTACCATCAACCGAATAACAGCAAGTTTGTAGCTCGATTAGGGTGGACAAATAAATCGCTGAAAGACCCTTACACGAATTTACTTCGTCAAACCACAGAGGCGATGTCTGCGGTTTGTGGCGGAATTGATTACTTGGTTGTTCATCCTTACGACCAACAAACACTTGAATCTTCAGATGAATTTAGCTCAAGAATGGCGCTCAATATTAGTAACTTACTGAAAGATGAAAGCTACTTGGATAAAGTTCAATTTCCGTTAGAAGGAAGTTTTGTAGTTACTAATTTGAGTAAAGCACTTTTTGAGAAAGTTTGGGAAAAATTCATTGAACTCGAAGAACTCAACAGCGAACAGAAATTGCAAAAAATCAAATCTTGGGTTTCTGAATCAGCTGAAAAAAGAAAAGAAGCCTTTGAAAAAGGTCAAACTCCTTTGATTGGTGTTACTATTTTTCCAAATCCTCAAGCCATCGAGCCAAAAACCATTACTGCCAAGAACTACTTAGGAATGCCTTATTTACACTTTGAATCGTTAAATCAATGAACATGGAAAAGGTAAACTTTAAAAACTTCAAACCTCGTTCCATCGTTGACCATGTTCAACCGGAAACGACTTTCACGACCGCTGAAAAAATTGATTTAAGTTCTCGATATCAAGTTTCTGATATTGAAAATGTTAGACATATTGATTACAAATCTGGTTTTGCTCCTTTTTTAGGCGGACCATACGCTTCGATGTACGTTTCGAAACCATGGACAATCCGACAATACGCAGGTTTTTCCACTGCTGAAGAATCCAACGCATTCTACCGACGCAACCTTGCAGCAGGACAAAAAGGTCTCTCCGTTGCCTTTGATTTGGCCACACATCGCGGTTATGATTCCGACCATCCGAGAGTTGTTGGTGATGTTGGAAAAGCTGGTGTCGCAATAGACTCTGTGGAGGACATGAAAATCTTGTTTGACCAAATTCCTTTAGGTGAAATGTCCGTTTCGATGACCATGAACGGTGCGGTTTTACCAATTATGGCCTTTTACATTCAAGCGGCAATTGAACAAGGCGTTTCCTTGAATGAACTTTCTGGAACAATTCAAAACGATATTTTGAAGGAGTTTATGGTGCGCAACACCTATATTTACCCTCCAACACCTTCCATGCGTATCATTGCCGATATTTTTGGTTACACCTCGGCAAATATGCCAAAATTCAATTCCATTTCCATTTCGGGATACCACATGCAAGAAGCTGGAGCAACGGCAGCGATTGAGTTGGCTTACACCTTAGCCGACGGATTGGAATACGTTCGAACAGGACTAAAGGCTGGTTTAAAAATTGATGAATTTGCACCTCGTTTGAGCTTTTTCTGGGCAATTGGGATGAACCATTTTATGGAAATAGCAAAAATGCGCGCGGGTCGTTTGTTGTGGGCAAAACTTATCCAATCTTTTGATCCACAATCTGAAAAGTCGCTTGCGTTAAGAACACATTGTCAAACTTCGGGTTGGTCTTTGACCGAGCAAGATCCTTTTAATAACGTCGCTCGAACGTGTATAGAAGCATTGGGTGCGGCATTAGGAGGAACACAATCGTTGCACACCAATGCGTTAGACGAAGCAATTGCTTTGCCAACCGATTTTTCCGCTCGAATCGCCAGGAATACCCAAATCTATTTGCAGCGCGAAACGGGAATCACTAATTTCATTGATCCAGTGGCGGGTAGTTATTACGTTGAAAAATTGACAGAGCAACTCGCTGAGGAAGCGTGGAAATTAATAGAGGAAGTAGAGGAATTGGGTGGAATGGCAGCGGCAATCGAAACGGGAATTCCAAAAATGAGAATTGAAGAAGCGGCCGCAAGAAAACAAGCGCGAATTGACTCTACGCAAGATATTATTGTTGGGGTGAACCGTTATCAAGTGGAGGAAAAACAAACTTTGGAAATACTTGAAGTTGACAACGAAAAAGTGAAACGCTCCCAAATTGAAAGATTAAATGAAATCAAATCCAAGAGGGACAATAGTCTCGTTGAAAAATTATTAATGGAGTTGGAATCTGCTGCGAAAAACAACGACGGAAACTTGTTGGAAATTGCAGTGAGATGTGCCGCGGCACGTTGTACTTTAGGCGAAATTTCCGATGCATTAGAAAAAGTTTATGGACGTTACAGTGCGACAATTCGTTCAATTAGTGGTGTTTATGCAAAAGAAGTAATGGAAGATCAAGATTATGCAAAAGCGGTGGAGCTGGTGAAAGAATTCGCGGCTTTGGAGGGTCGTCGTCCGAGAATCATGATTGCTAAAATGGGGCAAGACGGACACGACAGAGGAGCAAAAGTTATTGCTACTTCCTTCGCCGACATTGGTTTTGATGTTGATATTGGACCTTTGTTTCAAACACCAGAGGAAGCCGCTCGACAGGCAATCGAGAACGATGTTCATATTCTAGGCGTTTCTTCCCTTGCAGCCGGACACAAAACGCTAGTACCTGCGGTGATAAAAGCACTTGAGGATATGGGGCGTCCCGACATTATGGTGGTTGCAGGTGGGGTAATTCCACAACAAGATTATGATTACTTGTATGAAGCTGGCGTTTTCGGCGTTTACGGTCCCGGAACAAAGATTGCAAGTGCAGCATGTGAATTATTGAAACTTTTAATTGAGTCAACTGAATAGAAAATGTGTAAATTCGGCACAATAATTGAAATTGAGCCTAAAAATTAAACCATGAAAAACTTATTTCAAGCGCCTTTAATGTTATTTGCTTTGACATTTTTGTTGGTCGGAGCAGCATTTGGTCAAAGTCCAAAATTATCCATCAAAGCAACAAAACGCATCTTAACCTTAGATGACGAAAAGCCAAACTTAAACATCACCAAAATGGACATGACTTTCGTTCCTGGTGGGACAAAAAAGGTAGGTGTTCAATGGAATATTTCGGGTGAAAAAGACAAAGATTGGACCATCAAAACTGGTGATTTAAATTCAGAGAGCATTGAGGTTCAATTTAAAAGAGTTGGAAACTACAACGTTACAGCAGTGGCCACTTACAGCTACAAGAAAAAGTTGAAAAACGGTGAAGTCGAGGAAGAAGAGGAAGATATCGAAGTTGAAGAAGAAAACTTTATTGCTGTAACCAACAACCTGGATGAATTAACGCAATTACACGCCGATAGCAACTTCGTGAAATTGGTAAAAAGAGCTTCCGATTACGCAGCAAAACCTAAATATGCGAATGACCCAACACCAACCATATTTTTGGCCAAAGGTTATTATGGTATGTACCGAAAAGGCTTGAAAGACCCACAAATTGCTGAACCTTACGACGAAGCGGTGAACGCAACTGCAACCGCGATTGAAATGGACCAGACGGGAATATTTTATACCCCTGTTCACAAAATGTGGTTGAACGGTTTTCAGTACGAAATTCTTCAAAACGGAATTTTATTCAATCTTGAAAATGAATTAGGTTATCCATCCTTTTACGCTGGAAAAGACGCTGCAAAACGGGCTCAAATTATGGAAGGTTTGATGGAAGGAATTGAGCAATTTTCTACGATTACCAAAAATCCAGTTGCATCAAAAATGTTGGAAGCGGCGATTCGTTATTCAGCAAAAGATTTTAAAAATGCCAATTTGATTTACAAGAACGAAATTAAAAACGTGTTGGCACTCGAAAAACTAGATCGCTTTACGGAAGCCGATAAAGTTGCGCTAAAAGTAGGTGTTATTTTAAGTGCTCAAATCCTACCTTTGATTGATAAAAACAATACAAAAGCATGTGAATTGATGAAGAAAATTGCACCTTGGTTCGAAAACGACAAGGATTTCATCGAAATTTTTGAAAAAACATTTAATAGTTGCAAACCTGAATAAACAGTTAACTATTCAAAACTATGAAGGACATCCAAATCGGTGTCCTTTTTTTATGTTCAAATTCGCGATATGTTCAATTCGATGCTTTTATGGCTGAAAGGAAATAAGTGGTTGACCAACAAGTACACCATTACAACCTTGGTTTTTCTCGTTTATTTTCTGTTTTTAGATGATGTGAGCATTGGTTCGATTTTCAAAAAACGCAATAAAATCAAGGAACTTTCCGAGCAAAACGAGGTGATGAAGGAGAAACTAAACAAAACCAAAGAGGATTTGCGGAAGCTTTATAACCTACATTCACTGGAGAACTACGCGCGAACAGAAAAATACTTCAAAAAACCGAACGAAGAAATTTTTGTTATCACCAACGAACCCTACACCAAAAAGTAAATGTCCTCGCAAAGAAAATCAATCAGCATTATCACCGGAGCAACAAGTGGTATTGGTTATGAATTAGCAAAAATTCACGCGTCAAAAGGTTTTAATTTGCTTTTGGTTTCCAGAAATGAAAGCGAATTACAAAAAATTCAATACAATTTTCAACAACAATTTAAGGTTGAAGTACATTATCTCGCCTTGGATTTAAGCCGTTTAAACGCCGCTCAAACTGTATTTGAATACGTGGAAAACCATCATTGGCAAGTCGATTATTTGTTCATTAACGCTGGCTTTGGTGGAATGGGTGAATTTCTGTCAAGAGCTACACAAGACGATCAAGAAATGAATTTGCTAAACATGTTGGCTGTTCATGAATTGATGCATTTATTTCTTCCTCAAATGGTTGAAAGAAAAAGTGGATTTATTTTGAACACAGCAAGCACGGCGGGATTCATGCCTGGGCCAAATCAAGCCAATTATTTCGCAACCAAAGCCTATGTTGTTTCATTGACGGAAGCAGTAGCTCATGAATACTTGAACAGTGGAGTGACCATTAGTGCTTTATGTCCTGGACCAGTTAAAACCAAATTTGGCGAACGCGCAGGAATGTCGCACCTGAACGTTTTTGAAAAAGCTGTGAGTGCTGAATGGATAGCAAAAAAAGCCTATCACTCCTTGCACCGAGGTAAAACCATCATCATTCCAGAATTTACATTTCGTTTTCTGATTCATTTTATATTACCCTTCCTTCCTCGAACTTTGTTATTGAGAACGATAAAGGGATTGCAGAAGGTGGAGAAGTAGGATGTTCGGACTTAATGTTTTCCGTGGCGGAGACATTCTATGTCGTCGTCAGAATTAAGCGTTTTCTTTGCTC
>CAZWSY010000034.1:0-31259 GCA_964636775.1 uncultured Lishizhenia sp.
ATTTTGTGACCCCAAATAATTTTGTTTCCGCATTTAGCAGTTTTCTGACCAATGCGCAAACAAATGAGCCGGTTAAACCTAATAGATGGGGAGCAGAAATTAGTCCCGTAGGTTTAGCTGCATTTAGTATTACACAAGCAAAGGCAACATACCTCATAAACCCTGAAAAAATGTGCAGAACTGAAGTAGGATTAGGATTTTTAATTCAACCTCAATCCACAAGAAATGCCAATAATGTTATCTGCTAAACACAAAATAGCAGTCAATAAACAGATTAAGTGGGCGATAGGAATATTTTAATTGCATTCCTTTGAAATAACAACTAGTCATTTATTCAATTTTTTCTTTAAAAAGCTCAAATGTTTTATTCGTCTAACTTTTTTATTAGACGATTTTAAATATCTTTGAGCCGTCGAACAAAATGAATGATTTAATAAACTATTTTTCTGATTTTCAGCCTGTCACTCTAGCGTTGTTGGCAACTGTTTTTACTTGGTTGATGACAGCCTTGGGTGCGGCTTGTATTTTTTTGTTTAAAAAAATTCATCGTGGGCTATTTGATGGAATGTTAGGCTTTACCGGCGGAATCATGGTGGCAGCGAGTATTTGGTCTTTGCTCATCCCTGCGATTGAGATTTCTAAACGTCAATATCCTGATTTTCCGTGGATGCCTGCCGCTGTTGGTTTTGTTGCAGGAGCTTTGTTTTTATTCTTCCTTGATAAACGTTTACCTCATCTTCACATCAATTTCGATAAGAATGAAACAGAAGGCGTTAAAACGAATTGGCATCACAGCACCTTATTAATGTTGGCGATTACCTTGCACAATATTCCTGAAGGACTGGCGGTTGGTATTGCTTTTGGAGCAGCTGCTCAAGGACTTGATGGAGCAACATTTGCCGCAGCTATTTCCCTTGCAGTAGGAATTGGAATTCAAAATTTACCCGAAGGTTTTGCGGTGGCTATGCCTCTGAGAAGGTCTGGTTTAAGTCGATTTAAAAGTTTTTGGTACGGTCAAATGTCGGCGATTGTGGAGCCTATTGCTGGAGTGATTGGAGCAGTAGCGGTTATGCAGGTTTCGGCAATTTTACCTTTTGCTTTGGCTTTTTCCGCTGGAGCTATGATTTTTGTTGTGGTCGAAGAAGTGATTCCTGAAACTCAACGCGATAAATATACCGATTTGGCAGTACTTGGATTTATTGGCGGTTTTGTTTTGATGATGATTCTGGATGTGGCGCTAGGTTAATTACCGCAATCTATCCAAGGAATCAATTAAATTTTTGTCGCGCTTAATCCCTAATTGAGCTAAGAAACAAAAAGGAAATCCTAGAATGAAAAGTAAAAATCCTAATCCTAATTCACGTTTCCCTTCATTCACATTCAACCAATCAGCTCCAAAAACAGCAAAAATCACAAGACCAACTACGAAAGAAAGATAAATGAAGAACACCGAACGGGCTAATTGAAATTGTCTTTTTAGATTTTTGTAACCCATTAAAACAATGAAAATGAATAAGATGAGACCAATTACGGAAAGAAAGAGTGGGAAACGAACTTCATCTACTAAAACTGATTTTCCGTTTTCTGTTTTGTAAATCAACAATCCATAAACACTTACTCCAACAGCCTTTTGATCGTTTACAAATTGAAAAAATTGAGTTCCAGTTAACAAGATTGACAGTAAAATCATGGAAACTGCGTAATACAAAGTTTGAATGCGTTGAATCATAATTGAGTTTAAGAGTTACAAATTTACACACTTTTGACGGAGGTAGAAATCGAATAGTACTAGCGCAGCCATCGCCTCAACAATTGGAACAGCACGCGGAACAACACACGCATCATGGCGACCTTTTCCCTCCAGAATGACTGAATTCCCTTCCACGTCAATTGATTTTTGACTTGTCATTAAGGTTGCGACTGGCTTAAATCCAACCCTAAAAGTAATCGGCATTCCGTTGGAAATTCCGCCTTGAATTCCTCCAGAAAAATTGGTTAAAGTTTGTCCATTCGGTAAAATTTGGTCGTTGTGTTGACTTCCAAACATAACACAGGAATCAAATCCACTGCCGAACTCGAAGCCTTTTACAGCGTTGATTGACAACATTGCTTTTCCTAATTCGGCGTGTAGCTTGTCGAAAACCGGTTCTCCCCACCCCACAGGAACGCCTTCAACAACGCAACGAATCGCACCACCAACAGTATCCCCTTTTTTTCGCGTGTCTAGAATCAGGTTTTCCATCAATTCCGCCTTTTCAGAATTAGGACAACGAACCAGATTTTTCTCAATTTCCTCTTGACTAAAAAAAGAAGACTCGTTGAAACGGATATTTCCGACTTGATCCACGTAAGTTGAAAATCGAACACCGAGTTTTTCCAAGAATTGTGAGGCCAAAGCACCTGCAACAACCCTTGAAGCCGTTTCCCTTGCTGATGAACGTCCACCGCCTCTGTAATCTCTGTTTCCGTATTTGTTTTGGTAGGTGAAGTCAGCGTGAGAAGGGCGGAACTTATCGGCTAAATGTTCATAATCCTGCGATTTCACATTTTCGTTTTTAATGCTGAAACCAATTGGAGTACCTGTAGTTTTTCCATCAAAAATTCCAGAGAGGAAAGTTACTTTGTCTGATTCTTTTCTTTGGGTTACAATTTTGGATTGCCCTGGTTTTCTTCGGTCTAAGGCTTGTTGAATTTTTTCAAGGTCGATTGTTTCGTTGGCTGGAACACCATCAATCACACCGCCAATTGCTTCACCGTGTGATTCGCCAAAAGTTGTGAGTTGAAAAATTTTACCAAAAGAAGAACCGGCCATAGGCGCAAAATTAACTGAAAGTATATGTGAAAAAAGTTTGATGTGTATTTTTAACCTGAACGCAGGTTTTCAAGTAACAAATCAACGTCTTGCAATAGCCTCGTAGAACGCATCATGCAACGAAGTCCTGATTCCCATGTCGCGCAATTTCCAATTTTTTGAATCAGGATAAACACGATTGGATAGAAAAACGAAAATTACTTTTCTTTCTGGATCTGCCCAAGCCAAAGTTCCTGTAAAACCTGAATGCCCGAAACTTTTTTGTGATGCTAATTTTCCACAGGTTCCACCGCCACTTCCGGATGGACGGTCGAACCCAGCCCCACGTTTATTTCCTGAAAATTGTTGTTTGGTGAATAAATTGGTCGTCTTTTCATCAAAAAATGTTTGACCTGCGTAGGCTCCATTATTCAGAAATAATTGCATCACTGATGCCAAATCCGTAGCATTTGCAAAAAGTCCAGCATGACCACCAACACCGCCCAACATTGCCGCACCTTGGTCGTGAACGTAACCATGAATTTGCTGGTAACGAAAGGATTTTTCATTTTCCGTCGGCACAATTTGACTTTTCTCAAACCGACTTAATGGGTTGTATAAAATATGGCGTAAACCCATTTTTCCATAAATTGATTCTTTCAAGTACTCATCTTGTTTTTTGCCCAATAAACGTTCATTAATACGTTGCTGGAAATAAAAACACAAATCTGAGTAAACATATTTTTTAGGGGTTTCCAAAGGTGTTTTAACCAAAATCGCGTACATGGAATCAACGTAATCGGTGCGCATGTACATGTTTTCGGCCACTTTTAAAGTGAATTTTTCATGCTGTGTTTCATTGTAGTAGAGGGGAGAAGGTTTATTGTTGGTCAATGTTTTTTTGTAGTAGGGAATCCAAGGCGTAAACCCTGCTTGGTGCGCCATCATGTCCTTCAAAAGAACTTTGGAGTAGGGTGTATTTCGCACCAATTCTGGTAAATAATCTTCAATCTTTTTGTCTAAATCGTATTTACCTTGGTAGTTCAATTCCATTGCCAACAATGTGGAGGCCGCAATTTTGGTGACCGATGCGATATCGTACAAATCATAAAATACAACTTTTTTGGAAGATTTATCGTAGGTGTGTCGTCCAAAATTTTTGCGATAAACAATGCAATTATCCACTGCTGCCAAAACTTGACAACCGGGATAGGCACCAGAAGCAATGCCTTTTTCCGCTAAATCGTCCATTTTCTTTAACTCACCCTCGGAAATACCTAATTCCTCTGGATTGCAAAATTTTAAGCGACCATTTGAAGCGGCATTCAATCCATGCCCTTGGTCAAAATTTTGCCACTTAGATTTTAATTTGCCTTGAATAGTAAGTGCTCCAAAAACACTTTGAGCCACTCGGTTTTGAGCCAAAACATGATTTTCCGGAACCAGAATCACAGCAGAAAAATCATTCAAAAAATTGGAGTTCGCTTTAAATTTATCGTATTGCCCGAAAATTAGTAGCACTTTGTTGGTACTTTTAAGGAGCGCAATGTTTTCCAAATCCAAAACTGGAAAATCGCCATTTTTTCCAGCGTGCCATGTCACCAAAAGTAAATCGGGATTGAGGGCTAGTAATTTTGCAGACGCTGTCCATTTTTCATTAGAGACATTTACGCTCAAAGCTAAATCCGTAAATAATCGACACGTTTCCACAAATGAACTATCCGAAGAACCAACAGATAAATGTGCGATTTTTCGATTCAAATTATTGATTGGTAGTGTATTACTCTCGTTTTTTACCAAAACTATTTCGCTTTCAATCGTGGTTGCTTGCACTTGCACTGATTCTTTATTCAGAAAAGTAAACTTCGGATTTACCCAAAGAGTGTTGTTATACTTTTTGGGGCTGTGTTGTTTTACTGAATTGTTTTTGTAGTTGACACAATTGGAAGTAAGGTAACTGAATATTAAAAGTCCGAAAACGCCAGGGAAGAATTTCATAAATATATCTTGTTGCAAATTTAGTTTGAGATTTGCTAATGTGCTTAATCCAATTGTCCTATTAGACATCAGCACATTAGCAAATTAGCACATTAACAAATTAGAACATTATAATTCACAACGCATCAAACCGGATCGGAATACGAACATAACTTGGAACTTTTTGTCCTCTCAATTCAGCTGGAACCCAATTAGGCATCATTCGAATAACACGTTCCGCTTCCTCCATGAACTCTTTGTATGTTTCGTTTATGGATTTTACTCGTGTGATTTTTCCGTCTTTATCTACCACAAAAAGCACATAAACCACGTCTGATTTTCCGTCATGTAAAAGTTGGGTTGGGAACTTTAAATTTTTAACCAAAAAATGATTCATTGCCGCCACTCCACCTAGAAAATTCGCTTCCTTGTCAGGATAATCAACAGGTTCTAGTTCAACATCTTGAAGCTCGTCGGTAATAACCGTAACGTCTCCGAATGGAATATCAATTTGTCCTCCAGATGTTTCAGTTTGAATTTGTGTTGAGGTGTTGATGGTTACAGAAATTTGTTCTGTAAGGTCGTTGTGGATGTTAACTTGCTGTTCTTGCCTTTCATTTCTTGGGGTTGGAGTTGAGATGGGTTTTACTTCGTTTTTTTCAGGTCTTTCCAGATTTTCTGCTACATAAACCACATCTACTGGAACAACACTTTTCTTTTTTTCAATCTCTGCAGAACTTGAATAAGTAAACGCTGCTAAAGTCATCGCAGAAGCAGTCATTAAGCCAACAGAAAAAAGCACACTACGGCGATTTTCCGTTTCTTTTCGGATGTTAAAATGGTTTTTCATGGTGAAAGTTTTAAATGATTTATTGAACCTTTCCAATACACGTGCCAAGATTAAAGAAATGTTAAGATTGAAATAAAATCACTGAATGTCCTATCAATACTAATTAACGTCATTTTAACACTAAGTATTTGCCAAAAAAAAAACGACATAACTCACTAAAAACCTTGTCAAATAAGGTTTTCATTGAAATAAGTCATTTAACTTTGTCCTCAAAATCAGCTTTCGCTATTAACTTAAAAGTATGGAATTACTCGGGAAATTTGGTTCAAATGCTGACCTTGCAAAGAGCATTGGTTTGGATAATTTGGGCAATCAATTTTGGAATCTTTCTCCTGCAGAACTTGTAGAGGACTGTATCATTACAGGAGAAGGTGTTTTAACCGACACAGGCGCACTTGCCATTGAAACCGGTGAATTTACTGGTCGTTCTCCGAAAGATAGGTTTATTGTTAGAGACGAAGTTACCGAGAATGCAGTGTGGTGGGGAGACATTAATATCGGTTTTTCTCCGGAGAAATTTGATGCGTTGTACGAAAAAATGAAGGCATATTTGAATGAACAAGACGTTTATGTTCGCGATGCTTATGTATGTGCAGACGACCGCTACAGAATGAATTTGCGAGTGGTTACTGAATTACCTTGGTCAAGTTTGTTTGCCTACAATATGTTCCTGCGTCCAACCAACCAAGAATTAGAAAACTTTAATCCCGAGTGGCATATCGTATGTATTCCCTCTTTCAAGGCTGATCCTGCAACCGACGGAACTAGACAACACAATTTTGCTATCTTGAATTTCACCAAAAAAATGATTTTAATTGGTGGTACAGGTTACACTGGCGAAATCAAAAAAGGAATTTTCTCCGCTCTTAACTTCATTCTTCCTCATGAGAAAAATGTGCTTTCCATGCACTGTTCAGCGAATATTGGAGAGGCGGGAGATACAGCGGTTTTCTTCGGACTTTCTGGAACAGGAAAAACAACACTTTCATCTGATCCAAACCGAAGATTAATCGGCGACGATGAACATGGTTGGAGTGATACAACCGTTTTCAATTTTGAGGGTGGTTGTTATGCAAAAACGATAGATCTTTCAAGAGAAAAAGAGCCTCAAATTTATGATGCAATTAAGTTTGGCGCATTACTTGAAAACATAGGTTTCAATGAAGGTGAGTGCAGTGTTGATTACACAGATGGTTCAATTACCGAAAATACTCGTGTTTCTTATCCAATTCATCACATTGAAAATATCGTTGTTCCTTCTATAGGTGGTGCTCCGAAAAATATATTTTTCTTAACAGCTGATGCATTTGGCGTTTTACCTCCAATCTCAAAATTGACGAAAGAGCAAGCTATGTATCATTTTATGTCTGGTTACACAGCGAAAGTAGCTGGTACAGAGGTAGGAATTACTGAGCCAAAAACAACTTTCTCAGCGGGATTTGGAGCTGCGTTTCTTCCTTTACATCCGGCGAAATACGCTAAATTGTTGGGAGAAAAATTAGACGGTACGGACATTAACGTTTGGTTAATCAATACGGGTTGGTCTGGTGGTGCCTATGGTGTTGGAAGTAGAATGAAACTTTCCTACACACGTGCTATGATTACCGCCGCATTGAATGGAAAATTGAACGATGTAGTTTACGATAAGCTTCCGATTTTTGAACTGGCAATTCCGACCGAATGTGAAGGTGTTCCTTCTGAACTGTTGAATCCTCGCAATACGTGGTCAGATAAAACAGCTTATGATGAAACTGCTAATAATCTAGCTGGACAGTTCGTTAAAAACTTTGAAAAATTTGCAGCAGAAACAAGTGAGGAAATCCTTGCAGCTGCACCGAAAGTTCTCGCTTAACTTTCCTCATCAATCAACACAAATCGAAGGTCGCTCATCATTATGAGCGACTTTTTTTTGTGACAAGAATTTGGTTAGGAACAATTGTTTACACAGCTATCCGTTGAGTTGATTCATTAGTTTGTTCTATGTTAAATTCCATGTGGTTAATGCCTCCGCCACGGCGGAAAGGTTTCAAATGAAATTTAGATATGAACTTTGAAACTTTTGTGTGTACTAATCAAAAATATATGCATTTAGAAGTAAAATGGAGTAAAATAGAATAATTATATGTTCTTACATTTAATATAAACAAATTTAGTAATTATGTATGCAAATACATATAAAATGACCCCTCTGGGAACTTTTTTGAAACAAAAACGGAAACAAATGAACTTCACGCAAGAAGAACTTGCTGAAAAAGCGGGTATTGCTCTCACTGTTATTCGAAAAATAGAACAAGGAAAAGACAATCTCAGTCTGTCAAAAGTGAATACTGTACTTCAACTTTTTGGGCATACTGTTGGACCAATAAATACAAAAAATGAGACAAATAATTAAAGTTTAAGCTCCTACTCCCCACGTAATCGTGCCACATAAATCCGCTTTGGGTTAATGTCTTTTTCTCCTTTCCCTACAAGCTCGGTGCGGTCTCCAATTCCATTCGTCACTTTTTGGGAACTTCTGTATTTCATCGCAATTATTCTTCCTTTTTCATCTTTTTCCCAAGCTAAAAACACCACACTGTGCCCTGTATTATTGTTTCTCCAAAACTGTACAAAATCTCCGGGTTGAGCTTGGTCTAATTCCACTTTTCGACCTAATTCACATGTTTCAAGCGCATACAAACACTGTGTTTCAGCTGCGATTGTTGTATTTCCGTACCAATGTTGTTGGAAAGATTTCCACTGTTCAAAATTCATTTTTTCATGAAAACCATGTGCCTTTAAAGTGTTGAACAACACCGTGAAAGTAAAGCCCGAACAATGTGAACCAATTGTACTTTTTTGCAACAAAACTTTTTCTCCCAAAACAATATCAATAGGACAACCTGAACCACTCCATTTGTACGTTCCGCCTTTGTATTTATTGGCTTCCTTGATTACAAAATCGTTTAAAGGTTGCCCGAAAACGGAACTGAAAATCAAAATTTGAATGGCGATTAAAATAAATTTCATGATTCTTTAAACTTGATAATTTTCAAAGGGTTACAAATTTCTATCTTGAATGAATCTTAGCCATTTTTCGGCTTGTTGTTTATTCAAAACCCGTGGTACTTTCGTTTGTCCACCCGATTTCCCAAGAGATGCAATGTATTCGTAAAAGGTGCCGGGAGGTAAAAAGTGGATTTCAGGCGCACCAAGATTGTATTTTCTTACGTAGGCATAATCGTCATTTCCTGCACAAAGTAAATTATCAATTTCTTGAGCAGTTTCTTGTAAATCCGGAGCTTCACATGTTTCCAAAAACCAAATATGTTTACTGTTCTCGGCATCTGCAAAAATGGTGAACTCGGAGAAAGAACACTTTTTATTCCTACTAAAAGTCAAAAGTGCTTGATTGATATTGTCTAACGATAAATGTTCACCACACAAACTCAAAAATTGTTTAATTCTTCCGGTAATTACAAGTTCATGTTGTTCCAAATCGACAAATCGAACCAAGTCGCCAATAACATATCTCCACAAACCTGCATTCGTTGAAATAACCAAAGCGTAATCAACACCTTCTTCAACCTCAGAAATTGTTAAGGCATCGTGTTTATCTTTTAGTCTTCCGTTTTCATCAAAATAGTTGGAATTGAATGGAATAAACTCAAAGAAAATTCCGTTATTCAACAATAATTTCATGCCTTTATGGGAAGGTGACATTTGATAAGCGAAGTATCCTTCACTCGCTAAATAGGTATCAAGTAAATGAACTTTTTTGCCACAAATTTTTTCAAGTCTATCGACATAAGGATCCATAAAAACACCTCCGTGAACATAAACTTGGAAATTAGGCCAAATGTCGTGTATGTTGTCGAGGTGGTAATATTTTACAATTTCTTCTAAAAGCAGAATACACCAACTCGGGATTCCGGCCATTATTCCAATGTTCCATTTTTGTGCCAAAGGAAGAATTGCATCTAATCGTGCTTGCCAATTGGGTAAATCGGTGATTCGTTTTCCAGGTTTAGTGAAAGGTGTTGCAACAATGGAAGTGTGCTTTCTTAAAATTCCGCTTAAATCTCCTTCAGTGTGTGTGGATAAACGGGTGAGTTTTGTAGAGCCACCAACTGTAAGCACCGACGCACCAAAAAAGGATTCGGGCAATTCGATATTGTGAAGGATGGAAAGTTGGCGCAAACTTGTTTTTTGAAACGAACGAATCATTTCGATTGTAACTGGAATTCTTTTTGAAGGCGACCCTGTTGTACCTGAGGAAAGTGCGTAAAATTTTATTCTTCCTCTCCAGGTATGATCTTTTGCTCCGTTAATTGATTCTTTCAACCAGTCTTCGTAGAACGTATCGTAATCGGTAATTGGCACTGACTTTTGGTAAAGTGTTACGGCGTCTGGAACTTTCAAGATTTCATGAAAAGAATGAACAAAACCAAAACGTGTCATTTTTGCAGTTTCCAACAATTTTCGAAGCACCGCAAGCTGATTTTTATAATCCAACCCTTTTTTAGCTATCCTTTTGTAGGATATTTCAGTTGTTTTCTGAATGAGTTTTCCAATGATAGCCATAACGTATAATTGTCAAAAGTAAGGGATTAAACGATGTCGGCAAAAATAACCTCGACTTTCGGTTAATTGCATTGGGCAATCTGTTAAATTTGCAAAAACCAAAAATATATGAGTGCTAAAACTTTAATTGTCCCACAAGATTTTACTCTAGTAGCAGACACAGCTCTAAAACATGCTTTAGTGGTTGCTAAAACTTTAAACGCAACAATTCAATTACTTCATGTTGTATCCAAGGAAAGTCAAATTCCTGAATCTTTACAAAAATTGGAAGTGATTGCTCAAAATAATGCAGATTCAGGTGTAACCATCATTCCCAACGTAAAAATTGGAAATATTTTTACCGATATAGGGACTTTCGCAGCGGAACACATGGCTGAATTAATCATCATGGGTACACATGGTCCACACGGATGGCAACATATTTTGGGAAGTAATGCCCTCAAAGTGGTTACAAGTTCTCCTATTCCATTTATTATCGTTCAAGAAAAAGTAAAAGATATCAAACCTTCTGGTTATGACTTAATTGTTGTTCCAATGGATTTGCAAAAAGAAACGAAGCAAAAATTGACGATTGTGGCAAGTTTGGCAAAGTATTTCAATTCTGAAGTTCATGTAGTTACGCCAGACGAAAGTGATGATTATTTAAGAAACCAAGTTATTTCAAACATCACTTTCTCGAAAAACTTCTTGGTTGAACGCAACGTGAATGTTAAAACGTCTATCATTCCAAGTTCAGGATTCGAGAAGGAAGTGGTTAAATACGCTGCGAGTGTAGGTGCTGATTTGATTGCAATAATGAATTTAAGTGGTAGTGGCTTGTTCACGTTGTTATCCAATAATTATGAGCAATACATCATCACAAATGATGCTTTGATTCCGACTTTGATTTTAAATCCAATTGAGATGTTATCAGAATCGGAAAGCGGTTCGATTTTTTCAATGTAAACCTTACAGCCCTGGTAATTCGGGGCTTTTTTATTGCCTTAAATTTTCCAAAATGTCAAAACTTATTACGCTCAACGAATTCATTTTAAAGAACCAAGCTGATTTTCCTTTTGCAACGGGTGAGCTTTCACGCATTTTAAGTGATATCGCTGTTGCCTCCAAAATTGTTAGTCGTGATGTTCGAAAAGCGGGTTTGGTTGACCATATACTCGGTGCTCAAGGCGGACAAAATGTTCAAGGAGAGGAACAACAAAAATTGGACGTTGTGGCAGATCACGCTTTCATTGCGGCTTTCGAACAAGGTGGAGAAGTATGTGGAATTGCCTCTGAAGAAAATGATGACTTTGTTGCTTTCGAAAGTGAAAAAGCAAAAAACGGAAAGTATGTCGTTCTTTTTGACCCTTTAGATGGCTCAAGTAATATTGACGTGAATGTTTCCATCGGAACAATTTTCTCCATTTACAGACGCGTTTCGCCTGTTGGAACCAAAGCTACGTTGGAGGATATGTTGCAGCCCGGCACAGCCCAAGTAGCTGCTGGATACGTACTTTATGGTTCTTCAACGATGTTGGTTTACACAACTGGTAAAGGAGTGAACGGATTTACTTTAGACCCTTCAATTGGTGAATTTTGTTTGTCTCATCCAAACATGAAAATGCCAGAAATTGGCAGACTTTACGCGATGAACGAGGGAAATATTTTTGAGTGCGAAGAAGGTTTAAGAAAATACATCAATTACTGCCAAAGTCGTGAAAATCAAACGGGAATGCCTTATTCGGGGAGATACATTGGGTCTTTAGTTGCCGATTTTCACAGAAACTTAATTAAAGGTGGAATCTACATTTATCCAGATGTGTTGTCCGCTCCAGCAGGAAAATTGAGGTTATTGTATGAATGTAATCCATTGGCTTTCATTGCAGAGCAAGCAGGTGGATTAGCAACAACGGGGCGCAAACGAATCATGGAATTGAAACCTGAAAAATTACACCAACGTGTTCCGTATTATGTTGGTTCAAAATTGATGGTGGAAAAAGTGATGCAGTTTATTGAAGAGACTTCAAAGTAGTCCCAAACTCTATAAGCTTATTGTATTAGAATTTAAAAAAGGGTTTACCGAATAAATTTTGAATATTTTTTCAGTTTGGACATCTGTTATTCATGTTATCTTGTTGAACTTTGGGAGCGTTCAGTTCGTTTGTTTACTTGTTTTCGAAAAGTAATTTTTCATTTTATTTAAATAGTTGCTATCGTAATTTAGACTACAACTTCACAAAACGCAGTTGTTTTACTTCATTATCAGTTGAAATACCAATCACATACGTTCCTGCAGGCAGCTGTCCAATTTCAATTTGCTTTTCGTTTGCTCCTTGTTTCAGTGTTTTTCCTTGTAAATCTGAGATTTTATAACTAAAATCGGAGTTGACTCCTGAAATGGAAAGGGTTGAAGATGTTGGATTGGGGTACAAGAAAACACCATTTAATGAAAGTGATTGAACACCGATTGTGGAAGGTTCAAAATACAATCGTGAATTCGCAATCAAGAATTTGGGACCTGATTTTAAATTACAAAAAAGTTGCAAGGTTAAATTATACACTCCTGACGTTCCCGGACTCATATAATAGGTTGCATCTACAGAAACAGTCGAGCCATTGCTTAGTGCTATTATCCAAGTTACAATTGTTGAAACACCATTGTCTATGTAAGAATCAATCGTTACGCCTGTTACCAATGAATAATCAAACGTACAATTCTCAATCCACGCGCTTGTATCGGAACCGATTATCGTGGAATCTAGGTAGATGTTGTCTGTAAAAATTAAAGTATCACCAAGTACATTTTCTATCAAGGTGTCATTTATGGTTGCGGAAGTTGTAGCAGAACATCCATTTGCATCAACAACAGCAAGCGAATAAGTACCTGAACATAAGTCTTGAATTGCCGAGGTTGTGTAATTCGAAGCGCCATTTGTCCAAGTGTAGGAATATGGTGCTGTACCGCCTGTTACAAGTACTGAAAGCGTTCCATCACAAGCGAGTGAATCTTCACCGTCAAAAGTCGTAATTGAAGCAATTGGATTTGACACAACAGTAAGCAACACATTATCTGAGGCAATACATCCATTCAATTCTCCGTTCAATGTAAGCATAATTGAAGATGGAGGAATAAACGCAACACCATTTGAATAGTTAATCCATGAATAACTTGTTGCTGTTCCGTTAGCGATTGGTGTGTAGGATTGTCCTGAACATAAAGTGGTGTCATTACCTGCATTTACAATTGGTAAAGGATTTACAGTGATTGAAAATGTCTCTGAATTACCGTTACAACCATCTAAAATTGGAGTAACAACTAAATTGGCTATTTGAGTTCCAGAAGTTGTGTTTTGGGTTTGAAAAGGAAGAATATTCCCAGTTCCTGACGCTCCCAAACCGATGCTTGAATTATCATTTGTCCAGTTATATTGTTGTGCAGAGCCAGAAAAAGTTATTGGAGTTATGGATTCGCCAGCACAAACAATTTGATTAGGGATTGGATTAACTGTTGCGCTCGTTGTTACAGTTATTTGTTCTGAAGTAGTCATACAACCGGAAGGGCTCATTACTGTTATAAAAAAAGTTCCCTCTGCAATACCTGTTATTCCATTTGAACCAAACGTTGCAACAGATGGATTACTTATGTTAAATGTATTTTGTGGATTATTTGAACTAATTTGAAGTGAAGAATTTACGCAAACCGAATTTGAAGAAAGTGTGAAAGTTGGTAATTGATTAATTGCGACTAAAACTGTATCAGAAACAGCTGGGCAAGGGCCAATAGGGTCATTTGTGGTTATTATCAAATTTACAAATCCGTTTGTAATTTCAATTGGACTTGGTGAATATGTTGGTGCTAAACTTGCATTATTCGGCGTAAACGTTCCCGAACCTCCCGACCAAAAAATTGAAGTAGCTTGACCACCAAATGTTCCATTCAACTGAACAACCGAATTTGCACAAACGGTTTGGTCAACACCCGCATCAACGGTTGCCACTGGAGCATCAATATAGATTTGTATAGTGTCCATTGCAGCTGAACAAGGACCGACAGGATCGTTTGTAGATAAAATAAGTTGTACGTAACCACTAGCAATATCTTGAACACTTGGTGAATATACAGCCGATAAATTTATATTAGTTGGGCTAAAAGTACCTGAACCCCATGATATCCAATATGCTGAAGTCGCAGAACCTCCAATGCTTCCATTGAGCTGAACAGGCGAATTTGCACAAATGGTTTGATCAACACCTGCATCAACTATTGAAGGTGCACCAACGGTCAAAAAACCATTTATCGTATTCGTCTCTGTTGAAACACCATCTGAAACCGTGAGACTTACATCGTATAATCCTGTCTGCGTTAAGTTTAATGAAGCACTTGAACCCGATAAATTACTTGTAAAAGCATTCGGCCCGCTGATTGTCCAACTATAACTTTGGTAGCTACTATTGGTGGCGTTCAGTGTGAATGTACCATCACCACATACAATTGTCGATGGACTTGAAAATGAAGCATCTAAAGTTTGTGCTTGTGTTGCATTGAAGCTAATGAAAAAAAGCAAAAGAGCAAATATTCCATTGAGAGTAGCATTTATTTGCATATTAAAGGAATTAAAGTTAGGTATTAGTTATACAAATCTATGTAATATAAAGCACCTAAAAAAATCCCAATTAATAACTGCTATGTTGATGATTTCTATTATAGTATCAGATGTTTTTGGATAGCCAAAATGAGCCCATAGGCTGACAAGATTAAAATTTTAACGATAAAGATGAGTGTGTAAATCCGTTTTGATGAATGAACTTTCAAATGTGAACTCCATTAATTTTTCAGTTCTTTCTCCCTTTTTTTCTCGTAAAACGTTTTTTCAATCGTCTGGTAATTCCCATTTGGTGAAGGAGAAAGTGCTGGTGCAGAATGCAAAATCAATTTTTCGTTGATAAGAATGTAGTATGGAAAAGTCTTAACCTTCAATTGTTCCCAAATTACGTGTGTTTCTGCTAATTCGAATTTTTTCCACGTAATTGCTTCAATTGCACGTGTTTGTGCCGCATTTAAAGTGGAAGAAGTTGGTTTGTAAATGGTAATGAACTCTACTATTTCGCCGTAATTTTCATTCAGCTTTTTAAGAATGGAAATCTCAGAAAGACACTTTGGATTGGATGGTTCGAAAAAATGTAAGTAAATGGATTTATTCGAAAAATCATTTAATTGTACACCTTTCGCTAACTCAATGTTCGAAACTCTTTGTCCTACAATTAGTTCACTGTAAATTTGATGAAGACTTTTCGCGCAATTTCGGAATTTTTCATTTTTCAAATTACTGCTCATTTGTTGCAATAAAATACACAAATTGGTGCGCGGAAGTTCTTTAGAATTCATTTCGTCACGAATGATTTTGAGCGCGACCATTGTCCTTAGTTCTTCATTTTTGAGGTAGGGGTCAAGTTCCAAGGTTTTCAAAAACTTTTCAGCATCCATGGCGAAAACAGATTCAAACAACTTGGTTCGAATTTCCTTGCTAGCGAGATAATAATACCTTGCAAAGAACAAATGGAAGTACTCCATGTATTTATCGTGAGTAAAGAGTGGATCGCCACTATTGAAGTAGAAATTAAACTTTTCATCGTAAGACAAACCACCCAAATAATTGAAGTTATCAACTTGTGAGCCAATGGAATACTTTACATAATTGACAAAAAAAGTGTCTGTTTCATTGGCATAATCATTTTCAACCGCTTTTTTGAGCAAACTAATTCTTTTTAGAAATTCTCCCGGACGAGCTTCTCGTAGCATGAATATTTCGCCAAGATTTTCATCCAGCCAAGCTTCAAACCCCAAAATTTTATAGTTGATGTCCGTGGAGTCTAATTTCAGGAATAGCATTTCCATTTCGTTTTCATCTTTAAAACCCGTTGTGGTAAGGTCTTTCTCTGGAATTTCAATTGCGTATTTTCCGTTTGGCTCCACGTACATCCAACAGAATTTGTTTTCGTATTTCAGGCGAATTTTCTGTGTTTTGGTGATATTGAATCGCAAAATAAATCGTCCATTTTCAGCAACATTGGTTTTCGCAATTTCATAGTATTGTTCACTGATGTAATCTTTTAAACCGAGCACTTTAATTTCAGGATTGCGTTTTGGAGGATGGGTTAAGCCAGAAATAACCACCTCAGCATAACCGAAAGAGGAAATCAAAAGCACTAATAAAAAGGGAAGAAAACGCATAGTGGAGAATTAGCACGAATTATGCCATTAAACGAGTAAATCCGGTCGAGTTACAAAGGGAGAAATGTCTGCATGGTTCACATACATCTCACGAATAATGGAAGAACTGATTGCGCTATGCTCTTGATTGGTTAGAAAAAAAACCGTTTCAACTCCACTTATTGCATGATTCATGTGCGCAATTGACTTTTCATACTCAAAATCTACGGAGTCGCGAAGTCCACGAATTATGTGTGATGCTCCTAAATCTTTTGCAAAATTCACTGTTAGTTTTTGGTAAGATTCAACACGAATTTTTGGGTGCGCAGCAAATAAGCTTTCAATATGTGCAATTCGTTTATCAAGGGAAAACAAATACTGTTTCTTCGAATTGACGCCTACACCGATAATGATTTCATCGAATAAATCAATCGCTTTTAAAATTACTGCTTCGTGACCCTTTGTAAAAGGATCAAAAGAACCGGGAAATAAACCTTTTTGCATAATTACTGCCTTACGAAAAAACTGAAGTTAACGTTACCAAAAGTTTTCATTTTCTCGAATTGAGGTAGATGAGAAAGGTCGGTTTGTCTTCCGTGTTCAATGATTACTAGTCCGTCATCGTTCAATATGTCTTTCTCAAAAATACTTTGAACCAAATCCTGATGAAAGGTGAGATGAAAAGGCGGGTCGGCGAATATTAAATCAAATTTTTGGTCGTTCAGTTTACAGAAAAGTAAGGCGTCTTTTTTTACAACGTTGAATTGCGCTTCGATTCCTAAGTCTTTTGCATTTTTTTTGAGGTATTGAACACAGCGGTCATTTGCATCGACAGCTGTTAATTTGTTTGCTCCTCGGGAAATGAATTCCAAGGCTATGTTTCCCGTTCCTGCACAAAGGTCCAAAACATTCATTCCGTCAAAATCTATGCTATGTTCAAGCACGTTAAACAAACCTTCCTTGGCAAAATCTGTTGTTGGTCTCGATGGAAAGTTCGGTGGTGTGGCAAACCTTTTCCCTTTTAAGAATCCCCTAATTATGCGCACAAGATAGATTTTAGTGTTTGTTGTTCGGTAAAATGTTCAATTGATGCGTGTTCAAATTCGTTAACTAATTTCAAGTTCTCTACTATTTCAATGGATGAAAAAGTTGGGTTGTTGTAGAAAAATTGAATTTTTGGTTGGAAGGGTCCATTCCATTCTTTGAATTGCAAAAGGACATAATAAACAAGGTCTAGTGCACCGTTAATTTCATAATGATTGAAATGCAAAAGTTTATTTTCTTTCCAAACGCTCAGAGTCAGAAGTTTATCCGAAAGAAGAGCAATAATGGAATTTCCTGCGTTGTGTCGGATACGATTGAGGAATTGACTACTGATATGCTTTAAAGGAACGAGTGGGTAAATTGTTGTTTTGAAAGAATTTAACCATTCTGGAACGTTGTAAATATTGGCAACATTCAAACCGTAAATTTGGTCAAAACTGACATGGTTTTCTGGCAAAAGGTTTCCAAAATTCAGTTTAAATACATCACTGGAAAGCGAAGGATTGAATAAATCCAAAGGAATTAAAGTTGAAAAACCAGATTGGAAAAAGATATTGGTCGGCGCGTGGTCTTGTGTTTCCGTTCTGACTAAGGTTTTCCAATCGTCTGAGAAATAGTTTGATTTTGAATTGAAAGACTGTAATTTATAGGAACCGTCATAAAAACCAAACTGAACTTTTTCGTCACCAACAAGAATAAAATCTATCATACCCAACTCACTTGTTAAGATGTTTAATACCGAAAAAGTGACAGGTAAAACGAATTATTCTGCTTCCCAAGACCCACCTAAATCGCTAACTTCAAGTTTTCCGAAGAAGAAAAGTTCTTTTTTAGCGTCACCTTTAATTTTGGTAAATGGTAAATAACCTTCAACTCTTAATGTAGGAACATCAGCATCTCCAACTTTAATTTTATCGGTTTTGATTTTCCAAGTTTGTTTTTTATTGGTAAAAGGAACGTATTTTAACTCGTCTGGATTGAATTTACCAAAACCTTTGTCCATTCTATCTTTTATGTAGCTTGAATTTTCTGTAAAGGTTGTTTTTATGAAAGAAACTTTAATGGTATCGCGTTTGTAGCCTTTCAAGTCATCAGGACAAATTTTTGATTTCGAAAGCACGTAAGCCTCAAAATCGTTCATATTGTTGTCAATAGCTCTTTTGTCTTTGTATATTAAGTCTCTTTCTTTTTCTGTAATTCTTCTTGATGGTTTTTCACCTTCAGCAACTACTGATTTGACGCTATCCGTTTTAATGAAATTAATCAATGTTTCCCAGTCTTTCGCGTAATCACCGTAATTGTCGAAATAAGCTTTCTGAGCTGTGCGGACATCACTTAAATTTCTCTTAGCTAATTCCTTACTAAACTTGTAATCCTCTTGGTATTTGATAGTATCCCCAACACTTTTAGACGAGAAAAAGAATAGACCGAGCGTCAAAACCAATGATAAAATACCTATAATTCTCACACCCATTGTAGAAATAATTCCAGAAGAACTTAAGAATGTAATCATTGAACCAGTTAGAATTAGAACAGCTGCTAACTTGAACTCTTGCGATTGATTCGTTGTGAAACCAACATACAACAGCGATGAACCTATTGCCAAAAATATTGTAGGGACAGCAAATTTCTTAACTAATACTGAAGGACTTTCCATGTAATTTTTTTTTAAGCGTCACAAATCTACAATATTTACTTTTACACGAACATCAAAAAGCTAATTTTACTAACAAGCCAACATTAATCCCATTGTTTTGCCTTTCGATATTTTAACTTTTGCGCGCTTTTTTAAAAATAACTTTCGTTTTCAACTAACAGAAGACCAAAGAAATGCATTGAATGGCTTTGTGAAATTCTTGACTAAAGGTGACCAACAAAGTATTTTCATTCTTACCGGTTATGCAGGTACGGGAAAAAGTTCACTTCTCGCAAATGTTATCAAGGCTTTAAAAGAAATGAAGATTAAATCAGTTTTACTTGCCCCAACTGGTCGAGCGGCGAAGGTTTTAGGTGCTTACGCTGGTGAAAGCGCATACACCATCCACAAACAAATTTATTTTTCTGAAAATGAGTTAATTGGAAATCGCGTCACTTTGGCGAAGAATAATCACAAGAACACTTTGTTTTTCGTGGACGAAGCGTCCATGCTTGCGGGATTTGATCCAACAGAAGGCGGAAATGTGCTGGAAGATTTAATCAATTACGTGCAGTCCGGTTCCAATTGCCGCTTGATTTTCATTGGAGATAGCGGACAGTTACCACCTGTTGGACAGGATGTTTCACCGGTTTTTTCAATGACTTATTGGAAAGAAAATTTTCCATTTATACAAGTTTTTCACGCTTCACTTAAAGAAGTTGTACGAACAGATCACGACTCTGCTGTTTTGGTGAATGCAACATTTATTCGCTCTAAAATTGATTACGAGGAACCCTTTTTTGTTGCTTTAGACCAACACGTAAAAAAAGTACAAGGAATGGAGATTCAGGAATTTTTGGAATATGCTTATGACCATTCCGGTGTGGAGGAATGTATGGTGGTAACACTTTCAAATAAACGAGCAAACAAATGGAATTTAGAAATCAGAAACCGTTTGCTTTACCGTGAAGAATTGCTTGAAAGAAGCGACAGAATGATGGTTGTGCGCAACAATTATTTCTGGTTGGACCCAACAAGTCCGATGGGATTTATCGCAAACGGAGAGATGTTTACCATTCGGAAAGTGAAAAAAACGGAGGAACTTTACGGGTTTCATTTTGCTCATTTGGTGATTGAGTTTACCGAATCACTACCCAATGTGGAGTTGGATGTGATAGTTCATTTAGAAACACTTTTGTCTGAAAGTCCAAATTTAGATCGAAAACGCATGAAGGAATTGTTTGCCGAAATCGAAAAGGATTTTATGCACGAACGAAATAAGCAAAAACGTTTTCAGAAAGTGGTAAAAAGTCCGTATTTCAATGCGTTGCAGGTAAAGTATGCGTATGCCGTTACGGTACACAAAGCACAAGGTGGACAGTGGGAAAATGTTTTTGTGGATTACGGTTTCCTGCCCGATGAAATGAAGGATTTCGCCTACGTTCGTTGGCTATACACAGCAATCACACGTTCCAAATCCAATTTGTTTTTGGTGAATTTTCCCGATGAGTTTTTTGAAAATGAAGATTAATCCAACTCATTATCCTTAAACGAAGAAGGCAATAAATCCGGAACAAGTTTTAATATTATTGGCAACAGCAAAGTTCCGCCCGGAAGCATAAATAGTGCAACAGATGGCATTGATTTCAATAAATCCATGAATTGTTCTTTGACCGCTTCTTTTTCCTCTTTGGTGAGTTCTTGCTTGGTTGATTTTTGAATGAGCGAAACAAGTTCTTTACTTTCTTTTAATTCTTCAATGAGTTTGTCTTTGTTCCTGCCCAAAACACGCAACCATTTACGCGTAAAGCTTTTGTAGAGATAATTTGTTGTGCTTGAGTTTACAAAAGACACATCTTTCTGATTTTCAAGCATGAATTTTTCCGTTAGCAATTCTATCTCGTCTGCTCTGAAAGCGTTCAACTGCAACAAATTCGCGAGCTGATTGATTTTTTCTTCTTCACTTTCTGTTGTGAGGTGCGTACCTTTCACCAAGAAAATACTCAGACTAAAAGTGCACTCATTCAGTGTTTTGTGGTTAATGAAGTGCAGTTTCAATTGTGTGTCGGAAATGCCATAAAGAATGTTGGCCTCCATTTGTTGATGGTCGTAATCATTGAGTTCGGCGGAAGCCAAAAAACGCCATAAAATTTTCTGTTCTTGCTCAATCACTTGATTGTCCAAGTAGGCAGCAAATACCAAGTTTCGCAACACAGAAACTGCAAAATCATTGTATCCTTGTTGGAAATTGGTTTGATTATCGCTTAAAAAATCTTCGAACAGAAGTACATCGAGAAAAACAAAGCAATTGGACAGGTGATTGAGCCAATAATTTGTTCCGAAAATGGGAGTTTTTACTTTAACCCGATGTGCTAAAATCTTTTCGACATTACTTTCCGCCGTTTCGGATCTTAAAATGGGAATGAATTTTTCAAGTAAGTTTTCGGTGAATTCATTCCCGTAAAAGGAAAGTAGTTTTTCGAGGAAAAAATTGATGTTTCGGTCATTATACTTACTTTGATAAACGTTTAGTAAGTGCTCAAAAAGTAGAAGTTTAAGTTGTTCGTCTTTGGTGAAATGAATGGTTGGGATTTTGGTTGCAAAAAGCATTTTTCGCGGAACGCCATAAAGAAGTCCCGTGTTAATCAGTGATTCTACAAGCCTTTTTTCTTTGTTTTCGGTAAAAGAAATTTCACCTTCTTCGGCTAAATGAAAGTATTTTGAAATCCAATTTTTTGCACCCGGTGCTAACTCACTTTTCATTCCAAGTTGACTGTTGTCGATGCAAATCTAAATCAAATTTTTCCTGCAACGGTAATTGCCGCTTTTTTGGAGAAAAACACTTGTCCGTCCGTTTTAAATGCTTCGAAATGAAAAATGTAAATGCCAATACTTGCTTTCGAAACGTTGTCTAAAACACCGTCCCAAACAAATGCACCCGTAGTGCCAAGTAATTCATTGGAAAACAATGTTCTAACAAGTCTTCCTTTATCGTCATAGATTTGAGCTTTTCCAACCAATCCTGGTTCAGCCATTTCGTAGGTTATTTGTAAAATATCTTCGAATCCGTCTCCGTCAGGGGAAACAATTTCACTTGAAAAAGAAAAAGTTCCATTGTAAAGAAAGGGTAAATATTGGGAGTTTTTCCTTCCCGGAGTACCGAAACCAGAAGTTTCAGCTGCGGTATGCCAATTTTTTCCGTCGTTTGAAGGTGCAAGTGGGTCAATTCTTTCGAGTGATTTACCTTTTCTGTCGTCAATCAAACGGAAATGCCAATCGGCGTTGTAAGAAATTTTGTCGGCAATAATTCCTTCGTTCATTAAAAAAACCGTTCCAGAGTCGTTGTTGTATGCTGGTAGTTCCAAAAACAAGAATTTTCCCGGAACAGCCAAAGGATAGTTTGCTTTTACATGATTGGAATCCCTTGTAACCACTACATAATCTTGTGGACGAATAAAGTAATTTTTGCTTATTGTACGAATACTTCCAGGCCCCTGAACAGAACTGCTGAAATTGGCGAATTGCCAGTCTTTGAGGTTGATGATTTTGTTGGAAACATTGTAAAGTTCAACATAATCTTGTCCGCCTGTCAATGGATTACTTAAAAGTTCATTAATGATTATGTCGCCTAAAACTGCATTTTCGGGAAGAACAAATTGAGCTTGGGCATCCAAGGCGTTTTGTGAACAATCAGCGATATTTTCTAAAGTTAAGTTGTAAAGTGTTGAACCTAAAATACTTTCGTTGAAAGTAATATCTAATTCTGTTGGAAATTTTCCCGTAAAACTTTTTGAGGCAACACTAAGAATTGGATTGGTAGTAATGATTGTATTTGCCAAAGAGGTACTGTCCATTCCCTCGTTAAAAAGAACTTTTAAGCTAGAAGGAGAGGCTGCAATTGTTTCAATAATTTCAGGAACAAACGTATCTGGAGTATCGTCGTAAACGGAATTTTGTTCTCCTGGAGTACCGCCAGTTAAACTGTTAGAGGCTATCCAATTATTGCCATCTGAACAAGGTAGATAGAGGTTGATTCGTTCCAATGTGTAGCCACCTTCTTTCTTCACATCATCGCGATACCAAGCATCCGAATAACTCAGTTTATCGAGTTGTTTGCCGTCGAATGAAATGTAAATATCGTCAGATGAGTTGTTTAAGCTCGGAAAACTCGTCACTCCAATTGCACCATTGAAAAATGAAACATTGGAAGTTGAAGCCAAAACTTTGTATTGTCCGGGTAGCAACCAACCATTATTAATCGTTCCTTCCCCACCTGCATCGCCTAGTTTCCAACCTTGTAGATTGAATACTTTGTTGCTTCTGTTGTAAACCTCTACAAATTCTACCTCTGGCAAACCAATAACCGGCGTTGCATCAGCCATGAATTCGGTTATTAACACATCTCCAATTTCCGGATTTTCAGCTTCTAAATACATTACTATAGTCTGTAATTCACCTGAAACGTTTCCGTAAATATCGCTTATTTCGTTCGTCGTAATAGTGTAAGGAGTTCCATTCTGCAAAGGGCTTCCGAAAGTCAAAATGACACGTGAAAGATTGGTTTGATCGTGTTCAACGCTCGTGACAGGAATCGACGGGTTCAGATTAAACTTTTCGATTACCTCAACCGATGAGCTTGAAACAGCTTCATTAAAAGTGAGAATAGCAGCAGTTGGCGTGGTTGAAGTTGCGCCAAGTAGGGTAGGAGGGGTGGTATCGAAAATTTCCTCTCCGACATAAATATTATCAAAGAAAAATTTGTTGGCGTTGCTCGCGGTGTAGGTGCAAAATATACCATAATGTTGACCTTGCGGAATGTAAGTGTCTGTTGCTTGGGTAACGAAAACCAAATTATCGCTACCATCGGGAGAAATAAAGAGTTTAAAATTATTGTCAACGGTTCGAACGATTTTAATTCCTACGGTAAAACTATTCGCAATTTGACCTTCCGTCCCACTCAAAATTTGAGTTGCTGCACCGTTTACAAGTTTGAAAAGTCGAACCGCGTCCGTTGAACCTGCTTCACCAAGTTGGATGTAAAGTCCGTTTTGAACTTGCGTTAAATTGGCATTATCAGCGCTCAAATAAATTCTTGCAAAATTGCTGGATGAAGGAGAAAATGACAATCGTGTCCAGATTCGCCATTCGGAGTTGCTTAGGTCGGAAAGGTTGTGAGGGGTGGAAAGGTAAGAGGTTGCAACGACCGAAAGATTGGTTTGCAACTGAAACGATGAATTGACAATAAAATCATTTGTTGTTCCAGTCCAGGTTGGGTTGTTGGTGAAGTCGCCGTCTCCGAAGTTCTCGTTTATTTGAGATTGGACATTTAACATATTGCCAATCAACAAAGTAATTAAAAGAAGTTTTAAAAATCCCATGACCTCAAATATATCAATTTTGGTATTTGGCAGGCGACTTCCGTTTTATCATTTTTTTAGGGAGTAATTTTTTGGGGGGCTAAGTAGAATATGATTACCATAAAGTATTTGTCCCTGCTTCCGAGAGATGCAAACCTGTATTTCGATAGTTAGAGCTAAAAAGTCGAGGTAAATTCTTATCGATAGGGTCTACTGACTTTTTCAGTAGACCCTAGTTATGTACGATTTTTTTGCTGAAAAAATTTACATCAAATCGTCTTTACCTCTTTCAATATAAACGCCTCCAAATCCTCTTTTTTCGGTAATTCCACCAAATATTTTGAAACAAACAGCTGATTATCAAGTCCTGCAGTTGCGTATTCAACTAGTTTTTTACCTTTCTATGTACACATGATGATTTTCAAGTTAATCTTGTTTGTTTGTGTAACTACCTAGAAAATGGTTATAATTTCAGGAATTTTTAGTGAATCAATGTCACCGCAATAGATTGACGTGACCAATCAAAGTTTCAATATCATCATTTGTGTTACTTCTGAATTTTAATCTCCATGTGTAAGTTCCATCTTGAGAAATATTACCTCTGTAACGTCCATCCCAAGCTCCGCTGGAGTTATTCACCGATGTTGGAAATTCAGGTAATTCATTAGTAGAAAAAATAATTACCCCCCACCTATTGAAAATTATAAATTCATAATCTATTGGAGATACGGGGATATTGAACACTGGATAAAAATAATTATTATTCATATCACCATCTGGTGTAAATGTATTTGGAACATAAACCAAAACATCTGGAGTTATTGAAATGTATTGAATCGCAGTATCAGCGCAATATCCCATATTCGATGCCACCAATTGCACAATATATGTTCCTGGAGGACAACCATAAGTATAGTCTAAAATATTTGGACTTGTAGGATTATAACTGGTTGTCGGAGTAGCATACAATTCAGAAAAAGGAAGTTGGGGATTGCAACCACCTAAATCCCAAAAGAAATCGGTAGCGTTCAGCGATTGGTTAAAGAAATTAAATGTTGGATTAAAAAAGGTTGCCTGCGTATTAGATATACCAATAATAGCGTCTGCTGGAACTAATCCATCTATATGAATGGTATCAATTGCCATATCACAACCAAAACCTGAGTTGGTAGCCTGAACAAAAATTGTTGTATCACCAGAGGATACATAAGAATAATTGTTGATTTGATTTGGTCCTTGAACAAGTAATGGATTAATTGGTCCTACAGTATCAACCACAAACCAACTAAAGGTATTTGTTGAGTTTGGTGTTCCACCAGTTACATCTGCAACAACATTTGTCAACTGACCCAAGCAAGAATATGGATCTGCAACAAGTTGAACAACTGGATCTGGATATACTTCAATTAAGAAATTTCCACTTGCATTACATCCATTTCCTTGTTGTATAATATTCACAGAGTAAATACTCGTCGATGCAATGAAGTTGATAGTATAATTGGAGAAATTAGAGTTAGACAATGGCAATGGAGAACTTCCTGGAGGATTCTGAACAAACCATTGATAATTAGTGACATTTCCAATACCTCCTGAAACAGTTGTTGTTAACGGAACTTGAGCGCCGTAACAAACTTCATTAATTCCTGAAATGGTAACGATAGGGTCAGGAACTACGGTAACTGAAATTGTATTGTTCGAAGTTGAAGCACATCCAATCCCTGTTTGAGTTACGGCAACACTATAACCTGTTGTACCAATTGTATTTCCCGGAGGACACAATAAATTACCATTTGCAATATTTGGACTCCATTGGAAAGTTGCGCTACCTACACCACCTGTAACAACAGCTGTGAGACAAGACGGAGTTCCTCCAATACAGACGGTTTCATCTTGACCTATGATTAAAACTTGAGGATCTGAGACAACTCGTATTCTTGCGGGAGTTGAGGTTATAAAACCACACCCGCTTGGGGAATAGGTAACCTGACAGTAATAGTAATAGTTACCTGATGTATTGAATGAATTGGGAATATAAGTTGGACTATTTGCATTTGGAATTGCAGTCCCACCAACATTGGTGTAGGTTGTATTTTGAAACCATTGGTAAACAGGAGTACCAGCACCGCCAGTCACCTCAACAGAAAGTGGGAAAGTTCCACCAACACAAATGGCTGTATCAGCTATCGGTTCTAAAATAAAAGATGGGTCTGGATTAACAGTTATTGTAACCGTGTTTGGATTTCCTGAACAGTTTAATAAAAATGCAGTAGCTGAATATTGAGTTGTATTGGTTGGACAAACATTTATTGAATGAGGTGCGGAATTAGTTATTTGACCCGTACTCCATTGAACATAATCTACTGCTGTTCCACCTAAAAAATTAGCTGTTACCTGAGTACAACCTCCAACACAAATGGTACTTTCTGATGCTGTGAAAGTGGCAATTTCTGGAGGAGATTGAACAGTTACTGTAAGCGGAAATGCTTGACTCGGACATCCTGACAAGGAATAAACAACGATATAAGTCGTAGTGGTTGTTGGTTGTGCAGTTACAGTAGAAGATGTTGTTGAACCAACAATTTGATTTGTTGGCGTCCAGTTATAGGTTCCTGGAATATTTCCTGAATTAACCGACGGTGTTCCAATTGCATTTAAAGAAGTAGAAGAACCGGCACAAATTACTGGATCGTTTGCAGTTGCCGATACAGTTGGGGTTGGTCGGACAACAACAGATACAGTGAAATTATTCCCAGTACATGTTAATTGAGACGACACGACATAAGTTGGAGTAACTGTATAAACTAACGTCGCATCAGATAAAGTGCTATTATTCAAAATTTGGCTAATCGAAGTTTGTCCTGTCTGAGCTGAACCTCCAGTTACAACATTAGTAGGTGTTGAAACAGGGTTTGTCCAACTAAAAGTTGTTCCAGAGGGTACAATTTGACTAGGAGGTGTATTGGCGGGTGTTATGGAGAATGGACTACCAGTACAAATTGAAGCTGTCTGATTTTGAATGTTAGGAACTGGATGAATGGTTATTGTAACAGTGAATGGAGTACCAGAGCATGTTGAAAGTAAATCAAAAGGAGTGACTGTATATACTAAGGTCTGAGGAGAATCGGATAAATTCGTTAGTGTTTGGTTAATTGTTGTTTGTGAAGAACTTGAATTATTACTTTGCCCACTGACACTGTTATTGGCTGAGACTGTCCAATTCAGAACAGTATTGGAGTTAAAAATTGCACCCGAAGGAGTATTTACTGAAGGGTTGTAAACCATTGCTGAACCGCTACAAATATCGGGTAATTGAGTATTTGGAAGTGAAGGCGTAGGTTTTACAATTACAGAAACTTGAAAAGGAGTACCATTACATTGTGGTTGAGAAGTGGAAGGACCAATTGGTGTTACCGTATAGACAACGGTTTGATTGCTATTTGTGGAGTTTAGTAAAATGCCAGTACTAAATGTACCACTTGCGGTTGTGTTGCTGTTTTCACCTGTTATATTAGAATTCGCTGCAACACTCCAAGTAAAAGTTGTTCCAATCGGAACAATATCGCTGGGCGAACCTAACGCTAAACCAGATATTTCAGTATTGCTGCAAATTTCATAGGTTGCGTTAGATAGACTTGGACCAGGATTCACCGTTACAGTCAAAACAAAAGGATTCCCAATGCAAGGACCAGAATTAGGCGTTACAGTATATGAAATAACTTGACTGCTTGATGTCGTATTAATCAATACTTGGCTATTAAAATTTGAAGTCGGAGTAGTTTGATTACTTTGACCCGTGATATTCGTGTTATCAGAAAGAATAGTCCATGTATATTGCGTTGTTGGCGCAATAATGTCACCAGAAGCTTGCGTAATTATTGGTGAATTTCCACTACAAATTGAAACTGATTTATCTGCAATTGAAGGTGTTGGAGTTACGGTTACAGCGACATTAAAATTATTACCAACACAATTTCCTGAAATAGGTGTAACTGTATAATTTAATGTGGTATTAGAAGTTGAGGTGCTAATAATTGGACCTCCGTTAATGGTTGGACTTGGTGTTGTGTTACTATTCTGTCCAGTTATATTTGGAATTGATCCAGGTACAGTCCATGTGTATAACGTGTTTTGAGGAATGAAATTACCCGATAATGCCGAGTTTGGTGTAATGTTAAACGATCCTCCGCTACAAATTAATTCACTAATAGGCTGAACAACTGGCAATGGATTAATGGTAACTGTAACTTGTTGAGTAGATCCTTGACAACTTCCAAAACTTGGGGTAACATTATAGATTACAGTCTCTGTAACTAAGGAATTGTTTATTAACGTGTTGTTTATATTGGCGGTATTTTGATTTGTTAGAGATTCACCAGCAACATTTGTATTGTCTGATGCTGCAATCCAATTAAAAGTTCCACCTTGAACATCGGAAGTTAAGGGGATATTCAGTGTATTGCCAGAACATATATTTCCAGAATTAGAACTAGTTAAGTTCGGAATTGGATTTACGGTTACAGTGCTTATTATCGTGTCACTGCTACAAGCATTTAAAATATACCAACCCGAATAGGTGTAAGTTGTGACTTGATTAGAAGGTATAGCAACATGGCTAACATTAATTTGATTGTCAGACAAACCACTTACCCCAGTTGACCAATTGTAAGTACCGTTAGACAAATTGGGGTTTGCTTGCAATGTTCCATTACCACCACTACAAAAAACTAGATTATTGATAGCTAAAGTTGGTTTCGGATTAACCGTGACCGTTGATGAACTTGGTAAACTTGGACAGCCATTCAATGTGTAAACAACGGAATAATTGAATGTTTGTTGAGCTGATGGATTAGACAAAGTTGGTGTTGCTGTTAAGGTAGGGTTTGTACCTGATGGAGTCCAAGAATAGGTCCCTCCTGGAGCAGATACTGTTGTTCCGATTGTTGTTGATTGCCCATTACATATGGTTATACTCGGGGTTGAAGTAATGGTTGGAATAGGTCGAATAGTAACAGTCGAAGTTGCAGAACTCGCAGCACATCCTCCAACACTTACAGAAACGGTGTATTGTGTGGTTGATGTCGGACTTACAACTATAGCTTGAGTTGTTTCACCTGTACTCCACGAATAAACACCTTGATTTGGAAGTGCAGTTAAAGTTACATTTTGACCTAAACATATTGACGTATCTCTTAGGATTGCTTGTGGATTCTGAATTACATTGACATTCACATTTTGAGAAACTGTACAACCATTTACCGAATAACTTAGAGAATAAACCGAGGAAACGGATGGGTTTACTGTAATAGAACTACTATTTTGATTATTAACTGCCGGTCCATTCCAAGTGAATTGACCTCCACTTGGAGTTACAGTAGGAGAAAGCGTTATTGAATTTCCTCCGCAAATCGTTGCGTCAGAAATTGTAATTGTAGGGGATTCAAAAACGGTTATTGTTGCTGTATTTGATGTTGTTACTTGATTAGTGCAGCTCCCAACTGAGATGTTCTCCAGTGTGTATGTATAAATTCCTGGAGTAGAAGTAGCAATTGGTAGGGTAATCGATGTTGCCGAAGCTGATGTCGAAATGGTCTGACTTGCACCACCACTTACATTATAAGTGAATGTGTATGGTGGATTGGAATTAGATCCAGTAAAAGTTACAAATGGAGGATTAGCATTTTGACAAACTGAAATGGTTCCGTTAATAGCTCCAATTGGCAATGTTGTAACAGTTATCGGCATTGTGGTATTGGTCGCACAAGTCGTTGGTGCTGTCGATATTGGCGTAAATGTATAAGTAATTGTTCCTGCTGATGCCGTTGAAATGGTAGATGGTGACCATGTTCCTGCTATTCCATTGTTGGATGTCGTTGGAAAATCTGCAGGCGTAGCTCCTTGGCAGTATGGTCCTAACTGGGTAAACAAAGGCGTTGTGTTCGGATGAACAGTAATCGACATATTTGCCGTTGTAGCACAAATACCCGGTCCAGAAGTCGGCGTAAATGTATAATTAGTCGTCACTGCACTTGTGCTTGCGGTATTGCTTATCGTTGTCGGAGACCAAGTTCCAGCAATACTATTATTTGAAATGGTTGGTAAAGCAGGAATACTTTGACCATTACAATAAGGACCCACTTGGGTGAATGTTGGAGTAATATTTGGATTTACTGTTACAGTTGCAGACTGATTAGTAACTGCGTTTGAACAACTTCCAACGGCAACATTGGTTAAGTTGTAAGTAAACGTACCTGTTGTATTGGTTGGTGCAGGCACGGTTACCGTTGAACTTGCACTTGACGTTGAAATCGTTTGATTCGCTCCACCATTGATGTTGTAAGTAAAGGTGTAAGGTGCTGTTGAGTTAAGTCCTGTGAAAGTGATATTGGGTTGTGCTCCATTTTCACAAACAACCGTTGTGCCTTGAATGGTTGCAGATGGCAAGGTCGTAACAACAACGCTCATTGTCGTTGATGTCGCACATGTATTTGGAGCGGTTGAAGTTGGTGTAAAATTATAAACTGCTGTCCCTGCGGTTGCAGTTGAAATTGTAGAAGGCGACCAAGTACCAGCAATTCCGTTGTTTGATGTTAAAGGAAGCGCAGCAGCTGTTGCGCCTTGACAATAAGGACCAAGTTGCGTGAAAAGTGGCGTTGTGTTTGGGTTCACAACGATTGCCATGTTCGCTGTTGTGGCACAAATTCCAGCACCTGATGTAGGTGTAAAAGTGTAATTAGTAGTAACGGGAATGGTACTTGCGGTATTGCTTATCGTTGTTGGTGACCAAGTTCCAGAAATGCTATTATTTGAAATGGTTGGTAAAGCAGGAATACTTTGACCATTACAATAAGGAC
>CAZWSY010000034.1:31359-36670 GCA_964636775.1 uncultured Lishizhenia sp.
CAAGTTGCGTGAAAAGTGGCGTTGTGTTTGGGTTCACAACGATTGCCATGTTCGCAGTTGTAGCGCAGACTCCACTTGCAGGTGTTGGGTTGAAAGTGTAGGTGGTAGTTACGGGAGATGTTGTTGCAATATTATTAACTGCTGGAGTCCAAACTCCAGTAAATCCATTATTCGAAAGTGTTGGTAAAGAAAAGGTATTTCCACTACAAAATGGACCTAACTGGGTAAATGTCGGCGTCTGATTGGCTGTTACTGTTATCGTCGCAGTTTGATTAATCACCGCATTCGAACAACTTCCGATTGACACATTTGTTATAGAATAAGTAAATGTTCCTGTTGTTCCTGTCGGAACTGGTATTGAAACGGAACTACTTGTTGAAGTTGTTGTTACAGTTTGTGAAGATCCACCATTTATTGTGTAGGTAAAAGTATAAGGTGGCGTTGTTGTGTTACCAGTCTCACCTGTGAATGTAACTACAGGTTGAGAAGAATTTTGACAAACATTCGTAGTTCCTGTAATCGTAGCAGTTGGCAATGTTGTCGTTTGAATGGTCATAGAAGTGTTCTGAGCACAACCTGGCGCTCCCGTAGTTGTTGGTGTAAAATTGTAGGTTTGTGTTCCTATCGTATTTGTAGAAATCGTTGATGGCGACCAAGTCCCCGAAATTCCATTATTAGACGTAGTTGGTAAAGTTGCAGGTGTTGTATTTTGACAATATGGCCCCAAAGGATTAAAGGTTGGAACTATATTCGGATTAACAACAATAGCCATTTGAGCAGTGGTTGCACAAACCCCGCTTGCAGGTGTCGGTGTAAAAGTATAGTTTGTAGTTACAGCTGATGTTGTTGCAGAATTATTTACTGCAGGTGACCATGTGCCTATAAAACCATTAGTTGAAAGCGTTGGTAGAGTGATTGTATTTCCACTACAATAAGGACCGAGTTGTGAAAAAGCTGGTGTTTGATTTGCGGTAACTGTAATCGTTGCTGCTTGATTCGTTATTATATTAGAACAACTACCAATTGATACGTTGGTTAATGTGTAAGTATAGTTTCCAGGCGTGCTGGTTGAAACAGGTAATGTAACTGAACTATTTGTTGAACTTGTAGTAATTGTCTGAGAAGAACCACCATTTATTGTATAAGTAAACGTATAAGGAGGTGTTGTTGTTGCTCCTGTAGCACCAGTAAAAGTTACATTTGGTTGAGATGAATTTTGACAAACATTTGTAGTCCCTGAAATTGTAGCTGTAGGCAATGTTGTCGTTTGAATGGCCATTGATGCGTTTTGCGCACATCCTGGTGCTCCCGTCGTAGTTGGAGTAAAATTGTAGGTTTGTGTTCCTATTGTATTGGTGGAAATCGTTGATGGCGACCAAGTTCCCGAAATTCCATTATTTGAAGTTGTAGGTAACGTCCCAGGTGTTGTATTCTGACAATATGGTCCTAAAGGATTAAAGGTTGGAACTATATTCGGATTTACAACAATTGTCATTTGAGCTGTCGTTGCACAAACTCCACTTGCAGGTGTTGGGGTAAATGTATAGGTTGTTGATACTGATGAGGAGGTTGCGCTATTATTAACCGCGGGAGACCATGTGCCTGTAAAACCATTAGTTGAAAGCGTTGGTAGAGTAATTGTATTTCCACTGCAATAAGGACCGAGTTGTGTAAAAGCTGGTGTTTGATTTGCGGTAACTGTAATCGTTGCTGCTTGATTCGTTATTATATTAGAACAACTACCAATTGATACGTTGGTTAATGTGTAAGTATAGTTTCCAGGCGTGCTGGTTGAAACAGGTAATGTAACAGAACTATTTGTTGAACTTGTAGTTATTGTTTGAGTTGTAGCAGTTCCAGAAACTGTGTAACTAAAAGTATATGGTGGGGTTGTTGTTGCTCCTGTAGACCCTGTAAATGTAACAATTGGTTGGGACGAATTTTGACATACCGAAGTTGTTCCATTTATCGTAGCTGTTGGTAATGTTGCAACTGTGATATTCATAGTAGTATTGACAGCACAAGTTGGAAAAGCACTTGAGGTTGGGGTAAAGGTGTAAACTGTTGTTCCTAAAACACTTGTATTAACTGTTGAAGGTGACCAAGTTCCTGTAATACCATTATTTGATATGTTTGATAATGTACCTGGTGTTGCATTTTGGCAGTACGGGCCAAGTTGTGTGAAAAGTGGTGTTGTCAGCGGGTTTACTGTTACCGATGTTGAATTTGTTGTACTGCAACCAGTTGAGGCATTCGTTGCAGTAACACTATAGTTTGTAGTTACCGTCGGAGAAACTGTTACAGATGAAGTTGAAACTCCATTTTGTGTAAAGGTCGGTGAAGTTGACCATTGATAGTTAAAAACATTAGACGAAGGAACACTTGTGGCAGTAAGCGTTGCACTGCTTCCTGCGCAAAAAGAAACGGGTGGACTCAAATTAAAAACAGGACTTGGATTAACAGTTACAGTGTAAGTTCCAATACAACCTGTTGAAGAGGTAAAAGTTATAATTGATATACCAGCAGATATAGCTGTAACAACTCCTGTACTACTTACTTGAGCAACAGCGGTATTTGATGACGACCATGGAGTTCCACTTACTGGAGGTTGATTGTTTGTAACAGTTAGTTGCGATGTAGAACCTTGACAAATTTGATTGTTTCCTGCAATAATTGGACTGGGGTTTGCCACGCCAACAGTTTGTTGAGAGGAATTTACACAACCGTTATTATCGGTGATTGTAACAGCATAAACTCCAGGGCTTAAATTATTTATTGGAAATTGAGGAAACCCTGGTGCTGGAATTTCTACCCCAGCTGGATTATTTAATGAGCCCCCTGTTAATTGCCATGAGACATTAAAACCAACATTTGAAGGTGTGCCATCTGTTGCATCAAGACCACCAACTGTTATTGAGCCGGTACTATTCGCACAATTCGCATTTACAATACTAAAGGTTGGAGATATTGGGGGGGCTTGAGTAATAGTTAAAGTTGATGATGTTTGACAATTATTAAAATCACTTACAGTTATTTCATATGTTCCAGCCATTAAATTATTCATTTGATATGTTCCTCCACCAGTAGAACAAGAAGCTGACGAAGTTGGAATTTCCGCTGGACAATTTAATCCGAAATTTGATGGGGGTAAGGTTGTTCCATTCCAAAATAAACTATATCCTCGGCAAGTCCCAGCTGATGGCGGACCAATTGTCCCACCGCAAACTGCAATATTAATTTGTCCACTATTTTGAGAATTACAAAGAATATTTGCGGATGTTACAGACAAGTTTAGTTGAGAAGGCTGAGATACTGACCCTCCTCCCTGCGCACACCAATCACCATTTTGTGCATCTGTTTGACTTGTGTAGCATTCAACTGTGTATCCACCAACTCCTAAATTATTGAATGTTACTGAATTTCCGCTACTAGTAGCTGTTTGCAAAAGTTGATTCGTAGAACTATTCAATAATTTCCAATAATAGGTTGTAACTGATGCTCCGATACAATCTTGACAAAACTCATTAAAAGAAGCAGTAAGTTGACCATTAGTTTGCCCAAAACAAGAGGGAGAGATTGCTGTTGTTGTTACAGCGCAATTTTGTGAAAAGTACTGATTGTTAAATAAAAATAGAGCAAGAAAAAAAACTAAACCGGAAAACTTTGCTCTAAAAAAATATGGCATAAACTAAAAATTCAGGATTGCAAAAGTAATCTCAAAATGTGAAAATAAATTGCAGTCGATGTTTCGAGTTGTATCAATTTGTTTTGTTAACATGAACAAATTATTGTTCTTCCTGAATTTAGTCAAAAAGTGTTAGTTAAAATAAATAAAAAATTAACATTCATTTTTGCTTTTTTTATTGTTAAACGGTGGTGTGAATTGCCGAAGTATAAAAAAAATCTCTCCTTACTCTCCAAATCTTCCCTAGAATTCGTTCACTCAAAAGCTTATTCTCTTTTGGCTGGCATTCGTTTAACGGAGTCGCAACTCGCAAAGATTTTAAGTGAAATTGAAGATAATGATTTTGCTCTAAAACGTATTTTGTATTATCCTTTTCCGTCACCAATCGTTGAAGCATGGGTAAAGGAGAATTTTGAAAACCCTGAGTTACGGATGAATCGCGCTGAACTAATTGGGTTAATGCTCAACTTCAATCCTGATTTTATGGTGGAGTTCAATACCTTGTTTTCCGATTTCAAATACGCCAACTACCTTGACTTTATCAGTATCAACGAACACTTATCTTCACTGGACACGAATTACATCACAAGCGACGAATTCAAAGAATGTCAGGATAACTCGGATTTATGGAAATCTCAAAAAGATGATAATTACGGTTTTAAAAGATTGCCCAATCTAGCAAAGCGATATTACCCCGTTCCAACCAAGGAAATTAAAGGTCGCGAAATTCCAAATATCCCCGAAATGACAAAGTACTTAGGGTCTGCTGAAAAAGTCAGTAGTGCATCAGATTCGAAGTAAGGTGTTTGAAGATGTATATTAATAAAAGTTTACCTGCCGAGGCAGGAAAAACAGCTTACAAGAAGATGATGTGCTAATGGCTAGGCAAATAAAAATTCCAAATAACTGGACTTTTACTAAATAAATGCATGGGAATTCAAAGATTTCTTTAGAAAACCTTGCACTTGTATTCAAAATTCTTAGTCTAAACATTTGTAAAACAAAGAATTTGCCGTTTTTCAGCAAACCCTACAGAAAATCAGGAGGAAATCAGACAGCGTGCAATGGTTTGGGGAGTATTTTATAGTGGTCACACACCAGAACAGAAAACCGAGATACTCAAAAAATACTACAACGAAAAAACGCACTCACTCGTTATGAAAATTTGCCAAATTCAACGATTACACGAATTGGCTAAATGGATATGGGAGGGGGGGATTTAGTTTGAAAATGAATTAATTTGAAAACCGAAGGCACTGACCGAACTGAAAGGGAGCGTCATGTGTTGAAAATGTGCTAATGCTTTAATGTGCTAATGCTTTAATGTGCTAATTTTTCAATTAGTTAATTAGCATATTAGCAAATTAGCACATTCAAAACTGGCTTCCCAAAAATCATCCTTCCTCCAACGAACAAGTCATAATATCTTAAAATCATAATGTCGTAATGTCCTTCCGCCACGGCGGAGTCCTAACATCCTAAAGTCCTAACATCCTAAAGTCCTAAAATCCTTCCGCCGCGGCGGAGTCCTAAAATACTAAAGTCCTAACATCCTAAAGTCCTAAAATCCTTCCGCCGCGGCCTTTAGATTTGCAGAAAGAAAAAACATAAATAAATACCTATTAT
>CAZWSY010000035.1:0-36367 GCA_964636775.1 uncultured Lishizhenia sp.
ACCCCATAGACGTAATCTATTTACGTTTTGTGGTAAATATGGGCTCATTCAATATCGATTTTTATAAGTTCTTTTATTTTCTGCTAATGGAATGTTTTGTGGTAAAACAGCAATTAAATGCTTGTCGCAAGATAAATCCTCTTAAACCAACCTTATACCCACACTAATTTCTCATCAGACAACACCGTTTCACCATCAAAACGATAAGCAACTAAGTCGCCACCTTTTCCCGCACTGTAATCTAAACAACAAACATTTTCTTTTTGAATACGAGGCTGTCCGGTCATCCAATAATGACCAAAGAATACCGGTTTTTCCGCGGGAGCATAAGCTGAATACTTTGAAAAATCGACTTCAACAATTGGTGTGTCGGTTAAGCTTTCAATCGGTAATACACTCCAACTTTTGTAAGTCATTTGCTCTGGTTCTTCCCACCATTTGATTCGCATTTCTTTACGCGGATGATTACTCTTATCATAAAATATGAGGCCATTCGGCATGTCAATTTCTTTGCCTTTTAATGTTTCTTCAATTGCCCAAAAGAAAGGCGTATCTTTTTCAACAGTTTCAAAAATTAAATCTTTAGTCAATTTGTTGTCAACTAATTTATTTCTGAGGAATTCAATGTGTTTTTGGTCCCAACAAGCGTGAACAATTCGAAGATTTTCCAATTCGAGAAATAAGGGTAGTTCATAAAACCACTCCAAATAGTTTTCCCATTCTTCTGTACGATTTTCAAATTCCTTTAGTGTTTCACTATGTTGGTTTTTATTTTGTGGAGCATGTGGTCGTAAATAGTTTCCGTCCTTATCTTTTGTAGCAAAACAAATCGCGTTGTACTCATGATTACCCATGACAACATAAGCACTTCCATTATCCACCATTGCTTTAACAATTGCCAAAGTTTCACGAATAGCACTACCTCTTTCAATGAGGTCACCAACAAAAATCATTTTACGATTGGGGTGAGCGTAAAAATCGTTGTTTTGGGTGTAACCCAATTTTTGGAGTAAACGGTGTAATTTTATGGCATTTCCGTGAATGTCGCCGATGATGTCGTACATGAAGTGATTTTAGTGTTTCGCTTTTTTCTTGTGGTCAATTCCAAATTCCTCCATCAAAGCTAAACCATAATTCCGTATTTCGTTGATTACTGATATAGCGCGCATTCCTCTTTCAGTAATTGAATATTCTACTTTTGGTGGAACAACGGCAAAAACCTCTCGATGTATAAAGCCTTCCTCTTCCAACTCTCGAAGTTGACTCGTAAGCATTTTGTGGGTAATATGTGGAATGTCTTTTTTCAATTCACCATACCGCATCACCTTGTCTTTTAATCGCCATAGTATTGGCATTTTCCACGTTCCACCAATTCTATCCATGGCAAACTCTACAGGATTATAATATAGTTTGTTGTTGTAAAGGAATTCAGGCATAACTTAATATTTGCTGCAAAGTTATCATTTTTAAGCCAATTATATTTTTTAAATCATTGAAAAACAGTAATACTATCCTAAAAGTGTGTATCTAATTAAAATGTAAGTATAAATCTTTTGAAGAGTTATGCCTACAACTTTGCATCAGCAAAATTTTAAAAGATGAAAAAACATTTGATAATGCTTTTGGGATTGGGAACATCCCTTTTAACTGGCTTTTATTCACAACAAGTTAAATCAACTAAAAACAACAAAATGGAAAATGTTAAAGAAGTAAACAGTTATGTGCACTTTCATGGAGCGCCAACAAAGGGAAAAATTTTAATGGTGGCAAGTTCTCCTTCAGTGTCTAAACAAACCGGTTGGCCAATAGGATTTTGGGCTGCTGAGTTAACGCATCCAATGCGCGTATTTCAAGAGGCAGGATATGAAATCGAACTCGTGTCTACAGAAGGAGGAAAACTGGAAATGGATGGTTATTCCAATCCTTTAGATGCAAGTGGATATTCTGCTGGCGACATTATTTCTTTGGGGTATATGCAAAAACCTGAATTCAACAAAATGCTTGAAAACACAAAAAGCATCAAGTCAATAAATCATTCTGAATATGCCGCTATTTTTCTAGTAGGTGGTCAAGGACCAATGTACACTTTTAAGGGAAATAAAGAACTTGAAAAACTTTTTGTTTCATTTTATGAGGCGGGAAAACCAAGCGCAGCAGTTTGTCATTCAACGACTTTATTGTTAGAAGCAAAAAAGTCGAATGGTGAACTTTTAGTTAAGGGTTTAACTTGGACAGGCTTTGCTGACGCTGAGGAGGAATTTGCCGACCAAGCTGTTGGAATGAAAATCCAACCTTACCGTATAGAAACAGAAGCGAAAAAACTACAAGGGACAAATTTCAAAGTAGCTGCTCCATTCTCTTCTTATGCGATAAAAGATGGGAATTTAGTAACAGGTCAACAACAAAACTCTGGTGCTGCAGTAGCAGAATTAGTGGTTGAAATGTTGAGAAAATAATTTTGGCGAAGTAAGGCCTCTTGAATTCTCAGGAGGTCTTTTTTGATTTTTAAAATTCAAAAAAATGAAAGTTCAACTATTAACCTTGGTTGTGAGTTTGTGTTTCCATACATCACTTTTTTCGCAAGCAGTAGAATTTTATGGCGGACACAAAAGATCAGGAGTTGATATCATGTGGTATAGGTTTATTCAAAACAAAACACATGAAAACACGCCCTTCTTGTTTTTTAGTAGAAATAGGGCAAGTGTGGATTACGAAAATCCATTTGGGGCCTTTGGTTCGGTAAGTGCCCTTTCTTATAATCTTAAAAATGGATTGGGATTTGTCGGTGTTGGAACAATATTAAACTCAGGTTTCATCGGGAAAATAGGACTGCAACTCTACAAACAAAAAGGGGATTTTATGTTTTTTGGTTGGGCGGTTGCTGATTTAAAAAATGCTGGAAATATTGATGTTTTTGGTCTTTTCCGCTATACACCTAAAATCAACGAAAAATTGAAACTTTTTACTCAAATGGAGTTGTTCCCGGTTTTTAGTCCAAGTCAAAAAAATTGGAATCTCACACAACGTTTCCGACTCGGATTGAAATACAACAAATATGCTTTTGGTTTGATGGCGGATTTCAATCAAGTGGGTAAAAGTAGTTTTCAAACTACCCAAAATGTAGGTGCATTTATTAGACACGACTTCTAACAACTTAAAAATGAAAACAATTGTCATAACAGGTGGAACATCTGGTATAGGAGCGGAGCTAGTCAACTATTTTGGTAAAAACAATTACACGGTTATTTTCACCGGAAGAAATGTACAAAAAGCAAATGCTCTAAAACAAGAATTGGGAACCAAATTATATTTTTATGAAGTTGACTTTGCCCAACTTTCTCAAGTAAAGCAGGTAGGGGAGCAAATAAAAAAAGACTTCGATAAAATTGATGTTCTAATCAATAATGCGGGCGTTTGGGAAATGGAATTCAAAACAACCCCCGATGGAATAGAAACAAACTTTGCAGTAAATCATTTAGCGCCAGTTCTTTTTACACTTCAACTTCTTCCAAATATCAATACACAAAAGGGTAGAATTATCAATACTTCATCTGGTGCACACAGAAGAAATATCCTTGATTTTGAAGATATTGAATGGAGAAAGAAACCCTATGACGGGGTTGCAACCTATTCGCAATCAAAACTTTGTAATTTATTGTTCAGCCTTCAATTGTCAGAAATAGTAAAAGAATCTCAAATTCTTGTGAATACGGTTCATCCAGGATATGTAAAGACTGGTCTATTTCAAAATATGGGAGAAAGAAGTTGGTCAGATGTTCCGAATCCTTTCGAGGGCGCAAGGAGTGCCATTTTTGCGGCTGAAGATGAAACAATCATCACACAATCAAATCTTTACATTTTTAAAGAAGGCGTTGACAGTAATTTAAGTAGTTTGGCAAAACGAAAAGATTTAGCTGATCAATTGTGGAGCTTGACAATGAATTACTTAAATCCTTTTCTACGATGATTGTAAAAAAAATATTCAATCCGCTAGCAGTGGTAAGATACATGGTTTCTGAGTTGATAATCAGTTTTTTATTTGCTGTTTTCGCCTATTTTGTAGTTGTTCATTTTAAATGGAATAACATTCTACTTCCTTTTGCCATTGCTGCTATTTTAGGTAGTGCATTATCTATCTTCATAGCTTTTCGAAATCAGAGCGCCTATGCAAGGTGGTGGGAGGCGCGCACTGCATGGGCAGGAATCGTGAATAGTAGTCGGGTCTTTGCTCGTCTTGTCCGAACTTTCACCGACTCACACCGTCATCAAGCAAATTATGATGAGGCTCGAAGCACAAAATTCAAGAGAGATTTGATTAACATGCAAATCGCTTGGGCTCATGCTTTAAGAATTCAATTGAGAGAACAAAACGATTGGACATCGTTAGAAAAATACTTGTCATCAACTGATTTTAGGAAACTAAGAGGTGCAAAAAACAAAACCAATGTGTTGCAAACCTTGATGGGTGAGCATATTTATACTGCAATGTCTAATGGCACTTTGGCAGGTTTTGACAGTTTCCAAATAGAGGGTCAATTGCTTGCTCTTGCGAATCATCAGGGAACTTGTGAACGAATCAAGCAAACCCCACTTTTACGTCAATACCACTATTTCACCAAACTTTTCCTTCTTGTTTTTATGGCGGCTTTACCTTTCGCATTGGTAGGTGATTTAATCAGGCTAGAAATAGAATTTATTTTGGTTCCAATTTCCGTTTTGATTTCCTTTGTTTTTGCAACAATGGCAAAAGTTGGTGAGGTTAATGAGGACCCTTTTGAAAATAGAATCACGGATGTTCCTTTGTCAAGTTTATGTAATACCATCGAAAGGGATTTGCTTGAAATATTGGAAGAAAATATTTTACCCAAAGAAATTCAGGAGGAAAATGGATATTTGAACTGATGAAAAGATTTTTGCACCGCTTGAGATTTGAATTTTTGTTGATTGCTTTACTCATGGTAGTATTCAATAAAATCTTTGTTTACGACAATGTTATCTATGGAAAGTATGTCTGGCCGTTAAATATGATCGTTCTGGGTGTGGTTTCATTAGGTGTTTATCACGAACAAAATTTTTGGGAAAAAGCATTACGCAATATACTTTTTATAGTGGTTTTGGCTGTTCCTTTTTACACCGGATTTTTCTTGGGTTCATTTGAAAAACAAGTTTTTAGTTTTTGTGCTTACATTCTCTTTTACAGCTTTTTATTTTTTACTTTGATGAAGCAAGTAGTTACTAAAAATGAAGTTAACGAAAGCGTTGTTTTGGGTTCAATTTCAGGCTTTCTTTTACTCGTTATAGTTGCCACTTTTAGCTTCTTAGTGATGGAAATAGTGTTGCCAAATTCCTTCCAAAACGTGTCTCATGAAAATGTACCTGAACAATATCAACAGTTCACCTATTTCAGCTTAGTTACACTTTCAACAATTGGTTACGGTGATATTACTCCAATTTCCGAACAAGCTCGTTTGTTAGCCGGTTTTTGGGGTTTTGTAAGTCAATTTTATATGGTAGCAATTGTTGGTATAATTATCTCAAAATATTCATCTAAAACATAGTCTATGAAAATCGCAATTATCGGAACCGGAAATGTTGGTGGTGCCTTAGCCACAAAATGGTCTAAAGTCGGTCATGAAATAAACTTGGGTGTACGCGACACCTCTAATTTTAAAGGGATTGAACTTTTACAAAACCCAAATACCAAAGCTTTTTCCATTGCCGATGCTGTCAGATTATCTGATGTAGTTTTAATTTCTACTCCAGCAACAGCAGCAATTGAAGTCGCTCAAAGTCTTGGCGATACCAACGGAAAAATCATTATTGATACCATGAATATTGTGATGGGGCGAGGACCGAAAGGATTTACAAACACAACAAATGCAATATTGGCCAATACTCTCACAACAGAAGTTGTGAAATGTTTTAATACGACAGGGGCAAACAACATGAAAGACACCAATTATGGAACGAGTCAAATTGATGTTTTTGTAGCTGGAAATAGTTTAAAAGGAAAGGAAGTCGCTCTTCAATTAGCAATTGATGCTGGTTTTGGTGCATGCTACGACGTAGGAGGAAACGATAAATTTCAATTAATGGAACAATTCGCTTGGTTTTGGATAAACCTTGCAATGTTTCAAGGTCAGGGAAGGGAAATAGGGTTCAAATTATTGAAACGTTAATTCAAAGCCCTCACCTTTCCATCCTCAACTTGAAAAATTTTTCCAGGGAAACTTCGCACCATCTGTAAATCGTGGGTGGCCATCAAAATAGCTGTGTTTTCTTCTTTCGCAACAGCCAACAATAGTTGCATAATATCCATCGACGTTTCGGGGTCGAGGTTTCCAGTTGGTTCATCGGCTAGTAACACTTGTGGTTGATTCAATAAAGCGCGTGCAATAGAAACGCGTTGCATTTCTCCACCAGATAAAGTGTGTGGGTAAGCGGACGATTTAGAGTCGATACCAACTAATTGTAAGCAACTTAATGCACGTTTTGCAATTAATTTTTTGTCTTTCCAACCCGTTGCATGAAGTACAAAGTGTAAGTTTTCTGTCACAGTTCTATCCATAAGTAGCTGGAAATCTTGAAAAACTATCCCTAACTTCCTTCTTAAGTAAGGAATTTCTGATTTTCTGATTTTTCTTAAATCGTAACCCGCAACACTCGCCTCTCCTTCAAGCAAAGGAATTTCTGCATAGAGCGTTTTCAACAAACTACTCTTTCCGCTTCCGGTTTTACCAATTAAATAGTTGAATTCACCAGCGGCTAATTCTAAGTTTACACCTGAAAGAATTAACTTTTTCTGTTGATAAATACTCGCGTTGTGGATACTGAGAACTTTTGACACTTTATTGTTTTTTACAAAATTCTGCATAAATACTTGTAATCATTCACCTAATTTCAGTTTAATCTTAACAAAATCGGGTGTAAAACTTTTACGCAGTGAAAACCCCTCAAACCCTTGTCATTCTAATTTAGTCGCGTCGAAAACTATGTTGAAAAAGTTCATTTTAATCCTTTATATCTTGCCCTTGACGCTACTTGCACAGCTCACCGACAAGTACAATAGTCCTTACGCAGCTTTCTATCGCGGCGAAGAACTTTTTGAAAAAACACAATACGCCGCCGCTCGCGAGGAATTCAAATTATTCCATTTGTCGCTTGCCGATAGGAATGATCCCATGTACCTCAAGGCACGCTATTACGAAGGTTTGTCTGCATTGGAATTGTACAGTAATGATGCAATTGCTTTGTTGGAAAAGTTCAACAACGAGTTTCCTGAGAACATTTATCGCTTTCAAATTAAGTTTAGAATCGGAAGATATTTCTTTCAAAAAGAGGACTTTGAAAATGCTCAACCTTGGTTTCAAAAAGTTCCTGTAAAGGAATTAGAGGAAAATCAGCGAGAAGAATTTTTGTTTAAGCTGGGTTATTCCGCGCTACAAAATGAAGACAGAGTAACTGCGTTTAATGCTTTTCAAGATGCGAAAGACGGAAAAACACAATACGCCATTCCCAGTCTTTACTTCTTTTCCCACCTTAGTTACCTAAACAATAGCCTTCAAGTCGCATTGGAAGGTTTCCAAAAATTGAAGGACGACGCTACTTTTGGAAGTATTGCTCCTTATTACATTGTTCAAATTTTACACAGACAAGGTCGCTATCAAGAAGTTATTGATTTTGCACCCTATGTCTTGGATGCCAAAAAAGAAATTGATGATGTTGCAGACGTTAATCACTTGATTGGTAATGCTTATTATCGTTTGGGCAAATACAACGAGGCAATTACACCTTTAGAAAAATTTATCGCTAAAGGAAAAGCAAAACGCGATGATGCCTATGAATTGGGTTATGCCTATTTCCGCACTGAACAACACGAAAAAGCAATTAAAATGTTTGATCGTGTAACTCGTCAACCGGATAGCTTAGGACAAATAGCACTTTATCACATTGGGGAAAGTTATTTGAAATTGGAAAAATTATTGCCAGCAAGAAGTGCTTTCGAACGTGCATCGGAAATCAAAGTAATCCCTGAAATTCAAGAAGACGCGCTATATAATTTTGCAGTTATTTCATTTAAAGTAGATATCAATCCTTACGACGAGTCTGTTCGTGCTTTTGAAAATTACCTCAATCGCTACCCCAATTCAAAAAGAAAAAGTGATGTTTATCAGTACCTAGTGAATGCTTACGCTAGCACAAGCAACTTCGCAAAAGCACTTGAATCCCTTGATAAATTGCCAACCAAAGACGTGCGTTTGAAAAAAGTTTACCAAAATGTTTCTTTCAATTACGGTGTTGAGTTGTACCAAAAAGCACAGTGGGATGAAGCGTTTAGTGCGTTTAAGCAAGTGGACAAGTACCCAATAGACCCACAAATGGTTGCGCTTTCAAGATATTGGATGGCAGATATTTATTTCCGTCAAAATCAATTGGATAGAGCAATTACAATTTATCGTGAATTTATCAATTCTCCAGCGTCAAATGCTCTAGCTGAAAAGGTTGATGCATTCTATAATATCGGCTACGCACACTGGCAAAAAGAAGAATTTCCTCCAGCAATCGAAGCGTTTAGAACCTACATTCAATCTCAGCCTAAAAACCGTGAGAAATTGATTGATGCTACATTTAGAGTAGCTGACGGGTTTTACACGACAAGACAAAATGCACTTGCGATTCAGTTTTATCGTGATGCTTATCAATTAAACACAGCATTTAACGATAAGGCACTTTATTACTTGGGACGAGCACAAGGATTTAACGGACAAGCGGACGAAAAAATCAAGACATTGAGAGAAATGTTGGAAAAATACAAAACGTCCAAGTATAGAATGAATGCACAATTTGAATTGGGTAAAGCGCATATCTCTAAGCAAAGTTTTGATGAAGCTTTAAAAGTATTCCAACAGTTTGTGATAGAGTATCCACGTTCCAGTATGGCTTTAGAAGCGAAATTGGATATCGCCGACCTTTATTACAAGAAATGGGATTATGCACGTGCAGAAAAAGAATACCTCGCCCTTTTGAATGAGAACGAGAACAATAGAACGGTTTGTGAAACTTGTGTAAGAGGCTTATTTGATGTTTACAACGCCATGAATAATCCTTCTAAAGGTGCTGATTTAGCGGAAAGATATGCTTGTGCAAACATCTCGGTTGATGAAAAAGAAAATATATTTTTCACTCCTGCACTGAACAGCTACAACGACAGTAATTTCCGTGAAGCAATCACCAAATTCGAAACGTACTTAGGGCGTTTCCCAACGGGTAGATATGTAAACGAAACATATTTCTATCTTGGAAACAGTTATTTCAGAACGCGAGACACAGCAAATGCAGTAATCAATTACGAGAAATTTTTAGAAACACCAGTGAACGTGAACACTGAGTTTGCCGCAATTCGTGTAGCTAATTTTTATTACAACAGAAAACAATATGGATCGGCATTGAAATATTACGAGCGCTACGAACAATTAACCACTCGTCCAAACAATTTATTCAACGCACGATTGGGTGCGATGCGTTCGGCATTTTTAGTAGAGGCCTATCAAAAAGCGGTGGATTATGCAAAAATCGTTTTAGAATCTCCAAATGTCACTAATCAGCTGAGAATCGAATCAGAATACGCACGAGGAATGTCGAATTTCAAATTAGGGCAATACGAAGCAGCGAAACCTTCATTGGAATGGTTGGTAAAAAATACGACAACCGCCATGGGAGCAGAGGCAAAATATACCTTGGCGGACATGTATTTCAAACAAGCGCAGTATCCTCTAGCAGATGTTGAAATTAAGGCTTTGGTAAAAATGAAACCGAGCTATAATTATTGGGTGGCAAAAGGTTTGATGTTGCAAACACGCATTCAGATTATCAATGATGAATTGTTCCAAGCAGAACAAACACTGAAGTCGGTTATCAATTTTTATCCTGACCCTAATGATGGTGTTATGGATGAAGCCAATGAATTGTGGGATGAACTCATGCAATTGAAAAATCCACCATTGAATGAAGGTCCAAAAGAACCAAAGATCATTGAAATAAAAGGAAATTAAGATGTTAAAAATTATTTTTTCGAGTTTGTTTGCTGTTCTTGGTTTGTACAGCTTCGCTCAACCCGATGTAATCAATACAGAGGGAAAAGGAAACCGTGAAATTGAACCCGCTTTTCGTATCACAGAAGCCCCAAAAATTATTGATTCAATAAAGGTTACTCCTGTCGCGTCATATCCAACTTTGGTTTTTCAGGCCAAAACTAAAATCAGTTTAGACACCATCGAAGCTGCTACAGTTGAAACAACAGAAAAATTAAAACAGATTTATCCGTTCTACGTGAAAGCAGGAATAGGTTCTTCGTTGATGCCTTTGGGAGAGTTTTATGTCAACAACACTCGTTCTCGCGGTTATCATTATGGTTTACACGCCCAACACATCAGCGCATTTGGAAAAGTGAAAGACCGTGATGGAAATGTTTTTGCACCAGCCAATTTCGACCGAACAAATGTTAGAGCTTTTGGTAAAATTCTTCAAAATAATTATCACTTAATTGGTTCTGCTCACTACATGAATGATGGTTTTCATTACTATGGGATTCCGAATGAAAATTTATCAAAAGATTCTCTTTCTCAACGTTTTCAGCAAGCCGGAGGTTCAGTTGATTTCCTTCATAATCTTTCTGACACAACAGTTATTAATTATAAATTGAGTGCAGCTTACAATTATTTTGGAACAAAAAAGAACATTATTGATTCTCTTGCTGATTGGCGCGCAAAAGAACACGCTTTTCAATTCAATGGAAAAGCTTGGTACAAATTCTTTGAAGAAACATTCTATGGAAATTTAGGGGTGCGCTACAATGGTTTTAGATATGGAATTGCAGATTCAACTCTCTCCATTCCGATTAACGATACCCTTTCCATGGCCGTTGATTCTGGCCTTGTTTTGAATAATACGATTATTGATTTTAGACCTGGAGTTCTTTCTGAATTATTAGACAAACGCTTAAAAGTTGATGTTGGTTTGGCTTTAGCGGTGGACATTCACAGGGCGACAAAAGTGTACGTTTATCCCCAAGTTCATTTGAGTTTTGCGGTTTATGAAAATGTTTTCGTTCCATTTGTTGGTGTAACTGGTAGTTTACAACAAAACACTTTCAAGTCATTAACCGCTGTAAATCCATTTCTTTTGAATAATGCACTTCTGCAAAACGAACACAATCCTTTCCAAGTTTATGGAGGTTTTAAAGGAACTTTATCTAAAAGAATTTCCTTCAACACCAATATTTCCTACGGACGTTTTATGAGCCGAGCATTGTTCGTCAATCAAGCTTTGCCAGACCCTCAAAATGATACCTTGTTTGTTTCAGGAAATAAATTCGGTGTTATTTACGATACACTCAATCAAATGAAAATTGAGGCCAATTTTGCTTATCAAATGAATGAGAAATTAAAAATTGACGCGATTGGTCGTTTTTACTCTTACGAAACAAAAAATCAAGCATTTGCTTGGAATCTTCCACAACTACAATTCATTTTAAGAGGTTCCTACAATTTATTTGACAAATTTTTATTGAATATTGACGGAACACTTGAAGGCGGAAGAAAAGCATTAGTTTACGGTCCTGGTTCGAAAGTGAAAGTGGAAAACGGACAATACTACAAAGACCTTGGATTTATCGCAGATTTCAACCTTGGATTTGAATACCGCTACAATCAACGTGTTTCTGCGTTCATTCAGTTCAACAATTTTGCAGCACAGCGCTACAATCGTTGGTACAATTATCCTGTTTTGCCTTTCCAAGTGATGGGGGGAGTTACAGCGCGGTTTTAAATTAAGCTTTGTTCATTACGATTATAGTAGCGAACTCAGGTTTAAAAGTTCTTTGTCAGTTTTTGGTATATATTTGACGAGAAAAACAAACTAATTAACTCAGAGACAATGTTTCGACTTGACAGGTCAGCGTTTAAAATACAGACACATGAGCAAGCATCAAATACGCGTGATTTTTGGTTAAACAAAAGTCCTCAAGAACGGTTTAACGCTGCTTGGTATTTGATTTGTACTGCATATAATATCGACATTAAAAATCCACCTAGGTTAGATCGAACAGTATTTTCGATGCGCAAAAATGGCTAATATTTAAAATCAGGATTTTTCAGAGTTTATTGGTTCCTTGAATAAAGCGAACGTAGAATATTTATTGGTTGGAGGATTTGCCGTAATTTATCATGGGTATAATCGAACAACAGGTGATATTGCTATATGGGTGAATCCAACAAAAGAAAATTTCTTGAAATTAAAAATGGCTTTTGCCGATTTTGGATTAAGTCTTTTTGATATGACGGAAGATAAATTTCTTAATACAGCTGACTATGATGTTTTTACGTTTGGTGTTCCACCAATCTGCATTGAAATACTCACAAAAGTCAAAGGAGTAGAATTTAGTCAGTGTTTTGAAGTTGCAACTTTTCAGAAATTCGATGGAATCGACGTGCGAATTATTGATTTAAGAAGTTTATTGGTAGCTAAAAAAGCCGCGGGTAGGTATAAAGATTTGGATGATGTTCAAAACTTGGAAAGTTGAAAAATTCTTTTTGTCTAAAGAGATTGACCTAAATTAGAATTGATAACCCTACACTTATTTTTATAACTAATACAAACGAGGGTTTCAAATTCCTCATTTAAATTGCATTTGAAACCTTTCCACCGAGGCTGAGGCATTATACCATGTAGCGTTTAGTATGCGACAAATTGAATCATAACGGGTATAACTTCATGTGAGATGAAGAACTTTAATTGGAATAAGATTCTAGGTTTTAGAAACGTGTATTTTTGTAGCATAGCCTAAACCCTTAACTTATGTTTGAAACAGAAGCCTTCTTCCTTCAAAAAACAGGAAAACCTGAACAGGCATTTGAACTCAGAAAAACGACTTTACGTGCGTTAGAAAATGATGAGGTTTTAATCAATAGTGAAGCTTTTGGTTTGAACTATGCAGACGTTATGGCTCGAAATGGTCTTTACCGCGACGCACCGCCACTTCCTTGTGTAATTGGTTATGAATTGGTCGGAATTGTTGAAGCGGTTGGAAAAAATGTTTCGGAAGATTGGATAGGAAAACGTGTTCTGGCTTTTAGCAGATTCGGGGCTTACGGTCAAAAAGTTATCACCAAGGAAAATGCTATAGTTGAGGTAAAAAACGAGTCTGCGGAAGAATTGATGGCACTTTGTACCCAAGCAGTTACGGCTTATTACATGGCGGTTTATTTGGCACCAGTACGGAAAGGAGAAAAAGTTCTAATTCACGCAGCTGCGGGTGGAGTAGGCACAATTCTGATTCAACTATGTAAACACTTTGACGCTGTCGTTTTTGCGAAAATTGGAAATTCTTCAAAAGCCGAATTGGTTAAATCATTGGGTGCCGACGAGGTGATTGATTACTCCCAAGGTGATTACGAATTGGCATTAAGCAGAAAGTTGAAAGGTTCAAAATTGGATGTAAGTTTTAACCCGGTAGGTGGCGAAACCTTCAAAAAGGATTTCAAGCATTTGGGTGCAGGCGGAAGAATGATTTTGTTTGGAGGTTCGGAACTGTCTAACGGAAAATGGGGAGTTCTTTCGGCTTTAAATTTTTTGAGAAAAATGGGATTAATCTTACCCGTTAAATTGATGATGACCTCAAAAAATGTTTTGGGAGTGAATATGTTAAGGATAGCCGACCAAAAACCTGAAGTTTTAAAATTTTGCCTTGATGCCGTTGTGAAAATGTACCAATCCGGGGATTTGAAACCCATTGTTGGTGGAGTTTACACTAAAGAAAATTTACCCCAAGCACATAAAGATCTCGCATCAGGAAAAACACAAGGTAAATTGACGGTAAGGTGGTGAGAGGGGCTTAATCCCGCACTTATGGGGCGATAACCACACATTCCCCCAATTACTTGAATGGTTTGCAAAAACAAAAACTTTGTTTCATAATTTTAGTTGTGTTTTTATAAAATCGAATTATGTAATCATATTATAGTTAAACCTATAACTTATGTGTTTTTTCAGCAAAGAATAAAATGCGATGATAACAATACAAACGCCTTCAGGTATAGTTACAAGTGATGTTAATATCAATCGCGTTAAGCCTTTTATCGGTAAAAAATGGCAAAAATTAAATCATTGAAGATTATTAAATCCCCACGATTAATTCCACATCAACAAGGAGATAACCACATATTCCCGAACCTTTTCAATAGTTGACAATACCAAAACCTTAAATCTTTTGGTATCCCATATTTAGGGTCCGCTTAACAAGAGTTTTAGTTTTTGGGAATAAAGTTTAAATCAAGATAAGAACAACGTGGTGGACGAAGCCCAAACCAATAACCATTGGAATTCTGTGCGTATTAACCTTTATCGGATTTGTATAAATCGGTTTTTCTTCCATAAATTCGTAAAATAATGACGAAACACGCACTTCTGTTAATTGTTTTTATTTTGCTAAGTTATTCTTGCTCAGAGAAAAATGAAGTGTATATTGGGAAAGGAAATAAGGTTTACGGTGGTACTTTGACCTTTACCTCCTCAGAAAAAGTAGAACGTTTTTTTCCATTGAGTTCTTATTCCCTTCATGAGCAACGCGTGCTTTCTAATGTATATGAACCGCTTTTTAAAGTAGATCAGAAAAATAACCTTATTCCTCATTTAGCGAAAGGAAGTTCAATTAGTATGGATGGGAAAACCATCAATTTATTCATAAGAAAAGGGGTCAAATTTCATGATAATGAGTGTTTTAGTGGAAGTTCTTCCGAAATGAGTGTTGATGATGTTCTGTTCTCACTTGCCTTTGCTTGTAGTGGTCATCCTTTGAATCAATTGGGTCACATATTAACAGGAAAAATTGAAGGTTCACTCGAATTTTCAAGAAAAACTACTAAGAAAATTGGGAATGAAATACCCAAAGGTTTAAGTAAATTAAATGATTCTACCATTCGAATTCGTTTGAATCAACCATACAATAATTTCATCCAATTGCTCAGTCATCCTAGTATTGTGGTTTTATCAAAGGCAGCATTTGAATATTATGGTGTGAAAATCTCCGAAAATCCTATTGGAACAGGACCCTTTGTTTTTGAGAAATATTCTAACGAAAAAATTCTACTTAATCGAAATCAGAATTACTGGAAATTCGATAGATACGGAAATCAACTTCCTTTTTTACAGAAAATTGAGGTGTTGCAACCAATTAGTAGTGACAAAGAATACCAATTATTTGCTACTAACAAAACCGATTTAATTTTGGATTTGAATGTTGAAAAACTGGAGAACACTTTTGGGACTTTAGTGGATGCACAAAAAGGAAAAAACGTTTTGCACAGGGTGATTTTTCAAAGGGGTAACAAAGTGAATTTCATTGGCTTTGATTGTGCCACCCTTCCATTTCGAGATCAAAGAGTGAGAAAAGCGTTTTTACTTTCGGTTGACCGTGAGCGTTTGTTCATCGATGTTTTAAAAGGTGATGGAAATATTAAGGCCAAAGGGTTTATTCCAGAAACCAACTACTACGAAGGAAAGGCACTGAAAAAGGTTGATTTTAATCCTGTTCAAGCTAAACTTTATTTGTTGGAAGCAGGTTATAACTTATCAAACCCTTTTCCACAGCTGATGTTCTATTATTCGGCAATCGAAGGGTCACTAAGTGATAATTACTTAAAAGAAGTTTGTAAGCAAATATCTTCAAATCTAGGTGTTTCTATCATTCCAAAGCGTGTAGATTACAACGAAAGAAAACTAGCCATTCAATCTGGTAAAGCAAAGATTTTTAAAGCGGCATGGATGGCGGATTATCCAGACCCAGAAGCTTATTTAGGCGTGTTTTATTCAGGAAATAAAGGAAAAAACAATGCTGTTTGGAATCTCAATAATTTCAAAAGTAAAGATTTCGACTACTGGTACGAGCGCGCACTTTTAGAGAAAAACCAAGTTGAAAAACACAAATTTCAATTGGCTTGTGATCAACTTCTCGTTGACGAAGCCGCAGTTATCCCACTTTACAACGAAGATTTATTTATGGTGCTCAACGTTCGTGTACGAGACTTTAAACTTAATCCTAACGGATTATTAGATTTAACATCAACTTATTTAAAAGAGGTAAAAGTGAACTGAATTTAAGTGATTTTAAAGCATCAAAACTTCAACATTTCAATATGAGGAATCCCATCCTCTAGATACGATTTTCCAGTGAATACAAATCCCAATGAACCATAGAATTTCTCCAAATGAGTTTGTGCGGAAATACGAATAGTTTGCTTGCCCAAATGTTCGTCAACAAATTGTAAACATTCTTGCATAAGTAAATTCCCAACCTTTTTCAAACGGTAATCAGGAGAAACCACAACTCGACCGATTGAAATTTCAGGGTAAGAAACACCCGATAATAAAATGCGAGCGGTTGCTACAATCGCTCCTTTTTGGTTAGATCCAATCACGTGATAGGCGTTGACGTCTTTTCCGTCTAATTCCTGATAAGGACAATTTTGTTCCACGACAAAAGATTGAATTCTTAAAGCTACCATGTCATGGAATTCCAATAAAGAAAGCTCGTTGAAATGTTTAGTTTGAAATTGAATCATGCTTAAAGATTAGTATCAAAAGTTATGTTTTACTTTTAGGCTAAATTACTGTCTGCTTTTCCAATCTCTGTAAAGTTCGAAGTAACTTTTAGTTTCAACTACGATTGCTCCTCCAAGTGTATCCCCAAATTTTGCTGGTAGCCCACCTGTATAAACCATCATTTTACTTATTGCACAACTTGGCACATTGAACACTTCATTACACTTAATTCCATCAAGGACATAAATCATATCACCTTTTCGTGCTCCTCTGAACACCAATTGACCATCGTCTGCAATTTTAATGTCTGTTGACATAGACGTTGCTAAAATTTTTATATCAAATTTATTGGCGTTTCGTTTAATATCATTACTATTCAGTTCTTTCAATGGTAATTCTCCTTGAACTAATCTAATTCCAGGGGTTACTTTAACATCAGGTAATTGGAAAACTTTGCCTTCAAATTCAATAATACCAGTGTTGTAAATCGCTTCAAGTGGAACATCAACAGAGATTTTTCTCATGGTGTCGCCCATGTAAACAATATCGAGTAAATATTTTCCAGCAGGAATAGCGACCAGTCGAAAGCGACCGTCAATATCTGTTTTTGTTCGATAAACTCTTCCATTATCCTCTATTATCACGAGGGCATCCCAAATTTTTGAATGAGTTTTAAAATCAACAACTGTTCCAACAACTTCACCATTTACTGCTTGACCGAAAGTGTTTCCTGCAATCCATAGCATCCACACAATTAAAAATTTTTTCATCTTGTTCGTTTATTTAGAAGATGATTAAAATTTCAGTTTTCCACAAGAACTAAACAAAAGTTAATCTTTTTCTTTTATTGTTTTGCAAAAAGGCGGAGATTCGTAAAGCTATTCCAAACAATTTCCTCAACTTCCTTCTTCTCACTACTGAAATTTATTCCAATGTGATGCACCACCGGCCCTTTGTATTTTTCGGTGTAAGCTCTTTCTTCAATTTGTTGGATTGCTTGGTTGGCGGACTTGTCCAGTTTAAATTCTAAACAGAAAATTTCTTCATCTAAAAAAACTAATGCATCCGCACGTCCATTTTTGGTGTGAACTTCACTATTTATAAAAACCCCTAAAAGAGAAAACGTAAGATGTACAATGGCATGATAGAAATGTTCTTTATCACTTATCCATAAATCATAGGGTAACTGATGAAAAACATGGTTAATTACTTCTTTTAATGAATCCGCGTTTTTTGTTTTTAAGGCGTTGTGTAAATCTCTGATTAACAGCGTGGTTGAGGAATCTTTTATTTCGGAATAAACTTCTAATAAACCTTGCAGGTAAGCGTTTTTTACTTCTTTATTAGGGAATTTTAATTTGTAAAGATGAAACAAGGAATCGTAATCGGTGATTGTAAGGTATCCCGTTTGATAAAGAAGGGGCATCATCTTTAGGTTTTCGATATCAAAGCTGTTCATCTCTATGGAACTCATTTCCGTTGTTTCGAAATCGTAAAATTTTTGTTCTTTACAGATTTCAAACAAAAAAGTAGGAGTACCTGTTGCAAACCAATAATTCTCAAATTTTCCTTTATTGTGAAAAAAGTTCAGGATTGAAAAAGGATTATAAACCGAGTCTCCTTCTAAATCCCACTTGTAGCCATTATACCATTCTTTGATTTTTACTTTGTCGTAAACTTTAAGTTCTTCTGAAAAATTTTCTTCTAACTCCCTTTGACTTATACCACAAATCTCATTGAAGTCGGGGTTCATGGATAAATCAGTCAAATTATTCAAATCAGAAAAAATACTCACTTTACTGAATTTGCTCACACCTGTTATCAAAACGAATTTCAAATGTGGGTCGGCATCTTTGAGTACGCTGTAAAACGTTTTCATTACACCGCGATTCGTTAATGCGAAAGGAAGATTTTCTTTGTCTAGGTAATCAATTATTGGTTTATCGTATTCGTCAATGAGCAATACAACTTGTTTGTTGAACAGCTTTTCTAATTTTAAAATAAGCTCCCTTAGTTTTTGAGAAATATCTTCTTCAATTAGGTGTAAACCGTAGTTTTCCGCTATTTTCTGGAGTTCTGATTTTATTGCAGCATCCAAACCAACTTCTCGATAGCCAATATTGGAAAACGAAATCCTGATAATCGGATATTCTTCAAATTCCCATTTATCGTAAATGTAAAGTCCTTCGAACAAATCTTTACTTCCTTTGAAAACAGTTTCTAATGTGCTAATCAACAAAGACTTACCGAAGCGTCTTGGTTTTGAAAGGAAATTGTATTTCGAATATTTGATGAGGTTAAAGACATGCATGGTTTTATCCACATAAACTCTTCCTTCCCTGCGAATTCCTGGGAAATCTTGTCTGCCTATGGGATAAAGTCGTTTTTGCATGATTTACAAAGTTAACATTCAACTATTCATCGTTTAAATAATTGTTTTCCAAACAATTTCCTCAACTTCCTTCTTCTCACTACTGAAATTTATTCCGATGTGATGCACCACCTGCCCTTTGTATTTTTCGGTGTAAGCTCTTTCTTCAATTTGTTGGATTGCTTGGTTGGCGGATTTGTCTAGTTTAAATTCAAAACAGTAAACTTCGTTTTCGTATATAACAACACTATCTGTTCTTCCTCTTTTTGTTTGAACCTCACTAAATATGTAAACTCCTAAAAGCGAGAAAAGTAAATGCACAAGAGCATGATAATATTTCTCGTTTTCCTTTTGCCATAAGCTGTAAGGGACTTGTTCAAAAGCATTGTTGATGGCTTCTTTCAACAACAATTCGTCCTTGGTTTTTAACGCTTTTGTCAAATCACCCAAAATCTTACTCGATTTCAAACTGGAAGAATCAATATATGCTTCCGTTAAATTTCTTAAGTAGGACTCACGTACTTCTTGATTAGGGAAATCTAATTTGTAGGTTCTAAACAACGGATTTTCACCAACAATTGTGAGGTACCCAGTTTGAAAAAGAATAGGTTCAATTTTCAGATTTTCAATATCGAAATTTCCAAGTTCATCCGCGTTTATCGAAATATCATCAAAACGATAGAAATGCTGTTCCCTACACATTTTCATAAGAAACGTTGGTGTGCCGGTCGTGTACCAAAAGTTTTGGAAACGACCATTGTTATAGAAAAAGCTTAATAATGAAAAAGGATTATAAACCGAGTCTCCTTCTAAATCCCACTTGTAGCCGTTATACCATTCTTTGATTTTTACTTTGTCGTAAACTTTAAGTTCTTCTGAAAAATTTTCTTCTAACTCCCTTTGACTTATACCACAAATCTCATTGAAGTCGGGGTTCATGGATAAATCAGTCAAATTATTCAAATCAGAAAAAATACTCACTTTACTGAATTTGCTCACACCTGTTATCAAAACGAATTTCAAATGTGGGTCGGCATCTTTGAGTACGCTGTAAAACGTTTTCATTACACCGCGATTCGTTAATGCGAAAGGAAGATTTTCTTTGTCTAGGTAATCAATTATTGGTTTATCGTATTCGTCAATGAGCAATACAACTTGTTTGTTGAACAGCTTTTCTAATTTTAAAATAAGCTCCCTTAGTTTTTGAGAAATATCTTCTTCAATTAGGTGTAAACCGTAGTTTTCCGCTATTTTCTGGAGTTCTGATTTTATTGCAGCATCCAAACCAACTTCTCGATAGCCAATATTGGAAAACGAAATCCTGATAATCGGATATTCTTCAAATTCCCATTTATCGTAAATGTAAAGTCCTTCGAACAAATCTTTACTTCCTTTGAAAACAGTTTCTAATGTGCTAATCAACAAAGACTTACCGAAGCGTCTTGGTTTTGAAAGGAAATTGTATTTCGAATATTTGATGAGGTTAAAGACATGCATGGTTTTATCCACATAAACTCTTCCTTCCCTGCGAATTCCTGGGAAATCTTGTCTGCCTATGGGATAAAGTCGTTTTTGCATTGGAAATAATTACAATTTCAAAGGTAAGCATTTGATTAGCTCAGGAAACAAATCAAAATTTTCAGCGCTTAGATTGTATTTATCACAACTTTTTCTCAAAACATTAATTTTGAGCCTATTCTGACCATGCGCATACTTTTACTACTCTTCTTTTCTGCTTTAAATCTATTTTCTTATTCACAGGTTTTAACCAATACAGTTAAGGGAAAGGTTGTTGATCGCGACACAAAATCGCCAATCGCAGGTGCCAGAATCTTAATTCTGGAAACTCAATTTATGGTGATTTCAGACGTTGATGGGAATTTTAGATTGGAGAAAGTTCCCGTTGGTAGGTGGAATTTTAAAGTTTCTTTTTTAGGTTATGAGGATGTTTTTTTGTCTCAAGTAGCTGTTGGTACAGGAAAAGAATTGGATTTAAATATTGAATTACAAGAAGCCGTTCAACAATTAAGCACCATTACGGTTAAGGCTCACAAAAAAGATAAACCCCTCAACGACATGGCAACGGTGAGTGTTCGCTCCTTCAACGTGGAGGAAACGCAACGTTTTGCTGCAAGTTTCAATGATCCTGCACGAATGGCTGTTTCTTTTGCTGGAGTTAATACAAGCAATGACGCAAGTAATGAAATTATCGTTCGAGGCAACAGTGCAAGAGGAATGTTGTGGCGTGTGGAAGGAATAGAAATTCCAAGTCCGAATCACTTTAGCAATGGTGAGGGAGGGTCAGGCGGGGGAATCAGCATTTTGAGTAGTCAGGTTTTGGGTTCTTCTGATTTTTTTACAGGTGCTTTCCCTGCGGAGTATGGAAATGCTCTGTCGGGCGTATTTGACATTCGGTTTAGAAAAGGAAATTCACAAAAAAGAGAATCAGCGCTTCAAGTTGGAATACTTGGACTACAAGTCTCATTTGAAGGTCCGTTCAAAAAAAATTACAGTGGTTCTTATTTGATAAACTATCGCTATTCCACTTTAGTGTTGTTAAACGCAATCGGACTCCCAATTGTTGACAATGCCTTAGTTCCTCAATTTCAAGATTTGAGCTACAACTTTTTTCTTCCCACAAAGAAATGGGGCAATTTTTCAATCTGGGGTTTAGGTGGGATTTCTAAAGCAGGAGAATTGGCAGTTAAAGATTCAAGTGTTTGGGAAAGAAGGTCGGACAGATTTCAGGACAACAATTTTCAATGGATAGGAGCTACAGGTTTAACGCACACTTACCTCTTTAAAAATCAGAAAAGCTATTTAAAAACGGTTGTTGCTGTTTCGGGAGACCAAGTTCGTTACAGACTGGATTCCCTCAATCAAAATTACGTACCAGAAACCGCTTATCAGGACCAATTTTATTACCGAACGCAACGAACAAACATTTTTCTAAATCACAAATTCAACTCTAAACACATTCTTCGTATTGGTGCAATTTACAGTCATTATTGGTACAACATTCTGTCTAAGGGCCTTTCTTTGGAAACCAATGAATTCGGGACTTTTGTGGAAGAAAATGGACAAACTGGATTAATTCAGGCTTATGTTCAATGGAAATGGCGTTTGACCGATAAAATGGATTTGCTTTCGGGTGCTCACTATTCTCGTTTATTGTTAAATGGAAATCAGGTGCTCGAACCAAGAATTGGTTGGCAATGGCGTTTTAAAGAAGGACAAAGCTTTAATGCCGGGGCTGGAATTCACAGTAGAATTGAACCTGTTTCTGTTTATATGGCTCGGATTTACGATATTAATGGTAATTTTTCACAACCCAACAGAAATTTAAACCTAACAAAGGCTATTCATTTTGTTGCGGGACACGATTGGTCTATTGCCAAACAAACGCGTTTGAAAACCGAGGTTTATTTCCAACATTTATACGATGTTCCCGTTGACACCACCTTCGGACAAGTTGAAAGTTTATTGAATTTTAGCGCCGGATTGGTTCGAAATACTTTTCAAAATGATGGATTCGGTAGAAATTTTGGACTGGAAGCGACCCTTGAAAAATTTTTTTCTGATAATTACTTTTTCCTTTTAACAGGTTCACTTTTCCAATCTCAATTTAGTGTTGACGGCAATCAATGGTACAATTCACGGTTTAATGGAAATTATATGTTGAATGCTTTGGGGGGATATGAGTGGCGTTTTGGCGCAAACAAAAAGAACACTTGGAGTATGAACCTTCGAACAATTTGGAGAGGTGGAAACCGATATACACCAATCAACGAATTAGCTTCAGTTCAGTCTGGTTATGAGATTTTGGAGGAAAATCAAACGTTTAGTAAACGTGTTCCCGATTATTTCAGAATTGATTTTTCGTCAAGTTTGCGCTTTAATTACCAAAAATGGGCATTTAGTATTGCACTAGAAATTCAAAATATAACCAATAGATTAAATGTGAACCGCTATTTTTTCGACCCCTACACCCAAGAAATTCGAACGGCCTTTATGTTTGGGATTATGCCTGTCTTTAATTTCAAGTTTGAGTTTTAAAAGGTACCTCAGAAAAGTGTGGGAAGAAAAAAGCGAATTAATACAATTCTTCTTTCAAAGAAGAACGGTAATCTTTAATCTCCTCGCGATTGATTTTGTGATCTGCGTTTTTAAGCAAATTCAAAAGGTACAGTAAATTGTCTGTATCTTCAATTTCTAGCGGGTATTCGTTTCCGTCTTCATCTTCTTCGTATTGCGCTTTCACATCAAAGCTTTCATTTTCAGAAAGATACTCGTAAGTCAAACGTAAAACTTTAACAACTAAAGGATCCTGTTCTATAAGCGCGTGTTGACGCAAATCTTTCAAATCGTCAATCAAATTGGGCGCTTCAATGCCGTGTTCTTCCACTTTTTTAATAATTGCATCCAATTTTTGATTGCCAATAATAGTTTTCATACGTGTTGCGTTATGGAGGCAAAATTAAGCAGTTTGACCGAAATATTCACGGTTTTATGTGGAACATTCCCTTTTTTTCCTTTTCCTACCTTTAGATTTAAGGTTAAATTTGTGGTATGCAGTTTTTAATTCAGGCATTTGGTGTAGGTTTTATGCTCAGTATTATGATTGGGCCAGTTTTTTTTGTATTGCTCGAAACTAGTATAACTAAGGGAGTTAAGTCTGCATTGGCTTTGGATTTCGGAGTACTTTTGAGTGATGCTTTTTATATTCTATTGGCCTACTTGTTTTATGCCGAAGTAAAATCTTTGTCAACAGGATCAAGTAAAGTGATTTTTGGTATCATTGGTGGTTTAATACTAATCGGATACGGAATTTATCAATTTATTAAAAAAGTGGAAATTAGTGACGATATCACGGTTGATATTGTTCCTACACAAGCCAAGGATTATATTTTTTTAGCCTTGAAAGGATTTTTACTGAACCTTGCAAATCCATTGGTGGTTTTTTATTGGCTGAGTGTTACAACTTTAGCCGCTCATACTATCAAAAGTGAAACCAATTCAGAAGATTATTACTTGTTCATTTATTTAGGAACTGTTCTTGCTACATTTTTTTCAATTGACATTCTCAAAATCCTCGCAGCAAGACGCTTAAAACCTTTGGTAAATGCGAAATTACTTTCTGCGCTCAACCGACTAATTGGAATCGTTTTTACTCTTTTTGGACTGTTTCTCGTGTTGCAACAATTCATTAAATAATCTTGTAACCAATCCCAGAAAATGTCTTTTCTCTCTGTTATGCGTATAACCCTTTTGATTGCTTTTATTTGTTTTGGTCTCAATTTCGTTGCTCAAAAAAATCCTTATGAGCCTTACAAAATTGAAAAAGAAAACCTCACTTCGAAAGTAAGATTGTATTGGGATGCTTCCAATAAACGTTTACAAGCTACGGGTTCGTATTACAAAAATGATTTTCTTTTCAGAAGCGCGGAAAAACACGGAAAATGGTTGTTTTATTCCTACGACGGCATTCTTGAGGAAGAACGTACCTATTACCGCAATCGACTTTTAGGCAAACAAACTATTTATTTTCCTGACAAGTCTGTGAAGTCAGTTGCTTATTTCTTTTTCAACGTTCCAGACAGTATTTATAAAGAATACAATCCTCAAGGAAAACTGATTATTTCAGGGAAATATTTAATGGGAAGTCCTGAAGGAAAGTGGGAATATTTTTACGACGATGGTCGTCCCCATAAGGTTGAGTTTGTTAAGGAAGATACTGTTTATTTACAACAATTTTGGGCTTCGGATTCTGCTCATACACAACTAATTAAAAATGGAAACGGTGTTCTTACAAGTTACTATATTAATGGTGTAACAAAAGAATTTTACACCTTTAAAGATGGACTTAAAAATGGCCCGTTTCAGGAGAGAACGGCAAATGGTGTGCTTTCGGTAGCTGGAAATTTTTTAAATGGAAAAAAAGATGGTGAATGGGATTTCTATCATATTGACGGTGTTCAAGATAAGAAATTGGGATACAAAAATGATTCACTTCACGGCGTGTATGAAGTCTATTACCGCGACGGCACCGTGAACACCAAAGGGGCGTATAACAACGGAAAAAAAACAGGTTTTTGGGAATGGCGAACCGAAAAAGGCATTTTGGAAATGAGCGGAAGTTTTGTGGAAGACCAACAAGACGGACATTGGATTTATAATTATCCATCAGGGCAATTATCTTACAATGCCTATTTCGAAAAAGGGAAACGCAGTGGTGAATGGAGTTATTTTTACGAAGGAGGGGAACCTTTCAAGAAAGGAAAATATGTCAATAATGAACGTGAAGGGATTTGGGAGACTCGCTACGAAAACGGGAATTTATTGCTCAGCGGAGCTTATAAAAACGGAAAAGAGGAAGGTGATTGGTTCAACTATTGGGAGGATGGAAAATTGAAAAATAAAAGTTCATTCAAGCAAGGACGACTACACGGAAAATGGTATTCCTATTTGCCAAATGGTGTTTTATCCTTAACTGGAACCTATAAAAATGGGTTGAAAACAGGCGAATGGCAAGAATTTTATTCCAATGGAAGAAAGAAAGAAATTACCCATTTTAAAATCAAAAAAATCAAGAATTACTCGAATGATGTGGTCATACTTGGAATGAAGCAAATCACAAGTGTACCGCACGGAAAGTTTGAGGCCTATTCTCACCTTGACTTCCAACTTAAAGGAAAAGGAACCTACAAAAATGGTCTCAAACATGGTACTTGGATTGATTTTTATCCAGGTGGAGAAATCCCAACTGTAGTATCCCCATATAAAGACGGAAAATTACACGGAAAATACAAGCAATATAGTCGAACCGGAAAATTGCAACATGAAATTTCCTATCAAAACGGACTCAAGCACGGCCCTTTCATCATGTACGATAAGGAAGGAAAAGAAATCGTGAATAAAATGTTCCGATACGGCCGAGAAATGCAAAAACTCGAAAAGCCTATGTTTACGCCGTGAGGACGAAATTTGCTTATTTTGGATTTAGTATTTTCAAGTTCAATTCAGCCTTGAATGTTAGGAAAAAAGTGATTTGGAAACAAGGTTGATTAAATCTCTATTTTTGTAAAAACTAACGGCGTGTCGCAACTAAAATTACCAATAGGTCTTCAAGATTTTGAGAGTATCAGAAATGAAAACTATTTGTATGTCGATAAAACCAAATTTATTCATCAAATTTTCTCACAATACAAGTATTTCTTCCTTTCCCGTCCACGTCGTTTTGGAAAATCGTTATTGGTAAGTACGTTACAGTATTTATTCCAAGGAAAAAAAGAACTTTTTAGCGGCTTATTTATTGAGGACAGATGGGATTTTCAGGAATTTCCGGTTATTAAGATTTCATTTTCAAATATTGGATACCGAGAAATTTCCCTTGCTCCTGCGTTGAACCAAGAATTAAAATCGATTGCGAAACAGTACCAATTAACTTTAGAAAAGGGCAGTCCTTCATTACTTTTTATCGAGCTCATTCTGGCACTCCGCGAAAAATTCAATAAAAAAGTGGTCATCCTCATCGACGAATACGACAAGCCACTCATTGACTATTTGGACAAAGAAAACTTGCATCAAGCCATCGAAAATCGTTCAATTTTAAAATCGTTTTATAGTGTTTTAAAAGATGCCGACCCGCATTTACAATTGGTTTTCATCACGGGCGTAAGCAAATTTAGTCAAGTCAGTATTTTCTCCGATTTGAATAATTTGTACGACATTTCCATGCTTTCGGAATACAACGAAATTTGTGGCATTACCCAAACCGAATTAGAAACTAGTTTTGTCGAAGAACTAAAAAAGTACGACAAAGAGGAAATTCGTCGTTGGTATAATGGTTATCGTTGGTATCCAGATGCTTTAACGGTTTATAATCCTTTCTCGATATTGAATTTCTTTGCTGGAAATGGTGATTTTAGAAACTTTTGGTACGCAACAGGGACGCCGACTTTTCTGATGAAAATGTGCAAGGAAAACAAGGTGTACGAATTGAACGAGGTTTCACTTTCTCAAACAGGAATGAACTCCTTCGATATCGACAATTTGAATTTGGCACCAATTCTTTTCCAAACGGGATATTTAACCATTAAAGACTACAATCCAATTTTTAAAATTTATCATTTAGATTATCCTAACAATGAGGTGCGTAGTTCGTTTTTAGAAGGACTTTTAGAAATTTACAGCGAAAGTAGAGAACCCATTACGGCAACACTTTTGGATAAATTTTATCATGCTTTAGTAAAACAATCACCTGATTTTTTGGAAAGTGCTTTTAATTTACTTTTCGCACACATTCCTTACGATCTTTGGTTCGCCGAAAACGAAAAATTTTACCACATCATTACTCATCTTCTTTTCACACTTCTTGGCGTGCATATTGAAAGCGAAGTCCATACTAAAAACGGACGTGCAGACGTAGTCATTCATTTTCAAAACAACATTTATTGCTTAGAATTTAAGCTCGACAAAACCGCCGAAGAAGCCATCGAACAAATCAAAAATCGTGGTTATTTGGAACAATATGCCCACTCCAAACAAACCCTTCATTTTATCGGAATTAACTTCAGTTCAGCCAACAAAAAGGTAGAGAAAGTCATCTGGGAAACTTTTTCCTAATTCCTTACCTTTGTAAAAACTATCGGCGTGTCGCAACTAAAATTACCCATAGGTCTCCAAGATTTTGAAAAAATTAGAGAAGGAAATTACCTCTATATCGACAAAACACGTCAAATTGAGAATATTCTTCAGCGACAAGGTTCCTTCTTCCTTTCCCGCCCACGTCGTTTTGGAAAATCGTTATTGGTAAGTACGTTGCAGTATTTGTTCCAAGGAAAAAAAGAACTTTTTAGCGGCTTATTTATTGAGGACAGATGGGATTTTCAGGAATTTCCGGTTATTAAGATTTCATTTTCAAATATTGGATACCGAGAAATTTCCCTTGCTCCTGCGTTGAACCAAGAATTAAAATCGATTGCGAAACAGTACCAATTAACTTTAGAAAAGGGCAGTCCTTCATTACTTTTTATCGAGCTCATTCTGGCACTCCGCGAAAAATTCAATAAAAAAGTGGTCATCCTCATCGACGAATACGACAAGCCACTCATTGACTATTTGGACAAAGAAAACTTGCATCAAGCCATCGAAAATCGTTCAATTTTAAAATCGTTTTATAGTGTTTTAAAAGATGCCGACCCGCATTTACAATTGGTTTTCATCACGGGCGTAAGCAAATTTAGTCAAGTCAGTATTTTCTCCGATTTGAATAATTTGTACGACATTTCCATGCTTTCGGAATACAACGAAATTTGTGGCATTACCCAAACCGAATTAGAAACTAGTTTTGTCGAAGAACTAAAAAAGTACGACAAAGAGGAAATTCGTCGTTGGTATAATGGTTATCGTTGGTATCCAGATGCTTTAACGGTTTATAATCCTTTCTCGATATTGAATTTCTTTGCTGGAAATGGTGATTTTAGAAACTTTTGGTACGCAACAGGGACGCCGACTTTTCTGATGAAAATGTGCAAGGAAAACAAGGTGTACGAATTGAACGAGGTTTCACTTTCTCAAACAGGAATGAACTCCTTCGATATCGACAATTTGAATTTGGCACCAATTCTTTTCCAAACGGGATATTTAACCATTAAAGACTACAATCCAATTTTTAAAATTTATCATTTAGATTATCCTAACAATGAGGTGCGTAGTTCGTTTTTAGAAGGACTTTTAGAAATTTACAGCGAAAGTAGAGAACCCATTACGGCAACACTTTTGGATAAATTTTATCATGCTTTAGTAAAACAATCACCTGATTTTTTGGAAAGTGCTTTTAATTTACTTTTCGCACACATTCCTTACGATCTTTGGTTCGCCGAAAACGAAAAATTTTACCACATCATTACTCATCTTCTTTTCACACTTCTTGGCGTGCATATTGAAAGCGAAGTCCATACTAAAAACGGACGTGCAGACGTAGTCATTCATTTTCAAAACAACATTTATTGCTTAGAATTTAAGCTCGACAAAACCGCCGAAGAAGCCATCGAACAAATCAAAAATCGTGGTTATTTGGAACAATATGCCCACTCCAAACAAACCCTTCATTTTATCGGAATTAACTTCAGTTCAGCCAACAAAAAGGTAGAGAAAGTGATTTGGGAGACGGTGAATTGCTAATGCCGACGATGACATAAAATGTCTTATTGTAAACAAGCTGAAAGTCATGTCGGCATTATACCACAAGAAATTTAATACCCGATTTTATTCGTGTCATTTGGTATAAATTCAATAGAGCGCAATTTGAATGCACCAAGTTCATCCTTTTTTGCATCACGGCTATTATTTTCTGCCAGAGGTAGAAACTTCTGTTAAAAACCATTCCAAGTACGATTCGATTTGAGTTCCTAAAAAGTAAGGCAAGTTCAAAAGTTTGAATTTCTTTCCATTTGGCGTTTCCACATCATTTATTTCAAGGCTACCTGCATACATTCTAACAGCAAATCCGTGAGGACATTGTTCCATAAATTGGTGTAAAGAGCGCAGTTTACCAATTGGGCCAGATTTTAAGCCAAAAAATTTATATTATTTACCTATCAAAAAACACAAAGTCAAGGCAATTATTTCAAAAACATGTAGCAAAGTCAAGACAAATGTTGAAAAATCAACTATTCTTGGTCGATAATAGTGAGTTGGACTTTATGAGCTTTAGTTCACAAATCCAAGCGTATTCCCTTATTCCAATCTTTAAAATAAACAAAACACCAAACTGCAAACTGATTGCACACCCTTGATTTTTCTTTGCACCGATGATGAAAATTTCTGTCTGAGGTGGAATCCTGCGAGCCAGATGTGCAGGAAAGTAGAATTGTCAATAATGAAATGTACCAGTTTCTTTCGTTTAAAAATCAAGTAGTTTGGGCGGATAGTGTCGCTTCATTTTTGGATGCAAATCCTATTTTCTTTAAAAAGTTGAAGTGCGTTCGGGACAAATTCTTTTCTCATTCTACTTAGAGCTATATGCACTTAGTAAAAATTAAGCGACTACTCCACCTCATCGAGCGAAAGCAAACCGGAAAACCCGCTGAACTTGCTCAAAAATTGGGCGTTTCACGGCGCATGATTTACAACTATTTCAAGTTGGTGAAAGAAGAACTCGGTGTTCCTTTGGCTTTTGACAACTACAAGCAAAGTTATATTTTTCCCTACTCAGGAAGGATCTGCTGGGAATTTTCCGTGAAATCACAACAACAAACTCCTTGTAATCAGTTCAAGAACAAACAACTCCGGACACTCTGCCAACTCGTACAACTCCTGCACTTGGCAAATACAGGCTCTTCAAAGCAACTCGCTTCTACCTTACACATCTCAAACAGAACGCTGTTTCACTACCTCGATTTGCTTAAAACCGTGTTCCACTGCCCTATCCGCTTTGACCATCAACGAAACAGTTATGTCTTTGAAAATGAAGGAACCGTAAATTTTTTGTGGGAAAATACAGACTGCAATTTGGTTGCACAAACCTAACTTTTCTTTGCAAACCAATTACAGACTTACTGCTGTTTCAGTAAGACTCTTTTATTTCCATATAACTTGAGTAGTAGGTTAGGTTGAATCCCCTCTCAGCCTCGGTTGTTGGGGGATTTTTTTGTTTGGGATTTTGATGAGGTGGGTATGGGTGGATGCGAATTTTAAGGGGGATAAATGACCAAATAATTCAATAACCATTTCAATGGTTTGAATTTGTTTATTAAATTATTGAACATGGTTGTATTCTTCGCTAGCAAGATTATGAGTCTATTTAGAATTGGTGTTCAATTGTAAAAATGATTGGAAATAAAAATTGAGGTGTTTTGTTATCTTTGTTTAAATTCAAGGGTCATGAGAATAGCATTAAATAATACTACTATCGATAAATATTTTGGTTTTTTGACCAAACTTGATATTCTTTCCAAGAAACGATTGATTGTTAAATTGACAGAATCGATAGAAACAAGCGAAATTAAGCAAATTGATCTTAAGAGCATGTATGGTGCTTGGGAGGACAAAAGAACTTCGGATGAAATTATAAAAGATATTAGGAATTCAAGAATTGAGAAAAAATCAATCGATTTCTAATGAAATATTTGCTCGACTCCAATATTTGTATTCATTTTTTTCGGGGTAAGTATAACATCATTGATAAATTAATTGAAGTTCGTTTAAGCAATTGTGCGATCTCCGAAATTTCATTAGCCGAATTAGTTTTTGGTGCAGAAAAAAGTGACAATCCTAAAAAGAATCATAAACTCATTGAGAAATTTATTGGACAACTTACCATTTTGCCTATTTACGACGCCATCCAGACTTATGGAAAGGAAAAGGTACGATTACAAAGAGAAGGAAAAATTATTAGCGACTTTGATTTATTAATTGGTTGCACAGCTATTGAAAATGACCTGATTATGGTTACTGAAAACGTTTATGAGTTTGAAAGAATTAAAGGCATTAAAATTGAAAACTGGGTAAAACGCTAAAATTTCATCTATCAAGAAACACCTTCGTCAACATAAATGGTTGAAACCATTTTACGAATTCATTTACCCATAAATTCAATAACCATTTCAATGGTTTGAGGTTCGTTCATTTAATTAGCGTAATAGGAAATATTATTTCGTTTAGTAAACTTCGGAACTGTTTCTCAAATCCTCTCAGCTTCGGTTGTTGGGGGATTTTGATGAGGTGGGATTTAACGCCCAAATTAGCGGTGACCACAAATTTTAATCTCTTGATAAGTTGATTTTTTTGTTATCTTTAAATATCAGTTTTAAGGAAATGATGGATTTTGAAAAGTTAGTAACTCGTATTCAGCAAACAAATGATTTTTTACTGCAGCGAGCAGTTAAAGCAGTAAATACCCACTTAACATTTCGAAATTGGCTAACTGGTTATTATATCGTAGAATTTGAACAAAATGGTAGCGATAGAGCAGTATATGGGTCTAAATTACTTGAAAACATTGCACAGAGTATCACCATTAAAGGTCTAACTACACCTGAGTTATCACGTTGCAGACAATTTTATAAGACCTATCCACAAATTCTTGGGTTGCTAACCCAAGAATTTAAAAATATGCTTCCTCCTGATTTTTTACCTGAAAATCCGAACGAATTAATTCTTGGGTTGACAACCCAAGAATTAAGCAAAGAAGAAATAGATTATTGTTCAACTATTTTTCAAAATATCTCATACACCCATTTTGCAGAACTTATTAAAATCGGAGATCGTACAAAGCGACATTTCTACGAATTACTCATCCTAAAAACGCAACCTAGTGTAAAAGAACTGAAAAGACAAATTAACACACTAACTTTTGAGCGAATAGGTTTGTCGCAAAATCATAAAATTTCGTTTGAAGAGGTCATTAACAAAATACAACCTCAAAAAGCAAACGACCTTATTAAGTCTCATTACTTTTTTGAATTTTTAAATATCAAACAAAAGTATTTAATAGAAGAAACTGAATTAGAACAAGCACTTTTGTTTCATTTACAACAGTTTATAACAGAACTCGGTCATGGCTTTTGTTTTGAAGCACGACAAAAACGTATATTAATTGGCGATGAGTATTATTTTATAGACTTAGTTTTCTATCATCGCATTCTGAAGTGCCACGTTTTAATCGAGTTAAAAACCGATGTTGCAAAACATGAACATATTGGTCAATTAAAATCGTACTTGCAACACTACAAGAAAAAAATTCAAGAAAAAGAAGACAATCCACCGGTTGGTATTCTACTTGTAACTAATCAAAACAAGACGCTCGTAGAATATGCAATAGCAGACAGTGACTTAGATATTTTTGTTAGTAAATATCAATTACAATTACCTGAAAAATCTGAATTCGAAACATTTATTAATAATGAGCTCAAAAACATAAAATAACCATGCAAACAAATCGTACTTCTTCTATTCCTATTTGAAAATCAATGTTTTACACTAAAAAAGAAACGAAATAACGATTAAAAAAAAAGCATCCAAAGCTTTATTTTGAAATTTGTATTCGAAAGATTAAACCTTCGTTGATATTATATTTCAAATCTCATCTTTTATTGATGAGTCTGCTCCGAAAAGTCCCTTTCGTCCAAACTCTTCCTTGTCGCTGGAATTTTAATCCGCCGCGGCCTCATTAACAATGGGTTATTCCGATAGCTATCGGAACCGGTTCAAAATTCACTTCGTGTCGATTTTGATTGATTCGCCGCGGCGAATTTCACTTTTCGGAGTTGACGCATTTATTGATATTTTGTTGTTTGGGATTTTGGTGAGGTGCGTTGGTGTGCCTGCGAATTTTTAGGATAAATGGTTGAAACCATTAATTGTACGTATTCATTTATCGACCTTAACGAATATGGAGGTGGAAATCCGACCCTAGGGAGAAATACCAAAAATTCAATAACCATTTCAATGGTTTGAGGTTGGCTTTTAATTGGTAAGCTGATTTTAGACAGGTCATTTAAAAAAATTTTCTCCCCCTCGGGACAAATCTGCCCCTCACTCGATTTTGGGGTATATGCACTTAGAAAAAATTAAGCGACTACTCTACCTCATCGAGCGAAAGCAAACCGGAAAACCTGCTGAACTTGCTCAAAAATTGGGCGTTTCACGGCGCATGATTTACAACTATTTCAAGTTGGTGAAAGAAGAACTCGGTGTTCCTTTGGCTTTTGACAACTACAAGCAAAGTTATATTTTTCCCTACTCAGGAAGGATCTGCTGGGAATTTTCCGTGAAATCACAACAACAAACTCCTTGTAATCAGTTCAAGAACAAACAACTCCGGACACTCTGCCAACTCGTACAACTCCTGCACTTGGCAAATACAGGCTCTTCAAAGCAACTCGCTTCTACCTTACACATCTCAAACAGAACGCTGTTTCACTACCTCGATTTGCTTAAAACCGTGTTCCATTGCCCTATCCGCTTTGACCATCAACGAAATAGTTATGTCTTTGAAAATGAAGGAACCGTAAATTTTTTGTGGGAAAATACGGACTGCAATTTAGTTGCACAAACCTAACTTTTCTTTGCAAACCAATAACAGACTTGCTGCTGATTTTCAGTAAGAGCGGAACCCGAAAAGCTGGAGAGTAGGGGGGAGTTAAACAAAATAAATATGAACCCACCAATTAACTACTATTATTACTATTATTATGCGGGAGAACCAGATAGGAAAGCTTATGATATAGAAAGAGTTTGCTCATTTATTAGGGATTCTTCCAATTTCTTATATGATTTCTTCGAAAAAGTCCCAAAACAAACAATTGAAGAAAACTTACAAGTTGGTGATTATTCTAATTATCAATTTATTACCAAAATAGAAGAGTGGATTGACGAGGTAAAAAGAAGAAGTACTCAAGAAATTCGAAATTTTACAATCTCAACCTTTACTTTACGAGATAAAGAAGAACTTTGGAATAAGTTAGAAATTGTAGGCCTTACTGATGTTCAATTAGATATTAAATTAAATATTTGGGATTCAGTATTTAAGCAACTCAAGACTTTATTTGAAGAAACTCTTACAGATTTCAAAAACAAATCAATTCCTAAATTCTTTCAGCTTACAAAGACATTGTATGAAAGCTTGTCCACAGCATTCCCCTATATGGAATATCTAAATGAGTTCCTAAAATACATTGAAACTTTATTTGTAAATAACCAAAATCAATAAATCATTAAAAAAAGACCTTTTTATAGCCTTTTTATTTGGTCATAGTTTAGCTAGAATCAAATAGTGAAGTAAATATGTAGAATAAGAATTGATTAAAATAAGGAGCCAGTAACCTTTATAAAAAACTGGGGAGTAACTGAAAATCCTTAAGAGTAGGGGAAAACTTAAAAACAAATTTTTATGGCAAGTACTTACAATTGTTCGCAATGTGGAAAAACTGGATATCCACCTGGTGGGCAAGTTTATGACCAAACACCAAAGGGTTGGGTGTATAACAAATCTATCGGTTTTGGAAAAAAACTTTTTTGCAGTAACAAATGTCTAAACGAGTTTAATGCACAAAATTCGGATAAAAATCAAGGAAGCAATAATACAGTTGCATCACCAAACAATGGTGAGTCTCGGGCAAACGCAGAACGTTCAAGGGCTCAAGCGGCCGAAGCACGTGCGGAAGAGGCCAACGCACGAGCTGAGAAAGCAAGGATTGATTTAGAAAGAGAACGACATGAAGATGAAATGGATTTAAAACGAAAGCAACAAGAATTAGTAGAAAAAAAAGAAAGACAGATTAGAGCTGATGAGCTGAGATTGCAAGGTAAAAAAATGCAGGCTTTCTATGTGGAATTTCAGAATATTATTAATGGTATATTGGCTTTAATTGCTTTTGGAGGTGGAGCTTTAATTTTTTGGTATTACATCAATCAAAATGCAAAAAATGACCTAAAATTGAACAATGAACTTATAATCATAGAAGATTCTGTTAAAATATATATAACCGAAAAAAATTATGACAGAGCTTTAATACTCGCAAATAAGTTAATTCACGAATCACATAATGAAATGAAACATATTGAGTTATCTGGTTTTCTAGGTGGTCACCCGTATTATGATGAATACTGGAACGAAAAAAGAGAATATTACAAGCAAATTATTTTAAATAAAGGGACGTTAGATTCAGAAAGTTCGTCTGAAAATGGTAGTAAAGAACCCTCAAAACAAGAAAGAAATCTTTCAAATGAAAATTCAGATATGGAAAGTTCTGAAATTGATTTTCAGGAAGAATATCAAGAAGAAGAATATAAGCAAGAATAATAAATATAGTATACATAATACTTGTGTCATTATGGAAAACAACTATAGTAATAACAGGAAAATTATAGAAAGTGTAGCGGAATGCTTTTATGAAACGACGGACAATGATTACGACGTTTCTTTCAGTTTCGGTTCAATAATTGATAAAACGGGTTTCTCTCATAATACTTTTAATGCAATAGTTGGTCAAGATTTAAGAGTAAAAGTTGATTTGCCGCGTATTAGTGGTGAGAAGATTGAAGATGAGAAATATCTTGAAGATGTCATGAGTAGTGTTTGTAAAACATTTAGATTTCTGAAATCAGAACTCGAAACTGAATATGAGGTTTCAATCAATATGAAAATCGATTTTAAGCAAAAGATTTTTCGATGAATTTGTAAGTTTTGCTTATGACTCCCCCCCCCTCAGCTTCGGTTGATGGGGGATTTTTTTGTTAGGGATTTTGATGAGATGGGTTTGGGTGGATGCGAATTTTTAGGGGGATAAATGGTTAAAACAATTTTTTGTTCGTGTTTATTTCATCCTAGGGGAGGTTTTAAAACCTCCCCTAGGATGAATCACCAATTATTAATTAACCATTTCAATGGTTTGA
>CAZWSY010000036.1:0-33478 GCA_964636775.1 uncultured Lishizhenia sp.
CTGTTTTAGTGGAGAAGATCGGGCTCGAACCGACGACCTCATGACTGCCAGTCAAGCGCTCTAGCCAACTGAGCTACATCCCCAATGAATCGATTTAATGCGTTGTATCGAAAATTGTACTCAAAGCTAATCTTTATTTCTTACCTCAACCAATATTCATAAAGATTACTGTAGCGTGAACCTTTTTCTGGTGAAAGTTGAAAAGCTGGCTTTCTAAAATTTGACATTCTTACTTTTACCGAAAATAACTTTTCCTCTCGCGCAACCAAAATTTCAGCGACCTCTCCCAGACCTAAACCTTCCATCATCGCATCAAACATTCCCTTGTCAATACGGTAGCCATTGCAACCAATAATTTCATCACCTGGACTAATTCCCGCATCTTCAGCACTTGATCCCATTCTGACAGTTTTAACCATTACTTTTCCTCCTTCTTCCTGGGTCGTCGCGCCAAACGATGGTTTCAAACTTGTAATGTCCTTGGCTGTCACACCAACCTTATCAAAAATAGCGGCGTAGGGCAAAATTTCTGTTCCGTGAATATATTTTCGGAAAAAGTCAAACATTTTTTCTCCCGTAAATTTTTCCAACTCTTCTCTAAATTCATCTTCTGAGAAACCTCTTTTCAATTCCAAATAGAATTTCTGATAAAGGTGTTGCATAAAATGATCCATACATTTTTTTCCCTTTGAATCACTGATTATCATGGCATCAATTACCGCACCTAAAACTGACCCGCGGGAATAATAGGTCATCGTGGTGTTTCCGCTATTTTCGTTCGGTCGATATGCTTTTATCCAAGCGTCAAAACTTGCATGTGCAACCGGCTGAATCCTTGAACCAACTGAGCCTTCAACGTAATTGATTTGTCCTTGAATCTTATTGAGCATTTCTTCTTTGGAGTAAAATCCTGCACGTCGAAGAATCAATCTTTCGTAATAAGAAGTAAAACCTTCCATAACCCAAAGTAAAGTTGTGTAGTTTTCTTGGTCGTAATCGAACGGACCTAACTCAATTGGTCGAATGCGCTTTACATTCCATAAATGAAAATATTCGTGTGCCACCAAACTTAAAAAACCGAGGTACTCACCTCCTTGATAAGTCCAACGGTTTACACTTAAAACACAAGAATTAGCGTGTTCAAGACCACCTTGTCCATCCACGACATTGTGCACAATAAACGTGTACTCCTTGTTGGGATTTTGACCATAAATATTTGTTGTAGCTTCAACAACTTTTGCCATATCGCGTTTCAATGTTGCAATATCGTAATTCCCTTCGCCATACATCGCTACTGTGTGTTTAACGCCAGAAGCCATAAAGTCAAAAACTTGTTGGTTTCCAATCTCAATCGGACAATCCACTAATTCGTCATAATTCGCAAATTCAAATACTTGTGAACCGTCGCTACTTTTACTCATTCCAGCTTTTGGCAGTGCGGTTGTTATGGTCTTAAAACTTCCGTGAGGGAAAATTTCTACCGTTCCTTTTTTGTCCTTTGTTGCCTCGGTGTACATGAAAACACCGGTTCCACTTACAAATCCGTGGGTCAAATCCAAAAAGCTCGTTCGAACAGATAATTCAAAAGCATAGACTTCATATTTCACCCTTACTCGCTTATTTCCCTCCATGTTTATAGTCCAAGTATTCTTTGTTTTCTTGGTAACATCTAGTTCTCTTCCCTTATTGTCGTAGGCTTTAACGAGGTTTACATTTTTGGAAAACTCGCGAACCAAATAAGAACCCGGTGCCCAAACAGGTAGTTTTACGTCCACCTTTCTTTCCTTAAAGTCTTCTAAAAGCATTTCTACTTCGAAATAATGATTCTGTGGTCGTGGCATTCTAAGTTGGTAACTCACAGTTTGGCTAAAAACTGAAACGGTTAAAGCAATAATGACAAAGGAGAAAAAGAATTTCATGTTTTGAATTTTATGTAATTGACAAATTTAATGGGTTCGGGAAATTTGAGTTGTTTTCAGATAGTAAAGTTTGGCATTAATTGGTGTACTTGGGTTATGTAGAATTGAATCATTTTATCATATATGCAATCTTTAAGTTTCAATTTAACACATATTTTGCAATGTATAGATTGCATAATTTAATTTAAAATGATATTTATAAATGTCAATAAATATAAATAAATGCAATTTGTGTATGGCATATTTTAAATCGAAAGCGTAATTTTGTTGATAAATATAGAAAGATGGAACAGCTGATTTTCTCTAACGAAAACATCATAAACAACTTTGAATCAAGGTTTGAACGTGATTTAAACATTGACTGGGAAGACAGACTGATAGGTTTGACAGGAGCCAGAGGTGTTGGAAAAACAACCTACCTCATCAATCACATCATCAAAAATCTTTCAGAAACGCAAAAGCCATTGTATATCAGTATGGATGATATCAATTTTTCAACGATGTCTTTGGTTGAATGTGCTGAGGAATGGATTCATCGTGGTGGAACACATTTGTTCATTGACGAAATTCATAAATATGAAAATTGGAGTCAAGAGTTGAAGAATATTTATGACCGATACAGAAAATTAAAAGTGGTGTTCACAGGTTCTTCTTTACTCAATATTCTAACGGGAAAAGCAGATTTAAGTCGTCGTGCGGTAATCTATACAATGAACGGTTTGTCATTACGTGAATTCATACAAATTGAAACAGGTTTGAGTTTTCCAAAAATAGAACTCACTGATCTACTTCAAAATCATGTGGCAATTTCAAGGGAGATTGTCTCAAAAATCCCACCAATTGCACACTATATTGAGTATTTAAAATACGGTTATTATCCTTTCTTTTTGGAGAGTAAGAATACGTATGCGAAAAAGATATTGAATACCATCACTTTGATGCTCGAAACAGACTTACCATACTTGCGAAACGTTGACGTGAAATACATCCATAAATTGAAAAAACTAGTTTATTTGGTGTCTCACGCCTTGCCTTATCAACCTAATGTTTCGAGGATTGCTGGCGATTTAGAGGTTTCAAGAAATACCATCATGATATATTTACAGTATTTAGAAGAGGCGAAATTGTTTAATCTTCTACAGAGTAAATCCTCGAGTGAGGCAAATCTTGCAAAACCAGAAAAAGTGTATTTACACCATCCGAATTTGATGTTTGCAATTGCAAAAAATACGATTCTGGACGGAACAGTACGCGAGAGTTTTTTCTACAACCAAGTTGCCAATGTCCATAAAGTAACGGCTTCACCTCATGCTGATTTCCTTGTGAACGATGAATTTACTTTCGAAATTGGTGGAAAGGGAAAGAAAAGCAAGCAGATCAAAGATGTACCAAAAAGTTACGTTGCCGCAGATAATATTGAAATCGGAACGGGAAGAATTATTCCGTTGTGGTTGTTTGGATTTCTTTATTGAGATGAGGTAAAAAGTATTCTTTTAGCAAATCATTTAAAACCCTGAAATAAGTTGTTAAATTAATGAACCGAAATTTTTGAAGCTACTTGCTTCGCTTTTTCAACAAGTACTTCCACTGATTCTTCGCCGTAGGTTAAGGCTACTCCCATTCGGCGATAGGGTCTAGTGGAAGGTTTTCCAAAAAGACGAATATCAGTTTTTGAAGTCGAAAGAGCGCCCTCAAGTCCTTTAAATACTGGCTTGTTCTCGGAAGTTGAGTTCGCCAAAATCACCGCACTTGCGCCATTCTTCAGTAAGTCAACAGATGGAATGGGTAAACCTAAAATGGCTCTTGCGTGAAGTTCAAATTCAGATAGATTTTGCGTTCCAGCGAGCGTTACCATTCCAGTATCGTGAGGACGTGGAGATAATTCTGAGAAAACAGCACCTTCTTTAGTTATAAAAAATTCAACTCCCCAAATTCCAGCTCCACCCAAGGCTTTTGTTACACTTTCGGCCATTTTTTGGGCTTCCAAAAGATGTACAGGATTCATCGGCATGGGTTGCCAACTTTCTTGGTAATCTCCTCTTTCTTGTCGGTGACCGATTGGCGGACAAAACAATGTCGGACCGTTTTTTTGCGTGACAGTTAGTAAGGTGATTTCGTAATCAAAATCAATAAAGCCTTCAACAATTACCTCTTTCAAATCACCACGAGAACCTTCCATGGCATAATTCCAAGCTTTTTCAATATCGGCATCGTTTTTAATCACAGATTGTCCTTTTCCCGAACTAGACATAAGTGGCTTAACCACACAAGGAATTCCCACCGCGTAAGCACCTTCTTTTAATTCTTCGAATGTAGTTGCGTAACGGTAAGGAGCAGTTTTAACTCCAACTTCAATAGCGGCCAAGTCCCGAATCGCCTTTCTATTCATGGTGAAATTTGCTGCTTTGGCACTCGGCACAACTTGAATTCCTTGTGCTTCGTAATCATAGAATCGCTCGGTGCGAATTGCTTCAATTTCTGGAACGACAAGATCAGGTTTGTGCTTTGCAACCAATTCATCCAAAGCCTTGCCATCCAACATATTTATCACCTCAAATTCATGTGCCACTTGCATCGCTGGGGCTGAAGGATAGGAATCTACAGCAATAACATATTGACCTAAACGTTGACAGGCAATTACGAATTCTTTACCCAATTCACCAGAACCAAGAAGCAGGATTTTCTTTTGCATGTATTTTAAATTTGGAGCGTGAAGATAAGGAAAGTGAACGAGCTAAACTTTATTCCATTTTTGCTAGATTGTAAAATGCTCCTTATGTTGATGTGTTCGCTTTACAAGAATGCCAAAAGAACCGCAATCCAACGTGCAGTGAAACTTCGAATTTTCTTGCAATTTTTTCCAGTTTTTGAAATTCCATTTATCATCAATAATTCCTAAAATAACACACCGACACTCATCATCTAACTCCATTTGAGAAATTTGAAAATCTTGAAAGTGTTGAGGTGAGAAAAACACCTTTAATCTATCGGAGATTTGAATGAAAAGTTTGGTCTCCAATAATTGTAATTTCTCCTCATCACCAATTAATTGAGAAATCTTTATAATGGTGGAAATTTTTAAATGCGGTAAAAAAGTCGCAATTTTCTGAATTAGAGTTGAATTAGGTTGACGACGGAAATCTACGGAAACCAGTTTGTAAACATAGGGTGAATGTATGCCGTGTGGACCTTTTCGTTTGAAAAAGTAAATCAGTAGTCGCCGTAATTTCCAAATTGTATTCAAACTGGGTAAATGTCAGAAATCAATAAAGTTTTTGACGTTTCAAGAGATAAGCCAATAAAATTTGGTTGTAGCCTTGTGCAATATCCGCTTCCATGAAATCAACTTGATTATTGATACAACGCATTTTAATTTCATTGAAGTACTTTTTTGCACCTTCAACATATTTTTCTTTTACCTCCGCGGGTTGTAATCGCATTACCTCGCCTGTTTCCATATCTACCAATTGATAAGGACGATTTTCTAATTGGAAGTTCAACTCTGATTTTTGGTCATGAACATGAAAAAGAACAACTTCATGTTTGTTGTGACGCAAATGTTGAATCGCCTGAAAAAACTCATCAATTCTCGAGGGGTCGTCTAATAAGTCAGAAAAAACCACCACCATACTACGTTTGTGTGTTAACTCAGCGATATCATGCAACATGGCGATTGTATTGCTTTGCTTTTTCCCTTTTTCGTTGTAATTAATCAAACGTTTTTCCAATTCAGCGTAAAGAAAACGATGATGTGAAAGGGATGTTTTAGCGGCAGAATGCAATTCGATTGTTTCGTTGAAAACGGTAAGCCCGACGGCGTCACGTTGTTTTTTTAATAGTTCAATCAAACTGGCTGCAGCGTAAACGGAAAATTCAAATTTGGATAAGCCAACAGTAGGGTAATACATTGAACCAGAAGAATCTATAACGATTTGGCAACGTAAATTCGTTTCTTCCTCGTATTTTTTGGTGAACATTTTATCCGTTCTGCCATACAATTTCCAATCGATGTGACGTGTTGACTCACCTTTGTTGTACAATCGATGTTCGGCAAATTCAACGGAAAAACCGTGAAAAGGACTTTTGTGTAATCCGGTAATAAAACCTTCTACAACTTGCTTTGCTAGTAATTCAAGGTTGCCAAAGTTGGCTAATCTCAATCGGTCGATTTCCATGAAGTCAAAGTTATGGAAAGAATTGAGAATAGAATTTCGTTTAGCGAATTTGTATTTGACTAAGTTATGACAAAAAACATTCTTAATTTTAATCTATGAAGTTGAATTTTTCTGTTTTTGCTGTCCTTTTTTACCAATTTTTTGCAGTCGCCCAATTCCAATTCAATTTTTCCAACGAAATCAATGTAATTCAATCAAACACAACGCTAGCTCAACCATTTTCTGGTGGTTTCAATAATCCACAATTTTTAGAATTGGATGTAGATTTTGATGGTGATATGGATCTAGTGATTTTGGATAGAAGTGGGGATCAAATCAAACTTTTCATCAATGATTTAGGTTCAAACGGGCGTTTTTATCGCTTCAAACCTAATGGACACCAACTTTTTCCTCCCGATGTTCGCTACCGTGCATTTTTTGGCGACTACAATCAGGATGGAAAAAATGATTTGTTTACTTATGGGGTTGGTGGAATTAAAGTTTACAAAAACACTGGAAATTCAAGTATTGGAATTCAATGGGAATTGGCTAAAAATCTATTGAATTCAGATTACAACGGCATCGATTTAAATCTTTATGTGAGTTCAGCCGACATTCCTGCTATTGTTGATGTGGACAAAGACGGCGATTTGGATATACTCACTTTTAATATTGCTGGAGAGTTTTTACAATACCACAAAAACCTCTCGCAAGAAAATTACGGACATTCAGACTCATTGCAATTTCAACTTAAAAACGAATGTTGGGGTTTGTTTCGAGAGGACTTTAATGATAGTTCCATTCATCTGAATGAACAAGGTGCTCCTTGTGGAACGGGAAATGTTACAGACCCTCAAAAAAACAAACCTGTCGTCAATAAAGCGCATGCTGGTTCAACTGTACTCGCTTTGGATTATGATGGAAATGGTGTTATGGATTTAATTTTAGGAGATGTTGCAGACAGCCATGTGACTTTGCTCATTAATGGAGGTTCAATTCCCAATTCTAATTCACCGATGATTAGTGCAGATGCTAGTTTTCCAAGTAATTCAACCCCGGTGAACATGACTTTATTTCCAGCGGCTTTTCATTTGGATGTTGATTTTGATGGAAGGAAAGATTTAATTATCAGCCCAAACGCGCGAAATGTTTCGGAAAATGAAACGAGTGTCGCTTTTTACAAAAACACCTCATCTGGACTTTCGTCAAATTTTGTCTTTCAAACCAAAGCATTCTTACAAAACACAATGATTGATCACGGTACAGGCTCAGTTCCTTTACTCGTTGACTTGAATAACGACGGCTTAAAAGACTTGATTGTTGGCAATTATTTCTCTTTTCAAGCGCCGAACAATAAAGTAAGTAGAATTGCTTATTATCGAAATACGGGGTCAAGCTCAACTCCTGTTTTTACACTTGTAGAAAGAGATTTCTTGAATTTATCACAAACCAATTTCGGATTGAAAATGCACCCCACTTTTGGTGATTTAACTGCTGATAATAAACCGGATTTGATTGTTGGTTTGGAAAATGGAACTTTGGCTTATTTTCGAAACACAAGTACAGGAAGTACGCCTCAATTTGCTCAACCTGTTTTGCCTTTAACCGATAATCTCGGTCAAACCATTAATTTCGGACAATTTGCTACACCTCAACTTTTTGACCTCAACAAGGACGGACTTTTAGACTTGATTATTGGTCGTAAAACAGGTGAATTAGCTTACTATGAAAACATTGGAAACAGCACAACGCCGCAATTCGAATTAAAAAATAATTTTCTCGGAAATGTAGATGTTGTTAGTAACTCACCAGACGGATTCCCGATTCCTCATTTTTTTCGACACAACGACACAACTTTTCTTCTCATCGGAACCTACAGTGGTGCCCTATTTTTCTACGACGAAATAGATGAAAACCTGGCAAGCAATTCTTCATTTAACCTTCGTAACTCAAATTTTCTCGGACTTCAAAATGAATTAAAAGGCTTTAGTTCCGCTTTTGTAGAGGATATAGATAACGATGGGAAATTAAATCTATTTGTCGGAATGGATTTGGGCGGTTTGTATTTATTGGAACATGAAGATGGAAGTAATCTTAGTATTGAAAGTTTAAATATCCAACCATCATTTCAAATTTTTCCAAATCCCTTCTCAACCTCATTCACTGTTTCAAGCAATGTCAACTCGAATATGAAAATTCTGGATATAAACGGAAAAGTGATGTTCGAAAAACATATTGCATCAGGTGAACAATCCTTCGATTTCACGAACTTTCCGGCTGGAATTTATTTTGTTCAATTGGAAAAGTTCAATGTCGTAAAAAAGTTGATTAAACTAAATTAGTTCAGTGCAAACGATGTAAACTTCCAATATTAGTTGATCAAAAAAGTAATGTTGTAAACTTTTATTGTTTCAATCAAGGAAAAACACCTACTTTTAGCACGCAAAATTTCAGCTATGAATTTACACGAATATCAAGGGAAATCTATTTTAAAGAGCTACGGCTGCGCAATCCAAGAGGGAGTTGTGGTTGACCGAGTGGAAGATGCTGTTGAAGCAGCGAAAAAACTTACAGAACAAACTGGCACGAGCTGGTATGTTGTGAAAGCACAAATCCATGCCGGTGGTCGTGGAAAAGGTAAAGTGGAAGAAACCGGTTCAAACGGGGTGGTTATCGCTAAAGGTATCGACCAAGTTGAAGAAAAAGTGAAAGGAATCCTTGGTGGACACCTTGTAACACTTCAAACAAACGGAAAAGGAAAGAAAGTAAATAAAGTATTGATTGCACAAGACGTTTATTACCCAGGTCCAAACGAGGTAAAAGAGTTCTACATGTCTGTTTTACTTGACCGTGAAAAAGGTAGAAACGTTATTGTTTATTCAACTGAAGGTGGAATGGACATCGAGCACGTTGCAGAACACACTCCTGAAAGAATTTTCAAAGAATTTGTTGACCCACGTGTTGGACTTCAAGGATTTCAAGCACGTAAAATTGCTTTCAACCTTGGACTTTCGGGTGAGGCTTTCAAAGGAATGGTGAAATTTGTAACTTCTCTTTACAAAGCTTATGAAGGAATCGATGCATCCATGTTCGAAATCAACCCACTTTTCAAAACTTCTGATGATAAAATTATCGCTGTTGACGCAAAAGTGACATTGGATGGAAACGGTCTATTCCGTCATCCTGACTACGCTGCGTTGCGCGACAAATCTGAAGAAGATTCAACAGAAGTAGAAGCTGGTGAAGCAGGTTTGAACTTCGTGAAATTAGACGGAAATGTGGGTTGTATGGTTAACGGAGCTGGTTTAGCAATGGCGACTATGGACATCATTAAATTATCAGGCGGAAATCCAGCGAATTTCTTAGATGTTGGTGGAACAGCAAACGCTGAGCGTGTAGAGAAAGCATTCCATATTATCCTGAAAGATCCGAACGTAAAAGCAATTTTGATTAACATTTTCGGCGGAATTGTACGTTGTGACCGAGTAGCACAAGGTGTGGTGGACGCTTACAAAAACATCGGAAATATTCCTGTTCCAATCATAGTGCGTTTACAAGGAACTAACGCTGAAGAAGCGAAGAAAATTATTGATGAATCTGGCTTGAATGTTCACTCTGCAGTATTGTTGCAAGAAGCAGCGGACAAAGTGAAAGAAGTATTGGCTTAACAAATAAAGTTCAAATATTCAAAAGCCCCGCAATTTGTGGGGCTTTTTTTGTGTCACTTTAATTTTATCCCTTTTCATCAAGATTTTCAAATTGATTTCTAACAATTGAACGATTTTTAGTTCAAGTTGTAATTGCCCGAAGATTTAAAAAAAAATTAGCAATATGTCCCTCCTTAGAGCATTGATTCTCATTATACCATTGTCCACTTTCGCACAAACCAATTGTGAATTCAAGTATCACAACAAAAAAGGTGGAAGTTTTCTCTTTTCCATATACTACGAAACAGATATGAAAACGCCGTTGAATGGTACGTGCGAAAGAAAATACAACGATAATCGCATCTTCGAGAAACGAACTTTTCAAGACGGAAAACTGGTAGAAGAAATACTGAACTACGAAAGTGGAAGTTCAAAAACGAAAGTTAATCCCACTTGGAATATACGAGATTCTATCATTGCAACAATAGAACTATTTTGGCCAAATGGAAATCGCAAACAAACGAATATTTATTATTGGGACAAAAACAAACGACGTTGTGAAAAATATACCGATTATCACCTCAATGGGAAAGTCCGATTTGTAAATTTTAACGCCTTTGCGAGATTGTCTGAAATCAATGAATACGACATCAAGAATTATCCTCCTCACACTATAGATTACGATGGATACACAACTTTACGAGTTCCTTTTGGGTTAGCGCTAGAATACGATGAAGCTGGGGTTTTGAAATCTAAAACGACCCACAAAATGATTCTTAACGGCGGACACGAACATTCTTCAAGGGAAGGCTTGTACGAAGAATATCACCACAATGGAAAACTGAAAACGAGAGGTTTTTACAAAGAAGGGAATCAAGATGGCGATTGGGTGGTTTATAATTTCTTAGGACAAAAAATCGAAGAGCAACATTACCAACGCAATATGAAAATCGGAACCTGGAAAGGCTGGCATGACAATGGAAAACTGCGTTTTGAACACGTTTACGACACCTTGTCTAATTTCATTTTTCACCCCAATAAAAAAGAGTGGAACGAAGCCGGTTTACTTGTTTTTGAACGCTATATTGACAGAAAAGGCTTTGGTTTTGAAAAAAAATGGGCAGATAATGGTACTTTAATCCAGCACCTTGAATTGGTTTACAACACGAAAGAACAAGGTTCAGAGAAAAATTGGTATCCCAACGGTCAATTGAAATCGTACTTAAACAATCACAGAAACACAGATACCACTTACGTAAGTTATTTCCAAAACGGAAAAATGGAAGAAATTCACCTGAAAACTAAAATTGAAATGGATGAAGTAATTTCCAATAAAAAATGGAACGAAAAGGGAATTTTAATTTCACAACTGAACAAGAAATCACGTCCTGAAAATGAGTTTGTTGAATTGTATGAATATTGGCCAACAGGAAAAACAAAAGCCCACATTTACCTATGGAATGAAACTAGATTGGAAGAAAAGTATTTTCAGAACGGTAGTTTAAAATCGGAAGTTCGTTATTTAAATTCAAAATTAGACGGCAAAACTCAATATTTTGATAGTTTAGGAATTTTGCATTTGGAATATAATTACACGAACAACCTAAGAAATGGCTGGTGCAAACGTTTCGACAAAACAGGGAAATTAATTTTTGCACAATTTTACGAAAACGGCTGTCCGAAAAAAATGTCTGGTGAATTACCTGCCAAAAAACGCAACTTTGATGAACTTTCAAAAGACGAAAAGGAATCTCTGAGGAGTTTCATTTACAACAATTTGAGTCAATATATTTTCCCGTACGACACACAATTTTACTACACAAAAAAACAAGTGGATTCAATGGCAACGTATTATATGTACCTCTTTGATATTTGGTCAAAATATGCACCTTTTCCTTTTCCAAAACGGCAAATCACTGCTCAAGTTATTAGCTTTCGATTGCCAAGCGTTTATTTGACTGGACTTGAAAAAGGCGATACAACAAATAAATATGTTAAAGAAATCATTACTGCATTTGAAAAAAATGGTTGGAAAATCAGTCATTTAAAATCAGAAAGTGGTTACCACAACTGGGATTTAAAAGTAGAAGGGTTTTATACCCAAAAGTTCATTCAAACTCATTTTCCATTGCTTCAGTCCTTTATTTATATTCTGCCACAATCAAAAAATGTCGAGCCATTAGAGACATTCAGCAAGGTAAGTCGTTCACGACCGCTAATCATTGCCCCTTATTCAAATTGTGTGGTGATTGCAACTTGCAGTTCTTATGAAAAGTCATTTCAATTTCTAATTTATCCCGATGGCGAAGTGGATTTATTAAATGGACTTTCTTGGGAAGACATCAACGACATCAACGATTTTTCGAGAGAATTGCCTTATGATTGATCAAAAACGAAGGAAAAATCTATCGTTCATTGTCATCAAACTGAACTTTTTCACTAATGTAATGTGAAAATCAAACAAAATAACTGTTTTCAATCCAGCAATTCATCACCGTAAATCCATTCGTTTAAAAGGATATGACTATGCACAAGAAGGTTTATATTTCATCACAATTTGTTGTCAGGATAGGGCACATTTATATGGGGGAATTATGAATGATGAAATGATATTGAATGAATGTGGGGAAATTGCAGATAAATGTTGGATGGAAATTCCTGAACATTTTCCAAATGTGGAATTACATGATTTTGTAATAATGCCTAATCATGTTCACGGAATTATTGAAATAAAATATAAATCCATTAAATCAAACGTGACGACCGAAACGACCGTGACGTCCGTTGCGTCCGTTGTACCGTCCGTACCGTCCGTAGGGGCGAATAATCATTCGCCCCTACGGACGGTACAACGGACGCAACGGACGGTAAAACGGACGGTACAACGGACGCAACGGCCATTACCACGGTCGCCATCAAAAACCATTGGTTCATTGGTTCGGGTGGTTAAAATCGGGGTTACAAAATGGATGCGCCAAAATACGGACGTTTACGATGTTTAGCAACGAAATTATTACGACAAAATCATACGCAACTACCAATCCTATCAACGCATTTCCAATTACATCCGAAACAATCTCAAAAATTGGAAAGAAGATTAATTTGCCGAATACTAATTTCAAATCATTTTGAAATCGGTAGAATTAAAAAATTTCGAAAATTTGCCCCTTTTAAGAAGCAGATAAATGTATTTCCACTTAAAATCCCGAATCTAATCAACTAACCGATTTTCAAAGAAGTCATTGTCAGTGAACCAGCAATTGGCTTGTCGTTAAAGAAGCTGACTTCATCATTTTTATCCTGCAATCCCAAACAATAGATTAATGGAAGAAAGTGCTCTGGTGTAGGTATGGCCAAATCAAAAGATTTTCCTTGCGAGCGGAATTTTATCAAATCGTCATGCTTTCCATCAATAACAAATCCCTTCATTTTTTGATTTGCTTCTAAAGCCCAGTCAAAACCAAAAGACTCATTTAAGCGATTCCAGTCAATCATTCCTAAATTATGAACCATATTTCCGCTTCCAATAATCAACACACCTTTTTCACGTAAAGATTTTAGTTGTTGTGCCAATTCATAGTGATAATGAGGGGGTTGACTGTAATCCATACTCATTTGAATAACTGGAATATTTGCTTTTGGATAGAGGTGCTTAATTACGCTCCACGCACCATGATCCAATCCCCACTTGTCGTCCAACCCAATAGTAGTTTTTGTGACTATCGATTTGGTTTCATTGGCCAATTCAGGACTTCCCGGAGCGGGGTATTGAACGTCAAAAAGTGCTTTTGGAAAACCTCCAAAGTCGTGAATTGTTCTAGGGTTTTGCATTGCCGTAACAAAAGTTCCTTTCGTTTCCCAATGAGCAGAAATACAAAGTATAGCCCTTGGCAAAGGAATGTTTTTAGCAACATTTCGAAATCCAACGACAAACTCATTTTCTTCAATGGCATTCATTGGACTTCCGTGTCCCAAAAATAACACCGGCATTTTTGGAGTATTTTCCGATGAAAAAGTAAAATCGTTAAGTAACCCAAGTTTCATAGCTGCGGCTGATAATGGTAGAATCGCAAGTGACTTCAAAAATGTTGTTCTATCCATGGTTATTTATCTTTTCAGCGATGGATAAGGAATAAATTCTTCATCATCACCTTTGATTAGTTCAAACTCACGATTTATCCAACGTTTTTTTGCTTCGGCGATTAGTGACTTTTCTGACGAAACAAAATTCCAATCTATAAACCTTTGTTCAGGAAATGGTTCCCCTCCAAAAATATAAATGGTGCTATTTTCGTTTATAGTGAATTCACATAAATTACTTTCTTTAGCTATCAACATTTGCTTGGAATGATAGGAATTACCCTCAACTTCAATCTCACCCTCCAGTATATATAACCCTGATTCACCATACAAATGTTCGCCAATTGATAGATTTTTTTTGGATGTACTTTTTATTTCTACCATGTATAACTTGCTATATACTGGAACGCCAGACTTTCGGTTAAATGCTTCACCAGCTATCAATTTAAATGAGACACCAAACTCTTCCCAAGATGGAATTTCTTCTTTTGTCACATGAAAAAACTCAGGCTTCATTTGCTCCAAATGTTTTGGAAGAGCAACCCAAATTTGTAGTCCATGCATTAATTTTTCCGAAGTCCTGAGGTATTCAGGTGTTCGCTCGCTATGCACAATACCTTCACCAGCCGTCATCCAATTCACTGAACCCGGTGTTATTTCCAATTCATTGCCGATCGAATCACGGTGCATTATACTTCCCTCAAACAAAAAAGTAAGCGTTGAAAGCCCAATGTGAGGATGAGGCAATACGTCAAAATTGCTTCGTTCGTTCAACTTCACGGGCCCCATGTGGTCGATATAAATAAAGGGACCAACCATTCTTTTTTGACGAAAAGGCAACAATCTTCCAACTAAAAATTTACCAATTTCGGCAGCTCTTTCTTCTATTACGAGTTCAATATTTGACATACTAATAATTGATTGAATATTTCCACAAATCTCCATTTTTTAGTTGGAATTACATTAAATGATTTTGGGAAGATTCAAAATTTAACATCTGACTTTTATGGGATAAAAACTTTTTACTCGCCTAATTTGAAATGCAAAATCCTATCCTTGAATCATTTCTAAAGTTACTACAACGGATTAATTTACACTCAACACTCTCTGATTATTCACCACCTTGGAAAGAAAGCTGATTTAATATGTTCAATATCTGTACGATAAGTATTGTGAACAATTGAAACAATGTCAAAGCGTGTATTGCGTTCAATTTGGTTGGTTTTAACGTAATGGTCGGCAACTTTAATTATTTGTTTTTGCTTGTTTTGTGTTACTGCTCGCCACGGTTCACCAATTTCTGCTGTTTGTCGGGTTTTTACTTCAACAAATACCAATTCATCACCATCCAAGGCCACAATGTCCGCTTCCCACTTTTTAAACTTAACATTTTGGGCTACAACCTCATAGCCCAATTCTTCCAGAAAAGAACGTGCACGGGCTTCACCCCAATTTCCTAATTCGTCGTTTGTCATGTCAATCCTTTTTACCCTTAATTTAGGAAAAAAGATTAGCTATAACCAAATTTATAAGGTGAAAATTGAAGGAAATTTGAACGTGATTATTGATTTTGAATTAAAGTCCCGTACAAATCATAATGATCTGCCTTATCAATAATTACTTGACTGAAATCACCCAAACGAAGGTAAATTCCATTCTTTTTCACTAAAACTTCATTATCCACATCGGGCGAATCATATTCCGTTCGACCGATAAAATAGTCACCTTCCACCCTATCGAACAACACTTTAAAGGTGTTTCCAATTTTCAACTGATTCAATTCGTAGCTGATTCCCGATTGAAGATTCATTATTTCATCAGCGCGTTCTTTCTTCACATTTTCAGGAACATTGTCTTCAAAATTGAAAGCATGGGTATTTTCTTCGTGAGAATAAGTGAAAATTCCAAGACGGTCAAAGCGAGAGCGTTCCACCCAATCGTACATTTCTTGAAAATCAGCTTCTGTTTCTCCAGGATAACCAGCAATTAAGGTTGTACGCAAAGCAATTCCTGGAACTTTGTCGCGAATTTGGTTCACTAATTCTTCTGTTTTTTCACGAGTGATTCCACGCCGCATTGCTTGAAGAATTTTAGTAGAACCATGTTGCAATGGCATGTCAAGGTACTTACAAACATTAGATCGCTCGTTCATTACATCGAGAACGTCCATTGGAAAACCACTTGGAAAAGCATAATGTAAACGAATCCATTCAATTCCTTCAACATCTGAAAGTCGCGCTACTAACTCACTTAAAGCACGTTTTTTGTATAAATCAAAGCCGTAATAAGTTAAGTCTTGTGCGATTAGCATCAACTCTTTAACACCATTTTTAGCCAAAGATTTCGCTTGTGCAACCAAATCTTCGATTGGAGTGGATTGGTGCTTTCCACGCATCAGAGGAATGGCACAAAACGAACATGGTCGATCACAACCCTCTGCGATTTTGAAGTATGCGTAATGATTAGGAGTTGTAAGCAAGCGTTCACCAACCAATTCGTGTTTGTAGTCTGCCTTCAAAGTTTTGAGAAGTCGCGGTAAATCGCGTGTTCCAAAATACGCATCAACCTCTGGGATTTCTTTTTCCAAATCATCTTTGTAACGTTCAGATAAACAACCAGTAACATAAACTTTATCAACGAGTCCGTCTGATTTCGCCTCTGCAAAACGCAAAATGGTCTCAATGGATTCTTGTTTAGCATTTTCAATAAACCCACAAGTATTTATAATCACAATCGAAGCATCGTCCACTTGAGACTCATGTTCCACTTCAAATTGATTGGCCTTCAATTGCGCCATCATCACTTCTGAATCATAAATATTCTTGGAACATCCCAGCGTTACGACGTTTACTTTATTTTTTTTAAGTGTTTTTGTTTTCATGAATGGTACAAAGTTATTGTTTTTGGGGGAATGATTTTATGAGGGTCCGCCGCGGTAGAGAGGGAATTAGGGAATAACTTTTTGAGCGATGCATTGAGAGTAACCGAATGAGCCTATCGAAAGGAGAAAGACATTAGCACATTAAATATTCGCCGCCGCGGACGCACATTATGCATTAGCACAGATAATTTAAAAGCATTAATTTTCGTTCCAATTTCGGTTATCAAATTAGTACTCAAAATATATAAACCAATGGGAATAAGATTTTTACAACTTTTTGCTCTATCAGTAATCATTTGTTCGTGTCAAAAGAAAGCTGTTTTTAATGCAATGTTATACTCTGGTCAAAGCATGGAAAGGTATGATGGAGTTGCTGTTTTGGGTGAATTTCAACCATCAAAAAAATATGAAATTAAAAATATTATGATTGATGGTAATTCATTATACATCAGCATTAACTATGAGGCGTCTTGTGAAGGTAAAGACAAATTTGAATTGATTGGTTCTGAAACATTAAACACAGAAGTGTTTCCACCGATTCGTCAGGTGCAATTCAGTGTAAACTCCAATGGAGATCCTTGTACAGAATTAAAATCAAAGACAGTTAACTTTAACATACGCGAGTTAGCTTGGGAAAAGCAACGTGATGAAGAAACAGATTTAGATTTGAAAGGTTGGCGAGGAAAAATAAGGTACGTATATCTTCCTTGATTAATGGTTGAACCTAAAGAATTTCTATGCGGTTTTTGAAATAAGAATCAATTATTATTAAATCAAAATCGAAAAGTCACCTTCGCACCAAGCATATTTCTACTGTGAAATGAAGGTGAGAGTTGCATTGAGAGATTATCCGAGACGTCGAATTGAAGGAAATGTGCCTCCACTCCCGCATCTAAAATTTGAAATCCATAAATAGCAAACAAACCAAGTATAGATAAATCACGCCAATCTAAATATTGTCTGTACAGCTGCAAAACACCAAAGTTATCGTAGTCCGACCATCGGGGATTTAAGTCGTTGCCTGCTAAACGATTGGTGTATTCTGTTTTTAAACTTTTCTGCGTCAACTGATTACTTATGAGCAGGTAACCTCCGGCACCAAGAGCAGTGTAAATCAATGGAACTTTCCAATACGCCTTTTTACGTCCATTGACTGTATTCAAGGTGTTGTAAATCTGACCCATTCCAGGAACGATAGCCGAATACATCATCGCTTTCTTAAAAGGATGAACAACAGAATCTTTGGTAGAAGTGGTGCCTTGTGAACGCCCCAAAAAGGGTAATGCACACAACAACAGTAGGACACCGATTTTCATTATTTTTCCAACAAACTCAATAAGCGATTCAAATCTGAGGTGGAATCGAAAAGCAAAACCAGTTTGCCATTTCCTTTCTCGGATTTTTCAATTTTTACTTTGGTTGAGAAACGTTCACCTAACTTTTCTGCCCATTGCTTTTCATTAACAGAAAGTGTTGGTTTTGAACTGGAAACAGTTGTTTTTTTGGAACTTTTTGGTTTGCTCAAACTTTCAATGTCTCGAACAGAAAGATTTTCGTTGATGATACGATCATACATTTCAAGCTGTTGATTCAAATCACTGAAAGACAATAAAGTTCGTGCGTGACCCATTGAGATTTTGTTATCGCGAACTCCCGCTTGAATGGCATCAGGCAATTTCAAAAGTCGGAGATAGTTGGCGATATTCGACCGTGATTTTGCAACTTTTGCACTCAATTCTTCTTGTGTCAAACTACATTCGTCAATAAGACGTTGGTAGGAAAGAGCGACTTCTATTGCATTCAAATCTTCACGTTGAATGTTTTCCACCAAAGCCATTTCAAGCATACTTTGGTCGTTTGCAATCCTCACATAAGCAGGAACTTCCGTTAGTCCAGCAAGTTGAGATGCACGAAAACGTCTTTCACCTGAAATCAATTGATAACGGTCGTTTCCCTGCTTGCGAACGGTTAAAGGTTGTATAATTCCATGAACTCTAATGGACTCAGCCAAATCTTCTAAGGCTGATTTTTCGAAGTGCGTTCTGGGATTAAAAGGATTCGCTTCGATGTTAGCAATTGGAAGTAAACTTACACCGTTCGACGTAGAACTTCTTGATGAAGTGATGTCGGTATCGCTATTTTGTAAAAGTGCACCCAAACCTCTACCGAGTGCGTTTTTTTTAGGTTGTCCAGAATTAGAGCTCATTATCAAGTTCGATTTTCTTGTCGCTGTTACCGATTTTGGTTAGGTCGTTTTTTTGCAACAATTCACGTGCAAAGTTAAGGTAATTGACAGAACCTTTTGAAGCTGCGTCGTACATTACGACAGTTTGCCCATGACTTACTGATTCACTTAAGGTTATATTTCTATGAATCATTGTGTCAAAAACCAAATCCTGGAAATGGGTTTTTACTTCCTCTACAACATTGTTTGCATGACGTAAACGTGTGTCATACATGGTTAGCAACATTCCTTCGATTTGTAATTCAGGATGAAGTCTGTTTTGCACAATTTTTACTGTATTCAACAATTTACTCAAACCTTCAAGCGCAAAATACTCACATTGAATTGGAATAATTACTGAATCCGCAGCAACTAAAGCATTGATAGTCAACAAACCTAATGAAGGAGAAGTATCAATTATGATGAAATCAAAGTCATTGCGAACTTTATCAATAACTTTCCGCATAATAAACTCACGTTCAGGAAGATTAATCATTTTAAATTCCGCACCAACCAAGTCCATGTGTGAGGGAAGAATGTATAAATTCGGGTTGGAAGTTTCGAGAATCAAATCAGTTGGTTCCACGTTTTCAATCAGACAGTCATACAAACTTGCTTCACTGTTTGGTTCGTGACCGAGACCAGACGTAGAATTCGCTTGTGGATCGGCATCAATGATTAAGGTTTTGTATTCAAGAACGCCTAAACATCCACCGAGATTTATCGAAGTTGTGGACTTCCCTACTCCACCTTTTTGGTTCGCAATAGTTATAACTTTTCCCATATTTTTATAAGTATGCGAAGTTAAGGCGACTTTATGATTCCCAAAAGGTGAAACGAAATAACTTTTCAACTATTCTTATTCAACAGCTCTAAAATATTGGATTTCAAAGTCTAGTAAATTTTTAAACAAAAAAAAAGTCAATCCAAAACGATTGACTTTGCCTGTTGAAACTCTGAATTTAATCCTCGATAATTTCGATTTTATCGATAGTATCTCCTTGGCGAATATCATCAATAACATCCAACCCTTCAATAACTTTACCAAAGCAAGTGTGGTTTCTATCTAAATGCGCCGTATTATCACGAGAATGACATACAAAGAATTGCGATCCTCCAGTATTTCTGCCCGCATGCGCCATCGAAAGAACACCTCTATCATGGAACTGATTATCACCTGTCAACTCGCAATCAATTTGATAACCAGGCCCACCTGTACCAGGCATTCCTTTTGCACCTTGACGTGTATTCGGACAACCACCCTGAATTACAAAGTTTGGGATTACTCGATGCCATTTTAGTCCATTGTAATAACCTTCTTTAGCCAATTTTACAAAATTGGAAACTGTTACTGGTGCGTCTTTATCGTAAAACGTTACGACCATTTGTCCTTTGTTGGTATGTATTATTCCTTTCATAAATTTAAAATTAGTGGTGTAAAACTACACATTAAGCTTATAAAACTTGATTAAAACCCCAAAAACAACAGTTATCAACATTATATAAACAGTAAAAAAGGCGGAACATGTTGAAAAGTCGGTTAATAACCCCTCGAAGTCACACTTCAAATTGTTTTAACACGAAGTTAAATTTGTATTTGTACCAACCAAAGTAGGATATAGATGTTTAGAACGATGTTTAAAAAGAAAATTACTGAATCGGCTTTAGCCAATACTTTAATTAATTCAATCGGTGACAGTGTGAGTAAAGGATTCTCTGAGGTTGCTGAAATCATTAATAGTTCCAAGGCGTTTGATGTTTCACCGAACATTCAAAAAGAAGATGATGAGCAATTTTTCAGAATAGTTGTTGCCGCTAACATTGTTTACATGCGCGAAAGTTTACCGAATGCACAAGCAATTAATATTGAAAGACTAGTATTTGAGAAATTGGCTAAGGTTTATGATGTTGAAATATTAAAAATTCGAGGTGTAATTGAAGAATATATCTCTTTAATGAACAGACTTAATTCTCCAGCAAAGAACTTTCTTACTAGTTTACCGAAAGCTATTTTTGTTAAATACAACTTAAATGAATATCAAGACCAATATTTTAAGCGTTTAAATACACCAAATCCACTCTTTCTGAAACAAATGGATGATACGGTTAGAAATTTCATTTGGGATTGGGCTGTCTTTGAGGACAAATTCAAAATCGTTCAGTAATCCTGTAGCAACTAAAAATAAAAAAACTCTCGAATATGGGAGTTTTTTTTTTGTTTATTAGATTGTAATTTCAGGGTAGAAAGGCTACGAAAACGACCACTGGATTCAACATTTGGGAAGTCCTCAAATAAATGCTAGGAGTGGTTATGCTTATGAAATTTTGTGTTTGTGGTACATCGACGAAATCAAAAAAGCTTTGAGAATTATAGGCATTCAAAGTGATGTTTATTCATGGGCAAATGCAAAGGCTCAAATCGACTTGGTGTTCTACCGAAAAGACCAAACTATTTCAGTTTTTGAAATTAAATTTTCGGAATCCTTATTCTCGATTACATCAAAATATTTGCTCACTTTGATGACGAAAGTGGAAGAATTCAAACAAAAACCAAAAACCAAAAACCAAAAAGGCGGTTCAACTAACTTTCATCACCACTTACGGACTTGCTGAAAATGAGAATAAAGGTATGGTGCAGCGGGAGTTGACGATGAACGAATTGTTTGATTAATAGAACATTATTCAATTAAATTCTTAAACAGAATTATAGAACAGCAGAAATGTTCTGAAATTGTTCTGATCTTTTTTCGCATTTCAATTGATAATTAGATGTTTGTTCTGAATTTTTTAACTCAGAATAAAATGAAACGTTTATTATTGGTACTAATATTAGGTACTCTTGGACTTCAAATTCAAGCACAAAATCAACCTGGACTTGATCCAAACATACCAAAAACACCCAAAAACAATTTCACTAAATACAATTCAGCAACATTCGGCGCACAAGGAGGAAAAAGCGTTCAAGACCGTGCAGCAAGTGTAATTCTTTACAACTTCAATCAATTTTCAATAACGAACAGACTTTTTGTTTCAACCTATACGGAATACTATAAAGATTGGAACAATTTATTTTTTAGTAATTACTTCAACGGACAAGCTTTTGTGAATTATAAGCTTCCACATCTTATAAACGTAGGAATGGGTTATCGCTTTCACCAAAATTTTGAAATGAGTCAACAACAAAACTTCCTTCAATTTAAGGTTGAAAAAACATTTACTTGGTAAAATCATATAACCGAATGAGTGGGAATTCAGAAAAACTGGAACTTGGGAATATTAAGTTCTTCATAATATCCTTTGCAGTAATGGTAATTGGACTCTCAAGTTTTGGTTACTTTTCCATTGGTCTGTTGATGTTAATAGTATTCTTCCAGCTATTATATTTTCTCATGACCTATTACAAAGGCTTACTTTTTATTTTGTCCATTTTTAATCAAACCAATAGGACGAAAACAAAAAACATAAATCTTAAGTATTACCCTAGTTTTAATATTTTACTGCCCAACTATAAGGAAAAAGAACAAACGATTCAAGAACTTCTCATCAATGTCGCCAAAATCAAGTATCCATCGAATAAAATAAATGGATTTCTTATAGCTCAAGAAGATGATTATCAAACAATTGAATCGATTAAAAAAGTAAAATTCCCCTCTTTTATAAAACCTCTAATCATCCCGCCAGTTCAAGACGGTGAAATTCAGTCCAAGTCAAGGGCATTGAACTATGGTTTGAAGCACTGTCAGGCTGATATAATTACAATTTTTGACAGTGAAGACGAACCTGATCCTGACCAATTCATAAAAGTTGCTCATCAATTTAGTGAAAGTGACGTTTCGGTAATACAATGTAACATTGATATTTACAATACAAATCAGAACTTCTTTTCAAGATTTTTCGCCGCAGAATTTAGATGCTTTTTTCAGTTCTTACTTAAAGGAATAAGTAGTCTAAAAGGAACGCCATTTTCACCATACTTACCATTAGGAGGAACTTCCTTTTATGTAAAAAAGGAAATGATGCAGAAAATTGGGGAGTTTGATATGTTCAACCCAACTGAGGATTTGATTTTCAGTGCCTCAGTTTACAAAAATGGTGGACGGATAGAACATTGTGAAAGCATTACATACGGCGAAGCACCAATCAAATACAAACAATTACTTAATCAAAGAACACGTTGGGTTAAAGGTTTCTTGATTTCAATGATTGTGATGAATAAAGACATACTAAAATCTTGGAAATCAATTGGATTTATTAGGTGGATAACTTTCAATTTTTGGACAATGGGTTCAATATTCGGTCTTATAGCTCCATTCTTGATTTTATTTACATTATCGTGGCTGATTATTGATGAGAACATCTACCAAAATATTATTCCCAATTGGCTTTGGGCATTTGGATATGGGGGATTACTAATTGGTGGAAGTCTTATAAGTGTTATCATTTTTGCTATTCCAGCATTTAAAAACGGTAGATTTTTGGACGTTTTACTCACTCCGATTTTTATTCTATTTGCCAATTTTATCCTTGTTATTGCCGCCTACAAAGCAATATTTCAACTTATTACTAAGCCAAATATGGGTTGGGTAAAAACGGAGCATGGACTCGCCGAAAAAGATATAATTAAAGCTACCTAACATGAAAAACAAAGATGTACTATTCGTATTGGGAACTAGACCTGAACTAATAAAATTCGTTCCCCTTATTACTAAATTCAGGGCTGACAAAACTTATAGAACAAGAGTTTGTTTAACTGGACAGCACAAAGAATTGCTTTTGGACTTAATTGATTTTTTCAATTTTCAGTTCGAAAATGACTTAGCAATAATGAAAAACAATCAAAGTTTGACGTCAACCTTCATAGATATCTTGTCAGGTTTAAATAATTTGTATTCGAATGATTTACCATCAGTTGTTTTCGTTCAAGGCGATACAAATTCTGCGTTTGCAGGTGCGCTCTTTGGTTATTACAATCAAATTCAAGTGGCACATATTGAAGCAGGATTGAGGAGCGAAAATGTTTGGTCACCATTTCCAGAAGAAGGCAATAGAAAAATGATAGGACAAATATCTTCTTTTCATTTTGCAGCTACAAAAGAAAGTGTAAACAATTTATATAATGAAAGAATTTTTGATGGCGTTTATTTGGTTGGTAACACAGTGATTGATTCTCTCTTATTTACCATCAATAAGGTCAACAAAAACAGTAAACCCTACTTTCAACACTTCAAAGAACTTGATATTTCACTTGAGAAAAAAATCATTCTTTGCACTTTACATCGGCGGGAAAATTTTGGAAAACCATTAGAAAACATTTGTCGGGCGCTGAAAATTGTAGCATACTCCTACCCTGATATACAAATCGTTATTCCTGTTCATCCAAACAGAAATGGACAAGTTTTACGAGAGAAACTTGAAAACATAGAGAATATTAAATTGATTCCTCCTCAAACTTATGATTCATTTGTCTTCCTCATGCAAGAATCACACATTCTATTGACTGATAGTGGAGGAATCCAAGAGGAAGCAATAACCATTAATAAGCCAATATTGGTTCTACGAGAAAATACGGAAAGACCAGAGGTTATTGAAGTTGGGGCAGCAAAATTGGTACATGATAACGTTCATTTAATTACTCAAACCATTGAAAAACTGCTTATAAATGATGGCTTATACAAAAGTATGACTGGAAAACTAAACCCTTTCGGTGATGGGGAGGCGTCAAGTAGAATGAAAGAAATTATTGACGATTTTTTTTTACAAAGTGAATATAAAATGGAAATTCAAGAAACAACATTCCAACAAAAATAATATTGGATAGAATAAATCAACTTTCAGAAATCCTTTTTAAAAACTCTCCCTCATAATTCTTACCAATTGGAATTTCAATCCCACCAACCAATATCGAATCACTATTAATTACTGAACTTTCATGGATATTAACCACAAAACTGCGATGTACGCGAGCGAAAACATCCTTGTATTTTTCGCAAAAACTTGTTAGAGCTTGACGAATCACGTACTTTTTTTTGGCCGTATAAACGTCGAGGTAAATATGATCACTTTTCACATATAGTATGTCCTTTACTTTTACTTTTTCAAAACAGTCTTTAGTCTTCACTAAAATGGTTTCCCCTTTCTCTTTTACCTGAAAATCATCAACAGCTAACTCAATTGCAGCATACAGTTGAGGTAGGTTGTATGGCTTGGTTAAATATGCATTTGGTTTAATTTCTTTTGCAGCATCAATTGTGGCTTTATCCGTAAATGAGGTTAGGAAAATAATTGGTAGTTCCCTCTCGGATTTTACAACAGTTGCTAAGTCAAGACCAGTTTTTTTTCCTGACAATCCGATATCCGTCAACAACAAATCAGGGTTGTTTTCTCGAAACAAAGTCAATCCCTCTGTGTAGGAAATTGCAGGTCCAAAAACCTCGTATCCTAACTTTTCCAAGTTCTCCACTAACTCTTCACCAAAGATGATCTCATCCTCCACAACAACAATTCTAACTTTTTCCATTTTAGTCTATTTCTTTTCTGCCTTTTTTGTCCTTGAATTCAATTTTAAAAGTTGATTCACCACTTTGAGGTGTTTGTAAAGTTCCGTGTAATTGCCTTACCAAACTTCGGATAAGACGCATTCCCATACCTGTCCCTTGAATAGGCTGAAAATCAACAAAACCTTTACCCGAATCTGTATAGACTAACTGGAAATTATGGTGGTTCAACTTATTAATTTCTATGTGTACAAATTCGCCTTCCTCATTTCTTAAAGCGTATTTCAGACTATTCGTAAATAGTTCATTCAAAATCAGACCCAAAGGTATTGCCGTATCTATATCAAGCTGAATATCGTTGGCTTTCAAATCTAATTTTATCTTGTCGAAATGAACCATTTCTAACATGAGTTGGGCAAGTTGCTGCGTATAATCAACAAAATCGACTAACCCAAGAAATTCTGTTTGATAAAGTTTCTGATGAATCAAAGACATAGCCTTAATTCTACTTTGACCTTCATTTAATTTTTTTATCGTTTCTTCGTCGCTAATCTCCTTGGACTGCATTTCTAAAAGACTGTTTACGAGTTGGAAATTATTTTTTACACGGTGGTTAATCTCTTTTACCAGCATTTCCTTTTCCTTATTTCGAATCGCTAGAATTCGAGACTTTTTAACCGTAATAACAATTAGATAAATAGAAATCAGCAAGAAAAATAGAACTACTAAAGTTAAAATCAAATAAAATCTCCCCTTTGCTTTTTCTTGTTGCACCTTAAATTCTTTTTCTCGTGCTACCTCTTGGGTTTGATAATCCGCAATTGTTTGTGAAAGTTCTGAGGAATAAATTGATTTTATCAATGATGTTTTATCATTTCCTAAAGCAAAACACTCCCCATAATCTCCTTGATAGTAGCAAGCTACGGCACATTCATGATAAAGAAAAGCAAGCTCGTTGTCATTCACTTTGTTTTTAGCAAGAGCAATTAACTTTCGACAAAATTCCCCTACATTTTTGGTATCAATAATTTCATAAAATCTCAAAGCGTTCGCATCGTTTTTAGGTAAATGTGAAATGTATTTCGCAATTAAGCTAAAGCTTTGGTAATGATAAGAAGGAGAATTGTAAAGTTCCATTAATAAATTCTCAATGTATGCATTACTTTTTTCAGTCTTAAAAATTAATGCATCGAGTAAGTGTGCAATAGTAGTTTCGTACAATGGAGTGCGTTGTGGTAATTCCCTTTCAATTTTCAATGATTGCTCACACCCAGCAACATAACCATCAAAATCTCCTTCGGAAATAAAATACGATAACACCAAATCCCTGAATTTAAGTGATAAATAAGCATCATTTAATTTCATGGCTAAATCAGCATTTTTAAGTGCTTTCTTTTTCCCATTCGGATCCATTTGAATCATTTCCAAAAGTCCAGTGTGTAATTCGGAATATAGCTTTGCGATTTTGAATTCATTGGACTTTTTATCCTGAATTCCATCTAAATATTTCTTGAGTCGTTGACTTTCTTTATTTGCGTCTTTCAATTCAAGTTCATTAGCAATTAGTTCAATTTGACTTGCTTTGAATTTGGTGAATTCAAGATCGACGGTACGATTAGAGGTTGGATAATCAATTCGCCTTTCGAAAAATTTATTAAGAATAGCATTTTGGTTTTTTCCGAAAAACATGGATTTTTCCAAAAAGGACTTGTAATCCTTTACAGAGGCCTTATCTAGTATTATTCTGGAAAGAACAGCTCTGTATTTAGCATCACCAACTTTAGGAAGATAAGCCAAAGCAGAGTCTTTATTTTCTTGAACAATAAATCGTTCTGTTTTCTCTTGAAATTTCTGTGCTAAGGAAATTTTACAAAAAAGTAAAATCAAAACAAGAATTCTGAGTTGCGTAGGTTGGTTCATGTTTCGAAAATAGAGAAAAACTAAATTTGTTTTAACAAAAATTGCAAAAAGATAATCAGCATTCATTTAGGTAAAAAACTCACGAAAGCTAAAAGAGACTTAACTCCATGGTTTTGAAGCGTATTTCGTTAAGAAAAACGGATTAATTGTTTTTGGACTTCAGCAAATTCTTTACGTTTTCCAGTCTTAAAAACGATAAAACAAAAAGTAAAACGAAACCAACAAGCATTTGAAAAAAGAAAAGCTGAGGATGATTAGGGAGGAAAAGGTAGAAAGAAGTTAATGCTGCGATTAAAATGGCGTATCGTAAAACTAATTTCGGATTAAAGGGAATTTCAAACAATCTTGTACAGTAGAAATATTGAATCAACGCGACCGAGGATTGAGTAATGAATGTTGTGAAAGCTGCGCCTTTTGCTCCATAGTCAGGAATAAGATAAAGATTGAGCATTACATTTACCATGATTCCGATGGCCGATGTCCAATTCAAAAAACGCATACTGCCATTCGCAGTTAATAAAGTTCCAAAAATGAAATTCATGCAAATTGCAAGGAAGGACAACATCAACCACTGAAAGGAAGCCACCGACTCTAAACCGTTGGTGTAAATTAATTCCAATAAAAATTCGGCATTGGAAATAGTAATAATTACAATAACAACCGCACCACTAATCAACAAATTACCCGCACTATCCAACATGTCAATAATCATTTTTCTATTTTCCTTCAGTTGCTTGGAAAATAGAGGTAACAATAAACCTGCGAAAATCATTCCGAACATAAAAAGCGCGTCGAGTAAACGAAATCCTTGTGCGTAAATGCCAGATTCATAAGCCCCACGCGGGTGAATCCTTTCGAGCATTACGCCATCTGTACGGGTGTAAACCAACATCAAAATCACTAAAAGTGCATAAGGAATACTTTGTCTTAAATAGTTTTTACCAAACTTTAAATCCCAACCCAAAAGAGGTTTGTCAATGTGTTTCCAAAGCAAGCTAACTGCAACAATAGTGGCAATTAAGTAGGAGACAACCTGAATCCAAATGAATAAATCAATCGTCATTTCGAGCCCCAACTGAGGTAAGTATAGAATCGCACCACCAATTATGATTAGGAGTGTTCTATCCAGTACCGACATTAATGCATCGTACTTAAAAAAATGAAAACCAGCAAAATGACTTCTACAAAAACCCGTTGTTAAAATTAAGAATTGCATTAGCGACAAAAGTCCCAAAAGATAGAGGGCCTTGCCACTATAACCCAGCAATAATGCAATGGAAAAAACTGAAACGAGGTAAAGTAAAAAGAGAAGAAAGCGCAAACCCATCAGCTTTCCAAAATAACTTCGTGCTTCGTCGGGAGATTGAGCAATGGATTTTGTAGTGAAATTATTAATTCCCAAATCCAACAACATGTTGAACATTACTGAAAAATTCAGAAGGGAAAAATATAAACCATAATCCTCAGCGCCTACCCTATTTTGTACTGTTGCATCAATACCGAAAAGTGCCAAAGGCTTAATCAGCAAATTGAGAAAAACAGCTAGAACAAGATTGGAAAAGAAAATCCTTTGCATTGCGACAAAGCTAATCTTTTCCTGAAAAACGGTTATTCTTACTTAACGATTAGTTTGAAACCATGACCGTGAATATTCATGATTTCAATTGTAGGGTCTTCCTTTAAAAGTTTTCTCAATTTGGCGATGTAAACATCCATACTTCTTCCGTTGAAATAATTGTCATCTCCCCAAACAGCACGCAAGGTAGCTTGTCTGTCAACGGTTTCATTTTTATTCTTCACCAAAAGTTGAAGTAACTGATTTTCTTTGGTGGTCAATTTTTTCTCACCTTCTACTAAGTGTAATGTACTTAATTCTGGTTCATATTTTATAGTACCAATAAAAAGTGCTTCGTTTACATCTTTATCCTCAGGAATAACTCGCTTTAAAACAGCATTAATTCTTGCCAAAAGCTCTTCCATGATAAATGGTTTGGTGATGTAATCGTCCGCCCCTAAATCAAAACCTGCAAGTTTATCTTCTTTCAATGACTTTGCAGTTAAAAAGATTATTGGAACGTGCTTATCCAATTCGCGGATTTCTTTTCCAAGTGTAAAACCGTCCATTTCAGGCATCATGACATCTAAAAGCAACAAATCAAAATTTACCTTATTGCTGTGGAATTTATCATAGGCGATTTTTCCAGTTTTCGCAAGAGAAACATTGTACCCTTTTGAAGTTAAATAAGCTGTTAATAATTGACCTAAATTCTCATCATCTTCAGCCAACAAAATGTTCACTACTCTTTCCATAATTTTTTTGTATTAAAGTTTACTATAAACTGTGAACCAGCACCAAACTGACTTTTAACGGTAATATTCCAGCCGTACTGCTCACAAATTGATTTCACATAACTCAATCCTAAACCAAAACCTTTGACATTGTGTACATTTCCAGTAGGAATGCGATACAACTTGTCGAAAATTTTTGGCAAGTGTTCCTTTTTAATGCCCAAACCTTTGTCTTTAACGGAAAGCGTAAAGGTTTTATTTGTTTTTTCCAAAACAACATCCACTTCAATTCTTTCTGGACTGTATTTTATGGCGTTATCTATAAGATTGGCAACCAAATTGGTAACATGAATTTTGTCTGCAAACAAACTAAAGTCATCACCCATCGTTGAAAAATGGATAATCCCCTCTTTGTTTTGAACACGGAATTTTGCATTCTCCACCAAATTTTGAGTAATTTCCTTTAGGTCTAACTGAACATTGTTGTTTCTGATTTCACCTTTGTCTAATACTGCACTTTGTAGAATACTTTCAACAAGAATCTCAAGTCTTTTATTTTCTTGGTTAATCATTTTCACGAAAGGTTCAATTTGAGATCTCGTTTCGTCTTTCACCATGTCTTTATCTCCCAGAGCTTGACAAGCCAATGAAATGGTAGAAATAGGTGTTTTGAATTCATGGGTCATGTTAGAAATAAAATCAGATTTTATTTCTGATAATTTCTTTTGTTCAAGAATTGTTCTGAACATGAAAACAAGTGCAAAAATGACAATTACAATTAATGCGACTGATACCACAAAAGTGGGTTTCATTTCTTTAAGTACGTGAGCTTGTTTTGTAGGGAAATAAATGTGTAAATACAAAGCTTCATCAAGTGTATTACTTGGAAAAAGTAGTGTTTTCGCACACGTTTCAATATTTATTTTTTTGTTATATGTTGAGGGAAAAACGCTAAAATTCACCCAATTACCGCCTTCATCCGTTATAGCAAACTGATACTGGTCAGGTAGGTCTTCTCTTTTTAATTCAGTTCTAATTACCGAATCCAAAAAAATAGCATCAATTCGTCTTTCTGGTGTTTGATAGATGTTGTCCTTGAAAGCCTGCATCATTAATTCATTGACGAACTTGGCTTTTTTAAAGATTTGTTGAAGTACTTTTTGATTCAAGGATATAGCGAATCTAGAACTGTCTTTTCCATGTAAATGGGTGGGTGATTGAAATAAATCTCTGATTTCCCGAACGTCTCTTGCCAAAACTTTCTGTTCTGCAACAACGCCACTAATGGAATCATAAGCCTTTCCTTTGATAACGAGGTATTCTTCAATTTTTCCATTCATCAAAATATTGGTGTCACGAATGGAAATAGACTCTTTAGCTGAAAGTAAATTTTGAAATTCTTCTTTTAAAATATCCTTGTATTGACCACTAAAATCACGATTGACGATGTGCATGTAACGTCTTAAATCCTCTGCCTTTTCATGTCTGAAAGCTATTTTGTCTAGGCAGATTGCTTCATTTTTTTCAAATTGATTAAGTTTTCTGTCGTACAACTGACTCATCTGAATAGTTTGAATAATAATCAAACTGGCAACAGAAAGTCCCAAAAGAATAATTGCAATACTAGGTCGAACTTTTTTCATCTACGGCGACGAAACTAAACATAAAGCGATTATGCTTAATCTTTGCTTAACCTTTTTTAACAGCGGACTTTATCTCAATAAATTCACGTGACCGGTGATTATTTTTCTTTCGTCTTTTTGAGGGTTTTTGTATATAATTTTATAAACATAAAGACCTGCTTGACAATCGCGTCCTAACTCACCATAAGAACCATCCCATCCACGTTTTGCATCGTAAGTTACAAACACAACCTCACCCCAACGATTGAAAATAGTCATTTCAAAATTGTACGGGTCATAACCAGAGGTGAAAACGGGAGTGAATACTTGATTAAACATATCCCCATCTGGTGTGAACGAATTTGGAACGTAAATCAATTCTGCCTCGGTAAATGGTATAAAAACAGAAGTTTGTGCTGTACAACCGAAAGAGGTGGAAGCTGTTAAAGTTACCGTTTGTCCACCCGAAGTATTGGTATAAAAATGTGAAGGACTATAATCATTGCTTGTGTTGCCGTTTCCAAAATCCCATTCAAATTGAGTTGCACCTGTACTAGTATTCACAAATGTTATTTCTTGAGAAGTTTGCGAAAAACTATTCGGATTTGTCATAAAACTTGCTACTGGATCTGCTTGTACACAAATCATATTTGGCATAGTTTGAATAGTAGTACAGCCGTTTGACGTTACAGCCAATGAAATATTGTAACATCCTGGTTGAGTGAAGGTTTGACTCATGCTCCCGCAGCCACTTGAAGTTGTATTTCCGAATCCCCACAAACATCCAGTAATATCTCCTGATGAACTTGTGCTTGTATTTGTAAACGTCACTGTTAAAGGTGTACACCCTTGCGTTGCACTTGCCGTAAATGAAGCAACTGGAGAAGGTAAAATATCTACTACGCCCGTAGCACTTTGGCTAACGCAGCCATTTAATGTGTAATTAACGGAATAAGATGTAGTTGAATTTGGAGAAACATTTAATTGTGAGGTTGTATTTGCATGTCCCGTCCAAGTGTATGTTCCGCCTAGAGGAGTACCATTTGCTTGCAATGTAAAACTATCTCCTGAACAGATTTGACCGCTATTTACAGTGACAATTGGCATTGGATTTACCGTTACCGTTGCTGAAAAAGAGGGACTTAGGCAGTTATTAAGGGTGTAAACAACCGAATAATTTGAAGTCTGACCTGGTGTAACACTGATTACATTTGTTGTTTCTCCATTTGGCGACCATAAGAAAGTTCCGCCTTGAAGATTTGGAATAGCGGTTAGTGTGGTTGATTCACCTGCACAAATTGTTGAACCAGCTAACGTTAATGTAGGAACGGGATTCACGGTTATTGTTGACGTCGCCGTGGAATTACAACCTTGAATCACATACAATACGTTATAAGAAATTGTTCCTGTTGGGGTTAAAACTTGCGTGCTGTTTGTTGCATTGTTCGACCATAAATAAGTTCCTCCCAAAGGGTTTGCAGTTGCCGTAATTGTAGTTGATTCACCTGCACAAATTGTAGGACTGTTTACTGTTACCGTTGGTGTTTCAAAAACAGTAACCGTTGTTTGAGCGGAATTTGTACAGCCATTTACAGAATATGTCAAGCTGTAATTCGTATTTGTGGTTGGGTTTACACTTAAACTATTGGTTGTGGCAGCGGTTGACCAAGAATAACTGCCTCCTATTGGTGAAACCGTAGCTGTAATATTCGCATTTGTTCCAGTACAAATCGTTGGACTTGAAAGGGTAATGGTCGGGACAGGTTGAACGGTTAAAATGCTTGATGCGGTTGCTTGTGTACATTGTCCTAAACTATAAGTTACGGAATAGGTTGTGGTTTGGGTTGGATTAACTGTAATTGCTTGACCCGTTTGCCCTCCAGGTGACCACAAATAGGTTCCTCCTGTTTCAGTTGGTGTTGCCGTTAATGTCGCTGAATGACCTACACAAATACTTGTAGTATTAATTGTTACGGTAGGTGCAGGGTTTACAAAAACATTCACTGTTGCCATTCCTGGAGTACATTGTCCTAAGGTGTAAGTAACACTGTAGCTTGTGCTTGTTGTTGGATTCACTGAAATACTTGAAGTTGTTGCCCCTCCAGGCGACCAGATAAATGCTCCTCCAGTTTGAGTTACGGTGGCAGTAAGCGTTCCCGTTTCCCCCGAACAAATGGTTAAGGGATTTATGGCAACGGTTGGTGCTGGATTCACTGTTACTTGTGCGGTTGCACTTTGTGGAGTACAG
>CAZWSY010000037.1:0-26686 GCA_964636775.1 uncultured Lishizhenia sp.
ACTTAACGGAAGTGGAAATCAAACAAATCATTGGATTGTAAAATCAACCAAACAATAACTGACAAAAAAAAAGGCGGATTCGTAGGAGTCCGTCTTTTTGCTGTTTTGGCAAGGTTGTACTTATTTTTACCCGATGAAAAAAATGAAGAATTTACAAACTTTGATATGCACGGTCATAATGCTTGTAAGTTACTTTCAATTACTTTCACAACAACCATTTTATCGCCAAATTACTTTTAGTGAAGGTTTACCGTCCAATGTTGTTTATGACCTTCATGTTGCAAAAAACGGTTTAATCTACCTTGGCACAGAAAACGGCCTTTTCATGTACAACGGCATCAAATTCAAGAAATTTCCTTTTAAAACAACAATGGGTAATTCCATAGACCGAATTAATGAATCGGAATCAGGACGGATTTGGTGCATGAACTTTTCAAATCAGATTTTTGAATTAAAAAACGACACACTTATTCCGACTGTTGATTTGTCAGAATTATACCAAACCTATGGGCCAATCAAGCGTTTTTTAGTTGTTAAAGAGGCTGTTTGGGTTATTACTGAACACCTTTTGTTTGTAGTTGAGAACAACAAAATACTCAAAAAGTTAGACCTCACTAATCAAGAATCCTCACTGTTTTTCACAATTGAGTTTAATGATTTTAAAAATGAAATCATAGTCCAAACGAATAAAAAAACCTACGTTTATCTGGCAACCGGAGAATTAAAAAAAGAAAGAAATTTGAAGATTGGACTTTGCGAAATTGATTTTTACAAAGGACAAACGGTTCACTTTGAAAAAAATAACATCGTTGAATCCTATCTAAATTTTCGAAAAACTCCACTCCTATCCAAATCTAAAATTGAATTTAAATACCTGAATAAAATCATTGTTGATAATAACAACTTTTGGATGTGTACGAACAACGGCATTCACTTATTCGAAACAACAAAAAGAACCATTACAAAAAGCTACTTCCAAAATACCAATATCACCGATTCACAAATTGACAAAGACGGTGGAATGTGGATTTCAACAGTTGATAAAGGAATTTATTACATCCCCTACAGTAAAGTCATTAGCTACCAGCTATCTGAATATCGCATCAATAAAATAGTTGCAGAAAAAGAAAATTTCTGGCTTGGAACAGGAAATGGTGATCTTATTAAAATCAACAAAAACGGCGAAATTATTCAGCAAATTCCAACAAACTTTAAAACGGAAATAGAATTCATTTATCCCGATAAGAATCGATTATTTACTTCTCATGGCTTCTTTGAAAATGGGAAGTTCACAAACATCAGATTCGGAAAAAATATAGCAGAAGACCAAAGAGGAAATTTTTTGATTTGTACATACAGTAAAGCAATAATATTCAACAAAAATCTAAAAGACCCGCCCATTTTTAATGGTGTTAGTTTTCCAAAGGCCAAGTTTACAGCTGAGTACAATTTACCGTCAACTATAATCCACAACAATAGAAGTCGTGCGGTTGTATATTCCAAGTACTTTAAAAGTTTCTTTATTGGAACAGCCGATGAACTACTGTGCTTCAATCCAACAACAATAAAAATCAATAAAATAAGATATCAAGGTCGAGCGATTGTAGCCACTCACTTAACTAATTACAAAGAAAACAAAGTCATCGCTTCAACTATTCAAAATGGAATACTAATCATTGATAACCAAAAAGTTATCACACAAATCACAAGTAAAAACGGTCTAAGTAGCGACAATTGTAAGAAAGTTATTTATGACCAAAACAAACTTTTTATTCTTACCGAAAAAGGACTCGACATTTACAACATAACAACCAAAAACATCATTCACCATACTGGAATTGGCACTTTATTTAACCTTAATATCTTTGATTTTATTGTTGACGGAAACAATATTTGGCTTGCCACTTCACAAGGACTAATAAAAACAGAATTTAACCTTCCGCTTCAAAATTCATTACCCGAAATTCTAAATATTGAAACAATTAACGATAAGGGTGAAGAAACTGACCAAACAAATTTCCAATATTCCAAAAACAATTTAACCTTTTCGCTTCTCGCAAAACATTTCAAAAGCTTTGGAGAATTTGAATTTCAATACAGACTCGTAGGTCAAGACGACAAATGGCAAACCCAACAAGCAAACAACGAAAATTTTAGATTTTTTAATCTTCCTCCAGGTCATTATAAGTTTGAGGTGAGAACAGCGTATATGGGACAATTTGGAAAAATTCATTCTCGAAACTTTTCAATAATTCCTCCTTTTTGGAATACTTGGTGGTTTATAATTTTGTCACTTTCAATAACTACTGTTTTACTATGGCTCGGACTCCAGTTTTACCTTAAAAATTTACAACTAAAACAATTAAACCGGGAAAGATTAATCATGTCGCAATTGACTGCCCTGCGATCTCAAATGAATCCACATTTTCTTTTTAACGTACTAAATTCCGTTCAAGGACTTATCTATGCTAATAAAAAAACGGAAGCCACAAATTACTTAGGTAAATTTTCCACCATGATGCGGGGTATTCTTGAAAATTCAAACAAACAATTTATCTCAGTTAAAGAAGAAATACAGTTACTAAGAAATTACCTTGATTTGGAATCCTCACGCTTTGATGGTGATTTTGAATTCCAAATAGTAAACAATTTGCCTGAAGAAAAAAATTTGCAAATGCCCTCAATGATTTTACAGCCGTTTGTAGAAAATGCAATTAAGCACGGACTTCTTCATTCCCTAAATAGAAAAGTATTAAAAATCGAATTCAATCCACTGAATAGCAACTATTTTCAGGTTATAATAGTGGACAATGGAATCGGAAGAAAAGCGGCGGCTGAAATTCAAGCTAAACGCGCCAAACACAACTCATTTGCTACCCAAGCGATTGATTCAAGAATTGAACTATTGAATAGAACTTTAAAAGATAAAATTTCAATTAACGTTTCAGATTTTGATACGAAAAATCAGTCTGGAACAATTGTAAACCTACAAATCCCTTTCAACCATGAAAACCCTAAAAGCCATTATCATTGATGACGAAACCAATGCACGTTTAGTAATAAGAGGCATGATGAAGGAAAACTTTCCTGCTGTCCAAGTTCTTGGAGAGGCCAAAGATTTACCCTCTGGTGTGAAGCTAATTCATCAGTTCAATCCTGATATTGTGTTTTTAGATATTGAAATGCCTCAATTTTCAGGACTAGAAATTGTTGACTTTTTTCCGCCCGAACAAATCAATTTCCAGATCATTTTTGTAACTGCTTACTACAAATATGCAATTGACGCGTTTAAGGTTTCGGCAATTGATTATTTAATCAAGCCCGTTCAATTGGAAGATTTAGGTCGCGCTATTCAAAAAGTTGAAAACCTCAACACGCTTAAGTACCAAACATTGAAAGAAAATTTAAAATCAGCAAAACCTAAGAAAATCCTTGTCAACGGAGCTGGTGGACAAATTATCATCCCAATTGAAGATATTCTTTACATCAAGGCGGACGGAAGCTATTCTGATATTTTCTTGGCTGATGGCACCAAACATTGCGTCACCAAAAAATTGATTGATTTTGAGGTTTTGAAACAAACAAATGACTTTGAGCGTGTTCACAGAAGTTTCATTATCAATCTTCAACACGTTCAAAAATTTTTCAAATCAGATGGTGGCGGTGTTGTAATGAGTAATGGTGAGGAATTATCTGTTTCAAAGGAAAAACGAGAGGAATTAGAGCAGCGATTAGCCTTGATTCGAATATAGCTTCATGAAAAAAAGTTTAACCTTCATATAAAGTTTATTCATCCTCATGTAAAAGTAAAAAAGTATGAAAACCACATTGATCAACTTTACACAAATCAATTTTATGAAAAAACTTTTACTTCTTTCTGTTGGATTATTATCGCTGAATGTTGCAATTGCTCAAATATCAGTGTATGGTGTAACACCGAATGGATTCAATCCCAACAACCAAGCGTACGAGCGCGAATACTTTTACAAGTATGATGTTGCAGAAAATACTACAAACAATATTTATCAACCTCAATTCGGACCTCTAGCACGTGCTACGGAAGGTGTTGCAGTTGTCAAAAGAGATGGGATTTATTACAGTCTTACTTCTTATGGCGGAGCCCACAACGCTGGACAAATTTTCTCATACAGTGACGATGATGGCGAAATTCTCGTGCTTCATGAGTTTAACCCAAATTCATTTTCCTTGCCAGACGAAGTCATTTATGGAATTGCTTACCACCCAGCGAGTGATAAAATCTTTGTTAGTGGTAGTTACAGTATTTATGAATTTAATCCAGCCGATAATTCCTTGTCGATTTTGCTTAATATGAATAATGTCCAAGGATTTGATTACATAAGTTCTCCATTATATGTTAATGATGCAGATTTATACTTTACCATTTCTAACGGTACAAACAGTATGATTTCTAAAATGAATAGTGGACAACCGGTTTTGGAAATGGTCTATGAAATTCTAGCTTCTCCTAGTGGAGAGCGTCTAGGGTTTTATCAAGACAAAATAGTTATTTGTAAGTATGATAAAATAACCATGTACTGGCCTACATTGTTTTACGAACAACCACTTGTTTCTACACAAAACAATTTAACCCAAGGTTACAATTTCCAAACACCGGTAATTGTTGGAGAGACCATGTATTTCACAGCAAATGGTGGAAGTCAGTATCAAGGATTGCTTCTAAAATATGATTTCGGAAGCCAACAATTATCGACTGTATTTACTCCAACCGACCTCCCGAATTCAGGAACTAACTTGAGTTTAAATATCATCAAAATTGGCGATGAATTGCTTTTTACCTCAATAAATGGGAATTCACCTGGTCAAAGAAAATTGTTTTCTCACAACCTAGTTTCTGGAACTACAACAATGAAGGACAGCTACAATTTTTCTATCTATCAATCGGAAAGAATTCAATATTATGCAGAAGAAAACAGATTGGTGGCGATAAGCTCAAAAGGTGGTTTAGCAGATAGAGGAAGTTTTTATTACTATGATTTGGATGAGGAAATGTTTGAACTTAAAGCAAGTTTTGAGGCTGCAACAACCGAGTTGAGTTCAATTAATCTTGAAACAGTAAGGATTGGCACAAAGATTTATGCCTCAGGAAATAGTCAACAATTTGGAGAAAAAGGTGCTATCTTGGTTCATGACCTTATCACTAACGAAACCAATAAATTAACTAATCTAAACATAGACCTACTTTGGATAAACTCTTTAAAGGTGATTAATGACAAATTATATTTCAAAGCTACTCTTGCAGACGGAAGTTACAACCAAGTAATTATGGAATACAACCCACAAAATAACTCCTTTCAAACCCTTGTTGACGGTTCAGTTACACCTTTCTCTGGAGGAACCTTCACTGTTCATAATGGAATCACCTACTTCCATACTACCACCCACCCTGGTCAAGATTTTGGTGCCATTCTAAAAGTAAACACGCCATTGTCCACTCCAGAAGTAATTTACGGTTTTCAAATGGAGCAAAACATTGGAGGTTCAGTAATGGACATGGTATTTGCAAACAATCACTTATATTTTCTTACGAGTAATTTCGAATCAAATTTTCAAGGCAATATCCTTAAGTTGAATCTATCAAATAATACCTTGACAGCCGTAAAAAGTTCGATGCAAATTGAAACAGACGGTGGTGGTTATTACACAATGACACTAGTGGGCAATTCAATTTATGGTTCATCTTATGGTGGGGCAAACGACAAAGGTGCCATTTACAAAGTTGATTTGGCTGATGACAGTTTTACCCTTGTTCACAGTTTTGATGGTATTACAGATGCCGACAATTCAGTACAACGTTTAACACAATTCAACGACAAATTATATTTCGTAAGTCTATACAAAAATATGAATGGTAACGATTATGAAGCGGGAACCTTAATGACACTAAATCTTTCCAACAATCAAGTAACTGTTCATACTTCTTTTGAAACGCTTCCTGGCGAATCTTGGGGATCTTCTGTTTCTGTGTTTGACAGATGTGTTCTTGATACATTTGAAACAGCTTTATCCAATGGTGTTTTGTCAATCAACGAAATCGAAAATGCGAACTATGAATGGGTGAATTGTGACAACCCGAATACTGTGTTGAGTACGGGAATTGCATTTACACCAACTGTAACAGGAACGTACCAAGTTAAGGCAACAAAAAGCACTTGTTCTTTCACTTCTGATTGTATTGCTGTTACCGTTTCAGATGACGCTTCCATTTTACACCATGAATTATCCAATATTCAACTTTATCCAAACCCAACATCAGAATCAATTAATCTGAACGGTTTGAAAGCAGGAATGACTATTGAAATTATTGATTTGTCTGGAAAAACCATTTTATCCTCTATTGCTGAAAGTGAAACATTTAATGCAAATGTTAAGCACTTAAATTCAGGACTCTACTTGGTTAAAATTGGCAATCAAGGAGCAAATAAAACTTTACGATTTGTGGTAAGGTAATAAAAACCTCAAAATTTAAACTGGAGAAGGTCACCGTTTGTGTGGCCTTTTTTTATTTCACTTGTCCGTTTTCCACAAATCAATTATGGAAAGTTCTTTCGGCATTGAAATTGTTAAGACTTGTGCTGCTTAAATTCGACCCAGAAATGAACAAAATGAAACTTACCCAAATCTTAATTTGTCAATTGGCACTTACATTTTTTGCGTGTGCACAAGCTCCTCAAAAGGAAAACATTGAAAAACCCATGAAAAATCCAGCCAAGAATGAGGTTGTGAAAGTGAAATTTACATTGAACGATTTTCTTGGGGAAAATAAATCGCTTGATGAGGAAGTAAATCGCATTTTTAATTCAATGGATGACACGGCACGTGTAGCACAGCTTGTTATGCCAGCTGTAGGGCGACTTGGGCAAACCAAACAAACCATTGAAAAACATATCAATAGCCGCATCATTGGTGGAGTGTTAATGTTGAATGGAACAAAAGAAGAATTCACAGAATGGATTAAACAGTTCGAAGCCATGAACAAGAAAAAAGGGAACTTACCTTTTCTATACAGTGCTGATGCCGAACCTAGTTTAATCAACCGAAAAATAACAGGATCAAGTCCTGTAAAAAAAGCGGGTGAAATAACGAATATTGAGGAAGTTGAACAAGTTGCGCAGACCATTTCCGACGAACTTAAAGCCATTGGAATCAATTACAATTTTGCACCAGTTGTGGATTTTGCACCCAATAAAACAGTTGGATACAGAGGTTTTGGCTCCAATCCTGAAAACTTAATTCCTTGGTCAGATAAATTTATCCAAGTTTCCCAATCCAACAATATCATCGCAACAGCCAAACATTTCCCCGGTCATGGATTAGTTTCAGGAGATACACACAAAGCACTACAAGTTATTGACGGCGACCTAAAAGAACTTGAAACCTATCCCCCACTCATTTCCAATGGCGTTTTGTCGGTGATGGTTGCACACATTGCTGTTCAAAACAATAAAACGTATGACACACAGGGACTTCCTGCAACTTGTTCCGAAAAAATCGTGCGCAATTTACTTCGTGAAAAAATGGGCTTCAAAGGCTTAATCGTTACCGACGCAATGAACATGGGTGGAGTAGTAAATGTTCCACAATCTGCAGCAAAAGCCGTTGGAGCAGGTTGTGATATCGTTTTAATGCCTGTTGATGCACAAAAAGCACATACTGATATTTTAACGGCTTATAGAAGCGACAAAAAATACAAGCAACAAGCCGACGAATCCATCAAAAGAGTTATTAGAATGAAATTGGCTTTAGGGTTGATGAATTAATGCACAGTCGTTTCGAAACAAAAATGTGTAATTTAGCCCTCACATGTTAGCTAAAATCGGAAAGTATTTCTTGATGTTGAAAGTGGTTTTCACGAAACCAAACAAGTGGAGTGTGTCTTTTGATAGATTCATGGACGAGCTTCAAAGTATAGGAATGAATTCTCTACCGATTGTGGCATTGATGTCTGGATTCATTGGTGGTGTAATCTCCCTTCAAACAGCATCCAATATGTCAAGTCCTTTACTTCCAGATTATACAGTTGGTTATATAACGCAGTCAAGTACTATTTTAGAATTTTCACCAACCATTATTTCGCTAATTTTAGCTGGAAAAGTGGGTTCCAATATTGCCTCAGAAATTGGAACGATGCGCGTAACAGAACAAATAGACGCCTTGGAAATTATGGGTGTGAATTCCTTGAACTTCCTTGTTCTTCCTAAAATTTTAGCCGCCGTTTTTTTCTTTCCAATCCTTGTAATATTCTCTATGGCCTTAAGTATGACAGGTGGATGGCTAGCTTTAGTTGTTTCTAATCTTTCTACAACCGAAACTTACGTTCTTGGAATCCGTGCGTTCTTTGACCCATTCAATATTACTTATGCATTGACAAAAACTGTGGTTTTCGGATTTTTAATTGTTTCTGTTTCTGCGTTTTATGGTTATTATGTCAAAGGAGGTTCTTTGGATGTTGGAAAAGCTTCCACGCAAGCAGTAGTGAGCAGTAGTGTTACCATTCTAATCGCTAATTTCTTGTTAACCCAAATGATTTTATTGTGATTCAAGTAGTTGACATAAATAAAACCTTTGGAGATCATCAAGTTCTATTTGATATCAATGCGCAATTCGATAAAGGAAAAGTCAATTTAATTATCGGTCAATCGGGACAAGGAAAATCTGTTTTAGCTAAGTGTATGGTTGGTTTACATGAAGCAGACAGCGGACAAATACTTTACGACGGTCGTGATTTCACCGTAATGAACCGACATGAACGAAGTTTAATCCGACAAGAAATTGGAATGCTTTTTCAAGGAGCGGCACTTTTCGATTCAATGACGGTTGAGGAAAATGTGGGTTTTCCTTTGAAAATGTTTAGTAAAATGACTAAAGCAGAACGTCAGAAACGAGTTGATTTTTGTTTGGAACGTGTAAATCTTACAGGTAGAAACAAACTTTTCCCTTCTGAATGTAGTGGTGGAATGCAAAAAAGAATCGGTATTGCCCGAGCAATTTCCATGAATCCGAAATACTTATTTTGTGATGAACCCAATTCAGGTCTGGATCCGAAAACTTCCATCCTCATTGACAACTTAATCAAAGACATCACGATTGAATACAACATTACTACTGTTGTTATTACTCACGATATGAATAGTGTTATCGAAATTGGAGACAATATTATTTTTATACACCAGGGAAAGAAATGGTGGCAAGGAAATAGCGAAACAATTATTACAACAGACAATCCTGAAATTGGAAGTTTTGTATATGCATCTGAGTTCATGAAGGAAATACGTTCGAGTATGCAGGAAAAGCGAAAGTAATTTTTTCAATTTTCATTATCTTTTAAAAATCTTATCTATATTTGCACCCCGAATTCGGAACAAACGAATTCCCTAGTAAACTAAAGTGTTTATTGAATTAATTGAAATAAAAGCGGATGTGGTGAAATTGGTAGACACGCCAGACTTAGGATCTGGTGCCGAGAGGTGTGCGGGTTCGAGTCCCTCCATCCGCACTGAGAGGTCTCGTTCGTAAGAATTGAGACCTTTTTTGTTTTGATTAAGACCGAGATTTTAAAATTATAAATACGTAAAAAATGAATGTTTTTCGCGAGGATATTGATGCCCTCAATGCCGTACTTACAGTACAAATCACAAAAGAAGATTACGCTTCGAAAGTTAAAAATTCCATTGAAAAATACCGCAAAACAGCTAAAATCCCTGGTTTCCGTCCAGGTCACGTTCCTTTAGGAGTAATCCAAAAACAAGTTGGAAAATCTGTTCTTGCTGAAGAATTAAACAAAATCACGAATGATGCATTAAACAATTTCATTCAAGAAAACAAACTAGACTTACTTGGTCAACCTATTGCAAAAGAGGAAAATGGCAGCACAGGGGATTTTAATAATCCGGAAGATTTTTCTTTCTCTTTTGAAATTGGTTTTGCGCCTTCATTTGAACTTCCAATTGCCAACACTGCTTTAGATTACCCGATGGTAAATGTTGATGATGAGTTAATCAACAAACAAGTTGAAGATTTGCGTCGTCGTTACGGTAAATTGGTTTCTGCTGATGAAGTAGGAGAAAAAGATATGGTTCTTGGAAAATTTGAAGCTATCAACGAAGACGGTACGCTTAAAGAAGGTGGAATCAGTCACGCAACCACTATTTCCCTTGAATTCCTTGCTAAACCAGAAGCAGTTACCATTTTCGCTGGCAAGAAAAATGGCGAAACTTTCCCACTTGACCCAACTGCTGTAGCCAAAGATCAGAAAGATATGGCAAGTTTGTTAGGCGTGAAAGAAGAAGAACTTGAATCAATCAACGATAATTTCCAATTCACAATTACAGACATTAAAAGAATGGAATTGGCTGAATTAAATGAAGAGTTGTTTGATAAACTTTACTTCCCAGGAATGATTACTTCCATAGATGAAATGAGAGCAAAAATCAAGGAAGATTTGACAAACATGTTTGCTAAAGACAGTGATGCTTTACTCACTCGTGCAGGTTATGAGCATTTAGTAGAAAATACGCAAATGTCATTTCCGGAAGAATTTTTGAAGAAATGGATAGTAGCGTCATCGGAAAAGCCTGTGACCATTGAGGAAATTGAAAAAGATTTTGAAGGATATTTGAAAGCTTTAAAATGGCAATTGATTCAAACTAAAATTTTCCGAGACAATAATATCCAAGTTGAATTCAGCGAAGTTTTGGAGTTCACAAAAGAATTACTTGCCAGCAATTATGCGCAATACGGAATTCCTGCTCCAGACGATGAGGAATTAACAAAATCTGCTGCAGACTTTTTGAAGAAAAGAGAACAGCTTAATAACATTTACGATAGACTAGCGGAAGTGAAATTGACTGAGTACTTTAAAACTGCTTTTACGCTAGTTGAAAAGAGCATGTCTTATGAAGAAATGGTTGCTTTAGCGCAAGCGAAAAACTAATCGAAATTCGGTACTTTATTTTTTGAAGGGTGACGAAAGTTACCCTTTTTTTGTGCGCATAAGAAAAAAGGCAAACCATAAGCCGGGTTCTGTATCCTTCATGAACGAATCACTATTGGATGTCTATCATTTATCTAGCACCAACGTCACCGTTAGCGTCTATCAACCTACCCTCCGAGATCGAGCGAGCAACCCTTATTCTGACCAAAATCAGAAGCCTCGGTATATTTGGTTTTTCAGTTCGTAAGGTTTACCATGCACCGCGATGTCACCATCGGGACGGTGAGCTCTTACCTCACCTTTTCACCTTTTCCCAGACAAGCTGTGCTTCGTCCGGGTAGTTTTCCTTTCTGTGGCACTTTCTGTTACCGCATTGCTGCGATACTTTCCCGTTAGGAAGTACGATGCTCTCCACTGCCCGGGCTTTCCTCTCTTTCTAAATTAGAAACAGCGATAGACTGGTTTGCCGAATTTTTACAATTTTACAATTTTGGAAGTCTTAATAGAACCTCCGACAAATAATTTAACCACATAAACGCCACCTTCCAATGAACCCAATTCAAAGGATTGATTAGTAGAGTTTATGGAGGAATTAAAAGCTAACTTACCATTCAAATCCAAAATTTCAATTTTATCCAACTGAATACTCGATTCTAATTTTAACGAATTATCCACCACGCTTGGAAACAACTTAAAATCCCAAGCATTTTCAGTCAAGCTTGCGTCCAAGCCAAGATAAGTATCCTTGTATTCAGCAAGTCGAACTTGTGCTTGACCGTTGTTTGTAGTTTCAATTATCCGCAAAAGCGCATCATCGTGTCCAGCCGCCCACCATTCATACTCTTTCGTCAAAATTGGAGGAGAAGCAAACCATTGTCCTCCACCGAAGAATGTTTGATAAACTGAATCCAATTCAGTAATGACATGCTTTAATCTTAAAACTTGATGTGTCCCAAAAGGAGTTGTTAATGTTCCAAAACCATCGACAGTTGTCGTACGTTGACGGTATTGTTTTAATTTAAAATCGGTTGCAGGATTCAAATCAATAAAAGTATATCCGCGTGAATAATGACTTCCACCAAATTCCAACGGAAATGCGTATCTCGTTTCAATTGTGTCAGAACGGAATGGAGTTGGAACGTTGCTTATCGAAACGGAATATCCAATAGAAGTAATTGAATCGTTTGTTGCTCTCGAAAAGGTATTTAAGTCCGAAAGGTCTACTGGTAAAAAATTATTTAACTGTTCAATTGGAACATCTCTTGAAAGCAAATAATAGGTGCCTTTATACTCATCAGGAGCAAAAGGACCAAAAACTGCTTGTACGGTAATTGGACTCGAAGAAACTGCGTTATATCTTTTCAAGTATTGTGATTCGGCCTCTAATCCACTAAAATCCCAAACAAAATTTTCGCCCGTAGCTTCATAATTGGTTACTGAAGTTAACACAGGTTGACTGTAGCGAATCGTATCATTCACACCTGCAAAATCGCTTTTGGTTAAAACGATTTGAGCATGGAATCCCAAACAAAGGGAAACCATGCTCAAACTAAATAATTTTTTCATTTCTAATTATCGAATTAAATTGACATGACCATTGAATTCATATATCTCATTATTCTGAGAATCCTTGAATTTCAATGTCCATACATAAGTACCAAGTTGAACTTTTACTCCTTGATAGGTTCCATCCCATCCCTCCGTGTAACTATTCGTATTGAAAATCTCATGACCCCAACGATTGTAAATTTTGAATTCATAAGGCCCTGTTCTATCAAAACCTGAAGTTAGCACTGGTATAAAAATTTCATTCATATCATTACCTTCTGGAGTAAATGTATTTGGAACATATAACAATACTTGGTCACGAACTCTAATTGTTTGGCAGGCAGTGTCAGAACATCCGTCTTGTGCAATTGCAACTAAACAAACAGTATAAGTACCCCAATCGTCGTAGGTATTACAAGGATGAACCAAATCACTACCATTTCCATCACCAAAGTTCCATTGGAATGTAGCTCCATTTATTGAACTGTTCGTGAAGCAGAAATTTGCATCAGCAATCGGTAACTCAAACGCACTTGGTGTAAAGTCAGCAACAACTTGCGTAACACAAACATAGTCTTGCTGTGTTAAACTATTCACACATCCTTCTGGTGAAGTCACAGTTAAAGTAACTGGGTAACAACCATAATTATCGTAAATATTGAGTACGGTGCCTTGTTGTGTACTATCAACGAATGTAACTCCATTACCGAAATTCCATACTGCTGTTCCATTTGAAGGAGTACTCAAATTTGTAAAAGTCGGGCTAAAAGGTAAACAACCACCGTTTTGCATATCAGCAGTCCACAATACTACAGGAATTGGATTCACATCAATAGTGATTGTAGTAGTGTCTTTACATCCATTCACATCAGTTCCAATAACAGTGTAGGTTAACGAATCAGTTGCGGTGAAACTAACACTATCAACAACATTGTTATCCCACTCGTAAGTAAATGCACCTTGCCCCCAAAGAACCAATGGTTGACCCGCACAAAGTGAAGTATCTGATGCGTGAGCAGTAACAATTGGAAGTGGATTCACGATTACTGTAACTGTATCTCTTTCAACACATCCATTTAATGAAACAGCAGTAACTATATAATCATTTGTTGTTGGTGGACAGAATTCTTGGGCTTGCACTACACCGTTGTTCCATGATAGGAAAGATTCCGCAGGACTCACCGTTGCTGTAAGGGTTGTACACTCTCCAAAACACAAGGTGTCGTCCAAACCACCGTAAACTTGCGGCGGAGGAATGTTGAGATAAGTAACAAATAACGAATCTTGGTTTGTACACAAATTCGCATCGATTCCAGTAACGGTGAGTGTCGTATCTTGGAAAGGAACGAATGTTTGATTGTGAACTGCTCCGTTATTCCAGCTAAACACAGTACTAGGCTGAGCACAAATGGTTGTTGGAACAAAAGTTTGAGCTAAACAAAGTATTGTGTCGTTAGCAGCAACTACAATTGGTCTAGGATTCACGGTGATATTGAATGTATCAGGTGTTCCAATACAATTCAAATAAGTTGGTGTAACAATAACTTGAGAAGTTAAAGCAATTCCCGCAGGACCACAAACTCCACCCGGAGGAGAACTTGGGTTATTTACAGTTTGAGATTCAATACTATCAATACCGTTAAATGGAAGTCCTATTGCTGTATTGTTGTTTGTCCACAAGTATTGTGTTCCAACTACCCAATTCGATGAGAAGACAATTTGATTCAACGTTGCATCGTCACACAAAGTTATGTCTGATGTTGGGTTGACCCTTGGTGTTGGATTCACTGTCACACGAATTGTATCTGTTATTCCTGTACAACCATAAACCGATGGAGTTACATAATACTCATTTATTTGGGTGGTGTTATATCCGCCAAACGTACAATACCCTGGAATTGTATCATTGCCACTCGAAGCAATTGGAACAGATGGATCTGCAATTGCAATGTTAGATGCCAACCAAGCATATGTTACATCTGGATTAGGGTGAGTGAATATAATTGTATCCAAACATAATCCAGCACACATGGTAATATCAGCAACTTGATTTCCTAAAGTTAAATCAGGATGAACCGTGTAGTTGAAGAACATGGTATCACCAATACAACCATCTAATTTAGGAACTACTGCAACAGTTGAACTTTGGGTAAAAGTACTTCCAATCGCTGTGAATACCGGAATATTTCCCTCTCCTAAATTCGGTAAGGCTGTTAGTGGAATACCAAGATTAGTATTGGTAACGCTCCATGTGTATAAAGTGTTTCCGTTATATCCGTTGAAACTTCCTGTAAAGTTCACAGCAGTACTCGGTGAACCTGCACAAATGGTTTGAGAAGTAACTTGGAACACATTTGGTTTAGGTTTAATACAAACATTAACCAAAGAAGTGTCACCAAAACAACCATTATTTTCAGGTCTAACTGTAAGGATACCACAAATCGGATCCGCCGTGTTGTTTGTTCCTGTAACAGCTGGAATTGGATTCGAGAATTGATTACCCAAAGGATAGATACCAACTAAATTCGGTGATGCACTCCAAACAACATTCGATGCTTGAGGATTTAATGTAACTGTATTTGAAGGAATTACTTCGTTGTGACAAACCGTTACATCATTGTATTCAAGGGCCAATTGTGGTTTCAAACGAACGTTAATGTTGAAAAACATCGTATCGCCAAAACAACCATCTAATTCAGGAATTACTCTGAACGGTGCTGTAATATTTTGCACTGGAACCTCGGGTATCAAGAATGGAGAAATATTGCCTGTTCCCGTATAACTTAAACCAATATCAGGTGGTAAGTACGACCAATTATAGATTGTTTGACTACCATAAGAAGCGAAATTACCTCCAAAGTTTATTGGTGTTGTTGAATCGCCAGCACAGAAAGTTAAATTAGGTAATTGGAATACATTAGGCTTCGGTTTCACACAAATATTGATTAGCGTTGTATCACCAAAACAACCGTTTAACAATGGTCTAACAGTTATAACTCCACACAATGGGAATTGAGCATTGTTAATTCCAACGGTATCAGGAATTGGATTTGAGGTTTGAGGACCAAGTGGGAACATTTGGAACAAATTTGTAGAAGCGCTCCAAGTTAATGTTGCACCTGATGGAGAAAGTGTTGCGTTGTTGGCAGGAATTGGTTGATCATGACAAACAGTTAAAGAATCATAATCTAAGTTCAACCTTGGCTTAACCCTAACATTCACGTTGAAATTTATTTGATCACCAATACAACCATTTAACTCTGGTGTAACAGTGAATTGAGCGGTTATGTTTCCAACAGTTTCAGGAATTAACCAAGGATTAATTACATTCGATGTACCTCCATTGCCTAAACCAATTAATTGTTCATTATTCGTCCAAATAAATTGTGTGTTACCAGCATAAGAAACATAATCACCAGCAAAATTGATTGCACTTGCTTGATCGCCCGCACAATAAGTCAAGTCGGCAACTGGAAAAACATTTGGTTTTGGTTTAATTAAAAATCTGAAATATTTCAAGTCTCCCTCACAAGCTCCAACAAATGGTCTCACAGTAAAAGTTACTAAAATTGGATTAGGTCCAGGATGATTTGGAGTGAATGCAGGAAGGTCACCAGAACCACAAGAAGGCAAACCTAATAAAGCAGGATGAGAGCAACACCAATCGAAAGTATTTTGAGGGTGCGAACCGATTAATGGGATACCTCCAAACGGAGTAGCTTCACAAATATCAATCGTATCAGCAATATTGGCTACAAAAGAATTCGGATTAACATTTATAAAGGTCTGTGCAGGTGTTCCCGTACATCCAAAACGTGTTGGAGTAACAAAGACTTCGCCAGTTTGAATAATTTGTGTTGTATTCAATGTCGAAAAAGATGCAATCAGCGGTCCATTTCCTGAGGATGACAAGGGAGGGGATGGATTCGAAATATTGCTTAAATTAGTAATACTCCAAGAATAATCCACATTCGAATACAAACTCGTGAAGTTCAAAGGCTGTGTAACTTGATTTGAACAATAAGTTTGACCAGTGTTTGGCGTAATTATAACATTTGGACGCGGCCTAACTGTTACAGTAAACTGAGCCGTATCACCTGTACAACCAGAAAATGTTGGCGCAACACGAACATTTGCAACCTGATTAACCAAACTTCCAACTGATGCGATGTTTGGTACATAAGCAGGAATATTTCCGATGTGATCCACTCCAGCTGCTAGCGGAATAACATTGGCATTGTCATGTCTCCAAACGTAAGTGTTGCTTTGACCTGAAGGAGAAGTAAACACCACTTGTTCTATGTTATCTCCGTCACAAACATTGATATTCGTAATTGGTAAAACAATAGGTCTTGGACTTACTGTTGAGTATATGAAAGACATCGTATCGCCTATACATACCTTTAATGGATTAGAGGCACTAAGAATAAATCTTGGAACGACATCAATATTGGCTATTGTAACGGAATTCGGGTCACCTATTGGTGTAAATGCAGGAATTGAATTCGTACCACTAGTTCCAATAGGTCCTATTGAATTATTATCATTGGTCCAAAGGAAATCCGAACCTGGTACATTGCCTTGGAAAGTTACTGCTGTTGTAGTTTGTCCTGCACACAATTGTTGGTTTGGTACTTGGAAAACTGAAAGACTCGGTCCAACACATATATCAAATGTTCTTGGTAGTCCAGCACAACCGTTGTAGAACGGATTGATTGTAACATTGGCACATTGAACAGTATTAAAAAAGTTCTCTGTTGTAAATGAAGGAATAACTTGAGTCTGTCCAGATGGTGGTGTTGTTCCTGTTACGATATCATTGTTAAATGCCCAATTGTAAGTTGTAATTCCACCGAAATTCCCAGTCAAATTCACTACACTTGTTTGTTCTCCATGACAAAGTAGTTGATTGCCCACAGAGTCAACAGTAGGAATTGGGTTCACTTGCATTTGGAAATCAACAAATTGTCCAGTACAACCATTAAAGGAAGGTGTTACTCGGAAGGTTGCAGTTTGGGAACTGGTAAGTACATTTTTACCTTGTCTTACTGGTATATTTCCTTGACCAAAAGGTTGATGTGATTGTTCCCAAATTGAGGCATTGTTCATTATCCAATCGTAGGTTGTATTTGGAACTTGACCAGTAAACCCAACTGCTTGGAAGAAATCCAAGGCACAAATAGATTGGCTAGCTGGGTTCACAACCACGTTCGGAACGCGTTTCACATTTATAAAGAAGGTGTCTGCAATGCCCGTACAACCCGGCAATGTCGGCATTACAATAATACGCGCTTGTTCATCTGACGAACTAAGAGTTGTAACAAACGTCGGAATGCAACCAAAGCCTCCAAAAGGTGGGTTATTAAGCGGAATACCAATTGAACTGTTAGTCATCGTCCATTCGTATTGAGCTGTTGGAACATTACCCGTAAAACAGATTTGTTGAATAGTTTCACCACCACAAACGGTAATATCAGGTATAGGATTTACGGTTAAAATTGGGTTTACAACATAATCGAAAGTAACATTATCACTTGTACAACCATCCAAAGTTCCAAGAACCGTAATGGTAGTTGTTGTTATTACTGGAGGGTTGGTGTTATTAATTGCAGTAAATGAAGGAATAGTATTTGTTCCAGAAGTTGAAGGCATACCTATTGCCAAGTTACCACCGGACCAAGTATAAGTCGTACCAACAGGAACACCTGTAATACTTACTGCTTGTGTTGCATTGTTTCTACAAATGTTTTGACTTAATGGCGGAGAAACAACAGGTTTTGGTTTTACCGTTACAGTAAATGTTTGAGGAATACCGTTACATCCGTCAAGAACAGGAGTCACCGTAATAGTTGATGTGTAAATACTGTTGCTGTTTGGTGGTGTAAATGCAACTAAGTTTCCTGTTCCACTAGCTGGTAAACCAATTGCTGTGTTGGAGTTTGTCCATGTATAAGTTGCGCTTGGGTTATTTCCACCAAAAACAGTTGCAGGAATTAAGGTCTCAGCACAAACCACAATATTCGGAAGCGGATCAACAGTTGCAATCGGTTTGATATTGATAGTAAAGTTTTGTGAATTACCCGGACAGCTGTTAGCGACTGGTGTTACTGTAAATACAGCAGTAACTGGTGTATAAGTGATTATTGGAGTGAATGACGGAATGTTTCCACTTCCAGTTGTATCACTACTGTTAATTGGATAACCAATATTTACAGAACCAGTTGAATTATAATACCAATTAAACACCGTATTTGATGGTAAATTAGAAACAAAGTTTACGGCTGTAGTTTGCGAATTCGAACATACCGTTTGATTCAATACAGACTGCATCGTTGGACGAGGGCGTACTTCAATATTTACGATGGTAGTTGTCCCCTCACAACCTGTTGCTAGTACATAAGGCTTAACACTATATTGTACAATTTGAGGTGACAATCCAATAAGCGTAAGATTATCATTGATTGCGGTGCTTGTAGTTAAGGTTGTTGTTTCACCTAATACATTTGGATTATCCGCTAAAGCGAACCAATCATAATCTGCAGCGACATTTCCTTGTAGATTTAAGACAACCTGGTCGCCGGTACATACAAATGTTGAATTCGCATCGAGGATAACAGGTGTTGGATTGATTGTAATACGAACAGTATCCGTTCCAGAACCGCAAGGACCAGCAGGATCGTTGGTTACGAGTACCAAATCAACAAAACCAGCTGTTATTTGAGCCGCGGTTGGTGTGTAAACCGTTGTTAATGCATTCGGTGGAGAAAATGTTCCAGCAGGTAAACTTCCAGTGGCAACAGTCCACGTTGCAGATGTTGCAGTTCCTCCGAAGTTACCCGATACTGTTACTGTTTCCCCACTACAAATTGCTTGATCTGGACCAGCGAAAGCAAGTGCAGGTTGAGCAAAAGTGATAGTCAAATCATCCGTTGCAGGTAAACATGGACTTAATGCATCAGTAGTAACAGTTAGGGTCACAAAATCAGCAAATTCAAGAGGTGTAGGAAAATATTGAGTAACAGCAAGGTTGGCAGACGGATTGAAAGTACCTGAACCACCACTCCAAGTTGCTTGAGTTGCTGCACCTCCTATAACTGCGTTCAAATTAGCAAAAGAACCCGAACATGATACAAAGTCACCTCCTGCATTTACAGTAGGCGCAAGTCGAATGGTTACACGCATGGTATCACAAATAGAAGTACAAGGACCAATCGGATCATTTGTACACAGACGTATATCTACGAACCCATTTGCTATATCTTGAGGAGTTAAGGTATAAGTTGCATTAAGCGTTGAAGAACTAGGAGTGAATGCCCCATTAGTTGGAGAATTCCAAGTTGCATTATTGGCAACCCCAGAATAAGACCCTGATAACTGAACAGAATTATTTGAACAAACCGTTTGATCCAAACCAGCGTTTGCACCTGGCGCAATATCAATCGTTATGGTTACTTGATCATTTACAGAAGGACAAACACCAGTAGCGTCGGTAGTTGTTAATGTCAAAACAACAAAATTGGTTAGAATTTCACTTGGTGTAGGTGTGTAAATAGGCGTCAAAGAATTTACTCCAGTGGAAAATGTTCCAGCGCCACCAGACCATGTAGTGGAAGTTACGCCACCAGAAACTGTACCGCTCAGTAATGCTGTGTTATTGGAACAAATGGTTTGGTCAACTCCTGCGTTTACTTGAGGTGCAGCAATAATTTGAACAGTTGGTGTAACCGAAGAACAGTTGGTAACTGCATCAGTAAATCTGAAAGTAGCGGTTCCTGCACTGATACCTGTTATTGTTCCTTCGGGTGCAACAGTAGCATTCGCACTCAAGGAAGTCCAAGTACCTCCAGCATTTGGAGTAAGTTGCCCTGTTAAATTTTGGCAAATAGCTGCAGGAGCTGTTACTGTTGGTAGTGGATGAATGGTAACAAGGAAACTTCTTTCATCTGTACAACCTCCAGCCGTTGTAGCGAAAATGTAAACGGTTTGTGTACTTGTAATCAAATCACCAGGATTCAATGCCGTACCTTGTCCGTTTGGTTGAGTATAATAACGTTGGTTACCTGGAAGGTTTGTACCCGTGATTGCTGGTAATGTGTAATTCGTTCCACACAAAACCTGATTTGCAATAGGGTTAATAGATGGGCTACCAGGATTAGCAAGGACTACATTTTGTGAATTAGATACACAAGAAGTTGATGTCCTTGTAATAGTAATTGAATAAGATCCTGAACCTAAACCTGATATTGTATGTTGACCTCCAGCAGTTGTTGTAAAAGAGGTTGGTCCTACAGCTGGATTCGCATCTTTAATGTAGGTTACGGTATAAGCTGTGTTTGGAACCATTCCTCCAAGTAATATACTACCGTCTGTCCCATTACAAACTGTTGGATTTGTTCCAGATGAAGTGAAAGATGGAAGAGGATTAACTGTAACGGCAGCAGTAAATGTTGTTCCATTACAAGTACCTGCTCTTGGTGTAACCACATAAGTAGCTTGACCAGCAGCACTTGCACTTAATGTTTGTGAAATATTTGGGGATGCTGTACCTTGTGAAGTTCCTCCTGTAACAGAACCCGTTGGAGATACCGTTGGAGTTGACCAAGTGTATGTTGTTCCTGATGGAACTCCAGTTGGCGCGATTATAAATGTTTCACCACTACAAATCGTTGTTGATTGAGGGGCAACAGTTGGACGAGGATTAATATTTACGACAACTTGAAAACTTGATCCTGCACAACCATTGTGTGTTGGTGTTACAGTGTAGGTTGCCGTTTCAGGTGTTACCGATGTTCCACTAGATAAAGTTTGACCAATTGAGTTTACTGGAGTTGCTTGAGCACTACCACCTGTTACACTTGGAGAACTGTAAACTGGCATAGCCCATGTATATTGCGTTGGAGAAGGAACGCCGCTAATTGGAGTTGTAAAAGCTTGTGTACTACAAATTGTTCTTGATTGGTTTGAAACAACTGGAACTGGATTTACAGTAACAGTTAAGGTAAATGGAACGCCAGGACAATCACCCACCATAGGAGTTACTGTGTATTCTAAAGTTGCAACAGATGTTGTTGTATTGGTCAATGCTGAACCAGAAATACTATTTGATGCAGTCGCGTTAGCAACACCACCTGTCACAGCACCAATTGGTGTGGATACAGGATCAGCCCATACGTATTGAGTTCCAACAGGTGTGCCAGTTGGAGTAACACTAAAAGTTTGACCGCTACATATAGTAGCAACTTGATTTGAAACTACAGCTGTCGGATTAATTCTTACACCAACATTGAATGTAGTTCCTGTACATAGAGCTGTTGCAGGTGTAACAGTGTAGGTTACGTCAGAAAAAGAAGTAATCCCACTTGCATGAGTTAAAGTTTGACTAATTGACGACTGCGCAGTTGGTTGAGCTGAAGCGCCTAATGTTGATCCCGAAGGAGAAACCAATGGTGTCGCCCAAGTATATTGTGTTCCTGTTGGAACTCCAGTTGGTGTAACAGAAAATGCTTGCCCACTACAGATTGTTTGATTAGTTGAACTAACAGAAGGAACTGGGTTGACAGTAACTAAAACATTAAATGATGATCCATTACACGTACCAGTTCGAGGAGTAACCGTGTAAGAAACCGTTGACGCATCAACTCGTGTAATCGGATTATGAGTCAAAGTTTGGCTAATGTTTGCCTGTCCAGCACCCGCCGAGGAATGCCCTGTTACGGTCCCAGTTGGTGAAACCGTTGGTGTTGTCCATGAATAAGTTGTTCCTGCTGGTACCCCTGATGGTGAAACCGTAAAGGTTGATCCACTACAAATTGCAGCTGTTTGTGCCGTAACATTAGCGACTGGATTAATTGTAACTCCCACCGTAAATGTTGAAGAACAAGTTCCTGCAGTGGCAGTAACGTTATAAGTTGCAGTACCTTGAGTTAAACCAGTAGAAAGTGTTTGGGAGAAGTTGGTTTGTCCTGTTTGTGCTGTTCCACCGCTTGCTCCACCTGTGTAGGTTGGTATGGCCCAAGAGTAAGTTGTTCCCGTTGGTATTATATCTGGAGAAGCAAAATTTATTGTTGAAGTTGCTCCACTACATATAGTTCTTGTTTTACTGCTAATGGACGGCACCGGATTAATCGTAACTGTGAAATTTTGCTCGGCAGAACAATTTGTACCATTTGCCGCATATATGTATACAGTTTGATTAGTAGAAATTAATGTATTTGGAGCCATGGCTGTACCTGTCCCACCCGGACCTGTATAGTACGACTCTGTTCCAGGTAAATTTGAACCAGTAATGGTAGGGAGAGTATATGAGCCTCCACATAAAACTTGATCTGCAATATCATTAACAACAGGTGCATTTGGATTAGATAATGTTACATTTTGTGCAACTGAACGACAATTAGTAGTAGGATTAATTACAGTTACGGAATAATTACCAGCACCCAATCCATTGATAAGGAAATTTCCGCCAGAATTGGTAGTGGTAGATAACGGGCCAACCACCGTTGGAGCATTCACAATGTACTCATATTGAAAAGCAGTATTTGCTGGAAGCCCACTTACAGTAATTCTTCCGTTCGTTCCACCACAAGACTGAGGATTTAGACCTGCCAAAGAAAATGTTGGAATTGGACTAACAGAGACAGTTGCGGTAAATGTTGATCCTGTACAAAAACCAAAGTTCGGAGTAACAGTATAAACTGCCGAACCTGACCCATTCAAAGTTTGGCTAATTGAAGGTGATCCTAGTCCCTGAGCTGAACCACCTGTTACTCCAGTCATCGTTGGTGCTGACCAAGTATAAGTTGTTCCCGTTGGAACGCCAGTCGGAGAAATAGTAAATGCTGTACTTCCACAAATAGTTGCTGATTGTGCTGGAATAACAGGACTAGGATTTACGGTCACTGTCCCTGTAAAAGTTGAGCCAGGACAACCAAGGTTATTCGGAGTAATTGTATATGTAGCTGTACCCTCTCCAGTTAAAACTTGAGAAACATTAGATTGTGAAGTGACTTGTGCACTACCTCCCGTCAACGATGAAGGTGGAATAATTGACGGAGCTGTCCAAGTATATGTTGTTGCAGTTGGGACTCCAGATGGTGAAATAGTGAAAGCCGAACCACTACAAGTTGTTGCAGTTTGATTAGCGATAGAAGGAACAGCATTGACAGTTACACTAACAGAGAATGTGGTCCCTGTACATGTTCCTAAAGATGGAGTCACCGTATAAACCGCAGTTCCAGCACTCACACTAGGTACAGTTAATGTTCCATTAATATTTGTTTGTGCAGAGCCAGAAGACCCACCCGAAACACCAGTTTGAGAAGGTGTAGCCCAAGTGTAAGTTGTTCCAACGGGAACACCAGTAGGAATAATTGTGAACGATCCTCCGCTACAAATTGACCTTGTTTGATTTGTAACTGATGGTCTTGGATTTACTGTTGCTACCGCATTAAATGTTGTTGAACAAGTTCCCGCAGTTGCTGTAACCACATAACTTGCGGTGGCAACAACTGTTGTTGAATTTGTTAAAGTTTGGCTTACTGAAGTTTGATTAGTTTGAGATGAACCATCAGTAATTGCACCTGATGGCGATGAAGTAGGGGCAGCCCAAGCATATCTTGTAGTGCCTGGCACTCCAGAAGGAGAAATAGTAAATGTAGTTCCACTACAAGTAGTAGCGGTTTGTGGAGATGCAATTACTGGTGCAGGTTGAACAGTCACCGTGGCTGTAAATGCATTTCCAACACACCCTTCAAAACTCGGAATCACATCATACACTAATGTACCATTCGTTAATTGCGTACTAGCAATAGTTTGTGAAATACTTGATTGAGGTACGGGTTGATCTGTTGCTCCAGTTAATGCTCCAGTCACAGAGTTTACTGTCCAAGTGTAAGTGGTTCCAGTTGGAACTCCTGTTGGAATAATGTTAAATGCAACACCGCTACAAGTGGTTGCTGTGCGATTGGTAACTGACGGACGTGGATTAACTGTAACAGCAGCGGTAAAAGTAGAAGAACAGCCATTTGATGTTGCTGTTATTGTATATGTTGCTGTTCTAACAACAGTTGAAGAATTAGTCAGGGTTTGAGAAATTAAAGAAACCGGTGTATTTTGTGCCGATGTACCAGAAATTGTCCCTGTTGTTGAAGGAGCAGACCAAGTGTATGTTGTACCAGCAGGAACACCAGCGCCACTCGGTGCAATAGAGAAAGATTCACCAGTACATATAGTCAATGATTGGTTGGTTATTGTCGGTGTTTGATTTATGGTAAGATTTGCTTGTGCACTAACCGTTGGACAAATTGAAGTTGCCGGTACAGTATAAGTGATTGTATAATTCCCTTGTTGACTTGATGATGGAGTTATTGCACCAGTTGAGGAATTCAAAGACAAACCAGCTGGAACGGCAGAATAAGTACCACCACCAAATGAACCAATTCCAGTAATACTCACGTTAATATTACCAGATACAGAGGTACAGTAAGTAGCGTTTGGATAGGAGATATTTGCTGTTGGAACTGGTGCAACTTTTACTGTGTCGCCAGCAGGTAAGAAACCATTACATGAACCGTTTGAAATAAAAACAGAAGGAACGTAGTTTATGGTTGTATTTCCACCATTACAATAAGAGTGGGTAATGTTTTGTGTTGTGTTAGGAACTAAATTTTGAAATTGTCCATCACCAAAAAGAATTGTTGCCTCAGTAGCATTTGTGGTTGTTACTGTCATAGAAATTGGCAAGCAAGAACATCCTTCCTTAACGGGACTTGTTATGTTCACGTTTCCACTTGGACCACCGATATTAACCGTAGCCACATTCGATGTAGCGGAACATCCTGTTAAAGAACTTACGGTTAATTGAACTGTATATATCCCTGGTCTATCAAAAGTCACTGTTGGATTGTAAGAAGTAGATGTAGTTGGATTAACTCCTAGTCCATTATTAATGTTTGCCGTATTGAAATTCCAAATTGCCGAGTTCGGATCGACGTTATTCGTTGATGTATTTGCAAAGTTTACAACGGTTGGAGGATTAAAACATGCCGCTGAACTTGGTGTTGCCGTAGCAGATGGAACAGGATTTTGAACTGTTACAGGTAAGCTTGCAGTATTTTGACAACCTCTGGCATCGGTAACAGTCATGGAAACTGTTTTATTACCAACAGTAGCATAAGAAATAGTCACCGAAGCAGCGTTATTCGGAGCGCCAATAACACCAGAAGTAGATGACCATGCATAACTTAATGTTCCATCCCCAGTTGAAGTACTTGTTGTTGTAACATTCTGTCCTTGACAAATAAAATTTCTGTTCAAAGTGAAACTTGCATTTGGACGACGTACAACCACCGTTCGTGTTGTGGTTCTCAAACAGCCAAAATCATCCTCCGTGGTTAAAGTTATGGTGTATGTTCCAGGAGAAGTATAGGTATGTGTCGATTGACGGTTTGTTAACAGTGCACTTGCTCCAGCTGTTGTAGTTGTAACAACAGTATTTGGTGTGTTATCTCCCCAATTCCAAGTTCTTACTTTTACGAAGGTTACTGGTGCTTGGGTATTGTCTGTAACTGTCATTGCTGCGTTTGCACAAACCGTATCAGCAGCTGTGAATGTTCCAGTCATACCATGAACTCGAATATAGTTCGTTCTTGTTGCAGTATCAAAACATTGAGTCGTAAAGTTGTCTCTTCTGTTTCGCATACTCACAGTGTATGTTCCTGGAGTCCAGCTTATACCTCCTGACGCCGAAGCAGCATCTCCACCAACCTCAAGAAAGGTATAGCATCTTGGTGAACCTCTAAAGGCGGTAATTGTGGAAAATGTTGGATTAGTATTGTTAATATTCCAAGAAGTATGAGCAGCAACAGTTGCCAACTGAGGAACTGGAGTTTCATTATAAAGACACAAGGTTCCATCTAAACAAACATCGGTAGTTTCAACTCTAGTTGGCGAGGAATTGTTGTATGACCGAAATGTAGCAAGGTTATTTGGGTAAGCAAATATATTCGCTGTAGCAACAGAGGGAGGACAACCAGAGGAAGGATTATCCAAGGTTAAGGTAACTGTATAGGCATTCGAACTAAATGCTGAAAAGTTGTGACAAGGACTTGTTGTATTTGTTGTATTCGCTGAACCAGAAGCTGGGTCTCCGAAATTCCAAGTAATCGT
>CAZWSY010000037.1:26696-33378 GCA_964636775.1 uncultured Lishizhenia sp.
TTGGAGTTGATGTGTTCGAGAAACATCTACTAAGTTGATTGTCACAATCAATCACTCCTGGAGTAAATGAGGCTAAAACACCTGTAATCGTAACATTAGCCGTTATTTGATTACCCGCACAACCAAGATTTCCTCCCACAGATGTATATGGAGTAACAGTTACAACAAAATTCCCAAGTGTTGAGTATGTGTAACAAAAAGGCTGATTTTTTGATCGCCCAACTGGCAGAGAACCATCGCCCCAATTAACCATTAAGGTGTCTGCTCCTGTTCCTGAAAAACTGAAGCAAATACTATTCCCAGAAATACATTGTGTAGTGGGCGTTGTTGGTGATATTGTTCCTGAAGGAGGAGTCGTATTTGCCACAACAAAAGCAGCAGGAAAGTTAGTATTTCTGACACATCCTTGTGGATTGGTAACTATCATTCCAATACTATAAGTTCCTGCGAGTGAGTAGGAAACATTCACGCTCGCATTTCCAGCAGTGTTTGCCGAAGCAGGATTTCCACCTTGAAAAGTCCAAGCAATAGTATTGTTTGCTGGAAGAACGCCAGTATAGGTGTTATTTGCAGGCGGTGAACAAGCACTTGTAAGTAAAGCAGTGTAATTCGGAGTGGGTAATGCATTAACAGTTACAGTTGTACTCAAAGGGGAAGATGGACAAGCCAAAGTGTAGGTGCAGGTGTAGGTAGTGGTAGCAGTCGGTGAAACAACAATTGACTGCGTAGTTTGTCCACTCGACCAAGCATAAGTTCCACCAGCAGTACTTGGGTTGGCAGTGAGTGTAACAGAAGCGCCAGCACAAATAATTCCATCATTATTGGTTGTTCCTGATGACTCTGTTCTTGTGATACTTGTTATTGTTGGTGGAGTTGCGGTACCAACAACTCTCGATGCTGGTGCACTTGCACAAGTACCATCAGAATAGGTTACAGTATATGTACCTGCGGCAGAAACGGTAATTGTTTGCGCATTGGAACCAGTTGACCATGCGTAAGTTCCACCACCAACACTTGGGGTTGCTGACAAAGTTGCAGACTGACCAGAACAAAGCGACAATGAGCTTGGGGAAATGGTAACAGTAGGTAATGCGCGAATGGTAACCGTTACATTCTGTTGACGCGTACAACCATTTGCGGTTAGCGTATAAACATAAGTTGCTGTCGCGTTTGACCCTGTATTATTAATTAAAGTTTCACTTATATTTCCATTGCCGCTTGACGCCGCGTTACCTGCAACCGCAGCTCTTGTCCAAGAAGGGTTTGCTGGACTAATGGTCGAAGTAGGAGTGTAAGTAAACAACGAGCCTGCACAAACCGCATTAGGATTCGTTGGAGATGTTAATTGAGGGGATGCAGCAACACTTATTGCAGTTAATGGACCGTTTGCTATACAACCATTACTGTTTGTAATAGAAATGGTTGGACTATAGTTACCACCATTGTTATAAACTTTAGAAAAGTTCGCTGAGGACTGAGTGATTACCCCGTCTCCAGTATTTAGCGTATATGACGCGCCAGCACCAGCAGGGCTATTATTAGTAAAAGTTACTGTTAAAGGAGAACAGCCTGTGGTAGGTGAAACAGTGTAATTTATCGTAGGCGCCGCATGAACAGTTAAAAAGTTATTTTGAGTTGTGGTACTTGTTTGATTGGTAGAAGTATTGGTTACTGTAAGCGTAACATTGTAAGAACCTGCAGTTGTCAAGAAAAATGCAACATCCTTTCCCGAACCTGGTTGATTAAACGAAGAAGGACCTGTTACCGTCCAAGCGTAAGTAATGTTTGCGGCTGACGGTTGATTTGCTGTCATGGTAAAAAGATTACTAGGACATTGTGCCGCACCGTTACCTGTAGCAGAAAAAGTTGAAACTACCTGAGCAACAGTTGTTAACGAAATAATAAAGGTAAGAAGAATAGTAGTAAACCACCTTTGGTTGATTGGAATTGAACGCATAGACCCGATATGAAACATTAAACCTTAATTGCAATATGCCATAAAGTATAAAAAGTTACAACTGCAAAGGTAACGTTTTTAAACTTGTAGCTAAACTGTCAACGCACATTTTAAATGCCCGTTGCCTAGTTAATAAGTCGGAACGTTAACAATTTTTTATTTTTACAACGAATGTCGAATATTCACGAAAAAATCAAAGAATTCAAGGATTTACACCGCTTTTTTAAGAGGGAAAACCCTATGTGTAATTTGATGTTTTCGAATGTTTTAAATTGGAAAGAAAACGACGATAAATTTTGTGAACAGTGGAAAATACTTTGTGATATTGCGACTAAGGATTTGGAAAGTAATAAAAGTAATTCGCTGTTTTTGGTACAAGGATGGATCGAATTAAATTTTCGTGAAGATTTCGTTAAAGCGCCAATCTATCTAATCAACATTCCACGAACCCATTTTTATCTTTCTCCATCACAAATCAATCTTGAGATAGAGAACAAAATCATTAATCCATTTCTAATTTACTTTTTCACCCAAGAACATTTATACCGAAATTCTTGGACAGATGTCGAATGGTGTACTTTTTTAGAAAATCAAATCCCTGAAAACCGGCTCGAAGAAAAATTTATTGGACTTTTTCCCCTTTGGCAATCCTGGTTGGCGAAAGAAATCCACCAAATTGAGCAAGAACCAGAATTTTCATCTGCAATCAATAAAGTTTTTGGTGAAGAATCATTCGTTGATGTTTCAGATATTGAAGGAGAGAATATTCTATTAATCAACAATAATCAACAACAAATTTTTACTCCAAGTGGTTCAAAATTCGTTGAAGGCCCACCAGGTACTGGAAAAACCGAAAGCATTGTAAACTTCATTGGTAAAATTTTACAATCCGATAAAAACTGCTTGATTGTTTCCGAGAAAAGAAATGGTTTAGACATTATTGAAAATCGTCTCAAAAATTTAGGTTTGAATGATTGGACTGCCAATGTCGCCAATTATACAACCAACCAATTATTCATCGAGGACATTAAAAAAACATGGGAAAAAACTATTTCGAAAAATCAATCAAAACAACAACTCTTTTTTTTAGAAAAAACGCCGTTTAAAGAACATTTAAAACTCGTTTTCAAGGCCAGTAAAAAGTTTCAAATCTCCAAATCGTCAATATTTAAAATTCTTGAAAATTCCATGGATAATTTGAAAGTTAATGACCTAAAAGAATTAATCCCGAAATTGGAAAACTACACTATTTCTGGTCTTGAAAATTTCAATAATGCAGAATGGGAAATATGGAAAAAACTTAACTTCTCAAGAATAAATGAACAAACTAAATCAACTTTTCTTTCACTTCTAATTGATTCCGCAAACATTCAAAGCACCTCCTTGCCTCCTGAAATGACGATTTTAAAGCTGTGGCAGGACTTACTTTTTGTTCAACAATTTAATCTTGCCGTTTTCCAAAAAAACCACAACTTTCTTGTAAAAGACCGAAATTGGTTTCTGAAAAACCATCTCAAACTTGAAAAACTGGATTTTCAAATTGAAAAAAATCAATACCAACACAATCATTGGATTCAAATCCCCTCAGACGAAGAAATTCAATACTTAAAATTGCTTTTTGCAAAACAAGGTTGGTGGGCAAAAAGAAAACAAAAATCCACATGGAAAAAATGGGTTAGAACTCCTGAAATAAATCCAACGAAAGCCATTGAAAACTTGGAAATACATCTTAGTTTGTTAACCAAAAAACAACAACTTCTTAAAGAATTTGAATTTCGTGGAATCAATCAAGAATCAGAAATAACTACTGTTTATCAGATGGTTAATAGTGTTAATAAAATTCATTGGGAACAATTTCAAAATTTTTCAGAAGCCTATAAAAAACAACTTCTTGATTCTCGGCAAACCATAAAATCTTGGTATGATATTTCTCAATATTTGAATTCAACACAAGATATGAACGTGAAGGAAATTCTATCGTTTTTAAACAATCAAAATACAATAATATCTTGTCTAAAACATGCAGAAAAAATAGATGGGTCACTTTTAAGATATTTAAACGGAAAAGCGAACTTTCATGAAATTCTTGTTGCAACAAATAACTTCTTTAAAAACGAGTTGGAAAAATTAATTCCAAGTTATAGACAATTTAACTCCAAAACCCTAAATGGTGATGTGCAACAATTCTACTCAATCGAAGAAAAAAATCAAATCTCATTAATCCATGAAATAAATAAATTGTGTCAATCAAAAATTTTTCACTTCGAGAAACTTATTACTACACCCAATAATCAATTGAATGATGAGTTGAAAAAGTATAAAACCGAACTGAAAAAAGGAAAATCAATTCTTTTGAAGGAATTTGGCAAAACGAAACGAAACAAAAGTTCATCCGATTTAATTCAAACACCAGCATCTCATTGGATTTTCGCATTAAAACCAATTTGGCTTGCAACTCCTTATCAGGTGGCAAAATCGTTACCTATTAAACGAGAAATGTTCGATTGGTCGGTTTTTGACGAAGTGAGTCGAATTCCAGTGTATCAGGCTTTAGGTTCATTACAACGTTCAAAGGAAACGCTCCTATTTGGAGATTCAAAACAAATGGGCGCTAATGGATTTTTCAAAAAAGAAAGTTTAACCGAAAGTTTAATTATTCAAGCGAAATTCAATTTGCCTAACGTTTATTTTACAGAACATTATCGTTCGAACAACAAACAAATTATTGAATTCAGCAACTTTCATTTTTATGGAAATAAGTTAAACGTATATCCAGCTCCTCATCCAAAAGTTAAGCCCCTTGAATTTCATTTTTGTTCAAATGGAGTTTACGCAGAAAAAACCAACGAAGAAGAAGCGAAATATTTAATTCGTTTGCTACAAAAATTCGAAGATTCCAATGAGTCCATAGGCGTTGTGTCTTTTTCAGATTCTCAAATGGATTTGCTAAAAGGGCTTTTTCAAAAAATCGGTTCTTCGAAGTTAAAAACGAAAGAAGAAAACAATAAGCTATTCTTCAGAACACTTGAACATTTACAGGGTGAAGAATGTGATCACCTAATCATCGGATTTGGATATGGAAAAAACCATGAGGGAAAGTTCAACTTACAACTTGGACCACTCAATCGTTCAAGTGAACTGAATCGTTTTAATGTTTTAATGAGTCGAGCGAAACAAAGTATTCACCTTGTTAGCAGTGTAAAAAGTGAGGATATCCCCTACTCTACCAATGTTGCTATTACCTTTTTAAGAAATTGGATTTCGCATTTTGAAAATCACGAAAATTTAACAAACACACCAATATCTAATTCACTGAATACCATTGAATTTATGGATTCGTTTAGTAACGAAAATGATTTATTCGTTGCCTACAAGATAATGCAAAAGAAAGGTTGGAAATTTAAATAAACAATAGCTTCTTAGCACGAATTCAATGAATAATAATCCTAAATAATCAGCTCATTTTAAAACATTTAGCTCATTAATTGAATCTCAAATTGCTGCTATTTGGATTAATAGAAAAACCAGATAAAATTTTGAAAATTTATTGCTTCAAAGTATCCATTATGTGAACTTTGTTTAAATTTTTACAGTAACAGCTTTGTTTTCTTCCGTTGATTTGTATCTTTATCCAAACAACCAAACAATGAAGAAAATTTTGAGCATAATAGTTCTTTCATCGACCATAGGTGTTTTTTCGCAAAACATTACCTCTTGGAATAATGAAAAGATTACAGTTAAAAAAGCCTCTAGTGTTCAAACTGTAATGCATGCTGATGAAATTTTTCGTGATCGTTGGGATGTTCTAGAGCAAGCTCAATTCTGGAAAAAAATCATGCTTTTGAGTCCAGATACTTGCCTGATTAATGTAGCTGCAAACAGACAAGTTTTGCTAAAAATGTCAAAAGAGGAATGGAATCTTAAAACTGAAGAAGAAAAAACCGCCTTCAAAAACGACTTAATTCTATCTAATAATCTACCACTTGAAAGCACTATAAATGTGACTTTTGGAAAAAGTGATTTTTATCGTTTCCAAGATGTTTACCCTACCTTATCCAAAGGTGTGGAAGCGTTTGAGAAATTGGGTGTAGATCCATGGTATGCGCAATCCATTTTGTTAATTGAAAGTCCTGGACAATTGAAAAAATCAAGTGCTGGCGCTTATGGTCCTTTTCAGTTAATGCCAGATGTGGCGCGTTCAATGGGCTTGGTCGTTAACGATAAAGTTGACGAAAGAAAGGATTTCCACAAATCGGCAATGGGAGCAGCAAAATTGATTTCAAGAATTTGTATTCCGGAGGCAAAACGGATTCTTAACCGTCATGGTATTACGTACAACGAAAATGAACTTTGGTTTCGACTATTTGTGATGCACGTTTATCACGCTGGAGCGGGCAATGTGTCTGCTGTTGTTGCTAAAATTCAACCAACTGAAGGTTCTCAAAAATTGATAACAGAAATGTGGCAAACAAAGGCAGCAAAATTCGGTTCTGGCTCGCAAAACTATTCCCAACTTGCAATTGCTGCTCAGTTGATTTTACACGATATGATTTATACGAATTGTGATGAAATTGAGCATTATGCTTCGAAATAAAGAGTAGCCTTAACTCCTCACCAAAAATCCATTTTCAACCTTCCAAGCGCTTTCGAAATTATTCGTGTAAAGTCCACCTGTTCCTAATCCTTGAGGTAAGATTATATTGTACTCTCCTAAAAATTGTGCAA
>CAZWSY010000038.1:0-91 GCA_964636775.1 uncultured Lishizhenia sp.
TAGAGCAAAGGACTGAAAATCCTTGTGTCCCTGGTTCGATTCCTGGAGGTACCACCAAAAAGCCCGATTATATCGGGCTTTTTTGTTTTTA
>CAZWSY010000038.1:191-32709 GCA_964636775.1 uncultured Lishizhenia sp.
GGAAAAGGAAGAGAATTCATTAAATCTTTAACCAGTTTATGAAAATCCTTGTGTCCCTGTCCACCGCGGCGGACGATTCCTGGAGGTACCACCAAAAAGCCCGATTATATCGGGCTTTTTTGTTTTTAAATCAATGACAATGTATTTTGTGTATGTAATTTTTTCAGATTCGGTTAAGAAAAAGTACACCGGTCATACAGAAAACCTTGAAAGAAGACTTTTCGAACACAACAATGGTTTGCTCGGAAAATTTACAAAAGGGAAAGGACCATGGCGATTGATTTACTCCGAGGAGTTTCAATCAAGAGAGGAGGCTGTTCGAAGAGAAAAGGAACTCAAATCTGGAAAAGGAAGAGAATTCATTAAATCTTTAACCAGTTTATGAAAATCCTTGTGTCTTCCAAAACCTACACTCATAACTCTTCATCCTTCAACTCCGCTCATTTCGGCGAAGGGAATAGACCTTCAATTTCGAACAGGACTTAACTCTTCACCAGTTCTAAATCAAATTTTTCCGAATAAATCAATTGCTTTTTATGGATGAACAACATGGGCATTGAAAAACGGGAACAAGCGTCAATATCGTGAGAGGAAAGAATCATGCATTTATCGTATTTCTCAGCAATTTCAACCAAGGTTTTTAACAATAACTCGCGATTGATAAAATCCAAAAATGCACTTGGTTCGTCCAATAAAACTAAATCGGTGTCCTGAACTAAAGCGCGAGCAATCATAACGAGTTGGCGTTCTCCATCACTAATTTCTACTGTGTCTTTTTCAAGTAAATGTTTGATTTTAAGTACCTCGGCAACTTCTTGTATTTTCTCCAAATCGGAATTTTCCAAGCGACCAAAAATGTCTGTGTAAGGCGAACGTCCCAAACCTAAATAATCCTTTACACTCAAAAATGAAATTCCGTCAAACTTACTTTCTACTACTGCAATCAACTTCGATTTTTCCGAATTATTTAGGTTTACTAAATTTTGTCCGCTTACCTTAATTTGTCCTTTTAACGGAGCTAAATTTCCGGAAAGGGTTTTCAAAAATGTAGATTTTCCAACACCATTTCGTCCTACTAATGCATAAACCTTACCTTTCGACAACTCAATGTTTTCAGCACTAAATAATACTTCTTTGTAACCAATAGCTATGTTTTCCAAACTAATCATAAACGTTTTCGAGTAACAAGATAGATAACAAAAGGAGCTCCAAATAAGGATGTTAGCACATTAATAGGAACTAAAATTTCTCCTGAAATCAGTTGAATAAAGACATCACAAATCAATAAGAATAATGCACCAAAAACAGCATTTCCAATTAGTAACCAAGCATGATTACGCGTTTTAAGTAACATTCTCGTTACATTTGGTATGGCCAAACCAACAAAAGCAATTGGTCCACAAAAGGCAGTTGTTAATCCAGAAAGCAAGGCGGTAACAAGCAAAATTCCTAAACGGGAAAATTTGACATTGAGCCCCAAATTACCAGCGGCATTTTCGCCTAAAAGCAACAAATTAAGGGGTTTAACAAAAAAGAATGAAATGGTAAAACCAATCATAAATACAAGTGAAATAACTGGAATTTGAGAGAAGGAAACTTGTTGCAACGACCCCATTGACCAAAGAGCGTAACGCTTAAGTGAATCCGCTGTTGAACCAACTTCTAATAAATTAATAAAGGCTGAAATAAAACTTCCCAACATCAAACCTACGAGTAACAGTGCAACGGTATTTCTGAGGTTGGTGGCAATAATCATCATTAAAGCACCCACACTAAAAGCACCTATGAGTGCCGACGCTATCATTCCATACTCGTTGTAAAAAAATGAAATTCCAGTCAACATGCTCAAAGCCACCATCAAAGAAGCACCAGCGTTGATACCCAATACATAAGGTCCGGCCAAAGGGTTTTGAAACAAGGTTTGCATGAACATTCCAGCAATTGATAGGGATGCACCTGCAATTATTGCAACCATTGCTTTTGGAAAACGAAATTCCTTTATTAGAATGGAAATTGTTTCATCTGAAACTTGTCCAAACAAGGAATTCCAAATATCCACGAAGGAAATTTGAATTTGTCCTACCATCAAATCAAGCACGAAAAAGACAGGTAAAATGACCGTCGAAATCGCTAAAGCCAACTTGATTCGATTCAAATTTCTCATTTTACAAGTCGGTAAAAAGTTAATTTCTCGGGTGAAAAATCGGAAAGATTCATAAGGTATAAATCCTGTAAAAGTAGGTGAGGATTAACCGCACTTTCTTCCCAAAAACGATTCATATTGAATGCGTAACAAGCAATTTTCCCTTTTTTGAACGGATGTAAAAACTGAGCTTTCACATTTGTATTTGTCAAATCAGTTTTTGTCGCAAACCCCGGATTTATCCATAATTCACAATCGTTCGATTCCATTAAAACTTGTTCCATCGACAAAGACAGACTTCCGTTACCTTTGGATTTCTTGTGGAGATAATCCATTCCTGCGTCCTTCATTAAGGTAGCAAAGTAACTCTCACCCGCGGGAGTGTACCAAATATCACCAGCCAGATTTCCTGCCATTACTCTTGTTCCTTTCGAATTTTTTACCTTGTTTTTTGTCGCTAAATACTTTTTTTCGATTGTTTTAAATACTGCAAACGCCATTTTTTCTTTGCCCGTTAAAAAACCAAATAACAACAACCATTCAGCTTTTCCTAGTGGATGTGTTTCTCGCCAATCATAATTGGGAACACAAGTAATACCGATTTTTTTTATTTGTTCCGATTGGGGGAAATCACCTCCAAATGCGCTGTAAACCAAAACTTTTGCTTGAGATTTTACAATTCGGTCAATGTTAATTTGTCCTTCGTCACCGAGTTCAAAAATTTGTTTTTTCTTCGAACGCAATCTAACCTTTTCGTTATAAATCAATTTAGACGAAGAAACAGCGGTAATAAAATCGGTTGCGTCAATTTTTCCCAACATGCCAATATGAGTTGCGGAAAGGGCTGCAATCTTTGACTTAGGACTTATCCAAGCACTTTTACTGTCAATAATCGGTTCCTGTCCGATTACGAAATGCCTTTCCATCCCTGTTTCAGGATGAGTCATGGTTAGAAAAGCACTTTCACCAGAAACAAAAATTTTTAACCATTTACTGTAGCGACAAAGGTTTTCATTGTTTTTGATGTCTGGCGACTTGTTATTATTCGAGGGATTAGAACACCCCGTAACAATAATCAATATCGTGGAAAAGAAACAAAATGAATAGACAAACCTTAATCCCATGCAGTCGCGAATTTACGACGAGATAAGGAGACTACGTTTATAATTTCAATTTCCTTTGTTCTGATGCGATGAAAAATAAATGTAATTGAACTAAATTACTTCTATTTAATTATGACTTGGTCGAAATGAATTGAGGTTGGTCGCAATGAATTTTAATCATCTATGGGCGTAACTCTAACTCTCTCCGCCGAGGCACATCCCCACTCTCCACTCTCCACTCTCCACTCCCCACTCTCTACTCTCTACTCTCCACTCTCCACTCATCACTCATCACTCAAAACTTATCTCCACCGCCACCTCATTTCTTCTCTTCAAAACATCCCACGGCGCATTGTAACCCATGTAGAGATAAGCTCCTTTTGTCTCGATATTTTGATCTTTCAAGGTTTTTTCCAATAATTTTCGATGTTTTTCAATTTTTTCGTCCGAAGAAAAGCCACCGTAAGTAATTACAGCTAAGGTCTTTTCACTTTCCTCGACTATTTGTACTGCACTGGAATTTGGTTTTGGTAAACTTTCCTTCGCATAACTACTTGGCATCACAAAATACATAGACGCTGTATCCCCCATATTCATCACCACAGGTGCGGTCATCGCAATTTTCTCGTTTTTTTCATTTCCCCCGAAAATGTAGGAAGCAATTGTACGAAAACCATTATTCGCCTCTCCATCATAAGACTTTTCTGAAAGATTCGTTTTTGCAACAACCATTTTCGGGTAACGTCTAATTTCAACATCGCCATAAGAGGCTAATACTTTGTACTTCGGGGTTTCGATTTTGCTATTGGTAAACGACACGAAAATTAAGGCTACTGAAACAATTAATACTACAGAAACTAAAATCCACAACATTTTTGACATAAACATTTTTTTAAAGTTAACAAGAACTTCTAATAATTGTTTTGAAAATCAAATCATTTGTAGAAGTTCTATTCTTGTTGTTTCTATTCAACTTTTTAAACAATTCCGCTGTTTTCCTTAAGGTAACACTATCTTTGCACCATGAATTTTGAATTAAACACCATCGAAGAAGCGATAGAAGACATTCGTCAAGGGAAAGTGATAATTGTTGTAGATGACGAGGATCGTGAAAACGAAGGAGATTTTCTGACTGCAGCAAGAAATGCAACTCCTGAAATCATCAATTTTATGGCCACTCACGGACGCGGTTTGATTTGTGCGCCAATAAGTGAAGAACGATGCGACGAGTTAGGACTTGAAATGATGGTTCGAAATAATTCCGCCGCTTACGAAACGCCGTTTACGGTTAGTATAGATTTGATTGGACACGGTTGTACAACAGGAATTTCCGCGAGCGACAGAGCCAAGACCATCTTAGCCATGATTGACCCAAATACAAGACCTGAGGAACTGGGAAAACCTGGACACATTTTTCCTTTAAGAGCGAGAAAAGGTGGAGTTTTGCGACGTGCTGGTCATACTGAGGCCGCTGTTGATTTATCGAGAATGGCTGGCTACGAGGAAGCAGGAATTATAGTAGAGATTTTGAATGAAGACGGTTCAATGGCGCGTTTACCTCAGTTGGTTGAAATCGCAAAACGTTTCGATTTAAAAATCATTTCAATTGAAGAATTAATAAAATATCGAATTAGAACCGAAAAACATGTTGAAAAACAAGTGGTTATCAATTTACCTACCGCTTTCGGTGATTTTGAATTACACGCTTTTAAAGATATTAATAGCGACCAAGACCATCTAGCAATCGTAAAAGGAACTTGGGAAAAAGACGAACCGATTTTGGTACGTGTGCATTCCTCTTGTATGACTGGAGATATTTTTGGTTCATGTCGTTGCGATTGTGGACCACAATTACACAAAGCAATGGAACTCATTGAAAAAGAGGGAAAAGGTGTAATAATTTACATGAATCAAGAGGGCCGAGGAATTGGTCTAATGAATAAATTGAAAGCTTACAAACTTCAAGAAGAGGGCTACGATACTTTTGATGCAAACGTAAAATTAGGCTTCAAACCTGATGAAAGAGATTACGGTGTTGGTGCGCAAATGTTGAGAGAATTAGGGGTTAGTAAAATGCGTTTGATGTCGAACAATCCGAAAAAAAGAACTGGATTAATTGGTTACGGTTTGGAAATAGTCGAAAATGTAGCCTTGGAAATTCAGAGTAACGAACACAATGCCGTTTACCTCCAAACTAAACGAGATAAACTAGGTCACAATCTGAAATTAGAAAAGTGATTTTAAGCGCGAAAAACATTGTTAAATCCTTTGGTGAACTTCCGATTCTGAAAGGAGTCGATTTTCATGTAGAGGAAAAATCTATTGTTTCAATTGTCGGTTCATCGGGCGCAGGAAAAACCACTTTATTGCAAATTTTAGGAACACTTGAAAAACCTGATAAAGGAGAACTTTTAATAGCTGGAGAACAACCTTTTAGTTTGAGTGAAAAAAAGTTGGCGCAATTTCGCAATCAAAAATTGGGATTCATTTTTCAGTTTCACCAATTATTGCCTGAATTCACTGCGACCGAAAATGTTATGTTACCCGCCTTGATTGGAGGTTTGGACAAAACTACGGCAAGAAAAAAAGCTGAAACAGTTTTAAGTCGATTAGGACTTGCAGAGCGATTCAACCATAAACCTTCCCAACTTTCCGGTGGTGAGCAACAGCGTGTTGCTGTATGTAGAGCATTAATTAATGACCCCAAAATTATTTTTGCCGACGAACCCTCTGGGAATTTGGACACCAAAAATGCCAAGGAATTACACGATTTGTTCTTCCAACTCCGTGATGAATTAGGTCATACATTTGTTATTGTTACCCACAACGATGAGTTGGCGAATATGGCAGATGTCCTGTGGACAATGAAAGATGGTGTTATTCAGAGTAAAATGTAGTCATGATTTTATCCTTAGGACGAAACTTTTAAATTTGTGGAATGACCCTTTTTTTAAACATTCTACCTTTCCTTTATTGTCTTCTCTTCCTTTGGCTTATCGGTCGCCTCGATATTTTTAAAACATTAGGTTTTAGTACCATCTCACTTCAATTCGCATTCGTTTTAAAGGTTGTAAGCGGATTTTTCATCTTCCTTATTTACACTTACTACTATCCTGTTCGTTTAGAGGCTGATACGTATAAATATTTTGATGATAGTTTGCCTTTATACAATGCATTCTGGAAAAAACCAAGTGACTTTGTTGCAATGCTTTTCGGTGTGGGTTGTGACAATATTTACTTTGAAAAAAACTACTATGTTGACATGTACAATTGGTATCGATCTTATGACAACGGACTCATTAACGACAATCGGCTTATCATTCGACTAAACGCAGTTTTCAGATTTTTCTCAGGTGGCAATTACCATGTCCACAGTCTATTTATGAACTTTATTTGTTTTATCGGTTCTTATTATTTGGCTCGCTTTTTCACGGCGTTTTCAAACCAAAAATGGAAAGTTTACATGGCTGTTTTCCTACTTCCATCCTTTGTTTTTTGGAGTGCGGGAATCTTAAAAGAGGCCGTCTTAATCTTTGCAATGGGTTTGTTTTTATGGCGTTTTTATTTACTATCTCAAGGCAATAAATCGATAATAAACCTCACTTTAATTCTTGTTTTATTTATGGTTTTGATTGCTATGAAAATGTATGTTTTTGTGGCATTATTTCCCGCTTCAATAGCTTGGTGGCTGAGCCTATCAAAAAGGCGAACAATTATTTTTCATGCTCTCGTTTTCTTCAGCTTCATTTTAACTGCATGGTTAATTGGATTATTTGTTCCGCAATACAATTTTATAGACATCATGACGAGCAAACAGCATGACTTCATTAGATTAGCCAAGGCATTAAACGCGAGTAGTACCATAAAAATGGATTTTTTGGAAAACAATATTTGGTCATTTTTAAAAGCGAGTCCAAAAGCATTAATCAATTGTTTATCAAGACCTTGGCCTACTGAATTAAAAAGTCCACTCTTTGTACCAGCCATTTTAGAAAATGTGTTCATAATTTCAATTTTAATCTTTAGTTGGATTTACAGAAAATCTATTTCACCTAAACAATGGAAATTTGCAGTTTACTGCCTCAGTTTTTCGTTGGTTTTATTTGTTATAATTGGGTTAACCACCCCTATTTTGGGAGCAGTTGTTCGTTACAAAATTCCAGCTATGCCTTTTTTAGTGTTTGCCGCTCTTTTATTTTTTGATAGTTCTAAATTGCCAATATCTTGGCGAAATTCTAAATATTTACAATGGCTGAATTCGCAGTTATAACAGGTGCTTCCGCTGGTTTTGGAGAGGCTTGTGCACGTTTATTTGCCCAAAAAGGGATAAATCTTATTTTGCTAGCAAGACGCAAGGACAGATTAGAAAAACTGAAAGAATCGTTGGAAAAATTTAATGTTCAAATTGAAACCTACGCTTGTGACGTTAGAGATGAAAACGCCGTAAATGAAATGGTTGAAAGTATTCCCGAATCTATTAAAACACACATTCGTTTTCTTGTCAACAATGCAGGTTTGGCAGTTGGAAGGGGACCAATCGATACTGGTTTAAGCGATGATTGGAATCGAATGATAGATACAAACGTGAAAGGTTTATTGTACGTCACCAAAGCATTTATTCCATTTTTAAAACGCCAAAGAGGCGGACACATCGTTAACCTTGGAAGTATTGCTGGTAAGGAAGTTTATGCAGGTGGAAACGTGTATTGTGCAAGTAAACACGCAGTTGATGCACTTTCAAAAGCCATGAGAATTGACCTTTTGCCTTACGGAATCAAAGTGACCAACATCGCACCTGGAGCCGCTGAAACCGAATTTTCAATCGTCCGTTTCAAAGGTGATATTGAAACTGCAAATGCGGTTTATGAAGGTTTTGACCCTTTAGTTGCTCAAGATATTGCTGAAACTATATGGTTTGTGATTTCGCGTCCAGCACATGTCACAATCAATGATTTGACAATTATGCCAACTGCTCAAGCGAATGCCACAAATATTTACAAACCATAGTAGAGGTTAGGAAAACCTTAACTCCAAAAGTTTTGCTCATTCAATCCAATTAATTTACCTTAAAGCTCGCCTTCTCTTCCAATAGTTGCTGTTCCTTCCAACCTTGTAGAGTTTTCTTTAGTTTTGATTCTTTTTTTGCTTTTTCTTCTACCTTAAATTCCTCTTTCGTCGCTGGTCCGAATTGAATTTTAAGTTCCTCTTTTGGAATATCTATTGGAACATAAACTTTAACGGTTGAGTCTTTTTTGTACAAACCAAATTCCGATTTCAAAATAGACTTTGCATCTTGTTTGGCTTGTTCACGGTTTTCTTTTGCTTGTTCTTTGCGCGAAGATTTATCCCATTCAATTGTCGGATTATCCAAGTTGCCATACATTCTCATATAAATTTTTAGTCCCGTACCGTCGTCGATAACTTCGCCAAATTCACTGTCGCGATTATTGGCTTTTAGGTCACGAAAACGAAAGCCAAAACGGTAGTCAATTTCGTTTTCAAAAGAATGTGTTCCCGCGATATCTAAATCTAATGCCGAGGAGGATACTTTCATTTTTGGGATTTCCAACTTTCCATCTTTAATGTAAATGCTGTTTTCCAACGTTTTAAAAGAAATAGCTGCTAATTTCTTTTCTAGTTCAGCGATACTATTTTTTCCCAAAACCAATTTCCCTGCACTTCCTTTTAAACTTTCTACAATTTCTTTAAATGAACTTATGTTTCTCAATTCTCCGTCGTAAACCCTTAAATCCAGTTTACTATTGATAGCCTTCATAATTATTCCCGAACGCAAATCGAAGGGAGCATGGAAGTACAAATCAGCTTCTGCTCTTCCTGAAATATTTTCAGCCGTTATTACAGCTTGTTCGAAATTATCCCACTCGCGAAACAAAGGTTTGAATTGCAAATTTCTACTCGCCACATTTGCAGTAATCGTAAAAATTTCGGGCAACTTTTCTTCGATAACAATCGCTCCACTAACTAACGCATCGGCATTAACCAAACTCACTTGTGGAAAATGAATTTTTCGTTGTTTCATGCTCATTTTTCCAACGATATGCCTGAACTGATGTTTGTCGTATTGCAAGTTTCCAACGGTTAAATGAACACTTCCAGCTATATCTTCAGGTAGAATAAACATTCTTCCATCTTGAATTTTTTGTTCCTTCGAAGTTGTTCCTAAATCCTCCAGTTTTATTTGACGACTTTCAATTTCCACTTCTGTTTGCAAGATCCCAACTCCGTTGATGTAATCAAAAATATTGGAGAATAACCCGTTAACTTTAAGGTCTGTTTGTCCCACTTCAACCATTGCATTTCTGAATCCAGCTTGATTTCCTTTCAAGAAAAATCCGGCATTTAGATTGCGAAATAGTCTTTTATCCTCCAGAAATTTCAATTCCATTCGTTCCAAATCAACCGTTCCGTCACACTGTTGGATATCCGTAGTACCATCGGCTTTGTTACGGATTTTGAATTGAGCATTCACCTTTACATCACCTCGAATTTGGTCAATTGTTGGAAAGCGGAACAATGCATGAGCGGTTGCAGCATTGATTTTTCCATTGGCCTGTCCTTGAATGTATGGACTTGCAAATTCCGTGATTTTAAGGTTTGCGTTAAAAGGTCCACCAGCAGTTTGAAAATGAAGTTTACGTAAAACCAATTCTTCTTTAGCCGCTCCACCTTGATTGGAGTAATGCCCATCAACACTGATATTCGAAATGGTCAAACCTTGAAAAGGCTCGGTTAGTTTTCCATTTTCCACCCCAAAATCGCAAATCAATGTAGTGGGAGTGGTATTATCCAATGGCCCGAAAATGGCTAAATCAACGTCTAATTTACCCGCTCCTTTAAATTTTTTGATTTCGTCGCCTGCCAAAGAAAAGTTATTAGCGAGGTCTGTAAGTTGAATATCCTTGGATAAAACCCTAAAATTTAAACTATCCGCATCCACTTTTCCTTTGATTGAAAACGGTAAACCTTCAATAGAAATTTGTGCATCAGGCAAGCTCACCAAACTACTATCAGTGTCCACTAACAACTGAAAATCGTAATCGAGCGTTTTGTTTCTTATCAAGGACAGTTCACCACTTTTTGCGCGTTTCACAAAAGCATTTCCTTTAGCATCAACGGTGTAGCGTGTGGCTGAAAAATCACCTGAAATACGCGATTTTCTGATATTAGTGGCATAATATTGTCCTGTTGCACGATTGTCGTAAACAACGCGAAGATTGGAAATATCAATTTTTTTTAGCTTCAGTTCAAAAGGTGTTGTGCTTTCAGAATCGGAAGGTTTAGTAATGTTATAATTTACTTGTCCGTCAGCAAGTGTGCGAATTTGAATGGTTCCTGGACGAATTTCTAGTGCCTTCAAATGATAATTTCCATTCCACAAATCAAGTGGGTTAAATTTTAAACGGATTTTTTCGGTGAAAAGAAGGGTGTCTGTCGTATGTGCATCGGGTAAAGCATCACGAATCAAAACCCCATCAAAGTCCACAGACAAATTTGGAAAACTGCCCCAAAATGCAATATCTACTTTTGCAACTTTCACAGGTACAGCCAAATACTGGTTCGCCTCATTGATGACTACACCTATTATTTTATCTTTGAAAAGATACAACGAAAAGGTAATAAGCAAAGCTATAACGGACAAAATCGCGAAAAACCACTTTAAAACCTTTACTATACTTTTCATGTGACCTACGAAGATAATTTGCAAGTGATTGATTACAATTTGAAACAAAGTAACTTTTCAACGCAGAAATGTGGGGATAGGTACTTATTGGATAGCTGAAATCCGTCGAGGCGGACAAAACTGAGGACGTCGCAGCGAAAGCTGAAAATAGAAAATTGAAGCTTGCGCCGCATTGAGCTTGTCTAGATGAGTGGTGTCAATAAGGGCAACTAAACTCACCCTTCGACTCCGCTCAAGGTATCGGACTTCGACTCCGCTCATTACATCGGACTTCGGCTCCGCTCAGTCCTCTTCTCTCTTCTCTCTTCTCTCTCCGCCGCGGCGGATCTCATCTCTCATCTCTCTTCTCTCATCTCTCATCTCTCATCTCTCTCCACTTTCCGACCTACGGCTCCGCTCATTGCATCGGACTTCGACTCCGCTCAGTCCTCATCTCTCATCTCTCATCTCTCATCTCTCATCTCTCTCCACTTTCCGACCTTCGGCACAGCTCATATCATCGCTATTAACTTTTAACTTGTTTCTTCTTAGCTGCAAATTCTATAATGATTCCAATCGTTGGTTGAACAATACCATTAAGGTTTTCAATCGACTTTGTTTTGTATCGAGTTGGGTCGTTTGGATCGGTGATTGGTTGGTCGTTTTCATCAGTTTCCACTAATAAAATTGGTGCTTGTTTCACCTTGTAGCCATAAAGATTCTGGATATCTAAATAGAAATTCATGTTGAATTTATCCAAGAACAATTTTTTGTCTACACGAACATTCAACTGATGAAATGCTGATTCTCTTGCCGAATTCAAACGATTCAAATCCAAAATCCCTTGTCCGTTGATGTCCCAATTTTCTTTCAAACTCGAAGTTGCGATGTCGATTGGTGTGTAAGGCGAACCTCCGGAATACAACCAACGGAAGCCAAATTCCCATCCTTTTTTGAATCGTTTTCCTCCCGTAAATGAAACAATATTGCGACTATCCCAAGATGTTGGGACATAAACATTGTTTTTATCTCTAAATTCCGACACTACGAAAGTGTAAGCAAGAATGGCATAGAATCCTTTGTATAACTTTTGCTGATAAAGGAATTCAAGTCCATAAGTTCGTCCTGTCGAAATGGATTTAACAGCCTCATTTCCAACTACGCCAAAATCTGAACCAACATTCGCTAAACTCAAGGAATCTTTCAAAGAGAATGGATAACGACTATAATTCTTGTAAAATCCTTCCAAAGTAAATCGAGAATTCATTTTTGTAAGATATTCACCACCAAGCACAAAGTGGTCAGCACGAATATATTTCAAATCGTTTTGTTGGTTTACCAAAGTTCCGTTTTGATCTCTAAAACCGAGGATAGTATAGGTTGGTAATTGATGGAAACGACCAACATTTCCGTTAATAGCCCATTGAGGAGTAAGGCGGTAACTAAAAGAAAAAATTGGCGATAGATTCTCCAAAGGATTCATCATACTTTTTGCATAAGGCGTAACATCTGTCCTTAGTCCCAAGGAAAGATTCAATTTTTCCTCCAAAAATCCCTTGCTCACTTGTCCAAATGCAGCCATTTTGTGAACAAACAAATCCGATTCAAAGTCAACTATAACCGGGAAGCCCTGAACAGTAATATTGTTGAACGTGGAGTTGTAATAGTGTGCCAACTCATACCCTACTCCTGCATTAATTCTCCAACCATTTTTATTGTAAGTGTGTTCAAATCGCAACTTATTTTCCGCTTCGAAAGAGTTGTAATCCAGTAAAAGATTTTCAGGAGTTTCAATTCTATTTTTGTAACGAATCGCAGAATTGTTCAACATACTTCTACTCAACACAATGTTTTGAAATGAATTTTTTGAATAGTGTAACCAATTCATCCCTACGGTGTAATTCCATTGATTTTGAATTGGTAAGTTGTTGATAATGAAATTATTTTGTTCTCTAACATCAGGGTCAGTAACTCGCTCATTTACCTTTAAATTCAATCGGAAATTGTCAATTGCACCAAGTCCTATAAAGGTGATTCGGTTTTTGTCGTTTACTTTTAAATTTACTTTATACTGAAAATCGTTGTAAGTCGGAAGAATAGGCAATTGAAGAGCAGCAAACAAGAATTGAAGATACGAACGTCGAGCAGAGAAAATGAAATCTGCCTTTTTTCCTAAAGGACCGTCAAACGTAAGTGCTGCATCACTTGAACCTAAAGCAAAATTTGTGATTAATGCATCCGGATTTCCGTCTTTTTGTTTGAAGGCCAAAACAGAACTCAAACCATTTGCACGGTTGGCTGGAAAAGCACCCGAATAAAAGTCCACCTCGCGGATAAAATTCACGTTCAACAAACCAATCGGACCACCTGAACTTCCTTGAGTTGCAAAGTGATTGATGTTTGGAACTTCAATTCCATCCAAGTAAAATTTATTTTCTCCAGGCGAACCACCGCGTATGATAATGTCATTGCGAAATGTTGCACGCGAAGCCACCCCCGGTAAAGCCGCAATAACCTTGCTCACATCACGATTGGCACCTGGTAAACGCTCAATTTCAGTGGCGTTCAAGGTTTTCAAGGAAACCGGAGATTCTGATTTTCGTATAAACGGAGAAGCCTTTACCACCACTTCTTCTTGTACCAAAACAATTTCTTCTAAACCAAAATCGAGGTCAACAGTACGCGCGTTGGTAACTGTAATTTCGTTAATAATTAAATCTTTGAATCCTGTCGCAGTTGCTTTAAAGCTGTAAACTCCAGGTTTTAAACCAGCAATTTCGTAAGTTCCATCATCGAAAGCAACAGCACCTTTCTGTTGATCTATGACCACTACTTTCGCAAATGGGATTGCTTGGTTATTTAAGTTGTTAAAAACGCGCCCTTTAACCAAGCTACTTTGTGCGAACGCGAAATTGAAAAGGAGTGAAAGTGTAATTAATACGAGAGATTTTTTCATTTTTTACAGTTGAATGCAAGTCTAAACAAAAGCGTTCTTTTAAAGTTCAAAAAAAAAGAAAAAAGTTCTAAAAATTACAGAAATCGAATGTTAAAATAGTCCGAAACACAAACTCAAAATTCAACCATTTTTTTATCGCTGAAACTAAGTTAAAACCATCAATGAACTACCATTTTGATTGGATTTCAAAACTTAATTTCCTCCTTGAAATCCAGCCAAAAAATCCAAAATCTCAACATTTTGGCTGGTATTCAACTCATTTTTAACGCGTCGAAAACCAGCCAAAACAATCAAAATATATCTATTTTGGCTGGTATTCAGTCAAAATTATTTTAGCTGAACACCAGCCAAAACGAATAAATAATAGTAATTTTGGCTGGTATTCAACTTCGGATTATGTCGAAATTTATTGTTGGTAGGGAGCTTGAAAAGGCAAGACTTGAAGAGACTCTAAACTCTCATCGTTCTGAGTTAATTGCTGTTTACGGAAGACGACGAATAGGCAAAACTTATTTAATCAGAGAGTTTTACGCAAAACACTCCATCTTTAGCATCTCTGGTTTAAGGAATGGAACACGTGAAGAACAGATTGAAAATTTCATGTTGGAATTATCCAATTGTACATCACAATTTCAAAATGAAAAACCTAAAAATTGGCTTCAAGTTTTCCACCTTTTTAAGCAGTATCTAAAAGGACTAAATCAAACAAAAAAAAAGAAAGTAATTTTCATTGATGAATTCCCATGGCTTGATACGATGCGTTCTGGTTTTTTACCTGCATTTGAAAATTTCTGGAATTCATACTGTACCACACGAAATGATTTGATTGTGGTTATTTGTGGTTCGGCGGCATCTTATATGATCAAAAAAATAATCAAGAATAGAGGCGGACTACACAATAGAATAACCCGAAAAATAAAACTAGAGCCTTTCAAACTTGAGGAAGTCAAAGCTTTTTTCGAAAACAAAGGAATTCGTCTTCCTGAAATGGAAATCTTAAAAATTTACATGGCTTTTGGTGGAATTGCAGAATACCTCGAACACGTGCAAATCGGTGATTCTTCCGTAACTGCGATTGATAGGCTGTGTTTTCAAAAAGGAGCTCAACTCGAATTTGAATTTGACGAGGTTTTTAAATCACTTTTTGAAACCGAATCTTACCACGAACAAATTGTAGTTGCCCTTTCAAAAGGACAAAGACGTGGTATGCTTCGCGATGAAATTCTTAAAAGTCAAGGATTGAGTTCGGGCGGTCAATTTTCCAGTTCGATGAGTGAATTGATTGAATCGGGATTTGTTGAAAAGTATGAATCGTATCACAATAACCGTAAATCAACACTATACAGAATTGTAGATGAATTTTGTTTGTTTCATTTGAATTTTATGGTGCCGTTTAAAGGGAATTCGTGGACTCAATTGCACACGAAGAAAATCTATGAATCATGGTGTGGTTATGCCTTTGAAATGATTTGTTTTAAACACATAGATTACATTACTCGAGAACTCCGCTGTGATCAAATCAATGCAAAATTTTACAGTTGGAACAACAGCGAAGCACAAATTGACTTGGTGATTGACAGAGACGACAACATTGTGAACCTTATTGAAATCAAGTTCTATAATGATGTTTTTTTGATTGATTCCCCTTACGCTGAACGCCTGCGAAATAAAGAAACGCAGTTCCGATTGGCCACTAAATCAAGGAAAGGAATAAATACAGTCGTACTTTCAACTTGGGGAACTTCAGGGACATCCGCTATTGGTTTGGTTACCAGAAATTTAACCAAGGAATGTTTGTTTAGAAAAACAGTTTAACTAAAGTGAATACTAAACCGACCTTTCTGTTAATTTGAGGCGATAAACGATATAGAATAAGTAGGGAATGCTGACCCAAAGGAAAAAATAGTTTTCCTACAAAACTATAGTGAAGTGAATTCAACCTAACAATTATTCAATGTTTTAAACTAAAAAATTAGTCCTAAACAATAGAGGTAATTTATACAGCAATTACAAAGATCTTTTCAAAAGTTTTTAGGTCAGTCGTAATAGATAATTTCACCTTTTTTCAAAATTTTATGAGAAATTGACCAACATATTCATTTACGAATTACTTTTGCCCCATCGAATCGCGAAAGTGCTTTCGAAATTTATAAAGAAGAGGTGAGAGACAGGCTCGTTGAACCTCTGGCAACCAACTTTAAGCGCAAGCCTAACCGCAGCGTTGGAAAACCGGTGCCAATTCCTGATTCCGATTTTGGAAGAATATAAAAAGTAGAGAAATGAAAAAATTAAAAGGCACAATTCTTAAAATCTCAAAAATACAAGATTACTTCTTTGGATTTCCAACGCATTCCTGTTGTTGTTGCTGTTGTTGCTAGTCAACTTTCCGGCATCAATCAACAAAATCGTTAACCCAAAATTTAATCATGTCAAGCCAAGAAATTCAATTTCCGTTCGTCCTCGAATCAGGCGAAAAAATAAACTTAAAACTCGCTTACGCAGTTTTTGGAAAGCTAGAAAGCACAAATCCAGTTGTTTGGGTTTGTCATGCTTTAACGGGCTCTCCAAATGTATTCGATTGGTGGTCAGGAAGTTTTGGAGAAAATAAATTATTTAATGCACAAAACTTCACCATTGTATGTGTAAATATTCCAGGTTCTGCTTACGGTTCTACTTCGCCACTCGATAAAAATGATCAAGATACTATTTGGTTTGATGAATTCCCGATTTTCACCACCAGAGATGTTGCAAACGCTTTCGAATTATTAAGAATAGAACTAAAAATCAATACAATAAACTGGCTCATTGGTGCTTCTCTCGGCGGACAAATCGCATTAGAATGGGCTTTAATTCAGCAGGAAAAAATCAAGAATTTAGTGCTGATTGCCTCCAATGCTTATCACTCACCTTTTGGCATTGCATTCAATGAAAGTCAGCGTTTATCCATTAATGCAGACCCAAGCTTTCAACAAAACCGAATTGATGGTGGAAAAAATGGACTTATGGCAGCAAGGAGTATTGCACTTTTAAGTTACAGAACGTCAAACGCTTACAATCTAACTCAAAAAGAAAAGAATTCCGAAAAAATCAAGGATTTCCGTGCGTCTTCGTATCAAGCCTATCAAGGATGGAAACTATCCGAACGTTTCAATGCCTATTCTTACTTCCGATTGACTCAAACAATGGACAGTCACAATATAGCTCGTCATAGAACAGAAGTCGAAGAACTGAATAGTGCTTGTTCCCAAGTTCTAAATTCACTGAAAATCAATGCATTTATCATCGGTATTACTTCCGACCTGTTGTTTCCCTTGCAAGAACAAGAGTTTTTAGCTAAGCATATCTTGAATGCACAGTTATTCACCATCGAATCAGACTATGGTCATGATGCTTTTCTAGTTGAATTTGAACAACTTAATCAAATTTTTAATCAAATTTTAAATAAATAATAAGTAATGAAAAATCAGTTAACTATTGGATTATTCGGTTTCGGTTGTGTGGGAGAAGGACTCTATAAAGTACTACACCAATCGGGTTTGCTCGATGCCAAAATAAAGAAAATTGTGATTAAAAACCCTGAAAAACAGCGTTCAATCCCAAAAGACTTTTTCTCTGTAAACGCAGCAACAATTCTCGAAGACGACCAAATAAATCTTGTTGTTGAATTAATAAGTGATGCCGATGCTGCTTATCAAATTGTGAGAGAAGCTTTAAACCGAGGAAAACATGTTGTAACTGCCAATAAAAAAATGTTGGCTTTTCATTTTGAAGAATTAACTCAACTTGCTCAAAAACAAAACGTTTCCTTATTGTATGAAGCTGCTGTTGCAGGTTCAATCCCTGTTATTCGAAATTTAGAGGAATACTACAACAATGATTCGCTTTCCTCGGTTGAGGGAATTATTAACGGAACAACAAACTACATTCTTACTCAAACGGCAAAAGGGTTGGATTACCAATCTGCACTTAAAAAAGCACAAGATTTAGGTTTTGCAGAAGCCGATCCAAGCTCAGATGTTGAAGGACTTGACGCAAAATACAAGTTATTAATCTTGATTAAACACGCATTCGGATTAACACTTGAACCCAAAAATATTTTTACAATAGGTATATCTAAATTGCAACCTTATGATTTACAACTTGCTCGCGAAAAAGGTTGGAAAATAAAATTAGTTGCCAAAGCGATAAAAATTGATGGAATTTGTTACGGTTACGTTTTGCCTCATTTTGTGGACGATAAACATCCTTTTTACAATGTTTCGGATTCTTTTAATGCCGTACTGATTCAAGCTGCTTTTTCAGATAAGCAATTGTTTTATGGAAAAGGAGCAGGAAGTTTCCCTACTGCAAGCGCCGTACTTTCCGATGTTTCTGCCTTACTCTATGACTACAGATACGAGTACAGAAAAACCAATAATTCGCCAACAAAATGGGACAAAGATTGCTTATTAAAAATCTATGTAAGCTCGACCAATCATGAAAACTTGAAACATATTCCTTTTCTTTTGAAGGAGGAAGAATACCGTGGAAAAAGTTTTGCATACTCAACAGGACTAATATCCCTAAGCTCTTTGGAGGAAATACAAAAGAATGAAAATGAGCTGTCAATCATTGCTTTAGCAGAAGAAAATGAACTTGAAAATGTTCCAACTGAATTATTAATTGAAGAAAATCAGAAATTATGAAACTGAAATTAAATCGAATTGATGAGCCTTTCGTTTTTGAATTGGCAAATGAAAATGGAGCATCTTGTAAAATTGATGCCAATGAAAAAATAGGTGGAAAAAATCAAGGATTGAATCCCATGCAGTTATTAGCTGGTTCAATTGCGGGGTGTATGTCGATTGATGTTGTTTTAATACTTCAAAAACAACGAATTACACCAAAAACCTATTTCATTGAGTTGAATGCTGAACGAATCGAAGGAACACCCTCACCTTTCAAAAGCATCGAACTCGCTTTTTATGTAAGTAGTGAAGTTCCGCTTGAAAAATTGGAGAAGGCCGTACAATTATCCGCTGAAAAATATTGTTCTGCTGTATTTTCAATTAATCCCAATATTCAACTTACCTATACTTTTCACCACGTAGTATGAGACCAGAAACAATCGCCATTCGGGAACAATACCCACGTACAAATTCACGTGAACACGCTGTGCCATTGTACATGACTAGTAGTTTTGTGTTCGAAGATGCAGATGATATGGCCGCTCAATTCAACGACGAAAAAGACGGACATATTTATTCCCGCTATGCCAATCCGAACGTTGAGGAATTCAATTGGAAAATGGCTAAACTTGAAAATGGTGAGTCCGCTTGGAGTACTGCTTCTGGAATGGCCGCTGTTTTCACCACTTTTGCTGCATTAGTTGAACAAAACGAACACATTGTCGCAAGCAGATCAGTATTTGGTTCAACCCACAAATTACTCACCGAAATCTTCCCGAAATGGGGAATTTCCCACACTTATGTGCATTTCGATGATTATAACGCCTACGAAAGTGCTATCCAAGCGAACACCAAATTGGTTTATATCGAAACGCCATCAAATCCCGGTTTAGATATAATTGATATTCAAAGACTTGCCTTTATTTGTAAGAAAAAAGGCGTTTTACTCGTTGTTGATAATTGCTTTTGTACACCTTTTATTCAACAACCGCTGACTTTGGGCGCTGATATTTCCATTCACTCTGCCACAAAATACATCGACGGACAAGGAAGATGTTTGGGTGGTTCGATAGTTTCTAGTGCTACAATCATTGAAAAAATCAAACAATTCGCACGTCATTCAGGTCCAGCTATGAGTCCTTTTAACGCTTGGATTTTATCTAAATCTCTGGAAACATTGAGTTTAAGGATTGAAAAACACAGTTCAAATGCCATTGAAATAGCGAAAAGGTTGGAAGCAATTGATGCCATTGCTCATGTAAAATATCCTTTTCTTCCCTCCCACCCTGCTTACGAAATTGCGAAAAAACAAATGTATTTAGGCGGTGGATTAATTTCCTTCGAACTAAAAGCAGGAATCGAAGGTGGAAGACGATTTTTGAATAATCTGAAACTATTTTCACTTACCGCAAACTTAGGAGACACGCGGAGTATTGCCACACATCCAGCATCCACAACGCACTCAAAATTGTCGGAAGAACAACGTTTACAAGTTGGAATTACTCCTGGTTTAGTTCGCTTATCCATTGGTTTGGAACACATTGAGGACATTTGGGAAGATGTCCAGCAAGCCCTTGAACCTGGAACAGTAAAGCACTAAAGGAGGTTAGTGAAATGTACCAACAATACAAACAACGTAAAATTAAAATCTAGTTTAACAATAGAATAAATAGAGATGAAAAGTTTTAGAGATGGAATCGAAAATTTGCGATCAACAGGAAGTTTAGCCGTTGTGGAACGCGACATAATTGAACTCGGTAACAAAATCAAAGCCTACCGAAACGGCGAACTTAACGAAGATAAATTCAAGGCTTTGCGATTAGCCCGAGGCGTTTACGGTCAGCGGCAACAAGGAGTTCAAATGGTTAGAATAAAATTTCCTTTTGGCGCAATAAACCCGGCACAATTAAGGCGAGTTGCGGAAATAAGTGACAAATACACCAACGGTAACTTACATTTAACTACTCGTCAAGATATACAACTACATCATATATCCTTGGAGGACACACCGCAAATTTGGGAAGAATTAGAGCGAGATGAAATTACGCTTAGAGAAGCCTGCGGAAATACGGTTCGCAACGTTACTGCTTCGAGTATGGCAGGAATTGACCCCAATGAACCGTTTGATGTAAGTCCTTATGCGGACCTTGTTTTTCGTTATTTTTTACGTAAACCGTTTTGTCAGGAACTTGGTAGAAAAATCAAAATCGCGTTTAGCTCATCGGAGAAAGACGAAGCCTTCACTTTCATTCACGATTTTGGGTTCATCCCTAAACTACAAGGTGAAGAAATAGGTTTTAAAGTATTGGTTGGCGGTGGATTAGGAGCACAACCTTTTTTGGCACAAGAAGCCTATTCCTTTCTACCCGTAACCGAATTGATTCCTTTTTTGGAAGCGAGTTTGCGTGTTTTTGATAGGTATGGAGAGCGAAATAGCAGACACAAAGCACGCATAAAATATTTGATTTCAAAAATCGGAATTCCGGCTTTTCTAGAATTAATTCAAGCAGAAAGAAACGCAACTCAATACACTGAAAATGATTTTGTTCTGCGACCTTTTCTCAGCATTGAACCCGATTCCAACTTTGAGAATTGGCGCATTTTTGAAAGTGGAAATTCTGAATACAATTTGTGGCTTAAAACCAATGTAAAACCACAAAAGCAAAAAGGTTACTTTGCTGTGTTTTGTTCCATTCCTCTTGGAAATCTTTCCTCTTCCACAGCAAGGGAATTAGCTGAAATAATGGAAAAATTGGCACTTCCAGAAGCCCGAATTACGATCGACCAAAGCTTGCAATTGAGAAACGTACACGGAGATTTTTTACCGAAATTATACGAGTTATTGTCCGAAATCAATCTTTCAGAAACGGGATATGACAGTGTGGCTGATATTACCGCTTGTCCGGGAACAGATACATGTAATTTGGGTATTTCCAATAGTACCAATGTGGCACTTGCTATTTCACAATTCATTCGATTAAAATACCCTCAATTACTTGAAAAAGAAAACTTTAAAATAAAAATCAGCGGTTGTATGAATGCTTGTGGTCAGCATGGATTAGCGCATTTTGGTTTACACGGAAGTTCTATTAAAACCCCACAAGGTACGGTTCCTGCACTTCAAATTCTATTGAGTGGTGGAAAATTAAATGACGGAATTGGCAGACTTGCAGAAAAAGTTATAAAAGTGCCTTCAAAACGCATATTGCAAGTATTGGACACACTTCTTCAAGATTTTATAATTCACTCAGAAACATTTGATTTTCACAGCTATTACGACAAAAGAGGAAACAAATATTTTTACGATTTACTAAAACCGCATGCCGATACACAAAACCTAGTTCCAGAAGATTTTATTGACTGGGGACAAGAACAAAAGTTTCAAACTGCAATTGGAGTTGGAGAATGTGCTGGAGTTGTAATTGATTTAGTTGGAACGCTTTTCAAAGATGCTCTAGAGAAATTAGAATCTGCCAAAATTGCATTAAAGGAAAACCATTACGCCGATGCCATTTATTTTGCTTACGCGGCGAATGTTCATTTGGCGAAAAGCGCATTAATTAATGATTCTATTCAATGCAATACCCATCATGGAATTCTTAAAGACTTTGACAATTGGCGTTTACAACAAACTGATTTTGACTACCAAAATAGAGATTTTTCCACTTTTGTTTTAAGTATCAATCAACATAAACCGTCACTAGAATTTGCTGAAAACTACCTAACAGAAACCCAACATTGGTTTGCCGCAATTCAAAAACACATTCCTAAACTGAGTAACTTATGAAAAGAAATATAGCCCCAAAAATCACTTTGGTTGGAGCTGGACCAGGTGACCCAGAATTAATCACCTTAAAAGGATACAAAGCTTTATCTTCCGCGGATGTCATTCTTTATGATGCGCTTGTAAATGAAATTTTATTGCGCGATTTTCAGGATAAAAAATTGATTTTCGTTGGTAAAAGGAAAGGAATTACACCTTTACCACAAAGGGAAATCAATCAGTTAATGGTTAAAAAAGCTTTGGAATTTGGGCATGTTGTACGTTTGAAGGGTGGCGACCCTTTTGTTTTCGGAAGAGGATTTGAAGAAGTGCAATACGCCTCCGCTTTTTCCATTCCCGTTGAAGTAGTTCCGGGTATATCGAGTGCGATTTCAGGACCTGCTTTTGGAGGAATGCCTGTAACCCACAGAGGATTTTCAACCTCCTTTACCGTTATCACCGCAACATGTAGTGAAGGAGTACCAAACGAAAATCTGAAAAAGTTACCAGGCACGGAAGGAACAATTGTGGTATTAATGGGCTTAGGTTGTTTGGAAAAAATCGCTGCGTTATTTCAATCCGAAGGTAAACAAAATCAGCCTTTCGCAGTTGTTTCTAATGCTAGCCTTCCGAACCAAAAAGTGGTGGTAGGTACTGCAAATACAATTGTTCATCGTGTACGAGAAGCTAAAGTTAAGGCACCAGCAATTATTGTAATCGGTGAGGTGGTAAAATTGAAAAACAGCGTCATTTTAGAAGAAAAATCTTTTGTACTGAATTGAAAAAATGAATACACTCTTTCCAATCTTCTTGAAAGCAGATCAACTTCATTTCTTAATTATTGGAGGTGGAAAAGTGGGTTTAGAAAAATACAATGCAATTAGAAATCAATCCGTTAAAGCTAAAATTTCAGTCGTTGCCTTTCATTTTATTCCTGAGTTCTTAACGCGTTTACAAACTGATGAAAACGCCATTTACACCTTAGATTTTGCCAAAGAAAAACATTTTACCGGAGTTGATATTGTCATAAGTGCACTTGCGAATAAAGATTGTACAGCTTATATGAGGTCGGTGGCGAAAAATCTCGGATTACTTTTTAATGCCGCAGACCAACCCGCATATTGTGATTTTTACTTGGGTTCGATTGTTCGAAAAGGGGATTTAAAATTTGCTATTTCAACGAACGGAAAATCCCCAACTATGGCGAAACGTTGGCGAGAAATATTGGACGAACTTGTACCCGACAACTCCCAACAAACACTTGAAAATCTTGAAAAAATCCGTTCGCAACTCACTTCAGATTTTGAAGAAAAAATTAAAGTTTTAAATGAATTGACTGCTAACTTCGTTGTTCCAAAAAAATCAGAAAATACTTAAAAATGAATAAAACTTTTATCTCACAAATATGGCAAAACCACCAAGTGGATTACCAACTTCCATCCGCAAAAGATTGCGAACAATTTTTAACTGAATTATTGGGTTTACTCTTCCCTGCTTATTCTGAAAAAAACTATCAATCGCAGGAGGATATTGAAATTCACGTAAGAGAACTTCAAAGTCAATTGTTTCAATTGTTGCTCATTTCCGGTGTTGAAGATGACCTTGCTACGAAAGTAAGTAAACAATTTTTTCAAACGATTCCTTCGGTTTATGCCCAACTTCTAAACGATGCAGAAGCAATTGAAGCAGGCGATCCAGCAGCAACATCTATTCAAGAAGTATTGAGAGCCTATCCAGGTTTTTTCGCGATAGCTGTTTACCGTCTTGCACATGAATTAAACCTTTTGTCAATCAAAACTTTATCTCGAATTTTAACCGAAATTGCTCACTCCAAAACAGGAATAGATATCCATCCTGCTGCCAAAATCGGTTCACATTTTTTCATCGACCACGGTACGGGAATTGTCATTGGTGAAACCACTCAAATTGGCAATCATGTTAAACTATACCAAGGAGTTACACTTGGTGCTTTAAGTGTTAAAAAGGAAATGGCAGCAACAAAACGTCATCCAACAATTGAAGATAATGTTGTGATCTACGCTGGTGCAACGATTTTAGGTGGCGATACAACTGTGGGAAAAGGTAGCACAATCGGCGGAAATGTTTGGTTGACAACGAGCGTTGTACCTAATTCCGTAGTTTACCACGAACCACAATTAAAATTTTCATAAACCAAAATCAAAAAGTATGGCTTCACTTATCGATTTAATTGGCAATACTCCTCTCGTAGAATTAAACAAAATCAATAAAAATCCAAAAGTCAAATTGTACGGAAAATTAGAGGGACACAACCCCGGTGGAAGTGTAAAAGACCGTGCCGCTTTAGGACTAATCCAAGGCGCCCTTGATGCTGGAACGATTACGAAAGAATCACGGCTAATTGAGGCCACGAGTGGAAATACTGGAATTGCACTTGCCATGATTGCCCAATTAAAAGGACTTTCGATTGAACTTGTAATGCCCGAAAACTCAACGATTGAAAGAGTGAAAACCATGCGCGCATTCGGAGCAAAAGTTACACTAACCCCAGCAAACGGTGGTATGGAAGCCGCTCGAGACTATGTGGTTGAAAAAGTGGAAAAGGAAGGAATGATTTGTTTAGACCAATTCAACAATCCACACAACGCAGACATGCACTATCAGTCGACAGGACCGGAAATTTGGCGTGACACAGCAGGACAAGTAACCCATTTCGTTTCTGCGATGGGCACAACGGGTACAATTTCGGGAGTTGCACGCTATTTAAAAGAACAAAATCAAGGAGTTAAAATTGTGGGAGCTCAACCTGCCGAGGGTGCTAAAATCCCTGGCATACGAAAATGGTCGGAAGAGTATATGCCGGGTATTTTCCGCTCCGACCTGGTGGATTTCACCATTGACGTAACCGAAGAAAATGCCCGTGAAATGGCACGTCGTTTAGCGTTGGAGGAAGGTGTATTTTCAGGAATGAGCAGCGGAGGTTGTGTTTATGTAGCAACTGAAATTATCAAAAACTTAAACGAAGGAATTGTAGTTTGTATCATTTGTGACCGAGGAGATAAGTACTTATCAACAGATTTGTTTGATTTATAAATAAAACACATTGTTATAGAATTAATTAAAATCAGACATACAAATCCACGAAGTAAGCACTTTAACAAATCTAAATTTTATGTTATTTTTTTGTTTTCTTACTAACTCAAAATTCTACCAACTTCCTTCACGTTAGGATAAGAAACCAATTCCAACATTTCTTTAGGTTTGAAAAATTTGATTTCTATACATTCTTTACTTTGAATGAAATTCAAATTAGTAAATGTGACGGTATAACAAATATTCAATATAGGGTCACTCGAAAGATTTACCGTGTTCAAAATCAAGATAGGATGCTTCGAAATGGAATGAAGAGTAAGTCCCATTTCTTCAAAAATTTCTCGTCTCAATGCGTCTTTTGGATTTTCACCATACTCAAGTCCACCACCAGGAATTTCCCACAATCCGTTATCCTCTTTGATTAAAAGATATTCCCCGTTTTCGTTTTTGGCCAAACCCTTAATACTAACGCGATAAGTACAATCCACAACTATCGAATTAAATTCACGTGCCCAACAAGAGTCACACGCTTATCCACTTCTTGAGATTTGAATGAAATTTTCCAAGTATATACACCATCTGGAGCATCAAAACCTCGTTGACCATAACTTCCGTCCCATCCATAACGTGAATCCTTGGAAACAAAAACCGTTTCTCCCCAACGGTTGAAAATAGTCATTTCGAAATCGTAAGGGTCAAACCCTGATGTAAATACAGGCTTAAACGTTTGGTTGAAGGCATCTCCGTCAGGTGTGAAGGTGTTTGGCACATAATAAACTGCTCCAGTCTCTCGATAAGGAATCGTCACATAATGAATATCCGTGCATCCATTTTCAGATGTCACAGTAAGTGAAACGGTATATCCTGCTTGCGTATTAGCAAAAGTATGTTGAGCATTAAAATCATTACTTACAGAGCCATCTCCAAAATCCCAAGCGTAACTAACCGCATCAGTTGAAGCATTATTGAAAGTTATATTTTGAATTTCTTGACTAAAGAAACTAGGGTAAACGGTGAAGAAAGCATTAGGCGAAGGAGTCAAGCAAATTGCTTGTGCATCTGTAACATTCACACTACAACCATTATTCAAAGTACCTACAGCAGTGACAGTGTAGCACCCCGGCTGACTGAACGTAAAATTAAAAGATGGGTCAGTTGAAACTTGAGTATTATTCACAAACCATGTTATCGAAGTAAATGTTCCTGATGAGGAAATTGTTCCAGTGGTAGGCGCACAACCACCAGCAGCCGTTACATCAATACTTGGAGTTGGATTGATGATTTCCGTTAGAACGAAATTAGCAGATGATGCCGAACACGAGCCGTTGTTTACAATGACATTATATGTTCCTGCTTGAGTTGCAGTATATGTCGCATTGGTAGCACCAGGAATATCAGTGCCATTTAGTTGCCATTGATAACTTACTCCATTACTTGCGTTTAAAACAAGTGTTCCACCTTGACAGATTTGATTTGATCCACCAGCTCCAGTTATTACAGGAGTGTAAAAACTCACAGTGAATACCGATGAAGTTGAAGAACAGACTCCGTTGTTAACAACTACTGTGTAATTTCCAGCTTGATTAGCAATTAGGTTTGAGTTGGTCTCACCTGGTAAATTAACACCGTTCAACTGCCATTGATAGGATGTTCCAGCGGTTGCGTTTAACACAATATTTCCACCTGGACACAGTAGATTTGAACCTGAGGTAGAACTAACCGTTGGATTGAATGTGCTTAAAACGAAGTTTCCTGAAGTAACAGCACAATTTCCGTTGTTTACAGATACGCTGTAGGTTCCAGCTTGAGTTGCATCAAAAGTTTGATTTGTTGCACCAGCAATTGGAGTACCATTTAAAAACCATTGGTAACTTGCACCTTGTGTAGCCGTTAAAGTTACACTAGCCCCTGGACAAACGGATGTCACACCATTAGTACTTGTCACCACCGGATTAAAGACAGAGATTGTAAACGGTAAAGTAGTTGAAGTACATACACCATTATTGATTGCAACCGTGTAAACGCCAGCTTGACTAGCCGTGTAGGATTGATTGGTCGCACCATTAATTGCTTGTCCATTAAACGACCATTGATAAGATTGACCAGAAGTGGCGTTGAGTGTTAAGGAAGTTCCTGGACAAATCGTTGCGATGTTATTATTTGTAGTTACTTCAGGATTAAATTGAGTAACAACAAATGCTTGGCTTGTACTTGTACACGTTCCATCATTAACAATAACTGTATAACTTCCTGCTTGGTTAACAGTGTAAGTTTGATTTGTCGCGCCAAAAAGATTCGTACCATTATTTTGCCATTGATAGCTCGTTCCTGCAGAAGCTGTAAGAACTAACGTTTGACCTGTGCAAATAACGTTTTGACCGTTTGCAGAAGTGATTGTTGCCTGCGGAACAGTAATAGTTATTTGAGTTGTGTTTGCACAATAATTAGGATTTGGTGTGAAAGTGTAAGTTGTGGTTTGTGTTGTATTAACTGTCGCAGGGGACCAAGTTCCAACAATTCCTTCAGTTGATGTTGTTGGTAAAGTTGGAGCTGCTGAATTCTGACATAAGACAGTTGGTAAATTGCTGAATGTAGGTGTAGTTGGCGCAGAAACAATAATTACAACTCGACCATTTTGACCATTGTTTCCAGAATTAGCAGTTTGAGTCGTACCTCTTCCACCACCTCCACCATAGAGATTTTGGTTAAAGAAATCTGACCAATTTCCAGCTGCAACGGTTGTATTGCCACCTGTACCACCGCTAGTTCCAGCATTGCTAGCAACGCTTATAGCTGTATTCAAAATGAACGACGAGCCGCCACCGCCACCACCGCTATTGTTTCCACCAGTAGCACCTCCTTCACCTCCGAAATAGCCGCCACCGCCACCGGCACCACCATAGGTTTGATTTCCAATGTTTTCAGCATCTCCTCCTAAGAACTGTGCACCATTTACTCCACCTGTACAGTTTTGTCCAGCAGTAGGTGTTCCACCACAGCCACCAGCACCAGTAGCACAACCATCTCTATCTCCACCACGGGTTCCTGTTCCGCTTAATGCCGCACCAGCTCCACCACAATATCTTGTTCCATTTCCTGAGTTTGACCCACTTCCAGCACCACCACCACCACCTGCAGCAGTTACCCATTCTGTCGTTGCCAAGCGAATAGCACTTCGTCCACCGCCACCGCCACCACCGCGATTTTCACTTCGTCCGCGTCCACCACCACCGTAAACAACAGGCATTAAATAATTTCCGTTCGCATCAACAACACCTTTTCGACCACCAACACCCACCACTACAGTCAGTACTTGACCAGGTGTAACACCCAATCTTCCTCTCACAAAAGCTCCTCCTCCACCATTTCCACCGTCGGAATTATCTCCAGATCCACCACCAGCACCCCAAAGCAAGACATCAATACATGTCACCCCGTTAGGTACGACATAAGTCTGGTCTTCCCCTGTTACCTCATAAATTGTAGTATCTGAACCACAACCATTTGGATTAGTGTTTAATGCGAAATTATTAGAAGTTAATTGGCAATTTCCATTATTCACTGAAACTGAATAAGCACCAGATTGAGTTGCTGTGTAAGTTTGTGAAGTTGCACCCGCTATTGGATTTCCATTTAAAAACCACTGATAGTTTGCTCCAGAGCCTACTGTCAGAACCACTTGGTCTCCTGGACAAATAACATTTGAACCATTTACACTTGTTACAGTAGCATTCAAATTGGTAACTGTGAAAACAGCGGAAGTGGAAGTACAAGAACCGTTTACTGTAACCACAGTATAATTTCCGGGCAAAGAAATTGTGTACGTTTGACCAATTGCTCCAGCGATATTTGTTCCATTCAATTGCCATTGGTATGAATCAGCAGTTGAACTTGTTAAAACCAACGATTGACCCGGACAAAGTGTAGTTGCATTATTGGTAGAAGTGACAGTTGGAACAGTTTCAGTTACCACAAATGTTGCGGATGTTGAAGTACAAGACCCATCGGTTGTTGTAACCACAACTGTATAAGTTCCTCCAGCTGTAATAGACAATGTTTGATTCGTAGCACCTGCAATATTATTTCCGTTCAATTGCCATTGGTAAGAACTTCCAACTGATGAGGTAAGTGTAACCGTTTCTCCAGGACAAAGATTATTAGTTCCGTTGCTTGAGGTAACAGTTGGGTTTATTGCCGTAACTACAAAAGAATTGGAAGTTGCAGTACACAAACCATCGGTAACAATAACTGTGTAAGATCCACTTTGGGTAACAGTCAGTGATTGGTTCGTTTCACCGACGATATTTACCCCATTCAATTGCCATTGGTAGGATGTGCCGTTACTTGCAGTTAGAACAAAAGTTGAACCAGGACAGAACGAGTTGGCGTTGTTCGTACTAGAAATTGTTGGAGAGATTTCTGTCACTACAAAATTATCAGATGTTGAAACACAACCTGTAATTGAAGTAGTTACAGTATAGGTTCCAGCTTGAGTTGCATTGTACGTTTGTGAGGTGGCTCCTGCGATGTTAACGCCATTTAATTGCCATTGATAAGAATCAGCAGCAGTAGCTGTAAGCAATAATGAAGACCCCGGACAAATTGAGGAACCACCACCTGCTCCTGTAATTACTGGAACAATCTCTGTAACTACAAATGCTGTAGAGGTTGATGTACAAGTCCCATCTAAAGTCGTGCTAATAACGGTGTATGAACCACCTTCAGTAACTACCAAATTTTGATTCGTTGCTCCAGCAATATTCACACCATTCAATTGCCACTGGTAATTTAATCCTGCTGATGAACTTAGTGTAATTGAAGAACCTGGACATAGTTCATTTCCTCCTGTTGACGAACTAACAATAGGAAGAATTTCTGTAAGCACAAAAACTGCAGAAGTTGACGTACATGAACCATCTGTTGTTGTTACAACCACGGTATAATTACCTGGTGCCGTTGCGGAATAAGTCTGATTGGTTGCACCTGCTATATTTACTCCATTGAGTTGCCACTGATAACTGCTCCCTAGTGAGGATGTCAAAAGAATGGATGAGCCCGGACAGAAAGAGGTCGCTCCATTTTCACCAGTAACAGTAGGGACAATTTCAGTAATCACGAAATTCCCTGAAGTTGTAGAGCAATTTCCATCTGAAGCAACAACAGTATAGGTTCCTCCCACAGTTGCCGAATAAGTTGCATTTGTCGCTCCTGGAATATCAACACCATTTAACTGCCATTGAAATACAGTTCCTGAAGAAGCAGTGAGCGTTAAGGATGAACCAGGGCAGAGAGTGTTTTGATTGTTTGTTGAAGAAATAGTTGGTTCAAAAACAGTTACTTGAATTGCTGATGAGTTTTGTGTACAAGTCCCATTGGAAACAGTAACGGCATAAGCCCCAGTTTGGTTAACTGATATACTGTTACCTGTCTGTCCAGCTATAACGTTTCCATTGAAAGTCCACACATAAGTAGCATTCGGATCCATAAAAGTACTAGCAACCGTGAGGGTTAAATTATCGCCTTGGCAAATGTTGGTAGAACCGTCTGACACAAGATTTGCTGAGACCTCGTAAACTGTAAATGGAGCTGATCCAGCATCACAGCCATTAACATCCGTAACCAATACATCATAAACTCCAGCAGTCGTTGTGGTTATAGAAGTGGTTGTTTCGCCATTGTTCCATAAATAAGTAGCGCCACCACTTGCAGTTAATGTTACACCAGCGGGAGGACAAATAATTGTAGTTGATCCAGGAGTAATAAGCGGTGTGAAAGCTGGAGACAAGTCTAAAACTACAGGTTGAGCAGTTGAAGTGCATCCGTTTACGTCAGTGACAGTAACGGAATAAGTACCAGGTGTATTAACAGTTATTGATGACGTAGTTTCATTGTTGCTCCATAGGTACGTGCCTCCGCCAGATGTCGACAAGGTAACAGATTCACCCGGACAAATGATATTGGAAGTTGAAGCGATAACAGCTTCAGCAACAGGCACAACTGTTATAGTAGTGTAGTAAGGTTTACTCCAACCACAACAAGCCTCGCGAACACGATAGCGGATTTGATAAGTAGTTGGTGTGGATACATTTGGGAAAGTGTAAGTCGCTGTTTGGGTTGTTTGGGTTGAGATAGGTGAAATAGTTGTCAATTGAAACAAAACCCATTCCCAAGCTAATTCAGTTCCCCAAGGAGAAGCGTTTAGATTAATCGTAGAACCTGCACATACAGTAGATGAAGGTAAATTGAAATTCGCTTGTGCAGGACGTGTTCCATCAATGATATTTATCCAATCTTGATAAACACCTCCATTCGTACCGATATCGTAAGTTCCAGCATTCGGATAGTAAACAACTAGAGGTGTGGAATTGTAAGAGAAACTTGAATTACTTTGATTCAAATCATCCAACAAAGTTGAGCCTGTTAAAGTCCAAGAACTTGGGTTAGTATTGTTCAAATGAACCTCAGAGTTATTACAACCTTTCGCATTAATAGGATAATCAAGCGTAATTGTTGTTGGATTTGGAATCGAGGTTGTTGGATTTGAAATTACACCATCGGTAATCATGTGTGCATTTATTCCGTTAGCTCCGGGCTGACCGTTTCCACCATTTCCACCATTTCCACCTCGACCTCCTTGTCCTCCGGCTCCAACCTCTGAATTACCGCAAACTCTCCCCGTTCCACAAAGACCACCATTTGACCCCAAAGATCCACCAGAAGTAGTAGAAGTATTATTTCCTCCTGCACCACAGCCACCAGCGCCACCTTGACCACCTGTTCCACCCGTACCTGCTGCTCCACCATTCGTAACAATTCCAGGAATATTTAACACCACGTCTTGAATTAAACCTCCAGTGTTCGAATTGAATCGGTAAATAGCAAAAGCACCACCACCTCCTCGTCCTCCTTCACCACCTTGACCACCCTGTCCACCAGAACCACCACCGCCTCCGCCAGAGCCACCGCCATCATCACAAAAAGTACCATTTTGACGACCACCTCCACCGCCTCCTTGTCCACCACCACCACCACCACCATCCGTACCAGAGGTTGCTGCTCCATTTGGAATCCAAAAATTATTGAAAGTATTGTTTGTAACATCCGCTGTTAAAGGCGCATTAGTGCCGTTGGTT
>CAZWSY010000039.1:0-32510 GCA_964636775.1 uncultured Lishizhenia sp.
TTTTTTGTGCGAAATAAAGTTAACAATTCTGTCAACCTATTTCAGGACAAGTCATGCTAATGTTTTAATGTGCTAATGTGCTAATGTCTTAATGTGCTAATGTTTTAATGTGCTAATGTTTTAATGTGCTAATGTTCTAATGTGATTAATAAATCAGTGAGACATTTAAGTTGAAATTTATGTATCTTAATAATTCATTCTTTCCTATTTCACTCTTTCGGAGCAAATAATTGAATACTTGTACCAAAATTGTCAAACCTCAAAACCCAGAATTTAATTTGACCAGTTAAGAAATATTTTAATCACCTAGAATTAAGGCATTTCATGAATTTTACAAAATAGAAATGGACATTTAAAAAACATATTTATTGATACTCGGTCTTTCATTTATTTTCGATTTGTGGAGATAGAGCCTAATTCATTAACTTAGCTAAATGAGAAAAGCCGTAATCGACCTAGGAACAAACACGTTTAATCTACTCATTGCAAGATGGTTCAATAATGAAATTCATCCAGTTTATTCAACCAAGGAAGGTGTTGCTTTAGGAATGGGTGGGATTTTGAAAAATGAAATTTCACCAGATGCTATGGATAGAGCGATTGAATGTTTGAAAAAATTTAGACAGATATGTGATGCTCTTGAAGTTACGGAAATAAAAGCAATTGGAACGTCAGCATTACGAGACGCTCAAAATAAGTCTATTTTTTTTGAACGTGTTTACAGTGAAACTGGCATTTTTATTGAAGTTATAAGTGGACTTCGCGAAGCAGATTTAATATGGAAAGGAATTTCTTACTCACACACCTTTACAGAGAAATCATTAATTATGGATATTGGTGGAGGAAGTACTGAATTTATTTTATCGGGTGATAGAGGAATCATTTCAGCTGCTTCATTCAATATTGGTGTTTCACGCATATTACAAGCAAAAAAATTTCAAGACCCTCTAAGCCATGAGGATATTGAACATATTGAACTTTTTTTGGAAAACAACACGAATACGTTCTTTGAAAGTTTAGAAGTTCAAACTTTGATTGGAGCGTCAGGAAGTTTTGAAACCTTCTATGAAATTGGTCACAATTGTAATTATCCATCGGGGTTTTCAACACAAAACCTTCCTTTTGAAAAATTTCTTGAAATTCTAAACTATTTAATTAAATCCTCGCAAGCTGAACGAGATGATCACCCATTTATCATTCCAATCCGTAAAAAAATGGCTCCTATTGCCGCTGTAAAAACCAGATGGGTCGTCAATAAAATTAAAGCAAACAAACTTGTAATTTCTCCTTGTAGTTTAAAGGAAGGTGTGCTCTTGGAAATGGAAAATTTAGTATAATTAGAATTGAACTTTTTACTAAACTCTTTCCAAATAATAAAAATTTATTTCGATAGCTAGCACGTTAACAAGGACTTAATCCGCAATATTTCGAAATCGGTTAAAAATTCCTTTGGTGTCGATTTTGATTAATTCGCCACAACGCCCCCACTTCTCGAAGTTGTCTCAAAATTCAAAACTTAACTTTTAAAATTAAAAATACGTTTCTCTACTTTCAACTTTGATTATCTTCGGGCAAAAAATTAAAATATGAGTTTAGATACAATTATGCCATTGGTTCACCAAAAAACTAATGGAGCAGAAGCCTTAGGAAACACTTTGCGTTTTGACTTTGAGGAGGGATGTTTACATTTAGATGGGACAGGTGCGACTAACATCGTTAGCACGGAAAAAAAAGATGCAGATTGTACTGTAAATGTGTCATTAGATGATTTTAAACAACTTTTGACAGGCGATTTAAATCCTATGGCTGCTGTTATGAGTGGAAAGGTTCGAATCAGTGGAGATATGGGCGTTGCGATGAAATTACCAGCTATTTTCAACGGATAGATTCTTGTAAAATCAAAAAAAGCTCGTGTTAAATTCCACGAGCTTTTTTTTGTCAAATTTTCAATTTCCAAAATCTCTACCAACTTCCACCAGAGCCTCCACCGCCAAAACTTCCTCCACCAAATCCACCGAAGCCTCCGCCACCACCACCACCACCACTTCGACCCGAACCTGACATCATGGCACCCATGATTAAGGCATCTCCGAGTGTAAATCCTCCACCTCTTCCACCTCTTCCACCTCCTCCGCCTTTTTTGAAGAGGATTACAACAATTACAATGATGAAAATCAGTAAAAGAAATGCTCCAAAAAATCCCAAACTATCCTTTTTCTGATTGAGGTATTTATTCGTATCGAATTCTTGTTTGGCGAGTTTGGTTAGAATATCAACAGCACTGTTCAACCCTTCAAAATACTTGTCCTGCTTGAAATTGGGTAGCAATTCCTTGTTTACAATTTCGTTGGTCATTAAGTCTGGAATTACTGCTTCCAAACCACGTCCAACAGCGATAAACACTTGTCGTCCACCGTTTTCTTTGTTTGGTTTAACCAAAATAACGACACCATTATCTTCTTTCGCCTTACCAATCCCCCAGGCCTCACCAATTCTAAAAGAATATTCGGAAGGTTCTAAACCCAACAAATCGTCGATAACAATTACTGCAATTTCGTTAGAAGTTTGCTGTTCAAACTGCAACAACTTCTCTTCTAATTGCGCCTCCTCCTGACTATTTAATAATTTGATTTTCGAAACATTATTGTATAAACGAGGAGGATTTAAAGGCTTCGGAAATTGTGCCAACAACCCAAAACCTATCAAAATGAAAACCAGAATTAACTGATTTTTCAGATTTCCCAGTGCACTTTTAGGAGAAAGTAACTTCATTGCTTAGTTCATTTGTATCATCCTCTTTGCGAGGGAAATGTACACTTAATTGTTCTCCAGCTTCTGAAACTGCGGCGATAATCCCTTTAGCATATTCACCACGTTTAAAGTGATTAATCAAGTGATCTCTCGTGGAATCCCAAAAATTGTGGGATACTTTTTCATTGATTCCTTTGTCGCCGATAATTGCTAATTTGTGACTATCAAAAGCGATGTAAATCAAAACCCCACTTCGTTCAGCCGTTGCGTGCATTCCAAGACTTTCAAAAACCTCAATAGCACGTTTCACAGGTTCACCCGAGCATTCGTTGTCCACATGTACACGAATTTCTCCTGAGGTGAGTAATTCTGCTTTATGAATCGCCTCTGAAATTGCTTTTTTTTCAGCTTCGGAAAGCATGATTAGAATTTTACGTTAGGTGAATTTTCAGCACCTGCACTCGCTTTGAATCCTTCTTTTTTCGGGAAGGTTTCTTTGCTTAAAAACATGCTGTTAAAGAAGCCTCGAATGTGGGTATTGTATTCTTTTACAGACTCGTTATACAAATCACGTTCTCTGTTAATGCGGTTCTCTGTTCCTTCCAATTGAATTTGTAAACCTTGAAAATTCTCAGTAGAACGAATTTGAGGATAAGCCTCATAAGCTAAATTGATGGCTGTATTGATTTTTTTACCCAGCATTTCCAATTGCTCAGGATTTTGGGCATTCTTGATTTCATCGGCAACACCGACAATTCCAGCTCTTGCTTGCGTAACTTTCGTGAGAATTTCCTTTTCATTTGCGGCAGCACCTTTGACGGTTTCCACTAAATTAGGAACTAAATCTGCACGACGTTGGTAAGCAGATTGAACATTCCCCCATTTTTCATCTACGTTTTCCTGGAGTTGGATGGCGGTGTTGTAAGCCCCACGATAGGCGAGAAACAAAATCAAAGCTAAACCAACAATTCCACCAATAATTAAATAACTTCTTTTCATTTGAGTAATAATTTAGTTGCCAAAATTAGAAATTGAAATTTACCAAGCGTTTCGCTTAACAAAAAATAGCGAAAAAAGGATGGGATTAAGGTACTTGAAACTTTCTTACTAAGTTTTGTCCTTTGAAATTGATGTTTAGAAAATAGGAGCCACTTGCCCAATGATTTAAATTTAATTTCAAATTTCCTCCGATCATTTCACCGTTATGAATGGTTCTTCCGTCCAAATTGGTTACTGAAAAAGCAAGTTTGCCTTCGAAATTAGATTGGATATTGAGTTCTTCCAAAACAGGATTAGGAAAAATATTTAGTTCTAAAACTGACAATTCGTTTAAATCGTTGGTTTCTTGAACGGGTGCAGGAAAAAGAAATTGGTAAGCCGCACCAAACTCTCTTCGCCAATACCATTCACTGTGGGCACCATCTTGATGTGTCACCAAACTAACCGATGTTCCTTGCACGCCTGAGCCAACAAAAGCGTTACGTGCATTTTGCATATCTGAAACCATTGAAGTTGATTCGTTTGTTCCACCTAGAAAATACAATCTTAGAGGTGTATTCGTGTAATTTTTACTGGTAATTTGGCTTTGTACGCTGTTCCTAGCAAACCAAATTGAAGGAGAAAAAATGCCACCTTTTCCAAAAACGCTTGGGTATTCTGAAACGGCGTAAAGGGAAATTAAACCACCCATCGAACTTCCAATGATTCCTGTATTTGGTGCAGTAACCAAAGTTCGGTAATTCTGGTCGATGTAAGGTTTTAAAGTATTTACCAAAAAGGAAACATATTCATCACCTTGTCCTCCACCATATTGAGTGTTGATCCAAGGAGAATATTCATCAATACGCGTTGAACCACCATTGTCAATTCCGACAACTATTGCCCCGTAATTACCTTGAGTTTGTAATAGTGATAGTGTTTCATCGACTTGCCATTCACCTGAAAATGAAGTGGCTTGATCAAAAATATTTTGTGCGTCGTGCATGTAAATCACAGGATACCTTTTCTGAGGGGCAGTTTGGTAATCATTTGGCAGGTACATCCAAATTTTTCGAGTTCGATTGAGTTGTGGAATTGAGAAATTATTACTCAAAATGAATACGTTAGCATTGGCGGTACTTCCATTATTTCCGGTCAGATCTTCCCAACCTTCAATCGTAAGATTCAAATTTGCTCCGTTTGCGGTATTGTAGGTGCGGTTTGGACGAAAACCACCACTAGCTGTACCCTCAGGAGTATCCCAATTCCCTCTGTTGAATTTGAATTCGATAGTACCACTCACATTTTGAATGACAATTCGTCGCGTTCCATTGGTTTGAAAAGCCATTATTGCACTTGGACTACCTACACTCCAATTATTAAAACTTCCGGAAATATAAATTTGGTCATTTACAGGTGTATTTGCCGGTATACTCGTTAAGGTTATCGTTAAATCAAGCGCAGATAAACGAAACGCAACCAACACAAAAACTAGTACTATCCACATCTTCATTGTCAAAAATTTTATACGAAAATAGGTGAATTGTGTATAGATAGGGTTGCATTGAGGGAGGAAAATACGTAACGACCTTGCAAAGGAATTCTTGCCTTTCTTTTTTGCTTGATACTTCGACTCACTTCGACTGGGCTCAGAGCAACACTCAGTACAGGCACAAAAGAAACACCGGGAAGCAGAAACGGAACTGAATACCTACCAGTGGCGGAGAAATAGTCAAGGCTTTGAATTTGATATTCAAAACTTATATCGACAAACCATCGTTCAAATAATTGACATGAATAGTTTTCGAACATAAACCGATAAACTAAATTTGTATTATGACATCAATTTTATTGACGATCAAAAGAAATTTGACTGAATCTCGCTTGACTTGGTTGCTGGTCGCTTTTTGTGGAATAATCTTTTTAGCCATTCATATTTATGAAAAAGCACCGACAATCTCTAATGAAACATTAACCCTTTTTGGTGCGCCTAATGCAATTGATATTTACTTATTGCAATTTTGGGGAATAACCACCAATAGTTTTGTTCATATAAAACTTCCTCATTTCACTTTAAATATTTTAAGTTTTTTACTACTTGGTTCTTATGTAGAACGAAGAATTGGAAGTTTAAAATTTTTCTTCTTTGGACTTTTTGCATCAACTATTTCATCCGCTTTCCAATTGGCATTCTCTGATGATGCTGGAATTGGGTTATCGGGGGTGAATTACGCTCTTTATGGTTTTGTTTTTTCAAGTACGTTTATCGATGCAAGATTTAAAATTGTTACAAAACATTTGAGTTTAGTTGTAATGTTGTTTTTTATTCCACTTTGTCATTGGGGAAATTTGAATTGGGGATGGAACGTTGCAATATTCGCGATGATAAGCGGATTTTTGTTTGGATTCTTGGTTGCAACTGTTCAAACTTACATAAAACCTTTAAGTTGGACTTTACTTTTCTCAAGTCTGATTTTTTCTGTAGTAACTTTATTTTATTGTCCTTGGTCTGAAGTTTGGAATTGTGCGCAGGGAATTTCTCATCACGAAAAAGGTGAAATCAAGCAGGCAATAGAATTTTATGAGATATCTTTAACAATCAATAACGAATCCTCTTGTGCTATTGATAACCTCAAAATCATAAGAATTGACGAACTTAGCGGACTCGCTTTTAAGGCTCACATGAGGGGGGATTACATAAAAGCGAGTATGTATTATGACGCAATTTTAAAATTGGATCCTAGAAATCAATGGGCGAAGGACAACAAGAATCGCTTGCCATAAACCGCAAGTTGATTAAACAAGAAGATTTGGAACTGGAATATTTCACTGCTGGTCAAGGTGAAGAAACTGTAATTTGCTTGCACGGACACGGTAGAACTTACGAAGATTACACTTTTCTTATCAAGCCAAACAGAAAATGGATTGCCTTACATCTTTTCTTTCATGGCGAATCGAAATATCCAGAAAATAGAATCGAAAAAAATCCAATCTCCACTCCAGAATTCCTTTCCCTTTTCCGTGAATTGTTGGCCAACGAACATGTTGCAAATTTTCATCTTCTCGCCTATTCTCAAGGAGGTCGTTTTGCAATGATTATGTTTCCTCATTTATACACTCAAATCAATAGTGTTACACTAATGGCTCCAGACGGATTGGACAACAACAGTTTTTACAACAAAAGTTCACACCAACCGCTTGCCAGAAGTTTGTTTCGCGCATGGGAGAAAAACCCAAATCGTGCGAAAAGAGTTGCAAAAATCGCGTTGACATTAAAATTAGTTCGTCCGAAAGTTTACGATTTTGTCCAACATTTTCTTTCTGATGAAACCGCCTTTAGAAGGGCAAGTTTAACATGGCGAGGATTCCGAATGTTGCGCACCGATGAAAAAGCAATTGCTCGTATTGTCAAATCTGAAAAAATTCCTTTTCAAATCATTATGGGTACATACGATCAAGTTATTCGACCCATTCAAGCTTACGGTTTCGCAAAACGAACTGGTTTGGATTGCGTGAAAGAAATTCCATGTAATCACAATTTCTTTAAACCTGAAAATCGCGAAAAATTTATACCAATGCTATGGTTTGAAGCTTAGTAGGGTTATTGGAATAACTACCATTTCAAATTGAACTCCAAGCGAACCCTTTATTTCTTTTCTCTGCCAACTATTTTAAATTTTACTGATCTACTGATTCCATCTTCATCCACTGCTGTTAGTTGATGAGTACCTTTACTGGGTTGAATAGCAATCTGATGAATATCAATTGTTTCCCCGATGTACCGTTTGTCCAAGTGCCAAAACACTCTTTTTGAATTGCGTTTGTAGGTTAACTCGCATATCACTTTCCCCAACGAACCATCAATTTCCAATGGAAGGTAGATAGACGCATTATTTCGAGGGTAAATAAAAGCCATTGTATTTTCATTATTCGATGAATTACAGTCATCTCGAAAAGCGGGCAAAGATTTGTAATTCGGATGTTTAAGCTGATAAAACTTTTCCATTATAGCAGGTAAAACAAACCAACTCACTTTCCTCATGTTAAAAATAATCTCACATTCACTGTTTACCCGAAAACGCTCTGATTCATCCAAATGAACGATTTTGTGGTAAGGACATTGTTGCTGAAAATGTGCATTCAATGGAACATTAACTTGTTTTTTGTTCAAACAGTTTATTCCAGAAGGAAAACCACTTTCAGAACAAATTTCCAAAAACTTAATTTCTCCGCTAGGCTCTATGAACCATTTGTTTTTTTCGGGCAAAAGCCGAAATACATCGAACATTAGCGGTGCGGCAGCTTTTACACCCGTTAATCCAGGTCGACCTTCTCCGTCTGCATTGCCAACCCAAACCCCTACAACATAATCCGGAGTTACACCAATCGACCAAGCATCTCTAAATCCAAAACTTGTACCCGTTTTCCAAGCGATTTTTCTGGAGGAAGAAAACAATTTCCAATTATTATCCTCATCAGGTCGATTTGCTTCTAACAACGATTGAAAGGTTTGATAAATAGCTAATTTGGAAACACTTTTCATGCTTCCCATTCGGTTGTCGATTTGATTTTTGAACTCTTTTAGGCGAATCACTTCTCTGTCCATCAACTTACGTGCAAGATTGGTGTAAACCTGAGTCATTTCATCCAAACGCACCTCTCCCCCACCCAATATTAGCGACAAACCGTAATGATTTGCAGGACGTTTAATACTTGAAAGACCAAAATTTCTCAATTCTTGGTGAAAAGCTTGTACTCCAAATTCATTAAGCAAATGAACCATTGGAATATTCAAACTCCTTGAAAGCGCCTCACTTGCAGGAATTGCACCTTCATATTGTCCTGAGAAATTCTTTGGAGAAAAAGACCCAAAACTAGAGGGAACATCTGAGAGCAACATTTCAGGCGTTAAAATTCCTTTTTCAAGGCAAGCAGAATAAAGCAGAGGTTTTAAAATACTTCCTGAACTTCTCGGTGCTGCCGCACAATCAACCCAAGGAGCATGCTCATTACTGATGTTTTTGGTATTCCCTACGTACGCCAAAAGCTCACCCGTATGGACATCAGTGATAACGATTGCACCGTTGAAAATGAGTCGTTCTTGTAAATTAGAACAGTAAGTTTCGAGTTGTCGTAGTGCGGTTTTTTGAACCGAAAGAGAAAGTGTTGAGTGAATTGTTTTCCCTTTCTTTCCAGATTTTATACAACGATCTAAAAATTGTGGTGCTTCATTGGGCAAAGGAAGCGGTTTGTCGGGAAGCAACTCCTCGAGAGCGAGATGAAGCGTTGTTTTGTCAAAATAACCTTTGGAGTATAAATGGTGCAGCAAACGGTTTCTTTTCGCCAACAATCTTGAGTGATTTTTACCCGGATAAATCAAGCCTGGCGCATTAGGGAGCACGGCCAAAACAGCACATTCAGCCCAACTTAATTGGTGAGAAGGACGATTGAAATAACGCCAAGAAGCAGCTTCCAACCCAACAACATTATTTCCGAAAGGTGCGTGTGATGCGTGAAGTCTTAAAATTTCCTTTTTAGAATGAGTGAATTCAATTCGTGTTGCCAGAAAAATTTCGACTAACTTCTCGGAATAATTCCTTGGCGGATTTTTGCGCATCAAACGAACCAATTGCATGGTCAGTGTACTTCCGCCACTTTTCCTTTTTCCACTGGATAAGTTTTGTTTGAATGCCCGAATTATTCCCTTGAAACTGAAACCGAAATGATAGTAGAAGTTCCTATCTTCAAAAGCAATCAAACATTTTTCAAATTTGTAAGGAATGGAATCTGACTCCTGAAAACGCCATTGTCCATCCTCTGCAATACGAGCACCGAGGAGTTTTCCATTGCGATCGAGTAGTACGGTTGACGTGCTATCATTAAATAGTGGATAAGAAATTGAATTGATGAAAAGGAAAAGGAAAAGACCGATAGTAATTTTATAAGCCGAAGATCTCTTCTTTCGGTAATAAGCAGATAATAACTCCGCTGCAAAATCTTTTCTCAAACCAGACATTTTCTCAATTTTGAACTAAAACTATCGTGAGAAAAACTATTTGAAAGTTAAGTTTTGATAAGTGTTAGTTTTCTTACCATAAGTGCAAAAAAAAAGCCCCGAACGAAGTCGAGGCTTGCAATATTTAAAATGATTTTAAGCTTTCTGAACTACATTCTCCCAATACCACCGAACGGTTTCTTTTAATCCCGACTTCAATGAATATTTCGGGTCGTAACCAAGAAGTGTTTTGGCCTTTTCAATTGACGCAAGTGAATGAGGAATGTCTCCGGTTCTAAAAGGACCATAAACTGGTTCTATTTCAGCAATACTTTTATCAAATTCAGCCAAATTTTTACGAATCTCAAAATACAGTTCGTTTAACGTTGAATTTTCACCGAAAGCAACATTATATACCTGATTTACAGCGTCTTTATTTTCAGTAAACAAAGCTAGGCGGTTCATTTGGATAACATTGTCGATATAGGTAAAATCACGAGAAAAAGAACCGTCTCCATTAATTATCGGAGATTCTCTTTTTATCATTGCGGCTGAAAACTTTGGAATAACCGCAGCATACGCACCATCAGGATCTTGTCTTCTTCCAAAAACATTGAAATAACGTAAACCAATGCATTCAATTCCGTAAGTTTTGCTGAAAACGTCTGCATAAAGTTCACCGACGTATTTTGTGATCGCATAAGGAGATAAAGGCTTACCAATAATATGTTCTACTTTCGGAAGACTTTCTGAGTCACCATAAGTTGAAGAAGAGGCCGCATAAACAAAACGTTTAATTCCTGCATCCCTCGAGGCAACAATCATGTTCAAAAATCCATTGATGTTAACATCATTAGATGTAATTGGGTCGGCAATAGAACGAGGAACCGAACCCAAGGCAGCTAGGTGTAAAACTAAATCAGCACCTTCAACTGCTCTTTTACAATCCTCTAAGTTGCGGATGTCTCCTTCATCAAGAGAAAAGTTAGGATTGGAATGCAAATGCTCAATGTTCTCTCTTTTTCCAGTGAGGAAGTTGTCCATGCAAACTATCTCATGTCCTTCCTCTAAAAAAGCTTCGCATGTATTAGAACCGATAAAGCCAGCTCCTCCTGTAACTACAATTTTCATAAATTAATATCAATTTTAGGATAAAACTAAATTCAGTTTTACAAAAATACTTAAGCTAGTAAATCCAATTTTTCAATGAAGTCTGCAAATATAAGAATTATTAAAGCCTATGTGTTAAAGGGTTCTTAGATTCATATAAATTTGCCCTTTCTATCATGAATGTGATTTCACTTATAAAGCGCACCTCAACAGTCTTTAGTTTGCTCTGTCTGTTTAGTGTTTTGTTGTTTTTCGGTTCAAAAAATGGTTCTGAATTTGATTTTGTTTTCAAATTTTTTCTGAAAACAGGGATGGGTCTTGGGGTTGTTACTGTTGGATTACGCTATTATGAACTTCGAAAACTAAATTTGACTGTTCTTTTTTATGATTTGTTTTTCGTTGGATTTTACTTGTTAATTATTTTCAACTTTCTTCACGAAATCAACTTCTTTAAATGGAATTTTGCTTACGTTTTAGCCTCAATATTCCTCTTTGTTCGTGAGTTTTCAACTATCCAAATACAATACAAACGAAAAATACTTAATCCTGCTCAACTTTTCATTATCAGCTTTTTAGCAATTATTCTATTGGGAACATTGTGTTTAAAACTCCCCAACTCAACAGTTCACGGAATTTCATTCCTTGATGCGTTATTCACTTCAACGAGTGCCGTTTGCGTAACTGGCCTCGCGGTACTCGATACGAGCACTGAGTTCACGAAATTCGGACAGGTTATTATTATGATTCTAATTCAAATTGGAGGCTTGGGGATTATGACTTTCGCTAGTTATTTTAGTTATTTTTTCAAAGGTTCGAGTTCGATTGAAAACACGTTGGTTCTTGGCGAACTTACAAGTACAAGCCAAATAGGAAAAGTGTTTCAAACACTAAGTAGAATTGTGTTACTTACACTAACCATCATTGTTTTTGGAGCGCTGGGAATTTATTTAACTACTCCAACCAATCATTTTGACGATATTTTCGATCATTTATTTTTTGCCCTATTTCATAGTGTTTCCTCGTTCAACAACGCGGGTTTTTCAACTTATTCCAATGGTTTATATGATAATGCGGTGAAATATAACTATTCTTTTCAACTAATTATTTGTGCCTTGTTTATATTTGGAGGATTAGGTTTTCCAATTGTATTCAACGTTCTGAAATTCATAAAGTATAGGATTAGATTAAAAATGTTTAAATTCTTTGGAACGAGAAAAGCGGAGCATGTACCATGGATTGTTAACATTAATACGCAATTGATTTTAATCACAACTGCTGTATTAATTGTTGTTGGAACAATAGGATTTTATTACTTTGAATACAATGGCGTACTTAAAGAACATGGTTTTTTCGGTAAAATTGTTACTTCTTTCTTTGGTGCAACAACACCTCGAACTGCTGGTTTTAATACCTTCGACATGACCGCGCTTAGTTTTCCTACAATTATGTTCATTATCCTTTTAATGTGGATTGGAGCTTCTCCTGCATCAACAGGTGGTGGTATTAAGACGAGTACCTTCGCCATTGCAACATTGAACTTCATTTCTTTAGCAAGAGGAAAAGATAGAATAGAAATAAATAGAAGAGAAGTAGCCGATATTTCTGTTCGTCGAGCCTTTGCGATAATTTCTCTTTCACTTGCTTTTATTGGTTTTGCTATATTGCTTCTTGTAAAAATGGAACCAGATAAAGGATTTATTGGACTCGCATTTGAGGCATTTTCCGCTTTTAGTACTGTTGGTCTTAGCTTGAATCTAACACCCCATTTTGGTGAAGGTGGGAAACTTGTTCTTATTGCGCTTATGTTTGTTGGAAGGGTGAGCACATTGACAATATTAATTGCTGTTATTCAAAAAGTTAAGTATAAAAATTACAAATACCCTAAGGAGGAAATCCTAATAAATTAAAGTGTTATGATGAAATACATCATCATCGGATTGGGGAATTTCGGTTCTTCACTCGCGATGAAACTTACGAAACAAGGAAATGAAGTTATCGGTGTGGATAGCAGCATGGCGAAAGTTGAATCCATGAAAGAGAGCATTTCCTACACCATTTGCATGGATGCAACTGACGCACATACAATGACTGGTTTACCTATACGTGACTCGGATATTGTAATTGTTGCAATCGGTGAAGACCAAGGTGCAAACATTATGGCGACTGCAATTCTCAAAAATCAAAATGTTAAACGTTTGATTAGCCGAGCGATAAATCCGATGCACGAGAATGTTTTAAGAGCAATGGGAATCACCGAAATTGTAAATCCAGAGGTTGAAACTGCGGAAAGATGGGCTAAAAAACTGTGTCTTCGAGGCGTGGTCGATTCCTTTGAATTAAATGGTGAATACAGTATTGTGGAGGTCACAGTCCCAAATCATTTTGTTGGTAAAACCCTTGAAGAAATTGGATTTAGAAGAAACATGAATCTAGTGGTTTTGACCACCATACGAATGGAAAATCGAGAGATTTCAAAAGGATTTTTCAATAAAGTTTCGAATGTTCAAGGGGTTGCCTCACCTCAAACACTTTTGAAAGAAGGAGATATTATTGTTTTATATGGAAACAACAAGGACATTGAAAAATACTTGAAAATAAACTAATGACAATCAATCAATTTATTGACACATACAAACATAAAGGTCAGCGCAAAATGTTGATTGAAGAATTGCGTAAGAACAACTTCAATGACGAAAAAATACTTGCCGCTTTTGATGCTGTTCCAAGGCATTATTTTTTAGAGTTAGCATTTGAAAAACAAGCTTATTCCAATACAGCATTTCAAATTGGAAGCGGACAAACTATTTCTCACCCAACAACTGTGGCCTTTCAAACCTATTTATTAAATGTTCAAAAAGGCGATAAAATCCTAGAAATAGGAACAGGATCGGGATTTCAAACAGCGATTTTATGTCAACTTGGAGCTAGAGTAGTTTCTATCGAGCGACACCATGAACTTCATTTGAAGGCGAAAAAAGTTATTCAACATCTTAACTTTTTACCAAAACTATTTTTCGGTGATGGATTTAAGGGTAGTCCAATGTATGCACCGTATGATAAGGTTTTGGTTACTTGTGGTGCACCCGAAATTCCAGCTGCATTAGTGGAACAATTGAAGGTGGGAGGAGTAATGGTAATCCCAGTAGGTGAAGGTGTCGAGCAGAAGATGCTTTACATTGTAAAACAAGCAGATAACAGTCTCGAAATTAAAGAATATGGTACTTTCAAATTTGTTCCAATGCTGGAGCGAACGGTAAAATAATTTTGGAGAGATTTTTGAATTGGCTTACAAAAAAATAAGAAGAAAATGAAGGTTTTAATTATTGATGATGAACGTGCAATTCGCAGAGCATTAAAAGAAATTTTAGAATTTGAAGATTGTCAAGTAAGCGAAGCAGAGAACGGTAAACAAGGTTTGGATTTAATTTTAGCCAATCAATTTGACTTGGTTTTTTGCGATATAAAAATGCCTCAAATGGATGGAAATGAACTACTTGATGCATTACAAGAAAAAGCTATCGAAATTCCAATCATCATGATTTCAGGACACGGAACCGTCGAAAATGCTGTGCAAGCCATTAAAAAAGGGGCTTTTGACTTCATTGAAAAACCGCTTGACCTCAATCGAATTTTAGTTACGTTGAGGAACGTAAAGGACAGAAATCATCTTGTACAAGAAACCAAAATTTTAAAATCAACCGTTAAACGATTAAAAGGAAGTACAATTATTGGTGAATCAGCTGGAATTCAACAAATTAAAGCAATGATTGAAAAAGTTGCTCCTTCCGATGCACGCGTTTTGATTACTGGCGAAAATGGAACGGGAAAAGAATTGGTGGCACGTTCACTTCACGACCTTTCTAATCGTGGTAAAATGCCATTCATTGAGGTTAACTGTGCGGCAATTCCAGCAGAATTAATTGAAAGTGAACTTTTTGGACACGAAAAAGGCGCATTCACATCTGCTGTTAAGGATAAAAAAGGAAAATTTGAACTTGCGAGTGGTGGCACACTTTTTTTGGATGAAATTGGTGATATGTCCTTACCTGCTCAAGCAAAAGTTCTTCGTGCTTTACAAGAAAATGTTATTCAACGTGTTGGTGGTGAGAAAGATATAAAAGTCAATTGTCGTGTTTTAGCCGCTACCAATAAAGATTTAACCAAAGAGATTGCAGAAGGACGTTTCCGAGAAGATTTATACCATCGTTTAGCCGTAATTCTCATTCATGTTCCCTCCTTAAACGACCGAAAAGACGACATTCCAATTTTGGCAAAGCACTTCATGTCTTTAATTTGCCAAGAACACGGAATCGCCGAAAAACAATTCTCCGTTGAAGCTCTAAAAGCACTTCAAAATGTCAATTGGACTGGTAATATACGTGAGTTGAGAAATATTGTTGAACGTTTGATCATTTTGGGAGGAAAAGAAATTTCAGCAGAGGAGGTTACTTTGTATTCGAATCCAAAAAATAATTGAATTTTAGAAGGATTTATTTGCGGTTCTACTTTACTCACTTCGACTCCGCTCACTTCGGCTCCGCTCACTTCGACTCCGCTCACTTCGACTCCGCTCAGTGCGTCGCAGGCTTCACTATTCACTATTAGTTATTCACTATTAGCTATTCACTATTAGCTATTCACTATTCACTCCGAACAACTATCTTAGTCGAGAATTTAAACAAGCATTATGGAAGTTTACTTGGTAGATGGTGTGCGCACCGCAATAGGAAATTTTGGTGGTTCACTTTCTTCGGTTAGGGCGGATGATTTGGCTGCAACGGTTATTAAAAGTTTAGTTGACAGACATCCCGAATTAAATCAAAAAGAAATAGAAGAAGTTATTCTGGGCTGCGCAAATCAGGCTGGCGAAGACAACCGAAACGTTGCGAGAATGGCAGGCTTATTGGCTGGTTTACCCGTTGAAGTTGCTGGAGAAACTGTGAATCGTTTGTGTGCATCTGGAATGGCCGCAACTATAAACGCTGTTCGTGCAATAAAAGATGGAGCTGGAGATATTTACATCGCTGGTGGTATAGAGCACATGACCCGTGGTCCTTGGGTGATTTCGAAAACAAGTTCTGCCTTTGGTCGAGACGCTCAAATGTTCGATTCTTCTTTCGGCTGGCGTTTTATCAATCCTTTAATGGAAAAAGTTTACGGTGTTGACGCAATGGGGATGACGGCTGAAAATTTGGTAGATAAATTTGGAATTGAACGCGAAGCACAAGATCAATTCGCGGCTTGGTCGCAAGAAAAGGCTGCAAAAGCTGTAGAATCAGGTTTTTTCAACGGTGAAATTGTTGATGTCGTAATTCCTCAAAAGAAAAAAGACCCCATTATTTTTAACCGCGACGAATTTTCTCGTCCGTCAACAACCTTAGCATCTTTATCAAGTTTAAAACCTGCATTCAAAAAGGACGGTTCGGTTACAGCCGGAAATTCGTCGGGTTTGAACGACGGTGCAGCAGCGTTACTTTTAGCAGGAAAAAGTGCTGTAGAACGATATAATTGGAAACCACTAGCGCGAATTGTTAGTGCTGCAGTGGCGGGTGTTGAACCGAGAATAATGGGAATAGGTCCGGTGGAGGCATCTAAAAAAGCGTTGAGTCGAGCAGGTTTGACTCTTGACGACATGGATGTTTTGGAATTGAACGAAGCCTTTGCAGCACAAGTTTTAGCTTGCACACGCGCTTTAGGCTTAGCGGACAACGACCCACGAATCAATCCAAACGGTGGAGCAATTGCGTTAGGACATCCCTTAGGAATGAGTGGAGCACGTATTTTATTGACAGCAGCCAGAACCCTTCAAATCACTGGAAAACGCTACGCACTAGTAACGATGTGTATTGGTGTTGGACAAGGGTATGCAGTAGTTATTGAAAAATCGTAGAGCCATAATGAATTACGACCCTACAGCGATTTTTCAATATTCCATTAATATTTTGATTTGAACTTTCAATCTGAAAAAAATATGGTTAACAACAAAACGGATTACGATTACATTATCATCGGAAGTGGATTTGGCGGATCTGTTTCAGCATTGCGCTTGTCGGAAAAAGGATATAAAGTTTTGGTGATTGAAAAAGGTAAATGGTTCAATAAACCAGAGGATTTCCCAAAAACAAATTGGAATTTGAAGAAGTGGATGTGGTATCCAAAATTGGGGTTAAAAGGAATGTTTCAATTGCAATTTTATCGTCATGTTGCGGTGCTGAGTGGTGTTGCAGTAGGTGGTGGTTCAGTGGTTTATGCCAATACTCTTCCTATTCCTCGTTCTCCGTTTTTCAACTCGGGAGAATGGCAAGGTTTAGCAGATTGGGAGAAGGAATTAATGCCCTTTTATCAGGAGGCAAAACGTATGCTTGGAGCGAATAAACATCCCTACATGAGCAAAAGTGACAAAGCGATGCAGGAATTGGCAGTTCAACTTGGCGACCCCGAAAAATTTGAAAAAGCGGAGGTTGCTGTATATTTTGGAGAACCAGGAAAAACCGTTTCAGACCCTTATTTTGATGGAAAAGGTCCAGACAGAACGGGCTGTAATCTTTGTGGAGCTTGTATGTTGGGTTGCAGATTTAATGCAAAAAATACTTTGGATAAAAACTACCTCTACCTCGCTCAACAATTGGGTGCTGAAATTTTGGCAGAAACTGAGGTTGTTGATGTTATTCCGAGAAATGAGGACGGAAGTGAGGGGTATGATATTGTGGTAAAAAACTCAACCTCTTATTTTCCCCGAAAACGTACTATTGGAGCAAAAGGAGTGATTTTTTCGGGTGGTGTTATGGGAACAATGCCCTTGTTATTGAGTTTAAAAAATGGCTCATTACCCAATATTTCAGATACCTTAGGGAAAGGCGTTCGCACCAATTCTGAAAGTCTGATTGGTGTAACAACTTTCGATAAAAAAACGTCATTTTCTGAAGGAATTGCTATTGGTTCAATTGTTCATGTGGACGAAAACAGACATGTTGAACCCGTAAAATATTCAGCTGGTTCAGGATTTTGGCGAGTATTCATGGCACCAATGGTTTCAGGAAAAACAATGCTTGAACGTGCATTTAATATGCTGAAAGATTGGATTTTACACCCTTTGGCCAACCTAAAAATTTATTTCGTTGACGATTGGAGTCGTAGAACACATATCTTACTTTACATGGAAAGCATCGATTCAACTTTACGCGTAAAACGAACATTTTGGGGTGGGTTAAAAACATCTTTAGAAAAAGGACCTGCACCAACTGCGTTCAATTCAACAGCACAAGAAATTGCTCGAAAAACTGAAACAATTATCAACGGAAAAGCGATGGTCATGAGCACAGAATCTTTACTCGGAATTCCAACAACTGCTCATATTTTAGGTGGAGCATGTATGGGAAAAGATGCTGAAAGTGGGGTGATTGATGCCTACAATCGTGTTTTCAATTATAAGAATATGATGATTTGCGACGGATCAATGATTTCTGCCAATCCTGGTGTAAATCCAAGTTTAAGCATTACTGCAATTACGGAAAGAGCGATGAGTTACGTGCCCAAAAAATAGTTCTTTTCTTTTTGAGGAATTAACAAAAAGCGACACACTTATCTCAAATGATATTAGCTAATATATTTAACTCAATCCAGCCGAACAAAAACCGCTGGTTTACCCAAAGGACAATCTATTTCTATACTTTCACCTCCATTGAAAATTTTATTACTCCAATAGTGTTTCCATTTTCCTTTCGGCAATTCAATTTTTTGTTTTTGCACCTTTGAGTCGGAAACGGGATAAACTATTATTTTCTCGCCAAAATAAAACATTTGAAAAGTGTAATTTTCGAAACGTTTATCGCCTTCATTCATCAGAATTGGGTGTCGGATAATCGGTGTTCCGTTTTTTTCATGTTCCAATAATAGTTCAGTTCGATAAGTTTTTAATTCATTGAAAATCTGAGAGAAATAAGCAAAATGTTGTTGGATTTTATCATTCGAATAAATTTGCTTGTTGACATCAGGTGCAAAGCCTTCGTGCGTTCTGAAAAGTGGTGTGAATGCTGAAAATTCAATCCAACGCATTAACAATTCTTCGTTTCTTTTCATTTTTAAAAATGCATTCTCAACGGAAGTGTAGCCACCAATATCACCGTGAATGACACTCAAACCAGAAAATGAAGAGGTATTTAAAGCTGTTATGGCAGATTTAAGACCATCGTTTTCACCCCAATTTGTGTTCTGATCTCCGAGCCAAAAAGCAGTTGCGAAAAGTGGACTTTTAGTGTACGCCGCTCGCGAGAAAAAGAAAATCTCATTCAATTTACCTTTTTCAACTATGGCATCACGATTGATTTTTGCCCAAATTTCGGGGTAGTAATTATGGAATTTCGAACCGGTTGAAGTGGACAAAACAGTGTAGTAAGGTAGTGCCTCCGCATAATCAGCCATCCAACCATCAAAACCTCTATCAATCAGTTCTTTTTGAATGATTTTCTTTATCCATTCAACACATTCAGGATTGGATAAATCTAAAATTCCTGAGGAAAATGTGGTGTTTTTAACTGCGTAAATTCCACCGTTCTCATTTTTCACCAGGAAAGAATTTTGTTTTGCTTGTTCGTAGTAATTGGTTCTAAAATTTCCTTTCTCTTTCGCATCCACCAGAAAGGGATTGATATAACCCAAAATTCGAATATTCCTCGACTGAAAATAAGATTTAAAATTGTCCCAATCATTGTAGCGCAAAGTATCGAGTTCCCAATTCCACCACAGCTGTTTGCCAACTTTATTTACTCTTTGTCCGACCCAATCTTGAATCCAAATCCCTGTAATTTTTGCACCAGCTTTTTCTAGTTTCTCATACTTTTCAATGACGATTTTACTTCCGCCTTGCAAACCAACAATTGCCCCTTCATGCGCCCAATCTGGTAAGCCCGACATTGTTCCGACATACTTTGAATAACTTTTTGTTAAATCCAACAAGCTGGTTTCAAAGAACAACGTTCCTTTAATTTCATTGGAAAAAAATTGAAGTTTGGTGCTATTTGTCGCTGTAAAATCAAAATGAGCATACTCGTAATTTTCAAAAGTCAAAGCGTAATGTTCACTTGAGAAAAAACTTGGAATGGAACCATAAGAAGTGTAAGCATTTCCACCTGAGTTTGTGACTAATTCGATTTTTCGGGTAATGGGTTGATCACCACGTCCGATTCCTTGTTCAGCCACAAAAATGGGAACTTTATGTCCTTTGAAATTGGCGTGAGAAAATTGCATTCCAAGTCCGTAAATTTTCTCATTCTCAGAACTACTAAAAATCAAACTAACACGATTGATTTCGGGATTTTGAATTTTCACTTTAAACCTCAAAATGGAGTCTTTTTCCAACCAAAATTCGATACTGTAAGAAACAGAGTCTCTACTCGAAAAGAGCATTCCCTCCAAAAAAACAGCGTGATCAATTTTCTTGAAACTCGAAACTTTTTGTTTGTTGTAAGTTCTGGAAATTTTATCCTTAAAAAAGAACGAACCTCTGTCCTCTTTAACTTTTTCCTCACCGATTTGAGCAACTATAAAATTTTGATTTACGGGCGTTTCAATTCGTTTACCTTTCGACGAAATCCTTATATTATTGGCGCTTAGTGAAAGGCAATGCTCTCCGAGATTATGCGTAAGAAAAGAGCAATTTTTATCTACTTCAAAGGAAAAAGTTGGCTTCTTTTGTGCGTTTGAATGAGGAAAAAGAAAAAAGCAAAACAAAAAGGAAAGTACGTTATTCATTCGCTAAACTTAACCCGAATTTTGAAATCGCCAAACGATTTAACCTCAATTCGTTGAACGCACATTTATAACTTCCACATTGAACAAAACAGTTTCTTTTGGTTTAATCATATTGGCATAACCTTTTGTTCCATAAGCCTGATTTCCTTCCAACAACACCAAATATCTATCTCCTATTTTCGCTTTGTTAAGAATGCCTCTTAAGCCAGGAACAACCGTTTTCTGTCCGACCACATAGCGTATTGGAAAATTAGAAAGATAAGTATTCATGACTGCTGCTTTGGACTCCGTAGAAACTATTGTGTGGAAAGTAACCTCTTTATCATTATTCTGTAATTCTTTTTCACCTTCAAGAATTTTCCAAGATTTTATTCCGTCTTCGTCAATTCCGGGCGCAACAGCAGCATAGAGTCGTGCATACAACCAAACACTTGTATTTGGCGGAATTACATCACCTAAACCTTTCTTACCATAAGCCATTGAAGCTGGCATTTCCACTTTTACAAAATCCCCAAGGTGCATTTCTGGAAAAGCTAAATCCCAACCCGGAGTTTGCATGTTGTAGCCAACAATAAAGGGAATTGCAGGTAAGTTTTTACGGTGATTACCATCAACAATTCTTCCGTCCTCTAACGCTAAACGATACTCAATAAGAATCATGTCTCCTTTTTTAACCTTAGGACCTGCGCCTTTCTCTAGCCATTTGATTAGCATTCCATTATCAAAAGTTTTGATGTCTTCAACTTTTTCTTTATCGAAAGATAACAGTGTTTTTTTTGCACCAGCTAAAGTCGTGTCTTTGTCAAAAACTGAGGAAGAACTATTTTGTTTTAAGGGTGAACTTTGCTTTATGTCTTCTTTTTCGTTAACATAATTTTTATCCTTTGGATCAGTTTCATCGCATGAGGATAAAAATAAAAGGAAGATAAGGGGGAATGACAGCTTTAAAAATTTCATCTTAAATCAATTAATTCTAAATCAATATATAAAACGGCTTGTGGTGGAATTTTTGTTCTATCGCCCAAAAGTCCATGTCCCAAATAGCTGGGTAAAATTAATTTCGCTCGTTCACCTTTGCGCATCAATTTTAATGCCTCGTGAACCCCAGACTCTTTGTCACTTTTGTCAATTACTAAAGTTTCCGTTTTTCCAAGTGGTGTTTCATCGCAAACCCTTCCATCAAGTAATTCAATTTTCACCCGCATTGTAGCTAGTTGTCCTTCTTTCGCAAGTTCACCTTCGCTACTTTTCTGAAATATCATGTAGCGCAAACCTGAAGAAGTCTGTTCCATTTTTAAATAGTAATGATGTGCTAAAAACAAATTGATTTGAAGTTGCTCACGCTCATTTACCTCTTGATTAAAATCAACAGAATGGTCTTTAGACCAATCTATCTTTTCCGCTTTTTTTCTTTCACCACGGCACGAAACCAACCCTGTAAATATCAAGAAAACGAGAAAAACGCGAGGAAAATTTCGGTACATAAAAAAAATACTTTAAGATAACGCTATTTGGTGGTCAAGGTTTCAGTAATAAACGATTTTGTAAAAATTTACTTTTAAAAAATAGGAAAGTCTAAAAAAAAGCATACACGCTTATTAATTTCGTTATCGTATGCTTGGCTTGAAACAAAAAAATGATGTTTTAATGTAAAAACAGAATAGTAGGTTTGAAATTAGGGACTACCAAAATTTGTAAGTTTGCAAAATGTCAATTGCACTTTTCTTAAATGACGTTTCTGGATCAGAAATATTACTAATTCTGATGGTCGTTCTACTTTTTTTTGGATCGAAGAGTATTCCGAGTATCGCAAAAACTTTAGGAAAAGCACTTTACGAGTTCCGAAATGCGACTTCTGAAATTCAAAATGAAATCAAAAAATCTGGAGTTGACATACAAAAGGACTTAAATATTGGCAACCTTCTCAAAGACACAACAGAGGAAATCACACGCCCGATGGATCAGGTGTTTACAGACATTGAAAATACGGTTCACTACGGAGCAAGAAACGCAACCGAACATTTAGAAGATAAGCGTCCAACCGCGCCAGTTGTACCACCAACAACTATTCCGCAACCAGTTTCACCAATTGTTGATGTCAATTACAACGAGGCAGAGGAAGCCACAAAAACGGAAAACAACATCACCAATCCCGATAAAACCACCGAATGATACAAGTAGGAATCATCATGGGAAGTGCCTCAGACCTTCCCGTAATGCAAGCAGCAAAAGACTTTTTAGATGAAATGGGAATCAGCTCCGAAGTGAGAGTTGTATCCGCTCATCGTACACCTGAATGGATGGTTGAATATGCAAAAACTGCTGCCGACCGAGGAATTAAAGTGATAATTGCCGGTGCAGGTGGAGCAGCACATTTACCTGGAATGACAGCTTCTCTTACTCCCCTACCCGTGATTGGTGTTCCCGTAAAATCAAGTAATTCAATCGATGGTTGGGATTCTATATTGAGTATTTTGCAAATGCCGAACGGTATTCCTGTTGCAACCGTAGCCTTAAATGCAGCAAAAAATGCTGGAATATTAGCTGCTAGAATTCTAGGTTCAAACGACAGAGAAATTCAAAAAAAATTGGTTACTTACGCAGACGAAATGGAGAAAATGGTTCGAGAAAGTGATGAAAAAGTGATCTCCACTACAAAATAAACATAGCCTAACGAGGTCATGGAACAACTCTTCTCCAAAATTCGTCGCTTCGAAAACATGCACATTCTCTTTTGGTTGATTAAGGATATGAGTTGGAGTATGGGGTGGAAAACCTTGGGCGTTATCATGATTTTTCCTACGCTAATTGTGTCAATTATAGTTGCTAAATATTTTCGTCGTACTCCTTCGGAATGGTATCACAATTTAGCAGTCATTGCTTGGATTTTGGCGAACAGTTATTGGATGATTAGTGAATTTTACGAATTCGAAGAATTATATTTTTGGGGACCATTACAATATGTTCATCTCGCTTTAATCCCTTTTGGTGGCGGTATTTTATTGATTTTATACTACCACCTATTCCTGAAAAGAATGTTTGGAAAATAAACAGTTTTGTACAAATTCAAATTTTTCTTTGAACGAAAATTAAAAGTGGTTGTAAGCCAACCTAAATTCAAAACAAATGAAAAAGTTATTGCTCCCAATTTTGTTCTTCTTAGCTGCGTGGTCAGTAAACGCGACTGAAAAAGAAATCATCAAAGCACCCCTAACGGATGTAATTGTTTACTCGCAAGGTTCACAATTGACCCATCGTTCAAACTTTACTGTAAAAACAGGTGTAAGTGAAATTATCATTGAAGGGATAAGTGCTCAAATCGATGCAAAGAGTATTCAGGTTAAGGCAACCGGAAATTTAACCATTCTCGATAGTCGTTATTCCCTTTTCTATCCTCAACCTGGACCTGTTTCAGAAGATGGAATTCCTGTCAAAATCAAAAAGGAGATTGCCCAATTGGAAGATTCATTGAAAAATCTTGGATACGATATACAAGAAATTCAAGATGAGATTGATGTGTTGATGGCATCAAAAAATATGATTTCCAATAATGGTCAAATGAAAGGACAAGGAAGAGTAAGTGATTCGTTGAATTTTTTAAAAAGTGCCGTAGATTACTACCAACTCAAAATCACCGAGATAAATAAGAAATTGTTAGCCCTCAACCGTAGGAAAAGTGAGAAACAAGAGAAGAAACGTAAGATGGAAGAGCGTTTATCTGATTTGAGAAACTATCAAAATGGTGCTGGATTTATTGATCCAAATAAAAACAAACCGATTCCTCGAGTGATTGTAACAGTAAAATGCAACGAACCTGTGAATGGAAAAATCACTTTATCCTATTTGGTGAGTAATGCTGGCTGGTCTCCGTTGTATGACCTTCGTTCAGATTCTGAAACAGGCAAAATCTCTTTGACCTACAAATCGCAAGTTTATCAAAATACAGGTTTGGATTGGAACGACGTAAAATTGAGTATTTCAACAAATAACCCTTATGCTAATAAAACTAAACCAGAGCTTTCGCCTTGGTACATTGATTATTACAATTACCAACAACAAGTGCGAAAAGAATCTTCAAACGCACCAAGAGTGTTGTCCAATCAAGCTTTCAACATGGGCTATGCAATGACCGATAGTTACAGTGAAGAAAGTGCGAAAACCGCGGCTGATTTCACCAAAGTGGTCAACCAATTGATTTCTGCCGAATTCAAAATTGACCTTCCTTACACCATAAAATCAAATGGAGAACAGCATATCGTTTTCGTAAAACAAAAAGAATTAGATACTAAATTCAAATATTATGCGGTGCCAAAAGTTGATCCTGGAGTTTATTTGGTCGCACAAATGACCAAACTAGACGAACTTCAATTAGTGCCGTCAAAAGCAAATATTTTCTTTGATGGAACGTACATCGGGGAAACCTACATCGACCCAACAAACATGGACGACACGTTGAATCTATCTCTCGGAAAAGATCCAAATATTATTGTGAAAAGAACCTTATTGAAAAAAGAGTTGAAAGACAAGATTGTGGCTGAAAAAAGAGAACGCACTTTTGCCTATATTATCGAAATCAAAAACCTGAAAAGTTCAAATATTGAGTTGGTGGTTCAAGATCAATTGCCAATCACCCAAAACGGCGAAATCAATATCGATATTTTGGAAATTAGCAAAGGAAAACACAACGAAACCACCGGACTCGTGGAATGGTCACAAGTGATAAAAGCAAAGGAAAGTAAAACTATAAATTTCCAATACCGCGTGAAGCATCCAAAGGATAAGCAAGTGAATTTGTGAGAAAAAAAATAAAAACTTGAAAATTTGAATCCGCGGTGGAACTTCGAGAACGTCTGCCGCGGTTTGAAAAATGAAGCAAAAGAAAAATTAAAACTTTAATTGGAAACGTTAATCAAAATTCATTTCTAATGAGGTAAGCCATCATTAGTACTCGAAAAACAATACTTCCCACTCAATTACGTTAACTAATTCATGTTATTTCGATTACTTCTTTTTCTCTTTTCAATAAATACGTTCTTAGTGAGTTCCCAACAAGCGATGGGCGAATGGAAAATGATAGTCTCTACCGCTAAAGCCATTGATGTAGCAGTAAGTGAAACAAGTGTTTACACTGCATTTAACAATGGTTTACAAGTTTTGGACCTTACAAACTCCTCGGAATCAAGCGAATTGATGAACGCCATCAACGGACTTTCGGACATTGATATTTCTTGTTTGTATTACGATGAGGTGGACAAAGTGCTTTTGATTGGTTACGAAAACGGGAATATTGATAAACTTAAAGACGGAAGAATTTTTAATATTCCGGCCTTGAAACTAGCGAGTGTTCCTAGTTCCAAAAGAATCAATCGTTTTTTTAGAAGAGGGAATTTCGTTTACGCTGCAACGGATTATACCATTTTAGAACTGAACTTAGGGAAAACAGAAGTTAGAAACAGTTTTTTTCCAACCGGCGGTAGTCAACGAATTTGCGACATTAGTTTCAAAGGGGACACAATTTTTGCGTTAACACCAACACGCTTGCTTAAAGGTTTAATTAACAATCCTGCACTACCCGACCCGTCGCAATGGCAAATTGATACAAGAGTTCCTCAAATTTCCAGCTCTTTCTATCACGAAATGGAAGTATTTCAAGACGAATTATTGATTTTGAGAAAAGTGGAAGTTTATGGCGGAGACACTGTTTTTAAAGTTACAAATGCTGGTTTAAGTCCGTTTTATTTATTCGATTTTGATATAGAAATTAATAGTATCAATGTTCTAGAAGATGAATTGGCCGTGAATACTTTTGGTGGATCATTTCTTTTCAACAGTAGCTCTAATATCACTCAAGCACTTATTTCTTTCAATTTGGGAATCAACTTGAATTCCAATCGTTTGGCGAAAAATGGAACAGCTTATTGGATGGCAGATGATTTTAACGGACTCTATAAAATTCTGAATCAATTTGCGATAAAATCTTATTCTCTTGACGGACCGCGAAACAACGCTTTTTACAGTATCGATTGGCAAGACGGACAATTGGCTGTTGCAAGTGGAAGATTACTTCTAAAAGCTCCTTCTTTTAGTAGAAACGGCGTACATCTAATGGATAAGGAGGGAAATTGGTCCTTGAAAAACGTGGATAATGTTCCGCAATGGTTTGAAAAAGACATTTGGGATTTCCTAGACGTTAGTATCAATCCTAAAAACACCAAACAATTCGCGACTTGTACTTTTTCAACCGAACCATTAACCGTTTTTACAGATGGAGTAGCGCAAACCTATACCGCTGACAATTCCACCTTACGCATGACTTTTGCAGGAAACGGTTGGACTAATGTTTCGGATGTCTGCTACGATGATAGAGGAAATCTTTGGACTTTAAATGGTTATGTCGAAAAACCGCTAAATGTCATGGATAAAGACGGGAATTGGTACAATTACGACAATGGTCAAGCCGCTCGAAATATCCAAACAGGAAAAATGATTGTTGATTTTCGCAACAATGTTTGGTTTGCAACTGCCGAACAAGGACTTTTTGGTTACAACTACAACCGAACTTTGGACAACACCTCTGACGACAAGCGTATTCAGTTGACAACTGGACCAAATACTGGAGATTTACCTTCGAAAAACGTCACGGCGCTTGCTGCGGATTTCGACGATGAAATTTGGATTGGCACAGATGCAGGTTTTGCGATTTTGTACAACGCCTCACGTTCTTTTGATGCGCAACCGGGGAATTATAACGCACAGCGAATAAAAGTTCAGTTTGAAGGAAATGTGGAATTTGTACTTGGAAACACATTTATAACAGACATTGAAGTAGATGGTGGAAACCGAAAATGGATGGGAACAGCAAACGCGGGAATTGTTTTATTGTCCGCAGATGGCTCGGAAATAATCGAACAACACACCACCCAAAATTCACCTTTAATTTCGGACAATATTTTTGACTTAAAACTTGACCACAACACAGGTGTGTTATACATTTTGACAGACAAAGGATTGGTTACCTATCGCACCAATGCAACCTATGAAGACCCGACTTATAGTTCAGTTAACATTTTTCCGAATCCAGTAAGACCAAACTATTTCGGACCAGTAACCATACAAGGAATACGCTACGATTCAGATGTAAAAATTACGGATGTAGCAGGAAATTTGGTGTTTAAAACAGTTTCCAACGGAGGAACAGCCACTTGGAACGGACAAACACTCTCAGGTGAAAAAGCAGCCTCAGGAGTGTACATAATCTGGACCGTTACCAACCAAGGAAAGGATGAAAAAGTTGGAAAAGTGGCGATTGTGAGGTAGAGTAATTAGAAATTCCACCAACATGGAGGTAATAAATGGAGTTAGAACCATTGCGAAAAGCACAATTACTTTGCAAAATTGATTCGACGGTAAAAATTAAATTAAGAGTAAATACAACGCACCTATAAATGAAAGTAAGTTGAAAAGCTAAGTTTTGAAAATTGAAGAAAAGTGCATTCTTTGGGTTACTAAAAAATATTTCTTCGAAATTTTACTCTTTATCAAAAGAATTCAACATTGTATCGACAACCAACAATTACGCAGCTTAATTTTTTTCAAATTTGATATGTTCTAGACATTGAATTCGAACTCAATTTTCTCCGCCTAGGCGGATCTCCCCATACATGACAATCTTTATAAGTGAGTCAGCACACCATATCGCATAAATATTTTCAATTATCAATTCATTTCGACTCCGCCCATCGACAACAATTAGGGCATCGCTCTTCACTTTCTCGACAACGGCGGATTTCAGTTTTAAGTTTTCTCCGCCCTCGCGGATATCCATTTCCGCCTCTAAAATCCCCAGCCCTTAAATCCCACAAATATTCCTTTCCTCATTTTTTTACCCCTAAACGGAAAATAGACCGTAAATTCGGGCGACAAAAATTATAGAATGAAGAAAATTGTTTTATCCTTCTTGCTGTTTGCCGCCACCTTAGGTGTTTCAGCACAGAAAAAAATCGAGTATGTGGAATACGACCTTCCTAATGGTATCCACGTGATTTTACACCAAGAACGCAGCACGCCGATTGTCGCTGTTTCAGTTCTTTATCATGTTGGTTCCAAGAACGAAAATCCAGACAGAACAGGTTTTGCGCACTTTTTTGAACACCTCTTGTTCGAAGGTTCTGAAAATATTGGTCGTGGGGAATACAGTCAATTGGTAGAGAAAAATGGTGGTGCTTTAAATGCCAACACATCTCAAGATAGAACTTACTACTACGAATTACTTCCTTCTAATCAATTAGAATTGGGATTGTGGTTGGAAAGTGAAAGAATGTTGCACGCAAAAGTTGATTTAAAAGGAATCGAAACGCAAAGAAGCGTTGTTAAGGAAGAAAAAAGACAACGTGTTGACAATCAGCCTTACGGTACGTTTTTTACAGAAATGTTCAAAAGATTGTTTACGAATCACCCGTACAACTGGGCACCAATAGGAAGCATGGAACACTTGGACGCAGCACAAGAAGAAGATTATGTAAATTTCTACAAGGATTTTTACGTTCCATCTAATTCAACGCTTTCAATTGCTGGAGATTTTGAAATCGAAGATGCAAAAAAATGGATTGACAAGTATTTCGCTTCTATGCCGAAAGGTCAGGCAATCAACTTGTATCGCGATTTTATTGCGCAAAATGATGCTGATTTCGAAAAACGTTATGGTGTAGCGAAAAGCAAATTTGATAAAGCAAACTTTCTTCTATCCAAAGATCCAGCTGCGCAAAAATTGATTGCGGAATATTCAGCAAAACCTACGATTGTTAAACGTACACAAAAAGACAATTCTGTTTTAACCAAAGAAGTGAAAGATGTTATTTATGACAACATTCAATTGCCTGCGATTTTTATTGGTTACAAACTTCCAGAACAAACTCACCCTGACGCTTATGCCATCGAAATGTTGAACGAAATCCTTTCAGGGGGAAGTAGTTCACGAATCAACAAAGCGGTAGTAGAGAAAAAACAAATGGCAACTTTCGCTTTTGCATTTAACTATGCATTGGAAGATGCTGGAATCGGTTTAATGGCTGCGATTGCAGCAAACGGTATTAGCTTAGATGATATCCAAAAAGAGTTCGACGTTCAAATTGAATTGGTGAAAAATGAATTGGTTTCAGAGGAAGAATTCCAAAAAGTGCGCAATAAAATTGAAAATGACTTGGTAAACTTAAATTCTTCGGTTGCAGGAATTGCTGAAAACTTGGCAAACAACCATGTTTATTTCGGTTCGGCAGCACGTACAAATACCATGATTGACGGTTACATGAAAGTTACCCGTGAAGATATTCAACGTGTGGCACGTCAATATTACAACAACAACGGACGTGTGATTTTACATTATTTACCAAAAGAAAAATAAGATGAAGAACTTAAATATATCCCTTCTAACAGGCTGTTTATTAGCGACTGGAATAACTTTCGCACAAGGAACAAAGCCTACTACTAAACCTGCAACAACTACCAAACCTGCATCTGGAGTGGTTGCGGCACCTGCATTAGACCGCTCTATGCGTCCGAATCCTGCACCAGCGAAAACGATTAACATTAAAGATTCTGAGGTATTTACAACAAGTAATGGAATTACAGTTATCCTTTCTGAAAACTACAAATTACCAAAAGTTTCTTTTGACTTATATACCGGTTCTTCACCGCGAATTGAAGGTGACAAAGCTGGTTTGGCAGAAATGGCTGGTTCGTTGATAATGTCGGGAACGGCAAATAGAACCAAAGATCAGTTGGACAAAGAAGTTGATTTCATCGGTGCAAATTTAAGTGCGGATAAATCTTCGGTTTCACTTTCGTGTTTGTCGAAGCACGTGGACAAAGGTTTGGCCTTGATGTCGGATGTTTTGATGAATGCCAATTTCCCTGAGTCTGAATTTGAGCGTATCAAAAAGCAAAATGAATCTGGCTTAATGGCAGCTAAATCCGATGCTGGAACAATGGCGCAAAATGCTACGGTAAAAGTCAATTTCCCAAGTCATCCTTATGGTGAAGTAATGACCGAAGCCACGTTGAACAACATCAAACGCGAGGACGTAATGAATTATTTCAAAGCGAATTTTACGCCTAAAGGAAGTTATTTGGTGGTTGTTGGAGCAATTTCCAGACCAGAAACCGAGGCTTTAGTCAATAAATATTTCACTTCATGGAACGGAGGTCCTGTTTATTCTAAGCCTACAAACGATGGAGCTTTTGGCAAAGGAAATCGTGTGGTGTTTGTGAAAAAACCAGGAGCAGTTCAATCCGTAGTTTACGTGACTTTTCCAGTTAAAATGCGCACAGGTGATAAAGACCAATTGGCACTTTCTGTTTTGAATGGAATTCTTGGTGGTGGTGGTTTTGGTACACGTTTAATGCAAAATTTACGTGAAGACAAAGCTTATACTTACGGTTGTTATTCAAGTTTGAATATCACAGAAGATGGTTCATGGTTGTCTGCGGGTGGAAATTTCAGAAATGCGGTAACCGATTCAGCAATCACGGAAATTATGAAGGAATTGGAAAAAATCACCACGGAGTATGTAAGTGACGAAGAATTGTCTTTAACGAAAGCAACAATGGCTGGAAATTTTGCTCGTTCTTTGGAGCGTCCGTCAACAGTAGCACGTTTTGCATTCAATATCATCCGCAACAAATTGGCTAAAGATTACTACCAAACCTACTTACAACGTTTGGAAGCTGTGACCAAAGAAGATGTTTTACAAATGGCGCAGAAATATTTCACCGCAAAAAATTGTAACATCGTTGTTGTTGGAAACGAGGAAATCATCGACAAACTGAAAAAATTCGACACCGATGGAAAAATAGAAATGTTGGATGCTTTTGGTGACGAGGTAAAAGAACGCAAACCAGCGGATATTACAAGAGAACAATTGTTGGAAAAGTATTTGTACGCGGTAACTAAAACCAATAACAAAAAAGCACTTGCAAAGAAAGTGAAAGGGATTAAATCTTACGAGCGCGTTTTGGATTTAACAACCCCACAAATTCCAATTCCTTTGAAAATGACGGACTATTTTGTGGCTAGTGTAACAGAAGCACAAAAAATGGAAGGGCAAGGAATGGTATTCCAAAAATCGTATTACGATGGTAAATCAGGTTTTACGTTCAATATGCAAACGGGTAAAAAAGATTTGACAGCAGAGGAAATGGCAGCGAAGAAAAAGTCAAGTGGATTATTACCAGAAATGAATTTTATTACCAATGGAACCAACTTTGAAATTATCGGAATTGAAGTGAATAACGGCGTTGAGTATTATGTCCTAAGAACATGGGACAATGAAGGCGAATCGTTTGATTATTTCAACAAAAACACCTTTATGAAAGAGCGCACCGTTGCCATTCGAAAGCAAGGAGAGGAAACTGTAGAAAGCACAACCGTTTTCTCCGATTTCAAAGAGGTTTCAGGAATGTTTTTTGCTCATAAAATCAACCTTTTAGTAGGTGGAATGTCATTGAGTGGAACCGTTTCAAAACTGGAAGTGAACGGAAAAATTGACTTGAAAGATTTCATCAAATAAGAATTCAACAAACAAATATTCAAGAAACTGTCATTCTAAGGGGTGACAGTTTTTTTTTTGCTGAAAATCAAATAAATTGAAAATTAAAAGAAAGCTATTTTAATTAACTCTCAAAAAGTAAGAAAATGCTCCCTCTACGTATCCTTCGTGCATTTCGTGGTCCAAGAATTTTAACTAACCACGAAAAACACTAAAAAGCACGAAATATCCCCCCTTTATAGTCATTCGTACCTTTCGTGTCCTTCATGCATTTCGTGGTACAAGAACTTTTAATAACCACGAAAAACACTAAAAAGCACGTTATCCCCCCCTTTGTCGTCATTCGTACCCTTCGGATCCTTCGTGCCTTTCGGGGTCCAAGA
>CAZWSY010000040.1:0-31319 GCA_964636775.1 uncultured Lishizhenia sp.
CGTTCTGAATCAAGGTTTCAAAGTCGTGGTGTCCTATGGCAATTTTTTTGTTCATACGTTAAATGTAGCAATCAAAATTAAGGGGAAAAGTGGGTTTTGTTGTTTTTATACGGCATTATTTTTGATAAGTTTGATGTCTATGAAAATTTGGTCGATATTAATTTCAAGCTTCCTATTATTCTTTGGCTCCCCACAAGACGTTCCCCACGCAACTATCGAAAAAGCAATGAAATCAAACGATGCGAAAACGATTGTTGCCCTCGGTAAAGAAAAAATCGTTCTTCAAATTTTAGGTAAAGAAGGTGCTTTCAATCATACACAAGCCGAAACAATCCTTAACGATTTCTTCGTTAAAAAGCCAAAGGGTGATTTTACTTTTAATTTCAAGGGAAAAGAAAATGCGGAAAATGTAGTTCTTTCCGTTGGAACTTACGTTGTAAATAAGGAAAACTTTAGATGTAGCTTTCAATTTAGAACGGAAAAAAGCGTTTCGAAAATGGAGAGTCTGATTATTGAAAAACAATAATTGTGGGCTCTTACAAAAAGAAGTTCCTAGAGACAATTCAATTAACGTTGGCGTGTAGTAAATTTTGAGTGATATTGACAGCTCCTATTTTCTTTCTCACTGTAAAATCGACTTTTTTTCTCAAAAACAGAACAATTACCCTTACTTTGTTACAAGAATTCTAAAAATTTACCCTTATTTTGTTACAAGTTTTCTTGTTTTTTGGGAACAAAAATTATGGAATACGTGGAATGGTTTGTTTAAGGAAGATGTTGAATTAGGAGTGGTCTCATAAAAGTACCTCCGTTACTGATGAATGTCAAACGCCTCCTTGTCTCTAAAATTTATTGTCCTGTCCTAACCTCCTTTAAGGTATTGAAAAACACTATTCCGTATCCTATCGCTAACATTGCGTGAAAAGGAACCATACCTAAATCGCCATAAATACCTCTATTTATTGCCGTAAATCCGAATAAAACCATCAATAAACCCTCTGCTATATTGATTATGGACAAACTCTTCTTGTCGTACTTGTTTCCTTTGAATTCGTCTTTTTTCGCAACATTAAACTTAGGTGTTCGCACGAAAGAACTTTTTATTCCTAAATACCCTTCAATTACTGCTACTGCATTACTCAATGCAAGCGCCATGGAAACGGTTAAAAATTGGAAGAAACGGCCAATAAAGCGAAATATGTCCGAAAAGGTGCTTCCTGTTTTGTCTCTGTATGAATTCCAATAATAGAACGCAAGAAATACCGTACTTAGAATGAAGAATGCACCAAACTGTATAATTATGTTTAAATCTGAAAATGAATCTTTTATGTGTAAAACAGGCAAACTCAACAAGGATAATATCAAGATAAAAACAAAAACAGAACTATTGAAAAGATGCGCCATTCCGTGAACCCTATCACTGAATTTTACCCCTGGATAAGTAAGTAATCGTTTCCACATTTTGATGAAACATTCTGCCCCACCTTTCATCCAACGGTGCTGTTGCGATTTGAGGGCAGACATTGTAATCGGTAATTCAGCAGGAGACTCAACGTCTTCCAAATACTTGAATTTCCAACCCTTCATTTGAGCGCGATAACTCAAGTCCAAATCTTCCGTAATCGTGTCGTGTTCCCAACCACCAGCATCAATAATACAAGCCTTTCTCCATATTCCTGCGGTACCATTAAAATTGATGAAATGTCCATTAGCATTCCTTCCTCCTTGTTCGATTGCGAAATGTCCGTTTAATCCAAAAGCCTGAAGTTCAGTAAGTAAAGAATAAGATTTATTGAGGTGTCCCCAACGCGTTTGAACCACCCCTATACCATCCTTAAAATAAGGCATCGTCCTTTTTAAGAAGTTTGGATCTGGAACAAAATCGGCGTCGAAAATCGCTATGAATTCCCCTTCTACTTGATCCATAGCCGCGTCAAGTGCTCCGGCTTTGTAACCTGTTCTGTCCACTCGGTGAATGTGTTGAATATTGATTCCTTTTGCAGCAATCTCAGCCACTTTATTGGCAATAATCTCTTTTGTTTCATCAGTTGAGTCATCTAAAACTTGGATTTGAAGTTTATCAGATGGATAGTCAAATGCAGCACAAGTTTCTATAATTCGCTCGGCTACATAGAGTTCGTTAAACATGGGCAACTGAACGGTAACTTTTGGTGCTGTAGCTGGATCAAAGTTTGGAGTTGGTTCCAACTTCATTTTCTTCCTATTTCGAACATAAGAAACTGCAAGTGACACCTGAACAACACTGTAATAAAAAATTAAAATCAAGCATAAACCATAAATTCCTAAAATAATTCGTGCTAATAAATGAGACCAATAATGCTCTTGAACTATTTTTTTTCCATCTTTTTCGATGGTTCTGTCACCCCAATTGAACAACCAAGAGACTTTTAAATTGACCTTAAATGGCTCAGAAAAAGTAAAATGCTCAAGGTGATCTTGATTCATTTCAAATTTGAATGTTTCAAGGCGGTAATCTTTATCTGTAATGATTAATTCACATTTACCAATTGGAATATTTTTGAAAACAAACTTCCCGTCGTCATCTGTTTCAGCAACAAATTTCTTTTGATTGACCAATGATTTTAAAGTAATCTCTACTTCATCAGCAGGACGTTTGGTTTTAAAATCAGCCAAAGAACCCTCTACTCTTTTCGCTACTTGTGAAAATGTTGAAAATGTAAGTGCCAGTAAAACAAGCAGTAAACGGTATTTATTCATGTGTAATTTATGTTAAAATGCGCAAAATTATATTTATTCTTTCACCAACACCATTTCGTCCACTAAGTGACGCGCGTCGGAGTAGATGTCCATTACCCAAAGTACGTAACGAATGTCAACTACAATATTCCGACACCTCGAAGAATCAAACAAATAATCACTCATCGTGCTTTCCCAACTTCTATCAAAATTTAGACCCATCAAATGACCGTTTTCGTCCAAAACAGGTGAACCGGAATTACCTCCTGTAGTGTGATTGGAACCAGTAAAACAAACCCATAATTTTCCGTTTTGAGCGTAGGGACCATAATTTTGGTCGGCGTGTAATTCGAACATTCTAGGCAACAACTCAAAATCAGCATTTCCAGTGTTGTATTTAGCAATAATTCCATCTAAAGTGGTGTGTTCTGTATAACACATACCATCAACTGGACACGACCCCTCTAATTGCCCGTAAGTGATTCTTAAGGTTGAATTCGCGTCTGGCCAATGTTTATCCTCTGGAAACATCACATACTTTCCTTCAACATAAACTTGTAATAATCCTGTCATTTCTGTTTGGAAAGTTTGGTATTTTGGCAAAACTTCCAATCTAAATTTATCCAATATTTTGGTGTAATGAAGTAAGCCTTGGTCTTTACTTAATTTTTTAATTGTTTTTTCATTGAGGCTATTAATTGCCTTTAAGTATCGCTCTTTGTTCGTGAAAATCGACTGTTTGTAAATACTTTCCGTTAATGTTTTGGTGTAAACTTCCAAAGCAATTTTTTCATTCCATCCAACCTGCTTGAAATACTCCACGGTTTGTAATTCGAAAATTCCTCTGTCCACTTTTCCATCATAGTTTTTGAAAAAACTTTCTGCCCCTGATTTCAGTTTCTCCAAAGAAGCAGCAAGTGTGTTATTTGCTTTTAGTGTCGTATAATTTGTGAGAACGTCATTAAAAGAGCGGGCAAGTCGGAAATATTCTGGTCCAACAGACAAATATTCCACACCCATTGCGTACTCAAATTCATGCTGAACTGATTTCGCTACAAGTTGATTCATTTTTTCAACGATATCACTGTATTTTTTCCATTCTGCCTTAGATAAAGCTCGTTCTGTATATCGCTTTTCGTATTCCAACTTTTTGTAATATCCATTTAACTCCTTTAAACCTTGTATTTGACCAATCCATTTTTTCCATGCGTTGGCAATAGAAGCTTGTTTTGCAGCATATTGAATTCGTATCAAATCGCTGTTTTTCATACCTTCATTGATGACACTTAAAGACAAATCACGCATTTTAAGTCGCGCCGGACGTTCTTTTTCAACGATGAACTTTAAATAACCCGATACCACGTGTTGTTCCGTCACACCAGGAAAACCATAAACCATTGTGAAGTCGCCTGCCTTTCTATCCTTAAAGGAAATAGGTAAAAAATGTAAGGGTTGATAAGGAACATTGTCTTTAGAAAAATTTGCAGGTTTATTGTCTTTTCCGGCATAAACTCGAAAAACGGAGAAATCGCCGGTGTGTCTTGGCCAAACCCAATTGTCTGTGTCTCCACCAAATTTACCAATTGAATTAGGTGGTGTTCCGACCAAACGAACATCTTTAAATGTTTCCTTGACTAACATATAATAATCATTCCCAAAGTTGAAGGGCTTAATTTCTGCTTCGTAATTCGTCCCTTTAACGGCAGCTTCCACCAATTTCTGAATGGCCAATTGTATGGCTGTTTTATTATCTTTTGTAACTCCACCGGCAAAAATTGCTGCGGTCACATCTTCAATTCTTACGATTCGGGTTGCGGTTAGTCCTGGATTTGGAAGTTCGTCTGCTAAAGTTTTTGCCCAAAATCCATTTTTTAAGTAATCTTTCTCCAAAGACGAATGTGATTGAATTTGTGAATAACCACAATGATGATTGGTTAACAACAATCCTTTATTGGAAACTAATTCTGCTGTACAACCTCCTCCAAAATGCAAAATAGCATCTTTAATGCTGGATTTATTAACACTGTAGATGTCCTCTGCTGAAAGTTTCATCCCCTTTGCTCGCATATCCGATTCGAATGCAGCAATTAAAGACGGAATCAACATTCCTTCCTCAGCACGGATAGAAAAACCTAAAAACAGTAGGTAAACACTTAATAAAATTTTAGCTAATCCTTTCATTTTTAATCGTTTGTTTTAAACCAACTTGAATACATCAAATAATTGTTGGCAATACGTTGAACTTCTCCTTGAAATAATTCTGGACTTAATGTTTTCACTTTTTTCGCGGGCACTCCGGCATATATACTCCATTCTTCCACTTTTGTTCCTTCCAACAAAACGGCTCCAGCGGCGATTATACAATTAGAAGCTATGTAACAATTATCCATTACAATTGCACCCATTCCAACCAATACATTGTCTTCAATTGTGCAGCCGTGAACCAACGCGTTATGACCTATCGACACATTATTGCCAAGTTGAACCTTTGTTTTCTCGTAAGTACAATGTATAACTGCTCCATCTTGAATGTTCACTTTATTTCCAATTCGAATGGAATTCACGTCACCGCGAATAACTGCATTGAACCAAACAGAGCAATCATTTCCCATTTCAACATCACCAACCACTGTGGCATTGGGTGCTAACCAACAATTATCGCCGATTTTTGGGGTCGTTTCCCTACAACTCAATATTAAGGCCATATTAAGGTAAATTTGTATCAAATGTATGTGCTTACCGAAATCAAGCAGTGGAGTAGGGGGGAAGTTACCACCAATTCTTCGTTGATTGTTCTAAAAAAGGCTATTCACAATTTGATGAAGTTGTCAACAAAAGTGGTTTTCGTTAAAAATTAAGTGCTTGATAATGAGTGTATGTATGATTAAAGTTATCGAACGATTTTATTTTAAATTGGTGAATTAGTGTTCAGAACTTTCAATAAGTTTCACTTGGATAATCCAATTCTTTTTCCAAACCAAAATAGATTTGACGTGTGCAAGCAAAGTTTTGGTCTTTTATGATTGATTTTCGAACGTTTAATTCACCTTTCTTGAAGCTCTATTTCTAAAAAGTTATCCATATTAAGGATTTATAAACCGATTGTTAATTTCATGCTCTTTTCGTTGGTTTACAAAGATTTGTAATAGTGATATCTTGTTTATATCATCGACGAATTACTAACAATTGAGAAAAGCAAATTTTTTTAAAAAACTTTACGCACATATTCACATCCTTAATAAGAGCAACAAAGAAGATTTAAAATTTTCTTTTTTTCTTTTTATTTAAAAAAGCGCACGAAACCTCGAAATTTGGTGGATTGAGAATTTTTGATTTCTTTAAGTGAATTGGACTCATTTTTACATTTAATCCTTTTTAAATCAGATGATTATTTTTCTTTTTCCTTTTCCATTTTCGGTTCACTTCGTATATTTTAACACGACTTTTGAATTTTGATTTCTTAGATGCGTTAATTTCGTCTGTTTACATTAATTTGAAGTAGGTGTGTCACGTTACTTTTTTAAGTTGATTACATGAGTACAGAAATTAAATCAGAAGCTTTTGAGCGGTTGTTAGATCAGATAGATGCTTTCATTCGAAAGTTTTACAAGAATGAATTGCTGAGAGGTTTACTATTTTTTGTAGGTATATTTCTGGTGACCTTTTTGTCCACAACTGTTCTGGAATATTTCGGAAGATTTGGTTCCGTTGTTCGAGGAATTTTCTTTTTCGGTTTTATTCTTTCCAATTTGTTTGTTTTGGTTAGATACATCCTTCTTCCGTTGAGCAAATTGTATGCTTTTGGTCAACGTATTTCTCGTTATCAAGCCGCTGAGATTATTGGTAAATTTTTTCCTGATATTTCGGATAGACTTAAAAATACACTTCAGTTGCAAGACGCGCTTAGTGCAAATACTGGAAATTTGGAATTATTGCGTGCAAGTGTTCAGCAGCGCTCGGGTCAATTGAGTGTGGTTCCTTTTGCTTCCGCAGTTAATTTTAATGAGAATAGAAAATATTTAAAACTCATTCTTCCCCTCATTCTTGTGTTTATTGCTTTATTGGTTTTTGTTCCTACGATATTAAAAGAAGGAACAAATCGAGTTGTCAATTATGATAAAGAATTTAAACCCAAAGCTCCCTTTGAATTTTATGTTAATGAAGAAAAATTAGATATAGAAGATGGTGAAGATGCTTCTATAGAGTTGAATCTGAAAGGTTCCTTGCTTCCTGAAAAAGTTTATCTGGTAAGTGAGAATGGAAAATTTGTAATGAATAGAGTAGGTAAAACGAGTTTTTCTGGAGTAATTCGGAAACCAAAAGGAAAAAGTATTTTCTATTTCGAGGCGAATGATTTTGAAAGTGATAGATATGCTGTTTCGGTTACCGGAAAATCAATGGTTGGTAAGTCGGAGGTAAAGTTGAATTATCCGTCTTATTTGAATCGTTTGGACGAGACTTTGTTGAATAGCGGAGATTTAGTAGTTCCTGAAGGTACAAATGTTACTTGGAATATTTTAACGAAGAACACTGCAAATGTTGACTTGAATTTTAATGGAAAGGTTTGGTACAAGAATAATACAGGTTTCAGAGTTTCTAAAATTTACAAACAAGACGAAAATTTAAGGTTTAATTTGAGGAACGCTTTCAAAAATAAAGTAGATACAGTTACCTATAAAATTACGGTAATAAAGGATGCTTTTCCTGCCATTTTTGTTGAAGAACAAGCTGATTCTGTAAAATCTGGTGTTAGGTATTTTAAAGGTAGTGTTGAGGATGACTACGGTTTGAAATCTGTTTATTTCATTTATTCCATAATTAGTGAAAATGGCAAACGCAAGGATAATCGTTTGTTAGTCAAGGGATTAAATTCCACACAATCAGATTTTGATTTTGGTGTTGATTTTCGTCGTGAGAATCTTCAGTTAAATGACAGAATTGAATATTATTTCATGGTTTATGACAATGATGGAGTAAATGGAAGTAAGTCAACACGTTCACAAACAAATACTTATAAATTACCTGGTCTTAAAGAATTGATAGAACAGCGTACGGCTGAACAAAATCAAACGAAGCAAGACCTTTCTGAATTGATGAAAAAAACCGACGATTTTCAAAAGAGGATAGAGAAGTTGAAGAAGGAAACATTGAATTCGAAATCAAATGATTGGAATAAATTAAACCAAGTTCAACAACTGAAAGAAGAACAAAATAGTTTAATCAATAAGTTGGAGCAAGTCAAGAATGAGATGGAGAATAGCGTAGAGAATAAGAATCAGTTAAGTGAGATGGATAAGGAGTTGTTGGATAAGCAAGAAATGATTGAGAAGTTGTTGGAAGAATTGATGGATGATGAGTTGAAGAAGTTGTTAGATGAACTAGAAAAGTTGCTGCAAGAGAATGATAAGCAGGGTGCAAAAGAAAAGTTGGAGGAGTTACAAATGTCTGCCGAGGACATGAAAAAACAAATGGATAGAAGCTTGGAAATGCTTAAACGTTTGCAGGTAAATGAAAAAATTGATGATATAGAAAAGGGTTTAAAGGAATTAGCTAAAGAACAAGAGCAGTTGAAAAAGGAAATAGAGAATAAGAAGATAGACAATCAAAAAGGAGCTGAAAAGCAAGATGATTTGAATAAACGTTTCGATGACTTAAAGAAAGATTTGGAAGATTTAAACAAATTAAATGATGCTCTTGAAAAACCGATGGAATTGGGTGATACAAAATCGGATGAACAAAAAGTTTCAGAAGATATGAAAGGCGCCAAGGAAAGTTTGTCTGATGGGAAACAAAAGAAAGGAGGGGAGAAACAACAGAGTGCTGCTGATAAGATGAAGGAAATGGCGGACAAGTTAGATAAAGCACAGCAGAAAGCGAATCAGAAGCAACAACAAGAGGACATCAACTCACTTCGTAGTATTCTTGAGAGTTTAATGATTTTAAGTTTTGAGCAAGAGCGTATTATGTCTGATATGGGAAGAGTAGGAACGAATGATCCAGCATTTAAACGTTACGGTCGTGGTCAAAGGAGAGTGATAGATGATACAAAAATTGTGAAGGATAGTTTGATGGCGCTGGCAAAACGTCAACCAAAGATAGCTTCTTTTGTGGATAAGGAAATTCGAGAGTTAGAAGTTAATCATAAAGGAGCTATCGAGGCTATAGATGATCACAAAAAGAAAGAATTGGCAAAATTCCAACAATTCGCAATGACGAGTTATAATAATCTTGCTTTATTATTGAATGAATCTTTACAAAGTATGCAATCCCAAATGCAAAGTGAAATGGAAGGTTCAGGGAGTTGTAATTCTCCTGGAAAAGGTCGTCCTAAAAGTGGTCAGAGTATGTCGCCTGGTGATATGAAGGAAATGTTGAAGAAGCAGTTGGAACAAATGCAAAAAGGTCCTAATCCGGGCGATCAGAAACCGGGCGATCAACCTGGTCAGAAACCTGGTCAACAAGGTGGTCTAGGTATGATGGGTTTAGGAAATAAAGAAATGGCTCGTATGGCAGCTGAACAAACTGCGATTAGACAGCGATTAGAGCAAATGCGAAATGAGTTAAATAAAGATGGAAAAGGTTTGGGAAATAAGTTGAATCCGCTAATCAAGGAACTAGAGGAGCAAGAAAAGCAGTTAATTAATAAGAATATTAATCGCGAAACAATTAATCGCCAAAAAGAGATTTTGACGCGTTTGTTGGAGAGTGAGAATGCTTTAATGGAAAGAGGGTTTGATGAGAAACGTGAATCAAAATCAGGAAAAGATGAACCAAATAGTAACCAAATAAAATTAGAGCAGTATAAGCAAGACAAACAAAAGCAGATTGAGATTTTGAGGTCGGTTGATCCTACGTTAAGAAAGTATTACAAGGATAAAACAGGTCAATATTTTAATCAGCAATAAGAAAGAGTATTGCTACTATGAAAGAAGGTTTTACTATTATTGAAACAATGAAATTACCGTCGGATTTATCTTCGTTGGTTGATGTTGAAGCTTTGATTAATAAAGTTGGGGAAACGTTAGAAGTGAATGAAGAAGTTTATGGTAATGTATTGATTGCGGTTACTGAAGCGGTAAATAATGCAATAATTCATGGAAATAAAAGCGCAGCAGATTTGTTTGTTGAAGTTGCTGTAGGAAATGGTGAAGAAAATTTTTGTTTCAAAATTGTGGATGGTGGTCAAGGTTTTGATTTTAACGATTTACCAGATCCAACTGCTCCTGAGAATATTTTGAAAGAAAATGGTCGTGGAATTTTTCTTATGAAGAATTTAGCAGACGAAGTTGAGTTTGAAAATGGAGGCAACACAGTCTCGCTTTATTTTAATAAATGATAGAATTTGAATTTATTGATGTAGAAATTCCGGGTTTTAACTCGGAATTTTTTGTTTTAAACCTTACGCGTTTGATTGAGAACGAGCGGAAAGTTGCTGGTGATTTATGTATTATTTTTTGTTCAGATGATTATCTATTAGATATGAACCGGCAGCATTTGAATCACGATTATTACACGGATATTATAACTTTCGATTACTGTGTTGATTCAACCATAAGTGGTGATTTATTCATTTCATTTGATCGTATCAAGGATAATGCTCAGGAATTTAATGTTGATTGGAAGGAGGAACTGTTACGAGTTATCTATCACGGAACACTTCATTTGTGTGGTTACAAAGACAAAACGGATGAAGATATTTTATTAATGAGGACAAAAGAAAATTATTATTTAGAAACTACTGTTTCACGTGAAACAATGTAGTTTGATTATTCAAGAGTAATTTTGTTCCACGTGAAACATAAGGGATGTTAAAGGAATACGATGTTATAGTTGTTGGGGCTGGTCATGCGGGATGTGAGGCTGCTAATGCTGCTGCGAGAATGGGAAGCAGTGTTTTATTGTTAACCATGAATATGAACACTATTGCACAAATGAGTTGCAATCCAGCGATGGGAGGTGTTGCAAAAGGTCAAATTGTTCGTGAGATTGATGCGCTTGGAGGTGGCTCAGGTATTGTTAGTGATAAAAGTGCTATTCAATTTCGAATGCTTAACCTATCTAAAGGTCCCGCAATGTGGTCGCCACGCACACAGAATGATCGAATGATGTTTGCTATGGAATGGCGTTTATTGCTCGAACGAAACACTAATGTGGATTTTTGGCAAGACATGGGAACCGGAATTATTGTGGAAGGCAATAAAGTTGTTGGTGTGAAAACAAGTATTGGTATGCCGATTTATGGTAAATCAGTTGTGTTGACAAATGGAACATTTTTGAACGGACTCATTCATTTAGGTGAAAAGCAATTTGGAGGCGGTAGGGCAGGGGAGAGGGCTTCTCACGGAATTACAGAAGATTTGATCGCTTTGGGATTCGAAGCAGGAAGAATGAAAACAGGAACTCCTCCACGTGTGGATGGACGTTCTTTGGATTATTCTAAAATGTGAATTCAACCGGGAGATGATAATCCTTCTAAGTTTAGTTATCAAAATACGGAAGCACTGAAGCGTCAATTACCTTGTCATATTACTTATACAAATCCACAAACACATGAATTGTTGCGAACAGGTTTTGACCGTTCACCAATGTTTAATGGTGCAATAAAAAGTACAGGTCCTAGGTATTGCCCAAGTATTGAGGATAAAATAAATCGCTTTGCAGAACGTGAACGACACCAAATTTTCGTTGAACCTGAAGGTTGGGAAACCGTTGAGATTTATGTGAACGGTTTTAGCACTTCATTACCTGAGGAGGTTCAATATGCTGCAATGAAAACTATTCCTGGTTTCGAAAACGCAAAAATGTTCCGTCCAGGTTACGCAATTGAATACGATTATTTTCCACCAACTCAATTGAAACACACACTAGAAACAAAGTTGATTGAGAACCTTTATTTTGCAGGACAAATCAATGGCACTACGGGTTACGAAGAAGCAGCTTGTCAAGGTTTGATGGCTGGAATTAACGCACATCAAAAAATTAATGAAAAAGAACCATTTATTCTCTCAAGAAGTGAGGCTTATATAGGTGTTTTAATTGATGATCTTATTACCAAAGGAACGAAGGAACCTTATCGCATGTTTACAAGTAGGGCGGAATTTAGGATTTTACTGAGACAAGATAATGCAGACTTGCGTTTAACCCCACTCGCCCACAAAATTGGAATGGCAAATGATGAAATGTTGAGAAAAGTTGAGTCGAAACAAGAAGCAACAACGGAACTCAAAAAACGTTTACGTCAAATTGGCATCCAACCAAGTGTGGTGAATCCTTTGTTGGAAGCAAAGAATTCTTCGCCTGTAAATCAACAAGTGAAACTTACCAGCATTCTAACACGACCGCATATTACGATGAATGAATTGTTGGAATTATCTCCAGAGGCTAAAAGTTTTGCTGATGAAATGATGAATGTTCATCCTGAATCTGTTGAGCAAGCAGAAATTCAGTTGAAATATGAAGGATACATTGAAAGGGAAGAGGAAACAGCAGCAAAAATGGCAAGATTGGAAGATTTAACCATTCCGGCTGAAATAAATTACCGTCAACTCAAAAGTATCAGTAGTGAAGCGATTGAAAAGTTAGAGTCCATTCGACCGGCAACAATCGGACAAGCTTCACGTATTTCAGGGGTATCTCCAAGCGATATTTCTATTCTTTTGATTTATTTAGGACGATAAAATTGATTTTAAAGCGATTTAAAAGTGTTTTAGGTGTTACACTTAATGTTTTGTTGTTTTTATTGTGAAACACTGTTAAAACAAAAATATAAAGGCCGTTTTTTTGAGTTTTATTGAAATTTGCGGAAAAACTCAATTAAAAAATTGAAAGTTTTACATTTACCAACTCTCCTATCAATTAATGATCATATCAAACAAACAACGCACTTTTTTTTCACCCGGAAGGATTAATCTTCTTGGTGAACATTTAGATTACAATGGAGGTTGGGTGCTTCCTGCAGCAATAGACAAAGGCATTTATTTGAAAATTGTACCACAATTCGAGCGTTGTGAAATACGACTTGAAGATGGAAAGCAAGGATATTTTCATGAAAAAACAGAACTTTCTAAACTGCCCAATTGGCTGCGCTATCCTTTCGGTGTTTGGAAGGAAATGAAAGCGAAAAGTCCAAATATCTACGGTTTTAGAGCGGAACTTTCGGCAGACCTTCCAACAGGTGCGGGTTTGTCCTCGTCGGCAGCTTTGTGTTCTGTTTTTGCTAATGCTTTGAATGAACTATACAACTGTGAGTTGTTAAAGATAGATTTAGCATTAATTGCACAAAGAGTTGAACACACCTATATTGGAGTGAATTGTGGCATAATGGATCAATTTGCTGTACTACACGGAAAAGAAAATCACGTCATCAAACTTCAATGTGCTGATTTACAATATGAATACTTTCAAATTAAAACAAAAAATTATGCTTGGATTTTGGTTGATACATGCGTGAAACATACCCTTTCAGATTCGCCATACAACCAAAGAAGAGCAAACTGTGAGAAAGGTTTGAAGGAAATTAAATGTGTTTTTCCAGAGATTTCTCATCTCGCTCTAGCAAATATTTCACAACTGAGCGTTGTAAGCCACAAACTCAGTGCAGAAGAATTAATGCACTGCACTTACGTAATTGAAGAACAAAACCGAGTGGAGAAATTTGTTAATGCTTTAGAAAACAAGGATATTGATGCTATTGGTACGCTACTTTTTGAAACGCATGATGGGCTAAAAAACAAATACAAAGTGAGTTGTGAAGAAGCTGATTTTTTGGTTGAATTTGCCCAACAAGACAAGCGTGCTAAAGGTGCTAGAATGATGGGGGGAGGCTTTGGAGGTTGTACCATTCATTTTGTAATAGAAGAAAGTACAGCTGCCTATTCCGAAGCCATTGCAACCGCTTACTTCAATAAATTCGGCATTCAACCCTGCATTTATTCAGTAAAAATTGGTGAGGGAACTCGTGAAATTTTATAATTCTCGCAAATGAAAAAAGTACTATTTATCGATACCGTTCACCCAGTTTTGTGGGAGACACTTGAAAAAGAAGGGTTTACATGTGAAGATGTTACCAAAGTATCAAGAGACGAATTAAAGTCGCGATTGAATGAGGTAATAGGATTAGTTACGCGCTCAAGAATTTCACTGGATGAAGATTTTTTGAAGCACGCTAATAAGCTCGAATTTATTGCCCGTTCAGGCTCAGGACTTGAAAACATTGACAAAATTTATTGTAGGGAACGTGGCATTAAACTTTACAATTCTCCTGAAGGAAATCGAAACGCAGTTGCAGAACACGCTTTGGGAATGTTGTTGGTGTTATTGAATAAAATGCACAGTGCCCACATCGAGGTCAGACAAGGAATTTGGCGAAGAGAAGCAAATCGCGGAGAAGAGTTGGACGGAAAAACGGTTGGAATCATTGGTTACGGAAATAATGGTGCAGCCTTTGCTAAAAAACTTCGTGGTTTTGATGTAAAAGTGATGGCTTATGACAAATACAAACAAGGTTTTGGTGATCACTTTGTCCAGGAATGTACTCTTGAAGCCATTCAAAGAGAGGCCGATGTGTTGAGTTTTCACATTCCACAAAACAGCGAAACACGATTTATGGGCAACAAATCGTTTTTTGATTCCTTTGAAAAATCGTTTTGGTTACTTAATTTGTCAAGGGGAAAAATTGTTGAGACAAAAGCCTTAGTAGATGCCTTAAAATCAGGAAAAATTAAAGGAGCAGGCTTGGATGTTTTAGAATATGAAACCAAAAGTTTTGAATCGTTTTTTGAGCAAAGTCTGCCTGATGAATTCTCTTATCTCATTAACGCGCCAAATGTTATTATTACACCACACGTGGGAGGTTGGACAAAGGAAAGTTATTACAAACTGAGTAAGGTTTTGGCGGATAAGATTTTAGGAGATTGATCTTGTTAAAACAAAATTTACCCCAATTGTATAAAATGACTGTCATTTAGTTTGGGTATAAACAAAACATTACAGATTGCATTACAGAAAGCTTTTTGAAGAGGGTTTATTGGATTACAGACCAAACTTTATAAAAACGAAAAGTTTGGTCTAAATTTTTTGTTGCTGAATGATAGTGGTACTCTAAATTGCTTATGGCTATATTCGGTGGCTTAAAAACCACTTTCCTACTTCAACTCCTCGATAAACTTAGGAAACTCAATTTTTCAGTTTGTTGGATTTCCAAAAAACAAACCCAACCCCGGCCATAGTATATCCCAAAAATGTGAAAAAAACAAGCGTTTGCTCGAGTTTTAAAAGTGGAATGGTGACCAATAAAATTCCCCAAAAACCGATGCGCAACCAACCCAATTGTTGAATGATATTGAATTGTTTCAACTGCCAGTCTGTTGTTCTTCCCATTCTTAAATCCGTTTGCCAACGCATTTTTTCTGAAAAGTAAAGTAAAGGCAACAAAACAACGCCTTGTGGGATTCCCCATTCGGTGTAAGTCAGAAATTTCCAAAAAGATTGCAACAAATTGTGGGCAGGATGCAACGAAAACACCACCAAATGCACAAAAAACGCATCAAGGATGAACTGACCTATCTGTTTTCCAAAGAAAATATTTACTGTTTGAACACCTTTTAAACGCTTTTTAAGGAAAAGCAAACGACCCAACTGATCGAAAAGAAAAAACAAAAGAATAAAGTGCAAATCCCAATTCCACCAGAAAAATCCAGCAAGTGGAATCCCAATTTCACCAAGAAGCGCACTAATTAACTCAACGCGTTTCATCGCAACTTTTTCAAAACTTCTGCTCTCTCTCTTGACAACTCAAATTCAGGATTAATTTTTAGTGCTTTTGCATAAGACAATAAAGCGTTGGAAATATCCTTTTTGTCCTCGTATATGAGTCCCATATTGTGCCAAGACTCTATGTGATTGGGTTCAATTTCTACGGCTTTGTCGTAATAAATCATCGCAGAGTCAAGATTCAAAGCTGAAAATTGATGAATGAAACCAATTTGAAAATACGCCTCATAATAACTTGGATCTATTTTTACCATTCGACGGTACAGGCGTTTTGCTTCCTCTTCTTTTCCAAAAATTTGTTTAGCGTAAGCCAACGAGTACAACACATCCGGATTTTTGGGTTGAAGTTTGCTCGCTGTCGTGTAGTATTCTATACAAATCGGGTCTTCTTTGGCCTGATAAAGTGCGCCGAGCATAAGGTAGCCGCCATAAAATTCAGGGTCTTGTTGCACCGCCGTTTCGTAGGAAGAAACCGCCAATTTAAAGTTGCCCAATTTTCGGTAATTGGTACCTTTAAGCACATAAGCATTTCTGAATTTCTTATCAACACGTAAGGCTTTGTTGATGTAAACAAAGGAGTTATCGTAGTCTTCAAACATAGAATACGTGTTTGCCAATCCGAGAAGGGCTTCTTTGTTAGACGGTTCTTTTTTCACCAATTTCTTGAAAATTCGATGAGCGCGAAACAAGTCGTCGGCACGGAAATTTGGTTTGTTAATCAAGGCTTCTGCATAAAGCAAACGTGCTTCTGTTCGGTTGCTGTCCAAACGAAATGCTTTTGCGGCATCACTAAGTGCATCTGCAAACAAATAGTTTTCCAAATTTTGTTTTCCGCGTTGAAGTAAAAAAGGAACGCTATCGGGATAAATTTTTAGAAGGCTGTCTAAACTTGCGCCAGATAAATTAGTGGGAGTGGTTTTTGATTTTTCACCGCAACTCGATAAGATTTGTAGGCTTGAAATCAATAAAAAAAGGGAAAAAAATATTCTGAAAAAGGACATAACTACATCTAAAAATGAATGACAAAAGTAAACATTGAAAAAGAAACGGGATTTACTTGTTTGGAGGGGTGAACAAATGCGAATTTATGGTGGTTTAAATATGTAACTTTGAACTTAAATTTCTTACTCAATGAAAAAGCTGTTCCTCATCGCACTTGTTTTTACTGCTGTGTCTTTTCAACAATTTTTAGCGCAATGTTCGCAGTGTAAACTTTTATCTGAACAAGGTTCTCAATTGGATGAATCTTCTTTTGGAACAAACATCAACAGCGGAATTCTTTATTTGATGATTATTCCTTATTTGATTTTGATGTTTTTGTTTCGCAAGCAAATTTTAGGATTTGTGAAAGGGTTTGTAAAAGCGAAGGGGTAAGTTTTTTTATAAAACATCCTAAACAGTTGATAACTAAAACAAAAAGTGTTACCTTTCACCATACTAATTCTAATATCCGCTGTATGAAAACACTACTTCTTCTTTTAGTTTTGTCGTTTTCAACCTCAATGTTGGCGTTGAACGATTCGCAGTGGATGGACGCACTTCAAAATTCGGGTTTGACTTTCCGTAAAATATCGATTTCTAAAGACGGACGTTATGCAGCTGGTTTGGTCGGAAATCAAAATACGCTTTGTTATTTCGAGAAAAAAATTGGCGAATATCCTTTAAATTCTAATCTCAATCTGTCTGACTTTCAAGGCGCTTTCCGACCAACAAACTTTCCGAAAAACGAATACATTTATTATGTTTTTGTTGATGTGACAGGGGTTACGTGTCGTGAATTCAATCGCGTTTCGGATATTCCTTGCACAGATGCTGATACTTACAGAGAAGGAATAACAGACTTTCGAAATGAACAAATCATTTATTATGACAAAAACGGAATTAGAAAATCAAGAAAACCATCGAGAGTTTACCGTTTTACGCGACAAAGAAATTTAAGACGTTTGAATCTCCACGGCGATCTTCAAATTTGTGAACCAATCGAAAATTTGTTCTGGAAAGGAAATAGTATTTATTTGTTTTACGACAACTTAACTGCTTTTTCGGTGCTGCAACTCAACGGTGAAATTTCCAGCCAACAACACATTGAATACACTTTTCCGAAAGGAATGGCATTCGATAAAAGTCACGAAATAGTTCAAGACAAGGTGACTGAGGAATTTTACTTTGTTGTCGCAACGAATTATTCTTATTTGTGGTACGAACTTGACGAAGAAAAACAATCCACACGCCTACTTAAAAAATTCAACGATGTTTGGGTGAATCCAAATTGGGATTTGAGCATTGGTCTATTGAACTATCAGTACCTGAGAGGAAATCGCTACGAACAAATGCAAGAAGTCCTGAAATAAGTATTCTTTCCTTTGATTTTGAGCGTTTTTAAAGTATTCTTTCTCTTTGAAAAAAAACAACTTCTTACAATTGTTTTTCCGCAAAAAAAACAGTAATTTAACCGAACACTTCCCATGTGACTTTCTTGTTTCATTTTTTCAACCTTTTGCCCCGTGAAGAATTTTCGTTATTTGTTGTTTATCAGTTCGATAGCACTTTTGTACAGTTGTAAGCCTTTTATCTACAACGCACCCGATTTAACCGATTTCAAAATTTTTCCAACCCGTAAGATTGAGGCTTCTCCCTCACCTTTTATTTTTCCCAAAAAAGAACAAGCTGTAAAGCTTCCTGACGAGTTGCTTTGGACCATGTCGAATGTGGAAGGAAAAACCTACGATTACCCTTCTATGGATGAGTTTATGAAGTACAGTGGTACGCTAACTTTAATCATCGCACGCAACGATACCATCATTTATCAAAATTATTTCAACGGCGCACAAAAAGACGATATTTACACCGTTTTCTCCGTAACAAAAAGTTTTTCTTCTGTTCTAACAGCAATTGCAATTCAGGAAGGACACATCAAAAGCATACACCAACCCGTATCGGATTTCATTCCAGAATTCAAGGAGAAAGGTCGCCACAAAATGACCATCGAACACTTGCTTCAAATGACATCAGGAGTGAATGAATCCGATTATGGAGATTTATTACGACTAGCCTATTTCTACTACGCAAACGACCACAGTAAAAAAATTAGAAAAGCAAAACTTCGCTATGAACCCGGAGAAAAGTTTCAATATTCTTCTATGACCACACAAATCTTGGGAATGGTGTTGGAAAAAGCGACAGGAAAACAGTTCGATGCTTACTTAAAAGAGAAAATTTGGGATCCTATGGGAATGGAGTATCATGCGCTAGCCTCCACCGACAAAAAAGGAAATGTTAAATGTTTCGGCGGTCTTTCCATGAATGCGATTGACATGCTGAAATTGGGAACTTTATTTCTTCACAAAGGAAATTGGCAAGGAAAACAAATTATTCCTGAAGATTGGATTTTACGCACGCAAACACGCGACACAACCAACGGTCGATCCAATCGCTATGCCAACTGCTTTTGGTTGGATACCTATCCTTTAGAAGATGGCTTTCTTAAAACCGATTATTTTGCAGGTGGATATCGCGGACAAATAGTTTACGTCAATCCGGAAAACAATACCGTAATGGTGCGAACAGGAACAAGAGAAAAAGATGTGCATTGGGGTAGAAGTTTATCCAAGCTTTCTCATTTTTCATTTGTCGAGGATAACAAAATCGACAATGAAAAGTATTTCTGTGAGCTGGATGGCGGTGTTTTCAAAAATAAGTTTGGTAAATCAGTACAAGTTCGTTTTGAAAACGGGCGTATGGCATTGCGAAAACTAGGAGAAAATCGATTTTACGAAATGACTCCTTCCTCTATGTTCACTTTCGAAAATTCAACAGACAAAAAACGCGTTATCATTGAAATGAATGATGAACGCGTTGGTGGAATTATCGTGGAAGAAGGTAAGGAGAGTTATTATTATTCTATCGTAAGGGAGGATTAGAGAAGAAATAGTCAAGCAAGTTTTACGAAGTTGTCTTCAAGTTTTACATTGAAATTAATTTCAGCTTTCAGGGCTTTAAAAACTTTTAAAATGGTGTCAATTGTCGCACTGTTCGCACTGCTTTCAAGTTTGGAAATTTGAGCTTTTTGAACACCTACAAGTTTGCCCAACTCTTCCTGTGTTAAATTTCGTTCTTGTCTAGCTGTTTTTATCATTTTACTTAAAACATCCATGCTAAGTTCGTACTCGTACTCGTCACGTTCCTTAGTTCCTATTTTCCCGATGTACTTGTCTTTCATCTCTTCGAGAGTGTAGGTTTTTATCTCTTTTGTTCCCATAATTTTACTTTTTTGGTTTATTTTTAAAACATTTATCCCTGAGAGTTAATGCTCTTTTAATCTCATTAGTAGGTACTTTATCAACTTTCTTTACGAATCCGTGGGTTGCAATGACTAAGGTGTCCTTACTATCCGTTTTATCCCAAAAAGCTAGAAGCCTTATTTGAATACCTGCATATTTCGTTCTAAACTCCCAAATATCGTTTTGTAATTTTTTGAAAAGTACTGGGTCATTTGTTTGTTCTGCGAGATCAATGTTATAGAAGATTTTTCTGACAGTTTTTGATCAAGTTGTGAAATAAATTCGTTTGCTTCTTCCAAGAATTTTGTTTCAAAAAACCGCATTCAAAAAGAAATTAAATCATTTTGACAAAACTAGAAAAAGTTTCCATATTTAGAAACAAAAATGTAAATTAACGGTGTTCTTCCTATCTCTACTCCAACACAATCTTTTTCGAAATCGGTGTATTGTTTACAAATACATGCGCTACATACATTCCTCTAGGAAGACTCTCAGGAAGTTGAATGGAAAGATTGTTGTTTCCAACGTTTGTCCAACCCATGTCACGAGAAAACACAGATTTTCCGCTTAAATCAACCAAATTGAGATGAACTTTTTCGGGTTTGTTTGCTGAAACTTTTAAGTTCAATTCTTTGGTTTGTTGGTTCAACCATAATTTTGGTTTTACCACTTCATTTTCCGTAATATTCGCAGTGTTAACTGGTTCGATAACGTGTTGTGAAAGATAAATTACATCCCCATTGTCATTGTTGTTACCGTTGGCTTTATTACTTGCTACGTAGAAAGTTACGTTTCCAACATTAGTTGAGGGAGCTGTCCAACTCCAAGTCCAAGCAGCAGTGGAAGAGGTGTTGCTCGATGCTCTGTGGTTGGCATATTGACGATTGTTTCCTGTTGAAATCGTTGTTGTAGCGGCAGAGGCAAAAGTTCCAGCCATAGTGTTTTGCGGGGAAAGTGCAGTTGATTGGAAACCTTTTTTCGCTGGATTGGAGGCCATCCCAAGTGAAACGGTGTAAGTTGTACCTGGCGTGTAAGCAGTTACAGGGTTTGCACCATCCGAAATAACAAACACGTTTTCTGTTGCGCCGTTTTGTGCCGTTCCGTTGTGACAACTTGTACACGTTGATTCTCCTGGTGCGCCTGTTCTTCCTGCTGGAGAACCGTTGGAATTTAATGGTGCTTTGTGAAATCCTTGTTGCAAATCAAGTGATTTGAAGGAAATAAGTGCGCCAGTTGCGGCTAAAGCGAAAAATGTAAATAGTTTTTTGTTCATGGTTATTTTAGTTTAATTGTTTTTAGAACCTTGGTTTATCCAACAGCTAACCTTTTGGATAAGGGAATCGGGTAGGGCAGGACCTCCAATGGGCATCAATTGAAAACCTTCGTTACGCATGGAACCAATAATGGCATTTGCATTGAAACTTACATTGGTGTGATTGGTAAAAACATAACCTGTACTGTTCCCAACACCGTGACAACCCGTGCAATTTTGTTCAATTATCGGCCAAATATCATTTGCAAACGAAACGTCTTCCACACAATTAGGGTCAATAATTGCTGGAACCTTATCCTTCGCACAAGAGAAGCAAATCCAAATTAGTCCAATTAAGAAGGTTATTTTATGCATTTTCAAGGATTTTAGGTTCAAAAGCAAGCCATAAGGAAAGAAAAATGTAGTGTAGTGGCACGGCGAAACCCGGATAGAGTTCAGGAAACTCTCCTGCAACGTTTCTTTTCAGAATGGGAAAAATGGTACTGATTATGGTCAAAACAACAAGGGTTATTCTCCAAGTAACAATATTTTGCTCAATTGGTTTTTTTAGCTTGCGAATAACACCGAAAAGTAAAAGCGAAAAGAAAATATGGGCTGAGGCTATTTTCCACAGTGGTAAACTTTCCGAAAAATCAAATAAGTAGCTGTAATAGAGTATGGTGTAGGATGATGAAACTCCAAGAGAAACAAGGAAGAAAATGAAGAACGGATAAAAATTGTTCATTTATTTTTTCTCAGCAGGAACAGAGTAAGTGATATTCATAACATCAGGAACGATATTACTTTTCTTTCCAACCTTAAATTCCAAACGGTTCACAGGAAACTTTCCTTTAAAGAAGATTTTGTTTCCATTTTCAGAATAACTCGCAGGAATCGTGTATTGCTTTGTAATTCCGCGAACGGTTAAATCACCAGAAATCAGGTATTCATTGCCTTTTTTTTCCACTTTCGACGATTTGAAGGTGATGTTCGGGTGTTTTTTAGCATCAAACCACTCCTCTGTTTGAGCTTTTTTATTTTGCATTCCATTACCCGTGTTGATACTCGAAACATCAATGGTTAAATTGAATTTCGCCTGATCTAAATTTTTCTCGTCAAACGTTATTTTTCCTTCCATTTTTTTGAAAACTCCTGATGGATCTTTCGATTTGAACTCAATACTATGGTCGTCTGTAACTTCAAACTGATTGCTTGGCAAGAAGGTAAAAGCACCACTAACGAGTAGCAAAGCAAGGTAAAGAACTGTTTTTTTCATGGTTTTTGGTTAATTAAATGACAAAAGTATTAAAACAACAAAGGTTAGTGATATGTTGCTTTCGAGATAAAATTATTCTGAAGTACAACCTGTGAAGCTATTGATTGTCTAGTGATTAAAATATTCTAGCAACAAATCAGCAATCATTTCGATGGTTTATCGAATAATACCGACAATGATAATTGGAATAATCAAAATTTACGAAGTATAACTAACGGTAAAACTGTCAATTACAATATTTATTTTGGATGTGTACCTTACACCTATTACTATCCAATTTGTCGCATAATGCCAACGTAGGTTTAATTCGCCTTGGCGGAAGGAATTTTACATGAAAAAAATTGAATCTTAGCTGGTTGAAAATAGAAACGGGTATTGTTTTTTTCGTGCTTTTCGTGTTGTTTCGTAGTTGTGATTCAGGAAATTACAGCATATTACCACGAAAGGCACGAAGGCCACGAAAATAACGTTTTCAGTAATTATTAAGGCACTTTTCGGTCTATTAACCAGAACCTAGTTATTTTATCGTCTCTGAAATTTTTTCGTGTTTTTCGTGTTTTTTTCGTGGTTGTGATTCAGGAAATTACAGCAAATTACATAGAAAGGCACGAAGGCCATGAAAATAACGTTTTTAGCTATTTTTTGGTGTAAACCCGAATTTAGTTATCTATCGTCTTGAAATAGATAATCCTTCCTTCATCCAATAGGTAAAAACAATAATTATAGATGACATATCATATCTTAAATGGTATTGGTTACGGAAAGACATAAACTAAAAACACAATCTACCAGCATCATCAAAACGACCAAAACCAATATTAAAATTATCATCGTTCACGTTTTATTCTTGTTCACGTAACGTGAACACTACGTTATTGTGAACAAATTCCCGTTTGTATCTGAAAAAGTCTGAGGCGATTTCAACAAGGGTGTTGAAGGTACTGGAAAACAACTTAGAAGATGCTTCAAAATCTGCTATAGCCAAAGATTGGGCAAGAAAATTGGATAAGGAAATTGAGTATGCTTTTACTCTACTCGGTGCATTTCAAAAAGGCATAACACGTGAAGAATAAAGACCAGATCTGCTTATGAAAACGGTAAAACAAATCGCATGAGCAATGAGATTTTAAAAGTAAGTTAAGTTCAAAAGGAATTTATTCAAACGTGAACTTTCTGGAAATGCAAAATCCGAACCTGAATTGTCCGTCGAGCCAACGTTCTGTGGTGTGGGGTATAAATTGGGTTTCTCCTAATCCACTTGCGTTGGAAAACATTAAGGTGAAGGAATGACCAAACGTAAACCACTCAAGACCAACACCAATTGAGTTTGAAAAATTGTTTTTTCTAAAATCGTTGGAGGAAAAATTATGGTAATATTCGGCAACCAAGGCAAAACGGTTGGTGATCCTCAATCGTCCGGCTGCCCCCAAAGAAAATAGACCATTTTGATCATTGGCACCAACATAATTCCGGTGAACGTAGGTTGGCATAAGTGAAATTGCTGCTCTATCCCCAAAATGTCGGGCAAAATTGGCTTGTAAGAAATAGGCCATTCTGTGTTTCGCTTTTGGAAAATGCGCAACAGCACCCTCATCTTGTGAGGCTTTCATATATGTGAACGAACTTCCACCAATAACGGAAAGGGAAAGAGGCATCGAGCCTTTGTATTGTGAAAGAACGCGGTATTTTACAAAACCGTCCAATAAGTGTCTGTAAGGATTTCCGTTTCCTTTTGAACGACCAAATCCTAGCATTAATTCATCGGTGATTCCATATTCCGCTGCAATACGCATGTCAGAAACATTATCAAATCCGTATAAACTTTGCCAACCGCCATTCGAACCAGCAATATCTCCAAAACGGTGTTCTATTCTCACGTCAAATTCTCCTTTCGCCAAAGTTTCAACAGAATGCCCATTAATAATGCGAGTGGTAGTAAAGGTGAAAGGTTCTTCGTATTCTTCTTCCTGTGCGAAAAGGACTTGAGAAAAAGTGAGAAGGGTTGAAAAAAGGAGAAAACGCATGATTGTACTTAGGGTTAAAAAGACGCGAATTAACAAAAAATGGTTGTTTGGGTCAAACAGCAAGGAATAATGATTGTTCAAAGGATAACTAATCCTAAACATGAAAAGTTCAATTTCCCTTGTTTTTCCGCATCAGTTGTATGAAGATAATCCTTGTGTGAGCAAGTCAAGACGCGTATATTTAATGGAAGATCATTTGTTTTTTCATCAGGTAAAATTCCACCGAAAAAAATTATTGCTTCACCGTGCGTCCATGCGTTTTTACGAGGATTTTTTAAAAAGTAAAGGCGTTCGTACAAGTTACATCGACCAAAAGGAAGTTGTAAATCTCGACGCATTTTTCAAAAAAGTACTTTTTGACGAAGGAGTGAAAGAAATACATGTTTGTGATCCAACTGACTTTCTGTTGATGAAAAGATTGCGAGCGGCAGCAGAAAAATTCGATATTCAATTGGTGGTTTACGAGAATCCAAATTTTTTCAATTCCAGAAATGAAAACGATGAAATTTTGGTAAAATCAAACCGTGGACACTATTTTCTCGCAGATTTTTATAAAAAACAGCGGATTAGACTGAGAGTTTTAGTGGAAGATGATAAACCTGTTGGTGGAAAATGGAGTTTTGATTCAGACAATCGTCAGGCTCTTCCCAAAGGATTGAATATACCTTTTCCTGAACCGCTTAAGGAAAGTCATTACGTGACATCAGCGAGAAAAAGTATTCGTGAGGAATTCCCGAACAATCCGGGTGAGGACGAATTTTTCAATTATCCAGTTACGCACGAAGAGGCTCGACAAGTACTGAAGGACTTCATTGACCATCGTTTTTTTGGTTACGGAAAATACCAAGACGCAATGAGTTACGATCAGCCGTTTGTGTTTCACTCGATTCTTGCCTCTGCGTTGAATATTGGATTGATTCAACCTCAAGAAGTTGTTGAAACAGTCTTGCAAACGGTAGAGGTGAATGAACAAAACTTTAGCGCACTAGAAGGTTTCATTCGTCAGGTAATTGGATGGCGCGAATTCGTTCGGGCGGTGTACGACAAACACGGAGTAATTCAACGCACACGAAACTTTTGGAATGCACAAAACGCGCTTGATGTTGAAAAACTCAACGAACTCAAACCTTTTCAGAAAGTTCATGAAAAGCTGTTGAAGTACGGATATGCCCACCACATCGAACGATTAATGGTTCAAGGAAATTTGATGTTACTTGCTTCCATTCACCCTGATGAAGTTTATCGTTATTTCATGACATATTATATCGACGCCTACGATTGGGTGATGGTTCCAAATGTTTATGGAATGAGTTTGCATGCCGACGGAGGTTTAATGACCACAAAACCCTATTTTTCGGGTTCCAATTATTTGATAAAACAAGGTTTACCCAAAGAAGAAAGTTGGATGCTCACTTGGGACGCACTATTTTGGGATTTCATTGATAAACAGCGAGTTTTCTTCGCTAAAAATCCAAGAACCAATCAAATGGTGGCGAATTACAATCGTTTGAAAGACGAGAAAAAAGTTCAGTTAAAAACAGTCGCAAGCGAATTCCAAGGACAGTTTTATAGGTTCGATTTGCGGAAAGAAAAAGAACTAATTTCTTGATGTAAACTAGTACCTCATGAATTCGAGTTACTTGTTTCCAACAATTGATGCTTATTTTTGGGCGATTCTAAATAGAAAATGAAAGTATTTAAGTTTGGTGGAGCATCGGTTAAAGATGCCAACGCGGTAAAAAATGTTGCTGCTATTTTATCGCTATTTGAAGGTGAGAAAATTACTATTGTTGTTTCTGCAATGGGGAAAACAACGAATAAATTGGAAGAACTTGTGTTCGCACTCAAACAGGAGGATAAAAAAGCGTTTTTCAATGCCGTTGACGATTTACAAAGTTTTCATCAAGACATTTTGGGTGAACTTTTTCCAACAGGTCACTTTACCCTTCAAAACACGATTGATGGAATTTTTGAACAGTTAAAAGAAAGAATCAATCGCTCGGTTGCTGAAAATTATGCTTTTGAGTACGACCAAATCGTTTCCATCGGAGAAGTGCTTTCCTCCCATATTTTAAGTCAATTTCTTATCGAGAAAGGATTTCAAGCAAAATGGATGGATGCGAGAACCTTAGTTCGTACCGACAACAGTTATCAAGAAGGTGGAGTGGATTGGAAAAAAACAGAACAACTTATTCAAACCCGTTTCATCCCGCAATTTGAGAATTCGGATTTGTTGGTAACACAAGGATTTGTTGGTCATACACCAGAAGGTTTCACTACGACTTTGGGTAGAGAGGGTTCAGACTACACAGCAGCCATTTTTGCGTTTTGTGGGAATGCTGACAGCGTAACGATTTGGAAAGACGTTCCAGGAATGTTGAATGCTGACCCAAAATATTTCAGTGATACCATAAAATTGGATAGTATTTCCTTTCGAGAAGCTCTGGAATTGTCTTATTATGGTGCAAGCGTCATTCACCCAAAAACCATAAAACCTCTTCAAAACAAGGGGATTCCTTTGTATGTGAAGTCCTTTGTCGATCCGCATGCGGAAGGAACAACAATTCAGGAATCAACAGCAAATGACACCTTAATTCCCTCATTTATTTTCAAAATGAACCAGGTTTTGGTTTCCTTCTCTCCGAAAGACTTTTCATTCATTGTGGAAGAAAACTTGAGTGATATATTTAATAAGTTGGCGAAGTTGAGATTGAAAATCAATGTAATGCAAAATTCGGCCTTAAATTTTTCTGTGGCGATAGACGGTTCAAAAGTGGATATAAACGAACTAATTGCTGAATTTTCAAACGCATACAATGTAAAATACAACCAAGGTCTAGAGTTGATTACCATTCGACACTACGACGATGCAACAATAAAACGTACAACCCTAAATAAAACCATCATACTTGAACAGCGCACTAGACAAACAGCGCGGTTTTTGGTAAAGGACAACGGATAATGAGCGATTGGATTTCTTTGGATAGAGCTGAGCTCGGCAAACATTACGTAATTCGTGAGGTGAAAGAAGTTTCATGGAAAAACAAGATGTTGGAGTTGGGATTAATTCCTAACCAAAAAATTGAGTTGATACTTATCGCCCCACTTGGCGATCCTATTGCTATTGAATTAGATGGTGTAGTAATTTCCCTTCGAAAAACAGAGGCAAAGTATATTTTAGTTGAAGATTTCCGCAAAATTTAAATCGAAAATAAGAAAAAGGCTCACAATACATGAAAATCGCACTAATAGGTAATCCAAACACAGGTAAAAGTTCAATCTTCAATATGTTGACAGGTCTTCGTCAACATGTGGGAAACTTTGCGGGTGTTACCGTAGATAAAAAAGTTGGCGATTGGAAAGTAGGAAACGAAACACATCAACTTGTAGATTTTCCTGGTATTTATAGCATTTATCCCCAAACAAAGGATGAAGAGGTCGTTTACAAAGTACTAAATGACGCTAAAAACCCTGATTTTCCAGATGTGGTTTTAATGGTTTTAGATGCGACAAACCTCAAGCGAAATTTGCTTTTGTGTTCTCAAATAATTGATCTTGGTTTGCCCGTTGTTGTGTTGTTGAACATGTGGGATGTTGTCAAAAAAAGAGGAATCATAATCGACGTTGATACCTTGTCAAAAAGGTTGGGTGTACCAGTTATTCCAATTGTTGCAAGGGTTGGATTGGGAAAAGATAGATTGGAGAAGGTTGTAGAAAACAAAAATTTTAATGCTTCAGAAAAGCTACTAATCGCCAAATTCCAACTTAAAAATTTAGTGGATGAAAAGGGCAAACAAGAAGAAACCTTAATTCGATTTGAGCAAATTGAAAAAATAGTTTCAGGAGTTGAGACGCTTGAAAAATCAAAAACCGACAACGTTACTCGTCAAATCGACAATTGGCTACTTCACCCGATTTGGGGCTATGCGATTTTCCTAATGGTGTTGGCGGTTATTTTTCAGTTCATTTTCCACTTTGCTTCTTTTCCCATGGATTTTATTGACGGGCAATTTGGAAATCTATCTGCGTATTTGTCAGAAATCTTACCGAAAGGAATATTCGTTGATTTGTTAACCCAAGGGATTATACCCGGTATTGGTGGAGTTTTGGTTTTTGTTCCGCAAATCGCATTACTTTTCTTTTTCATTGCGCTACTTGAGGAAAGCGGCTATTTGTCAAGGGTAGTTTTTATCATGGATAAATTGATGCGCCCTTTCGGACTAAACGGGAAAAGTGTGGTTCCGTTAATGTCGAGTGTTGCTTGTGCAATTCCCGGAGTAATGGCAACAAGAACTATTTCTGACTGGAAAGAAAGACTCATTACAATTCTTGTTGCACCTCTGATGAGTTGTAGCGCTCGAATACCTGTTTATACCTTATTAATAGCATTGGTTATACCCGAAAAAACAATAGGTGGGATTTTTCAACTTCAAGGATTGGTTTTGTTGGCTTTGTACTTACTAGGAATTATTGCAGCCTTAGGCTTGTCAATCCTTTTAAAACAATTTGTTAGTAATTCATCACCCGGATTTTTATTGATGGAAATTCCCGGTTACAAAGTTCCACAGTGGAAAAATGTTGGTTTGACTGTTTGGGAAAAAGTACGGGTTTTTATTGTTGATGCTGGAAAAATCATTTTAGCGATTTCAATTGTATTGTGGGCTTTGGCAAATTATTCTCCTGGATCAACGGAAAGAGAAGCTATTGAAAAATTAAAGAATACAAAAGAATATATAGCTGCAAGCGATTCTGAAAAAGAACAAATGGAATCCTCTACAAAATTGGAACAATCCTACATTGGTCATTTGGGTAAAGCGATTGAGCCGGTCATTTCCCCTTTGGGTTATGATTGGAAAATTGGGATTGCATTGATTACTTCTTTCGCGGCTAGGGAGGTTTTCGTTGGATCCTTGTCAACGATTTATGCCGTTGAAAGTCAAGATGAAAACACGCCACTATTAAAACGAATGCGTAAAGAAACTACAGATGAAGGTAAACCAGTTTTTACCGTTGCAAGTGGAATTTCATTAATGGTGTTTTATGTTTTTGCGATGCAGTGTATGGCAACATTGGCTGTGGTAAAACGAGAAACAAAATCTTGGAAGTGGCCAATCTTCCAGTTGATTTTCATGGGTGCGTTGGCTTATATTTCCGCTTTTGCGGTTTTTCAATTTCTTTCTTAAACGCATTTACAACTTTTCACTTTAAGTTCTCAACTTTTCACTCTTCACTTCTAATTATTTCCGCCTGCTTACTGTAAAACCCATTTCTATTTATAATGATTTGTCTTAGCTGCTGAAACTCATCATTTCTCCCAAGTTCTTTATATGTTTTAAGTTTAAGCCATTCTGCTTCTTCTTCGAAGTTTGTAAAGGAAACAGCATTTAGTTGTTCTAAAAGACTTAATACTTTATTGAAATCCTTTAGTGCATAGCTTGCGAAGGCAGAGTAAAACAAAGCATTTGCATCATCAGGATAGTTTTCTAAAATTTGGGTAAACCTTGAAATGGCAATTTTAAATTCTTTGCTTTTCAAATGATGCATAGTTTTGTCAAGAAAAGACAAATATGCTTTTTTCAATCCGTTGGAAAAGTCGTTTTCTAATAGTTGATCTTTTGATTCGAAGTTAGCCGGCGTACCAGAGATATAATCCGGAATTATTTCGTTTTGTTTTTTGTTTCGGTAATACCGATAGTCGATAACTGCAAAATCAGCCAAATACAATTCAATGGCTTTATTTATTCTTCGACCTTGACTTTTTTGAATGCCGGTAATTTCTTTTTTAGGTAGCGGACTTAAATTTATTTCCACAACATCCACATTCTCGTTTTTCAAGGGTGTCGTTTCTAATTCAATCGTATTTTTATCTGTGATAATCTTTGTTTTTAATGTTTGAGGTTCTTTTACGTTTGAAAGTGATGGTTTTTCTTCAGTATTGACAGATTTTCGAATTGTTTTATGAATGTCTTTGCGATTACTCGATTGAACTTCACTTTTTTGCATTTTAAAAATAGCGCCAATAGAGAATAAAAGGAGAATAGAACATCCTAATATGAGGTATCTCAACCAAGCGCTTCCAAATTGCTTTTTATCCAGATTAGACATGGCTACCTTGAAGTCAATACCCGAATTCGACCAACCATCAATTGCGTCCTTCTCGAAATCATCCAAAAACACATTCGTTTCTTTAGATTGGTTGAGTAGCTTTTCGAATTCTTCTCTGTTTGTTTTCATTGTTCTTTCAATTTTTCGGAAAGAATCAGTTTAAGATTTCGCTTCCCATTTTGAATATTTGATTTAACAGCCTTGAAGTCTAATTCAAGGAGTTGTTGAATTTCTTCGTATTTCAATTGTTGTAGATAAAACAACTCTATGCATGCTCTTTGGCTGTCGCTTATTTGTTTCATGGCAAATTCCAGTAAAAGAAAGCTATTCTCCTCTTTATATAAGTCTCCACTTGACTCCTCTCCTAAATCGAGCAAATTTTCAATATCAACACTTTGAATAGTTTTTTTTCTGAGCCTCATTAGGCACTCATTTTTTACAACTCGGTAAAGCCATGGTTTGAATTTTTCGATTTTATGTTTGTTGACCTTTTCAATTAGTGTAGAAAACAATTGATTGGTTAAATCTTCAGCGTCTTCCTTTTGTTTAAGGTATTTCAAGCAAACACCAAAAACTAAATGCACATATCTTAAATACAACTCATTAAATGATGAATTCAATTTGACACCATTAATCAGGTTAGCAACAAGTTCCTCGTCACCTAAATGTTTGATTCCCGAAAAATGGAAGATTCTTTGCACTTTTAGTCTTTTAAATAGAGATGCAATTATGAGAGGAATTTCACAACATTGCGCAAAAAAAGTTTGAAAAAACACATAAATAAAAATTTATTTAAACTTATTTGTTTGATTTTCAGTTAAATAAAAAATAATGTGAATTTTTTTTCAAAACATGCTTGTTGAAATAAAAAGAGTACATATCTTTGCACCCCG
>CAZWSY010000041.1:0-31230 GCA_964636775.1 uncultured Lishizhenia sp.
TTGTAAGTCAAAATAGTACATTTACTGTGGTTGGAACAGATAATTTGGGTTGTTCAAATACGGCATCTTTCAATGTTACAATTGTTCCTTCACCTCAAGTTTCTTTTTCTCCTTCCGCCCTTTTTGGAACCCCACCACTAACGGTAACTTTTGTAAATACGTCGCAAAATGCAACTGTTTTTCTTTGGAATTTTGGAACAGGAGCCACATCGCAAACCAATGATTTATCGAGTGCTCAAGTTATTTATACCTCGCCAGGTCAATATTTAGTAACTCTAAGTGCTAACAATGGAACGTGCAGTTCAAGTGCAGACACGACCATTACTGTTTTTCCAGTTGGCGATCCAGAAATTATTGTTCCAAACGTATTCACGCCAAACGGTAGCGAACCAAACGATTTATGGCAACCCATTTTAATCAATGTTTCAACCATTGACATTCAAATTTTTAACCGTTGGGGAAATATCGTACGCACGTTGAATCAACTCAACCCAACTTGGGATGGAACCACCACAAACGGAACCGCTGTGACCGATGGCGTTTATTTCTATCGCTATTCCATTATGGGTGTCAATGGCGCACGATTGGAAGGACATGGGTTTGTGACGGTGGTGAGGTGAGAAAAGACAAGAAATAATTTTAAGGATCTTATGGCTTTTGTTTTGAATATTTGGACGAAATCCCTAAGCCCCCAAAATCCCGCCCAAAAATCGCTTTCTTTCCACTAAAAACACCAAGATTACATAACCAAAGATTACGGTGTTTTTAAAAAAGAAATTGGAAAGAGAAAACGCGTCTGCATAAGGACTTAAAAGGGCGTAAATACCCACTGCGCCAAAAAGATAAAGTGCAAATTTTCGGAGATTGTACGGAATAGGTTCAAATTTCTGTCCAAGTAAATAGGATAAAATCATTTGGGTGGCATAGACGGCTAAAGTTGCCCAAGCACTTGCTAAAAATCCAAATTCAGGAATGAAAATAATGTTGATAACAACAGTTAAAAGTGCACCAATGATTGCGATGTAGGCGCCGTATTGCGTTTTCCCACTCAGTTTGTACCAAATACTTTGATTGTAATAAATTCCAAGAAAAACATTCGCCAACAATAAAATAGGAACCACGTCTAATCCGACCCAATAGGATTCATTGCGAATGAAATGTTTGAAAATATCTATGTTCAACGAAACCACGAGAAAAACCAAGGAAACGGTTGCCACGAAGTAATTCATTATAGTGACATAGGTTTGGTTTCTGTCCGAATTTTTCATTTGATTGAAGAAAAACGGTTCTGCTGCATAGCGATAGGCTTGCAGTAAAATCGTTACCAACATGGCTAGTTTATAACAAGCACTGTAAATACCAACTTGTGCTTCTGCTTGGTGTAAAGACGCAGGAATTGCTGGGTCGTAAATGATTTGTTTGAGTAAAATTCGATCTAAAGTCTCGTTAATAATACCTGCAAAACCAGCAATTACCAAAGGAAAAGCATACACCAACATTTTTTTAACTTGCTCAAAATCTGGAATAAATTCGAACAATCGAAACGAACTCATCAACATCATCGGTTTTACCAAAGAGGCAATAAGGTTGGCCACTAAAATGAATAACACACCTTCCTCTGGCCTCTCAGGATCAAAAAGCCAAAGCATAAAAAGTAGGTTCAAACCGATATTTACTGCAATAGAGCTGAATTGAATTGTAGCAAATTTCAGTGCCTTTTCTTGTGCTCTGAGTTGTGCCAATGGTAAAGAGGTTATGGCATCGACAAAAACAACCAAACCAAGTAAAATAATGTATTCGTTGTGTCCCTCAAAGAGCATGAAGGTTGCCACTTCTTCGTCGAAAAGTAGGAGTAAAACCAAAAAAATTAGATTGACAATGGATACCACCCACCAAGCGGTTTTGAAAGATAGGTTGGACGTTTTGTCGTCTTGAAGAAAACGAAAAAACGCAGTTTCCATTCCAAAGGTAAGCAGTACAATAAGGAAGGCGACCCACGCATACAATTCAGAAACTACTCCATAATGAGCAGGGTCGGCAAACACGTAAGTGTACAGCGGAACCAACAGATAATTCAACAAACGACCTACAATAGACGATAATCCGTATATCGCCGTTTGCCCCAATAATTTCTTAATTGGGTTGGACATTATACTCTAAAATTGGCCTTTCTTTTTTCTAAAAACGCGGTTGTTCCCTCTTTGAATTCTGGTGTGCCAAAACATTTTCCGAATTCTTCGATTTCTGCTTCGTACCCATTCACACTATCTTTAAATCCAGCATTCACAGAACGAATTGCAGAAGCGATTGCCATCGGTGAGTTTTTCAAAATTTTTACAGCAATTTCTTTGCAAAAACCGAGCAAATCATCTTGTTCAACAACATGATTTACCAATCCCCATTCTTTAGCTTCTTGTGCAGAAATCATCCCCGCAGTAAATATCATTTCGTTCGCCTTTCCTTTTCCAACAAGTTGTGGAAGACGTTGTGTACCACCGTAACCGGGAATCACACCAAGTGAAACTTCAGGCAATCCCATTTTTGCATTACTCGAGGCAACTCTGAAATGAGCAGACATTGCCAATTCCAAACCACCACCAAGGGCAAAACCATTCACGGCAGCAATTACGGGTTTACTCAAATTTTCAATAAAGTCAAAGAGTGTTTTTTGTCCATTTTCGGCTAATTTACCTCCTTCAGGAATTGAAAAATGAGCGAATTCTTTAATGTCTGCACCAGCAACAAAAGCCTTTTCTCCACTTCCAGTTAGTAGGATTACACCAATATTTGTATCGTTTTCTGCATCAGCAAGCGCATCGTGGAGTTCGGCAATGGTCTCTCTGTTTAAAGCGTTTAGCTGTGAAGGACGGTTAATTGTTATCGTAAGGATGTGACCTTCTTTTTCGATTAAAATATTGTTCATTGTTGAGATTTTGAGGGTTTAAAATTAACTAAAGCAATCTTGTGTTGAATAACTAAACTTATTAAGATTTAAGACCTACATGAAAACGTTTTTGGATAATTTTTAAATTTCATCAGATTGTGACTAGGGTTAGAATCAAGGTTGAAAAAATTTTTGATACTCAAATTTGAATTACCTCAAGCCTAAGGTCAACTTTTCAAAAGTTGTTTGCACAGGTTTTGAATCGTATAAAACGGCATAAACCGCTGAAAGAATAGGCATTTCAATATCTAAATCAGAGATGATGTGTGCCAAACTTTTGGTGGCGTAGTATCCTTCTGCAATCATGTTCATTTCCAATTGTGCAGATTGAACGCTGTAGCCCTTACCAATCATAAATCCAAAAGTGCGATTTCGGGAAAAGTTGGAATAAGCGGTCACTAATAAGTCGCCCAAATAGGCACTGCTTTTCGTGTCGCGATGAATTGGATGAACTTTGTCTATGAAGCGTTCCATTTCTTGGATGGCATTGGAAACCAAAACTGCCTGAAAATTATCGCCGTAGCCTAAACCGTGAAAAATTCCAGCTGCGAGAGCATACACATTTTTCAAAACAGCAGCGTATTCTGAACCAATTAAATCATCTGAGGTCGAAGTGCGAACATATCTGCAACTTAAACTTGAAGCGACAACTTTTGCCACCTCCTCGTTCGGACTGCAAATCGTCAGGTAGGACAATCTTTCCAAAGCGACTTCTTCTGCATGACAAGGACCACCAATAATTCCCATTTGTTCAAAGGGAACTTGAAAGTTAGCGTGGAAGTAATGGGCAGGTATGTCTTGTTTTTCAGGAACAATTCCTTTCACTGCTGAAATTATAGTTTTGCCGACAAATAATCGCGGTGAAAAGTCCTTGAACAATGTGTGAATGAAAGCTGCTGGGGTCGCAATAATGACGTGTGTAGCTTTTGAAATGATTTCCTCTAAATTGCTGGAAAGTTGTAGTTGTTCTGGTTTGAAAGTCGCTGCTTGCAAATATTTTCGATTATGGCCAAAGGATTTCAAATGAGCAATTGCGCTTTCGTCACGCATCCACCAAGAAATAGTGGCTTCATTTTCCAATAAAATTTTTGCAATTGCTGTCGCCCAGCTACCACCACCAATTACTGCAAAATGTATTTCAGACTTACCAAGTTCCAATTCGCGTGAGTTTAGCTTGTACAACATCGCCAATTTTCACATCAATTTTAGTTCCTAATGGAAGGAATAAATCTATCCTTGAACCGAATTTGATGAATCCAAACTCTTCAGCTTGTTTTGCCGGAGTTCCTTCCTTAGCGTAGTAACAAATTCGTCTAGCAACAGCACCTGCAATTTGCCTAAAGAGAATTTCCTTTCCATTTTCATGTTTAACAACAAGCGTCGAACGTTCATTGTCTGTTGAACTTTTCGGATGCCATGCTACTAGAAACAAGCCTGGATGGTATTTTACATAGGTTGTGGTTCCACTTATGGGAAAATAGTTAGCATGAACATTCAGCGGCGACATAAAAATGGAAACTTGAATTCGTCGGTCTTTGAAATATTCTGTTTCTTCCACCTCTTCCACCACAACTACCTTTCCATCAGCCGGACATACGATATCGTTTTCATTGTACGAACATACTCGGTGAGGAATGCGGAAAAACTGCGCAACGAGTCCGAAAAAAACGAAAAGTATAATATTGACGAGCCAAAACACGACACTTAACTCATGTTTTGAGAATAACCACCAATTCAAAACGCCCAAACCGCCTAAAATAAGTGCGGTGGTGACCAAAATACTGTATCCTTCACGATGTAATTTCATACTACCAATAGTTGTAAATCATTGACCAACAATAAAAAAAAGGAATAGCGAAAAGTGCCGCATCAAAGCGATCCAAAACGCCCCCGTGTCCAGGCAATAAAGCCCCGGAATCTTTAATGTTCAAACTTCTTTTAAAAAGTGACTCCAAAAGGTCACCGTAAATCGCGCATGGAGCAATTATTGCGGCTGATATAATCCAAAACAGTTCTTGTCCTTTATTCACAAACGCGCCAATGGTGAATCCTGCAAGCAAAGTTACAAGTACCCCACCAATTGTACCTTCCCATGTTTTTCCTGGCGAGATTCGTGGAAATAACTTATTTCTTCCAAACGCTCTTCCGCTTAAATAGGCAAATGAATCGTTGGTCCAGATGAGGATGAACATTCCAACAACTGGAGGCATGAAATCTGTATTTCGCAGGTTTAAATCAATCGTAAGGTAAAACGGAATTACTAGGTAAACGATTCCGAAAAATAAAATAGAAATATTGACAATAGGGTGGGTGTGCTTCTTCCACAACTCGTTCAAAATCAAAGTAAAAAACAATGGAAAGATAAAGGTGATTGAAATAATGGGCAACAATTTCATACTAACTCCTACGAGTAAAGTAAAGATGAAAAGCCCAATAAAAATCCCGATTTCAGTAGACACATTTGCAATTTCATGATTCTTGAAAAGTCGATAAAACTCAATCAAACCGACTACCATGAAAAAGGAAAACACCAACGCTTGTGCGTAGGTGTTCCAAAGTATTGAACCAATGACAATGGTAACGAATACCAAGCCAGTTAATGCACGTGTTGCTAGATTACCCAAAGGTTTGTTTTATTTTTTCAGACGCCAACTCGCTGTCTTTTTCGTCCACAAAAATCTCAAATGTTCCGAAATTATTGTACATCGAATCCACAGAATTTCGGGATTTGAACGGAATTTCTTCGTCTTCTAAGAAAATTTTAACCTGTTCAAATTGAAAACGGTCGGTGGAAATATAAACCCGAACTAAGTTCATTATTCTTGTTTATCACCTTGTTCAACAGGGTTTTCGGTTGTGTTTTCAGAAGTGACGTTTTGCGTTTTTTGTGCTGTTTCTGCATCAGTATTAACCTGAGTCGTTTCTATTTTCACTTCACTTACTTCAGCTAACTCAGCCTTTGAATCCCATTCACGTTTCCCGAAAATTTGTTCCAAATCCTCTTTGAAAATAACTTCACTTGTCAACAAACGGTTTGCAAGTTCGTCGAGTTTAGATTTGTTGTCTGTAAGAATTTTGATTGCTCGTTGGTACTGGAATTCGATTAGTTTGCTCACTTCCTCGTCAATAATTCTTGCTGTTTCTTCAGAATAAGGTTTGTTGAACATGTCTCGACCTTGCGAATCATAGAAGGAAATATTTCCAACGCGTTCGTTTAAACCATAAATGGAAACCATGGCATAAGCTTGTTTGGTGACTTTTTCCAAGTCACTCAAAGCACCTGTTGAAATCTTGTTAAAGATTAATTGTTCAGCGGCACGACCACCAAGAGCGGAACAAATTTGATCCAAAATCTGCTCGGTAGTGGTTAAACTTCTTTCTTCAGGTAAATACCAAGCAGCACCTAGCGATTGACCACGAGGAACAATAGTCACTTTCACGAGAGGATGAGCATATTCCAATAACCAGGAAATTGTTGCGTGTCCTGCTTCGTGGTAAGCAATAGCACGTTTTTCTTCTTTGGAAATGATTTTATTTTTCTTTTCCAAACCACCCACAATTCTATCAACAGCATCTAAGAAGTCTTGTTTTTCAACAACTTTTTTCTCCTTTCTTGCTGCAATTAAAGCTGCTTCGTTACAAAGGTTGGCAATATCAGCACCTGAAAAACCGGGAGTTTGTTTTGCTAGAAAATCTATATCCAAATCTTTTTCGAGTTTCAGCGGTTTGAGGTGAACATTGAAAATTTCTTTTCGTTCGTTGATGTCTGGCATATCCACATAAATCTGTCTGTCGAAACGTCCAGCACGCATTAAGGCGCTATCTAACACATCTGCGCGGTTTGTTGCTGCAAGAATGATGACTCCAGAATTTGTTCCGAAACCATCCATTTCTGTAAGTAGCTGATTTAAAGTGTTTTCTCGCTCGTCGTTTGAGTTGAAACTATTGTTTTTTCCTCTTGCTCTTCCGATAGCATCAATTTCATCGATAAAGATGATAGATGGGCTTTTTTCCTTTGCTTGTCGGAATAAATCACGCACTCTTGACGCACCAACACCAACAAACATTTCAACAAAATCCGAACCAGAAAGCGAGAAGAAAGGAACTTTTGCTTCTCCTGCAACGGCCTTAGCCAACAAGGTCTTTCCAGTTCCTGGAGGACCAACCAATAATGCTCCTTTCGGAATTTTCGCTCCTAACTCGGTGTATTTCTGTGGATTTTTAAGGAATTCAACAATCTCTACAATTTCCTCTTTCGCTCCTTGTAAACCTGCCACATCCTTAAACGTGATGTTTGTGGTTTTTCCTTTTTCATAAACTTGTGCGCGTGATTTTCCGATATTGAAGATTTGACCTCCACCACCCGCACCGCCGGACATTCTGCGCATTACAAAGAACCAAATCCCAATAATTAAAGCAAAAGGTAAAATGTAGCCGATGATTTGACCCACATAATTCACCTCTGTTACATTTTGATAGTTGGTATAGCCCCGTTCTTCAAGCGCTTTTTCAAAATTGGCGTGATTTCCGATGTTTTCCAACTCAAAAGTAACCTCCTTTCCTTTCATAGGTCCGCCGTTGCTTAAGGCACGTTTCATTTCAGGGAACTCCCCGTCGGTGGTTTCATTCACGTACTGTACTCCTTTCGCAGTTAGGTTAAATTTTGCCTGTGCTTGGTTAACAATTTTGACATTTTTAACTCCGTCGTTCTCGAGCAAAGCAAAAAATGTTTTTCGGTACTTTACAGTGGCGGAACCTCCTGCATTCATGTAAACTTGAAAGGCAATTAAAGCCACACCCAATGCCGCGTATATCCAATAAATGGAGAACGGACTTTTCTTTTTTTCTTCTGACATAATTAATTCAAATTGGGAATATCTGTTCGGACAGCGTCTGACCAAAGATCTTCGATTTCATAAAAGCTCCTTGCATCTTTGTAAAAGATATGCGCTACCACATCAATGTAATCTAACAAAATCCATTCGCTATTTGTTTTCCCTTCAATATGCCAAGGTTTTTGTTTAAGGTGTTTACGGGTAAATCGGGTAACGGAGTTGGATATACCATCAACTTGTGTACTGGAATCCCCACTACAAATTACAAAAAAGTCACAAACTGATCCATTTAATTGGCGCAAGTCTAAAACAACGATATCTTTCGCCTTATTTTCTTGCATGCCTTCTACAATTGCTTTACTTAGTAATTCTGATTCCGAAATAATTTTGGTTTTTCGCATTTAATTTGTTCGTTAATTCACAAAGCTAATTCATAAATTTAAAATATGATTACCGTTAACTCTTCTACACCTATTGATAAGTGCATTTTTGGAACTGAAATCATTCATCTTTCTGAAGTGGATTCAACCAACAATTATACTGCCAAGGCCTTTTTGAATAAAGAAATCGGTGCGGGTGCGGTAATTTTGGCAGACAACCAAAGTAGCGGTAAAGGACAAAGAGGGAACGTTTGGTTAGCAAATTCTGGGGAAAACCTGTTGATTTCTTTTCTTTTTTGCCCTGACAATATGTCGGTATATCAACAGTCTGCACTTACTTGGGCAACGAGTCTTGCGGTGTGGACTACTTTAGATTATTTTAACATTGCAGCGCAAATCAAATGGCCCAACGATCTTTTAGTAAATGGAAAAAAGATTGCTGGGATTTTAATCGAAAACAGTCTTTCTCAACAACGAATCGAACGGAGCGTTATTGGCATTGGGCTGAACGTGAACCAAAATCATTTCGAAAATCTGCCCGCAACCTCTATGTGTCTAGAGCGTAATTCCTCTTTTGAAAGAATTGCCGTTTTGCACTCATTAATTGCACGGATGAACCATTTTTTTACTCAAATAGAAAAAAGCAACTTCACGGATTTAAAGAAAAGTTATTTGGAAAAACTTTATTTGTTGAGAGAGCCACATACATTTGAAGACGAAAACGGCATTTTTCAAGGCGAAATACTCGGAGTGAGTGACGAAGGTTTGTTATTGGTGAATCGCGCTGGAAGAATGGTGAGTTATGGGGTTAAGGAGATTAAAATAAAGCATTGAAAAGGTTATTTATAAAATCAAGAATTCTTATTTGAACGCATTTAAAAAAAAGTTGCTGATATTTTGCTTGTTTGTGGCCTTTTGCATGATTGGCTATGGTCAAAATCCTATTTTCATCAATTATCAGAAATCCGACGGATTACTTTCAAATACAATATATGATGTTAAACAGGACAGGAAAGGATTTATATGGTTGGCAACGGATGAAGGAATTTGCAGATTTGATGGCAAAAAGTACCATCATTTTCAATCAAACGACAACAAGTCCAACTTTTTCAGCAATTTGTTGACTACTCAAAAAGATGAGATTTATACCCAAAACTTCAATGGTCAGTTTTTCAAACTTGTCGATGAAAAACTTGTCTTTCAACCGCATTTATCTAAACATTCCAACTACAATTTAGGGCATGATTATAACGGACAAAGCTTGGCAGTTCTTGCCCAAAATGAAGTAATAATACAAAACACGATAACTAAAAAAGTCAACAAGGTCAAACTTCAAAAAGGATATTGGATTTCTTCAGTCAACTCGAGTAAAACACACTTCTTCTTGTCCAGTTTGTATAATTTCAAAACGGTTAGAATTGATGCAAAAGGAAAGGCTAATTATTCTTATCAAGAATCACCATTTAAAAATGATTTTGTTCATTGGGTAGTTGACAAAAACAACAGCTATTTTGTGGCTAAATTGATGAAAAAAGTTCATGTCACTAAAACAAAGCAATATTTTGATTTTTCCTCCCTTTGTAAGGATGGAATTGTCCAAAACGCGACTTTGTTAGCTGAGGGAAAACTGGCCATTTCGACAACGAATGGTTTAATTATTTTTGACTTCAAAGAAAGGTCTTTTAAGTTGATATTTGAAGGTGTTTCATGTTCAAAAGTAATCGTTGATAAGGACAAAAATTGGTGGGTTGCGTCAATCGGAAATGGATTGTTTTTTATTCCAAATCCAGCGACTAAATCGTTTAATGATGAACGAGAAATAAAAAGTATTCATGTGACTTCAAATGCCGTTTACTATGGAAGCAACATGAATGAAATTTTCAAGTATGACCTAAAGAATCATTACAGCCAATTAGCGAAAAAGGAAACAGTTCATCACGAGGTAAAATCATTGTATTTTTCGCCTATTAACAACGAAATTCTCTTTAGTTCTTCAACTTTTAAACACTATCAGAAAAACAAACTTGTTAAGGAAATGGCCATTTCGGTCAATCAAATTGTTCCTTTGGAAAATAATCAATTCTTGTTGTGTGAAAGCAGCAATTTATCTGTCTATCCGATTGATAATAGTAAAAAATGGTTAAGTTGGAATAGTGATTCTCGATTTTTTCTTGAAAATAGGCTATTATTTTTTAAAGAAAACAAACGTTTTTTAAATGCGGCTTTTTATCAAAACAAGATTTATGCTCTTGCAAGTGACGGACTTTGGGTAATTGCAAAAGAAAAAGCCAAAAAATTTGATTTTTTCACAAAAAACAATGAGGTTTCAAACATTTATCTTTCCAAAATTGGTTTGTTTATTTGTTCAGGAAATAATGATGTATTCTTGTTGAAAAACAGGAAGTTAATAAAAATTGAATGGTTTAATGAGTTGTTGAAAGAAAAAAAGTTGAAAAAATTAATCTTTCACAACAATAATTTTTTCTTGCTTACTAATAACGGTTTGTTTATTACCGATAACAAAGGGAATTTGAAGCATATAATTTCTACGAACACAGGATTTATGGATTTCTCTGTAACTCACTTTTCTGTCATAAAAGATACCATTTATGCGGCCACAACGAAAGGACTTCAAATAATACCTATATCAGGAATTTCCTCATTTAAAAGAGAACCTAAAATTTTATTAAACGCTTTCTTTGTTAACGGAGAAAAACACGAATATTTTAAAAAAATCAAACTTCAACATGACCAAAACTCATTAAAGTTCAATTTTTCAACTATTGACTATAAAGCACTTGGTACATGCCATACAAGCTATTCTATAAACGGAAAAAAATGGCAAACTTCTGCTGATAACACGATTGATTTGAGTGAAATGTCTGCGGGATATTACGCTATAAAAGTTATTGCAAGTACCGATAAATATTCACAAAGCAAACCATTAACAATAGAGTTTGAAATTGTCCCACCGTTTTATAAAACTTGGTGGTTTACCTTTTTTGTTGGGGTTTTGCTCACTTTTTTAGGGGTTATGTTATTTAAAATTCGAGTTAAACAAATACAAGCCAAAAACAAGATTTTACAAGAAAAGCTTGACTTAGAGAAACGTTTACAGGAAAGTTCTCTTGCGGCAATCAAATCTCAAATGAACCCTCACTTTTTATTTAACGCTTTAAATACGATACAGTCATTTATTTATACCAACGAAAAAGCAGCGGCGAGTTCGTATTTGGTGGATTTCAGTGAACTAACTCGCAAAATACTTGAAATGAGCAATAAAAGTCAAGTTTTGCTCTCGGAGGAAATAGAAGCGTTGAGACTTTACTTGAAACTAGAGAAAATGCGATTCGAAGATGATTTTAGTTTTACAATCGACATCAGTAAACTTCAAAATTTGGCTTTTAAAATTCCTTCCATGTTGATTCAACCTTATGTCGAAAACGCAATTAAACACGGGCTACTGCACAAAAAAGGGCCTAAGATTTTGGAAATCATATTTGAAATGAAAGACAATACACTTATCGTTTCTATTCAAGACAATGGAATCGGTAGGGAAGCTTCAAAAAAAATTAATGAAAAGAAAGTTAGGCAACACGAAAGCTTTGCAACGGCCGCAAATGAAAAACGATTCGCACTTCTAAATGAACTTTCATTGGCAAAAATCGGAGTTGAGTTTATGGATTTGAAAGATATAAATGGGTTGCCAATTGGAACAAAAGTTCTTTTATCCATTCCCCTTATGGATTGAACAAATTAAAACCGTGGTTTTACAAACTCAAGATTCTCAACAAGAACAACGAACTTTAGATTTACACTATGAAGGCTATAATTATTGATGATGAAAAAAGGGCTCGTGTTCTATTGAAGGCTATGTTAGCTGATTTCTGTCCTGAAGTAAATGTAATGGGTGATTTTACCGATTTGGAAAGCGGTGTACAAGCCATAAAAAAGAACCATCCTGATTTAGTTTTCTTGGATATAGAATTACCTGAAAGTTCTGGACTTCAAATTCTTGACTATTTTTCGAGTGATGAGGTTGGTTTTTCCATCATCTTTGTTACTGCCTATAATGAGTATGCCATTCAAGCCTTCAAACTGTCTGCTATCGATTATTTACTTAAACCTATTAATGCAGAGAAGTTAAAGGAGGCTATTCAGCATTACAAACAGTTAAAAATCAAAAATTCAAAACAACTAGAGATACTCAAATCCAATTTGTATGACGCAAGAAAGAAAATTGTGATTCCAAGTAGAAACGATATTCAGTATATCGAACCAAACGAAATCCTCTTTTTGAAAGCAGACGGGTCCTATTGTCAATTCGTTCTAAAAAACGGCAAAAAAATCATGATGAGTAAAAATTTAAAGTTCGTCGAGGAAATGATTTCAGACTTTCATTTTTTGCAACGGGTTCACAAATCTTACATTGTAAATGTGAATGAAGTGAAAAGCTTCCTGCGTTTGGAGAATAAACTTATACTTTCCAATAATGAGCAAATCGACGCGACATTAGAAAGATTAGAAGCTATTGGAATGCGTTAATTCACCTAAACAAACTAAAACCTACGCTTTACAAAGTAAGATTTATTGACTCGATTATTGCGCTCTAGTTTTGTCGAAAATTGAATTTTATGAATAAATCTTTACTTATCGCGAGCTGTTTGTTGGGAGGTTCGGCATTTGGTCAAATCGTTGTCAAAGACACTTTATTTTTTACAGGTAGCGAACAAATTTGGACAGTTCCGTGTGGTGCTTCCAATGTTTTTGTAGATGCTTATGGAGCGTCAGGTGCTGCGGGTAGTACGGCTAATCCGAGTATAAATGTTGGTGGTGCAGCAGGGTTAGGAAATCATGTTTCTGGAAATTTAAGTTTTTTGAATCCTGCAGAAACCTTGTACGTTTACGTAGGTGGAAAAGCGAATAATCATCTAGGTGGGTTTAATGGTGGTGGAAATGGTGCTGTTGGTCAATCTACAACTGGAGCTCTTCCCTCAGGTGGTGGAGGCGGTGCGTCAGACATTCGCTACATGGGGAATGCCTTAAATAACAGACTTCTTGTTGCTGGTGGTGGCGGTGGTGGTGGAAATGCAGGGCTACACGGTTTTGGTAATCAATTTACAGGTGGGTTTGGAGGTAACGGTGGTGGAAATCAAAGTGTCAACGGAAACTCACTTGATGGCGCAAATGGAAGCGACACCTACGATGAATATTATGAAACAATGACTAGTGAAATAGCTTTTTCAGGTGGCGCTGGTGGTGGTACAGAAACTAGTGTTGGTTCGGCAGGTGCCGGTTGTGGATCGTTTTTAGGACAAGCTGGAACCTCTGGTTCAACAGGACAAGGTGGAAATGGTGGGCTTGGAAATGCTGGTTTTGGTCAAGCACAGACAGTTATGGCACCTAATGGTGGTGGTGGTGGTGGTGGATTTGTTGGTGGAAATGGCGGCGGCGGTGGCTCTGCGGGTAATCCAACATGTAATGGTGATACTTTTGGTGCTGGAGGAGGTGGTGCTGCTGGATCAAATTATTTTGATGGTCCGATTGCAGGAACCAATGGTGTTAATATTGGAAATGGTTATGTAGTTTTCACTTACAATATGGTAGAGCCACCAATTGTTGAAATTGACGAAAACTTTGAAATACCATGTGTTGGTGAGGAAGTGGTGATTTTTGGTGAACCAGGTAATGGTTCGTGGTCAACCATTCAAGGAAATTCAGCTGACATGATAGATGGCGTTTTCTCTCCTTCACAAGAAGGGACATATAAGTTGGTTTACTCTTATATCTATTGTGAAACAGCCTATAATGATACGATAGAAGTTACAGTTAACTGTACATTGGGAATAAATGACCTTTACGCAAGTAGTATCCAAATTTATCCTAATCCAACAAGTGAACATTTTTCGATACAAAATGCGCTGGGGTCAAATATTGCAATTAATGATTTAACTGGTAAAACAACATTGACAGTCGAGGAATATAATGGAGAATCAATTGATGTTTCAACTTTATCTAAAGGAGTTTATATTGTTTCAATTCTCAAAAATGGACAAATGTCTAGCGTTCGGTTGGTTAAAGACTAAACATTTCGGTTTAGTTAATTAGAAAGCTAAAAACACCTGCTAAGAAATTGGTTAGGTGTTTTTTTTATTTAAGTGGATTTTCAAAAAATCTTTTCGTGTAAAAAAGAATTGACATCAGGCAATTTTAAGTTTCACTTGAACATTATTTACACCTCAAATATTACCTTTGAACGTGCAATTTAAAAACGTAATTGGTCAGACTGCTCTAAAACGAGATTTAATTAGAGAAATTCAACAAGAAAAAATTAGTCATGCACAGTTGTTTCTGGGTAGAGCTGGACATGGTGGTTTACCTTTGGCTTTAGCGTTTACTCAATACCTTTTTTGCGAAAACAGAGGTGCAGATGACTCTTGTGGGGTTTGTTCGTCTTGCTTAAAAGTGAATGATTTGCAGCATCCCGATGTCCATTTTTGTTTTCCTGTTGTTCTCGCGGATAACAAGCTCTGTGACCCACTTATTCCTCGTTGGAGAGAGCAAATAAGAAAAGAACCTTATTTTAATTTATACGATTGGAACAAAGCCATTGACCCCAAAGAGAGAAGCACAACAATCGGTACGGAGCAAAGTGGTGAACTACTTCGAAAACTCAGTTTGAAGTCCTACGAAGGTGGTTACAAGGTAATGTTTATCTGGATGGCGGAACAAATGAACCCAACTTTCGCCAATAAAATCCTGAAAATCTTAGAAGAACCACCTGCAAAAACCTTATTTTTTCTTTTTAGTGAGTCAGCAGACAAATTATTGATTACCATTCGTTCGCGAACGCAACTTGTTCGTGTACCAAAAATCGATACAGATGAGTTGTCCAAATTTTTGATGCTTTCTCACCAACTCGACCCGCAAAAAGCTTTGGCATTATCCACCTTTTCAGAGGGCGATTACAGAAACGTTTTGGATGCAATTGAACACGCTGAAGAGAAGGGTTCATATACGGATTGGTTTATCCAAATGATGCGCACGAGCTACAAAAAGGACGTACACGGAATGATGAAATGGGCAGATGAAATGTCGAGAGAAAGTAAAGAAAGACAAAAATTGTTTTTATCTTATTGTCTGCACATGTTCAGATTTTCTATTCTAACGAATTACCTCGGAATTGAATTTGTGAACGCCTCGGAGGCTGAAATTAAATTTCTCAAAAATTTTGCTCCATTCATATCGGGCAACAATATACGTGAATTCATCAAGACTTTTAATGACGGTTTTTATCACTTGGAAAGAAACGCACAATCTAAAATTCTTTTCACACAATTGTGCTTTCAAACTATGAGATACATTCATGTAGCTTAATCCTAAGCATTTCTATAAACCAAAAGTCCACTTTTTTAAAGAAAAATTGATTTTACAACTCCATATTATCAATCAAACGAACATCTCCACAAAATGCAGCTATGCAACATACAGTTGGTTTTGACCAATCTGAAGCATTTGATAAGTCATCAACACACACGATTTCCAAATATTCCAAAGTCAAATTTCCTTGTTTGAAAAAATCTGTAGCCAACTGCTTTAATTCTTTTGGATTAAGATTTTTCTTTTGAGATTGACAAAATTGAAGTGTTTGATAGATGATTAGTGAATCGACTTTATCAGATTCACTCAAACGCAAGTTTCGAGAGCTTAAAGCAAGACCAGAGGATTCTCGAACGGTTTCACACCCTACGATTTCTATCGGAAACTTGTAATGTGTTTGAAGTTTGCGAATGATTGCGAGTTGTTGAAAGTCTTTTTTTCCAAAATAAGCACGATTTGGTTGTATCAATTTGAACAAATTATGCACCACATGAACTACACCGTCGAAATGACCAGGCCTAAATTGTCCTTCTAATACTTGCCCCAAAGACCCCAAATCCATAGCAACAAAAGATTCATTTTCTGGATAAATGGATTGAATTGTTGGTGCAAAAACGTGAAGATTTGGAATGTCTGACAAGAAACCCAAGTCCTTTTCTAAGGTTCGTGGGTAGTTTTTTAAGTCATCGGCATTGTTGAATTGGGTAGGATTAACGAAAATACTAACCAAGGTTTGATCGTTTTCTGTAACTGATTTTTCTACCAGATTTTTATGTCCAGTATGAAGTGCACCCATTGTTGGAACAAACCCAAGGGACAAACCACGAGATTTAAAATCCGTCAAGATTTGGCGCAACTCGGTAAGACTTTCGATATATGAATTCAAGGTTAACAATACGTTAGCTTTTGGCAAAGCTATGTGTTTTTGTCAAATGCAATAAATATTGTACTTTTGCACCCTTAGAATTATTTGAATGGAGAAGAAAAAAATCCTATTTATCTCTCAGGAGGTTTTTCCATTTTTACCCAAAACAGAAATGTCCGGTACAGCAAGAAGATTACCACAGGTGATTCAAGAGGCTGGAAAGGAAATTCGAATCTTTACCCCACGTTTTGGTGCTATAAATGAAAGAAGACATCAACTGCACGAAGTTATTCGTCTGTCGGGATTGAATATTAGCATAGATGATCATGATCATCCTTTGATTATTAAAGTTGCCTCAGTTACATCTGCGAGAATGCAGGTTTACTTTATTGACAACGATGACTATTTCAAGCGCAAGTCAACTTTAACGGACGAAAAAGGTGCATTTCACGCAGACAATGACGAGCGTGCAATGTTCTTTTGTCATGGTGTTTTAGAAACCGTTAAAAAATTGGGTTGGCAACCAGACGTTATTCATTGTCACGGTTGGATGACCGGATTAATGGCACTTTACATCAAGTACACTTACAGTAAAGACCCACATTTTAAGGATGCAAAGGTTGTTTATTCGCTGTACAATGATAGTTTTGACCAGCCTTGGGATGAACGTTTTCATGAAAAAATGCGCAGAGACAATTTCCCGAAAGACCTCACGGAGAAATTAAAGGACGCAAGTTTTGAAAATCTAACACAAATAATTGTCAACCATTGCGATGGTCTTACAATAGGTTGCGATAACCTAGACCCAAAATTGCGAGCTGTTTTTGATGCAGCTGAATGTCCGAAGAAAGAATATGTGCAGGAAGAATATCAGGCAAAAGAATTTTCGGCATTTTTTGACAAAATCATCGAAAACGACGTTTTAGCATAAACGCACGTTATGTTAAGGTTTCAAACGATTTTTTTGTGTCTATTGGTGGGGTTAAGTTTCTCGCTTTATAACTGTTCCAAAGACAGAAAAATAGGTAAAGATGTTATTGATCCTAATTCCCTATTGAATGGGGTAACAACGGACACTTTCGAACTAGTGACTTACACGATTGAAGACGATTCAATTATATCTTCCAATCCATCTAATACTGTTTTGGGAAGTTACGTTGACCCGAAATTTGGAAAAATGGATGCTTCCTTTTACACCCAATTTCGTTTGGCCGCAGCAAATCCCAATTTTGGAGACGTTTCAACTATTGTTGTGGATTCCTTTGTTTTGGCATTGAAATATGTTGGATTCTACGGAGACCAATCTGCTCAAAATTTTGAAGTGCACGAAATGGAAGAATCTATTTATGTGGACACAACCTATTACACATTTACAAGTAAAGCAGTAAAACCAACCAACCTCATTCCAGAAGGGAAAAGAACAATTTCTCCTAGACCTTTAGACCGAACAGTTGTTGGAACAGATACGGTTGACGCTCAATTACGCATTCATATTGATACCAATCTCGCTAAAAATTTGATTCAGGCTGCAGTGGATGGTAGTGGAACTTACGCCAGTAACGAAGCGTTCCTACAATATTTCAAAGGACTTTATATAAAAGCAAATAATCCAAATCAAAGTGTTGGAAAAGGCGCTGTTTTGTATTTCAACCTCAATGATGCAGCATCTAAATTGACCATTTATTTCCGTCAAGCAGGTGAAAGCAAACGTTACGATTACCTCATCAACTCTTCTTGTGCTGACTTTGCTCACGTTGAAATTACTAACAATGGTTTTCCTATTCAATCGGTAATTCAAGATACAACCCAAGGTTTGAAAGAATTTTACGCGCAAGCGTTCAAACACAGGGCTGTTGTAAAAATCAAGCATATAGATTTGCTGCCGAAAAACACAATGATTCATAGAGCAGATTTATTGTTGCCAGTTCAGTATCAAACAGGAAACCGGTTTAAACCAGGTGGAAATGTTTCAGTAGCAACAAAGGTGAAACTTACCGATAAATTTTTCACTGGACTAGGAAGTTTAGGAGAATTTTCTGAAACAAGTAAACATTTTAAAGTAGATGCCCGTAATTATGCACAAGGCGTTATAAATGGTGATTTGGAAAACTTTGGAATGGTTATCTCTCCGAGATTTTTTGTCAACTCAGCAGAACGTATTGTTTTTAATGGAAAAAACACAAATAATAAAAATAAACCTAAACTAATACTAACCTATACAACCTTTTAACTTATGTGTGGAATAGTTGCTTATATTGGAAAAAAACAAGGTTTTCCAATTGTTCTTAAAGGTCTGAAAAGACTAGAGTACCGCGGCTACGACAGCGCGGGAATCGCCGTTTTAAATAGTGGTGAACTTAACTTGTTTAAGCGCTCAGGAAAAGTGTCTAATTTAGAAGAGTACGCAAGTAGTTTTGATACAAGTGGTCACGCTGCAATTGGTCATACTCGCTGGGCTACCCATGGTGCACCAAATGATACAAATGCACACCCACATTATTCCGAGGATGGTTCGATTGCCATAATTCACAATGGAATTATTGAAAATTACGATGTATTGCGCAAGGAGTTAATCGCGCATGGTTATACTTTTAAGTCAGAAACGGATACGGAAGTAGTTGTACACTTATTGGACTACATCCGAAAAAATGAGAATGTTTCAGTAGCAGAGGCACTTAGAAGAGCTTTACACGAAGTTGTTGGAGCTTATGCAATTGTTGTAATTTCGAGAGACAACCCCAATCAACTAGTGGCTGCAAGGAAAAGTAGTCCATTAGTAGTTGGAATTGGTAAAGAAGGGGATTTTTACCTTGCATCTGACGCAACCCCAATCGTTGAATATACAAAACGTGTTGTTTACCTTGACGACGAAGAAATTGCAGTGGTTGATTTGGCTGAAGGTTTAAGAATATTCAATATTGGAAATCAAGAGAAAACACCACTTATCCAACAACTTGAAATGGAAATTGAAGCCCTTGAAAAAGGTGGATACGAACATTTTATGTTAAAGGAAATCTACGAACAACCACGTTCAATACACGATTGTTTTAGAGGAAGATTGAATTCTCAGGAAGGATGGGTTGCACTTCGTGGTATCGCTGACTACGAGCAAAAAATGTTGAATGCAAAACGTTTAATTATTGTTGCTTGTGGAACTTCTTGGCACGCAGGAATGGTTGGAGAATACCTTATTGAGGATTTGGCAAGAATTAATGTTGAATTAGAATACGCATCTGAATTTAGATACAGAAACCCAATCATTTCCGAGGATGACGTTGTTATTGCAATTTCTCAATCCGGTGAAACAGCAGACACACTTGCCGCTCTTGAATTAGCAAAATCAAAAGGGGCTACGATTTTAGGGATTTGTAATGTTGTCGGTTCTTCTATTTCAAGAATAACAGATGCGGGGTCTTACACGCACGCAGGTCCAGAAATTGGAGTTGCTTCAACAAAAGCATTTACTGCACAAGTGACCGTTCTGACTTTACTTGCGATGAGTTTAGCGCGTAAAAAAGGTTCAATTAGCGAATCTTACTTCCATACGTTGATGGCAGAATTGGAGTCTGTTCCTGGGAAAGTTCAAGAAATTTTAGCACTTAACGATGAAATTAAAAGGATTTCAGAAAAATACGCACAAGCTTCAAATGCACTTTATCTAGGTCGTGGAAGTTCTTTCCCTGTAGCATTGGAAGGAGCATTAAAACTGAAAGAAATTTCTTACATCCACGCTGAAGGTTATCCTGCTGCTGAAATGAAACACGGTCCCATTGCTTTGATTGACGAAAGCATGCCTGTTTTTGTTATTGCTACCAAGGGAAATAGCTATGAGAAAGTGGTTTCGAATATTCAAGAGGTTAAGGCGCGTAAAGGAAAAATCGTTGCAATCGTGACTAAAGGCGATGTTCACGTTAAAGAATTAGCTGACGATGTAATTGAAATTCCAGAATCAGACGAAAACTTCGTTCCATTATTGGCAACAATTCCACTACAATTATTGTCCTACCACATTGCATTAATTCGTGGTTGTAACGTTGACCAACCAAGAAATTTAGCCAAATCGGTTACCGTGGAATAATCAATAAAATTCATTTAAAAAGGACTCGCCAAAAGCGGGTCTTTTTTTTGTGACTTTGGTCACATTTTACATGAAATTAAAGGGTTTACTTTACCATAAATTCTAAACCTATTTTTATGAAAGCAAACATGGGAACAACTGACAAAGCGATTCGCATTGTAGTAGCGATTGTTCTAATTACTCTTAACCTTACAAACGTTGTTACAGGTACTTTGGGAGTAATATTACTCGTTCTAGCAGCCGTATTTATCCTTACGTCTTTTGTAAGTTTTTGTCCACTTTACTTGCCTTTGGGGATAAATACTTGTGGAAAGTAATTCTTTACAGAATAAGATTCCAAAAAAAAAGCGACAATCACTTGTCGCTTTTTTAATTCTAAATCAAATCAACTGCTTAAGCGTCAATTTTCGCATATTTAGCATTTCTTTCAATGAACTCACGACGAGGCGGAACATCATCTCCCATCAACATGGAGAAAATTTGATCGCATTCAGCTGCATTTTCTATTGTAACCTGGCGTAAAGTTCTTGTTTCAGGATTCATAGTTGTATCCCACAATTGTTCCGCGTTCATCTCACCCAAACCTTTGTAACGTTGAACGTTTACGGAGGACTCGCTTCCAGCGCCTTTCAATTCTTGAATCAAACGATCTCTTTGATCTTCATTCCATGCATATTCTGCTTTCGTTCCTTTTTTAACTTGATATAAAGGTGGAGTAGCAATGTAAACGTACCCATTTTCAATCAGTTCTTTCATGTATCGGAAAAGGAATGTCAAAATCAACGTTTCGATATGCGAACCATCAACGTCGGCATCACACATGATAATGATTTTGTGGTATCTAAGTTTCTCCAAATTCAACGCTTTTGAATCTTCTTCTGTTCCAATTCGAACACCAAGCGCAGTGTAGATATTCTTAATTTCTTCGTTTTCAAAGATTTTGTGTTGCATTGCTTTTTCAACATTCAAAATCTTACCCCTTAGTGGCATGATTGCTTGGAAATGACGGTCGCGACCTTGTTTCGCAGTTCCACCCGCCGAGTCTCCCTCAACAAAGTAAATCTCGCATTGTGCAGGGTCTTTTTCAGAACAGTCGGACAATTTCCCTGGTAAACCTGAGCCTGTCAACACATTTTTACGTTGAACCATCTCACGTGCTTTTCTTGCAGCATGACGTGCACGAGCAGCTAGAATTACCTTTTCAACAATCAATTTTGCCTCAGCAGGGTGTTCTTCTAAATAAGCAGAAAGCATTTCAGAGACTGCTTGACTAACCGGAGCCGTGACTTCTCTGTTTCCTAATTTGGTTTTAGTTTGTCCCTCAAATTGAGGCTCTTGTACTTTAACCGAAACAACAGCAGTTAATCCCTCACGGAAATCATCACCATCAATTTCAATTTTTTCTTTCGCAAGAATACCTGAGTCCGTAGCGTATTTTTTCAAAGTATTAGTCAACCCTCGTCTAAACCCTGAAAGGTGAGTTCCTCCTTCGTGCGTATTAATGTTGTTTACGCATGCTTGAATATTTTCAGTGTATGAAGTGTTATATGTTAAGGCAACCTCCACTGGAATATTTTCGCGCTCTCCTTCAAAGTAAATCACATCGCTAATTAAAGCTTCGCGGTTTCTGTCCAAGTATTGAGCAAACTCGCGCAAACCACCTTCAGAGTGGAACGTGTTTGAAACGTGCGTTCCATCCTCTTTTAATTGACGTAAATCGGTTAAAGAAATGGTAATTCCTTTGTTCAAAAATGCCAATTCACGCATTCTTGCGGCAAGTGTATCGTAGTTGTATTCCGTGAATTCAAAAATAGTTCCATCAGGTTTAAAAGTAACTTCTGTACCCGTTTCAGTTGATTCTCCAACCACTTTCACATCATACAACGGTTTACCTATACTGTATTCTTGTTGAAAAATCTTTCCTTCTCTGCGCACAGTCGCTTTTAGATGGATAGACAAGGCATTCACACAAGAAACACCAACACCGTGTAAACCACCGGAAACTTTGTAGGTGTCTTTGTCAAATTTACCACCAGCATGCAAAACGGTCATTACAACTTCAAGAGCAGATTTTTTCTCTTTAGTGTGCATCGCCGTTGGAATACCACGACCGTTATCAACTACGGTAATTGAATTATCTTCATTGATAAAAACTTTGACATCGTTACAATATCCCGCAAGAGCCTCGTCGATGGAATTGTCAACAACCTCATAAACAAGGTGGTGTAAGCCTTTAACACCAACATCCCCGATGTACATTGCAGGACGCTTACGCACCGCTTCTAAACCCTCGAGAACCTGAATGTTGTCCGCGGAATAATTGTCTTTTCTTTCTTCTGACATAATCGTAATTAAAATTTTACTCAAAAAATTAAGCGAACAAAGATAGTCAACTCAAAAGAAGAATACGGGATTAAATCTTTATTAAAAGGGTGTTTTTTCAACAATGTTCGAAGTCAATTTTTTAATGTCATTTTTGGTGATTAATGCTTTGAATTTCTCGTGAATACGTTGATTTAGTTTCACCGCTCATACTTCCAATTCCTTGATTTTCCCTCCAATAACCATTCAAGCATCGTTTGGATGCGTTTATTGCGCGTGTTTTCAGTTTTTGCCTCAGAAATCCATTCGATGTATTCCCTGCGGTGGGAAGGACTAAATGCATCAAAACGTTGAGCTTGTGCAGCAAAATCACCAAATATTTCAGGAAAATCTTTGCTCCAATAAACGGGCTTCTGTGGTTTTTCTTTGATGGATTTTGTTGCTCCCGATTTTGCTAATGCAATCGCCTCGTGAAGGTATTCTGCCAACCATTCATCAGGAGGAAGTTGTTCTTTTGCAGTGATTTTACCCAAAGAACCCATTGCCGTTTTACCGATTCTTTCAAGAATTCCGTGTGGATCAGGCATATCGTTTCCGAGCCAAAAACCAAAGGTGCAATGTGCTTTGTGTGCACTAATACTACAAATGAGGTTTTTTCCATCGCTGTAACATGGAAAATTCCATTTGATTTCCTCTATTAGTGTTGGCGCTATTGAGAAAATTAACTCGCGCAAATGAATTAAAATGGGTTGTGCAAAAGGTTGTGCTTTAGCAATGTATTCATCAACTTTTGGGTTTCTTTCCATAACTCGAAATTTTATTTCTGGAAGGGTTGTTCTTTAAAAATTGTGCCCAAGAACCTCCTTTGGCTTTGTTGTGTTCACCTACACCTTTTGAAAATTGATGACACACCGCAACTGCTAATCCATCTGTTGCATCCAAGTACTTTGGCATATCGGGGAAATTCAACAATTTTTGCAACATCGCTGCCACTTGCTCCTTAGAAGCGTTACCATTTCCGGTTATTGCCTGCTTGATTCGTCGGGGTGAGTATTCTTCAAAAGGTATATTGTGGTTCAAACAAGCCGCAATCGCTACACCTTGAGCGCGACCTAATTTCAACATAGATTGCACATTTTTACCGAAAAAAGGGGCTTCAATGGCCATTTCATCGGGCTTGTATTCTGCAATAAGTCCATTTAAGCGTTCTAATATTCGCTTTAGTTTATCGGGATGATTTCCAATTTTACTCAATTGAATAATTCCGAAATTGAGCATACTCATTTTACCATTCTTTAAATGAATGAGTCCGTAACCCATAACAGTTGTTCCGGGGTCAATTCCAAGAATTATTCTATCTTCAACTTTCAATTTAGATTCTATTGACGGCTAAAACTAACCATTTTCGTACGATTGCTTTCTTTGTTTTAAAAGCAGGATTGTTTGTGGTACTCACTTTTTTGTTACTCAAACGACTTCAAAGTGTTGACTTTAGCCTATTTAGTTGGTCGGAAGTTTCTTATCCTTATTTATTCGTAAGTGTCCTTTTAATTCCATTCAATTATTTCTTTGAATGGAAAAAATGGGAAAACATACTGCGACATTTAGGCTATTTCCATACCAATAGGGCTATCGCTTCTTTTGCTTCAGGAACAGTTAGTGCATTTTTAACCCCAGCATTTAGTGGTAATTTTCTGGGTCGAGTATGGTATTTTCCCACCCGAATACGTTGGAAATTAACCATTCATTCCTTGGTTTCCAATTATTCTCAATTCTTAACCACTGTGTTTTTTGGATGTAGCGCTTTAATCACACTTCATTTAACCAACTACTACACCTTTTCTACAAAGCACTTTGCGTTGGCATTCTTGGTTTTAGTATCTGCTTTTTTCATCTATTTTTTTGGTGAACGTTTAGCTCGCGTTATAAAATGGAATAGAATTCAATCCGCAGTACTCATAGTTAAAAGGGGACCATCGAGGAGGAAACAATTGTATTTTTCCATTATTCGATATTTGATTTACGCTGTTCAATTTTCTTTTGCACTTAAAGGTTTTGGTGTTGAGGCGGGTTGGGAATTAAATCTATGGGTGTGTTTAGTTTATTTAGTTGTGACCCTTACGCCATCCTTATTTTTTGGGAAAATTGTTATCCGCGAATCTTTATCGGTGAGTATTTTGGGATTGGCGGGTTATGGAACTGTACCCGTACTTTTCGCTTCATTGTTTATATGGCTGATTAATTTGTTGTTGCCAAGTTTTGTGGCGGCCTTTTTTGTTCGAAAAATTAAAGTGGATGCTTAATCTTTTTCTCGCGATTTATGGGTTGCTAATGGTGCTTATGGCTTTGGGATTTTGGTTGAACAAAAAAAAGTCGAGAAGCAGTGAAAGACACGAAAATTTTGAACTGACCGTTTTAGTCCCCTTTCGGAACGAGGAGGAAAACTTAAGGGTGTTTTTAAAACAAATTGAAAAGCAAACCTTTCAACCCCAAAAATGGATTTTTGTTAATGATCATTCAACCGACAATTGGCGAAAACATATTGATAATAAGCCAGATAATGTGGTTTTTTTGGAATTACCTGAGCAATTAGAAGGAAAGAAAAAAGCCCTTGCTTTTGGAATGGAAAAAGTAGATACCGAATGGGTTTTGACGATGGATGCAGACATTACTTTTTCAAATAAGTACATGGAGACGTTAAGTAAAATCCCCAAAGCAGACCTAATAATTCTTCCAGTAAGGATGAAAGGAAAAGGGGTTCAACAATTGTTTTTCGAGCCAGACGTTTTATTGGTCAACGCTTTGAATAACGCTTGTTCGGGATTTTTTCGTCCAATTTTAGCCAGTGGTGCGAATTTGTTGTTTAATGTTCCGTGTTACAAACGTTGGTCAAATCCAGAAGCACATGCACACATTTCAAGTGGTGACGATGCTTTTCTGTTGCGCGATTTTCTTAAGAATAAGGGTAAAATCAACGTAGTTAATGTTCAGGAACTTATAGTTGAAACACCGACACCAAGCACTTGGTCAGTGTTTTTGAATCAACGAGTTCGGTGGATTGGTAAAAGCACAAAAACCGGTGATTTATTTGCGGAAATGTTGGGTCTTGTTCAGCTGATTATTCAAGTTGTGTTTTACCTTTTACTTTTTCAATCAGCATTAAATGGAAATTGGTTGGATTTTTCCATCCTTGTTTTTACAAAATCCTTGTTTGAAATTCTTGGTTTTTCACCTTATTTCTTTAGCTTAAATGCTTATTCCACCTTATTTCTTTTACCAATTTACCAATTCTTTTATCCAATTTTAAATGTCATAATTATAGTGAAATGGATGTTTGGAAAATCGGACTGGAAAGGTCGAATTGCAAATCCACCAGAGTAATAAATTGTAATTCTAAAGCAATTTGGTCAAAGTAACTTTCGGAATCCCTTAGTGTAAACATTCCACAAAAAAAGGCGAGTTTCCTCGCCTTAATGATTTGTTTTTAATAATGAAAAAGGTCTTTATACCACGATTCATTTCTTTTGCGACAAAGGCATTGTAATAGGTATTAATCCAAACTTCCAATCATTTTTGAAGGATCTACGTAAATGTCATACTCCTCCTCGGTAACGTGACCCAAACCAACAGCGGCTTCTTTAAGTGTTGTACCGTTTTTGTGGGCGTATTTTGCAATTTCAGCCGCTTTGTAGTAACCAATTTTTGTGTTTAAAGCAGTAACCAACATTAAGGAATTGTCCAAGTGCTTTTTAACAACAGGTAAATTCGCTTCGATTCCAACTGCACATTTATCAGCGAAGGAAACACATGCATCACCAATTAGTCTTGCGGATTGAAGAACGTTGTATGCAATCACAGGTTTGAATACGTTCAATTCAAAATGTCCATTTGAACCAGCAACTGAAACGGCCACATCGTTACCCATCACTTGTGCGCAAACCATAGTCAACGCTTCTGGCTGTGTTGGATTTACTTTTCCTGGCATAATGGAAGAACCCGGTTCATTGTCTGGAATTATGATTTCCCCAATACCACAGCGCGGACCAGAAGACAACATACGAATATCATTTGCAATTTTCATCAACGCAACTGCCGAACGTTTCAATGCTCCAGACAGTTCCACCATTGCGTCATGAGCTGCTAAAGCTTCAAACTTGTTTTTCGCCGTAATAAATGGCAATCCTGTGAACTCAGCAATTTTGTGAGCAACTAAAACGTCGTATCCTTTTGGTGTATTCAATCCAGTACCCACTGCTGTTCCGCCCAAAGCCAATTCTGAAACGGCAACTAAAGCATTTTTAATAGCGCGAATGGAATTGTCGATTTGTGCAACGTAGCCACTGAACTCCTGACCTAAAGTAAGAGGAGTAGCATCCATGAAGTGTGTACGACCTGTTTTTACAACATCTTTGAACGCCTCCACTTTTTGCTGAAGCACCTCACGTAAATGAAGCATACCTGGAATAGTTGTTTCAACCGCCATTTTGTAAGCAGCAATGTGCATTGCAGTAGGGTAGGTGTCATTAGAAGATTGCGATTTATTCACATCATCATTTGGGTTTAAAACTTTTGTTTCGTCCAACAAGCTTCCTCCTTGTAAAACGTGTCCGCGATTAGCGATAACCTCGTTACAGTTCATGTTGGATTGAGTCCCAGAGCCTGTTTGCCAAATTACCAAAGGAAATTCAGCGTCGTGTTGTCCGGTTAAAATTTCGTCGCAAACGGCAGAAATAAGCTCTTTTTTGTCGGCAGAAAGCACACCTAAATCGTGATTAGCGTGAGCTGCGGCTTTTTTGAGGTAGGCAAAAGCGTGAATAACTTCAATCGGCATAGATCCTTCCGGACCGATTTTAAAATTGTTACGCGAGCGTTCAGTTTGCGCGCCCCAATAACGCTGTGCAGGTACTTTCACCTCGCCCATTGTGTCTTTTTCGATTCTAAATTCCATTTTTTGTGATTTGATTGGTTTTATTTCTAATTTTACCGACATAAATTCGTTCACAAAATTAGAATAAGATGAGTTCGTTCGGCATTGTATTGTTTCTTTTCTTCGGAGGTATGGCCTTTTGGATGTTGTTATTTTTAATGGGTTTCATCCTACCTTATTGGTTAACACTGGGTTTGTTGGAGCAATTGCGTCCGAAGCGCATTTTCGAAGACAGCGAGGAGTAATATCCACCACATAAAGATTGTAAGCCACCGTTGTTGTGGCTTTTTTTGTTTCTAATTAATTTAAAGAATTATAAATCAATCAAAATTTCATTGTCGGATTGTTCGTCAGGGTAAGGAATTGGTTCATTCTTCATAAATGCCTCAAAAGAACCAATTGGAGCAAAATCTATATTTATTACAGAGTAATTATCTTTATCTCTCCAAAGTCTTACGCTATCTGTACCCTTTTTCTTTAACCATTCACGCGTTACCAATGTTCTATCTTTGAGACCCAATACATCTATTAAAAGCCATTGTCCTAGCGCAGATTGACCGTAACGTCTTCCGTTTTCGTCTCTTTCTGTATTACTCCCGGACTGTAATCCTTTCATATTACTTTGAGTTACCAATGACGGGATTTTCTTTCCGTTAGGGAGTTGTAAATAAAAACGAACTTCTGGTTTGTTTTCTTTATCTCCTTCATAACTTTTTTGTTCTTTTTCAAATTTAAAAATGTCTTTTGTAAAGAAGTTCGGATGCTTTCTGTGAAATTCTCGTGGAATTGGAATGTAGATTTCGTTCAAAGGGCGTAAAGTTGCACTTCCCTTATTTTTTGAAGCTGCATTCCAAGCGTTTAAGCCTGATTTTTCTTCAACTTCTTTTGATTGATAAGAATAGAGGGGAAGATAAACTTCTACTATATTTTTGACAGCAACTTTTGCCCTATCAATAAAGTTAAAGTACGCATCTAATAAAAATGAAAATGGATCTTCAATTATCTGAATATCAAATTGATGAAGCAAAAAAGTGTCTTTTTTTGAGGAGTCAAATTTTTGATGAATTTGAGAATCACCAAATGTGTATTTGTAATCTTTAAGACCGTCTGACCATCCAAATGCGGTTGGAGTTAAATTGAATTTTTTTAGATTGTTTAAATCAATTAATGGATAAGCGCATTCGTTTATTACAAAACGACCTTCATCACGAGTTACATAATGGTAAATGTTATTATCCTCCGTCAGTCCCAATCGCTCGTAATCGCTTTTCATACGCTCGTTTTTGATTTCGGAAATTTTATATGCCAATGCCTCAACATCTCTATTTTTGGCGATGGCATTGATTTCATTTTGGTATCGTTTAAGTTGCATTACTTTTTGGAATGAGGGCTTACTATTCATCCAAGTTTTCAAACCAATTCCAATTCTATTATTACCAAATATGGAAACTACGTCATGTGGTGTATTACCGATGTCTGCATTTTGACTTTCAAAAATTTTGGCAAAAACAGTTTCTTGAAACTTTGAGTCAAGATACGGAATCATATCTCCTTGCTTTTGACGAAAAAGATTTGACAAAGCACCATAAACTTGTAGGAATTTTATGTATTCTTCTCTTTGTTCTTTAGTATATTTTTCCCAAACACTCATAAACATTAGATGTCTCGAACCCTAGAAAGATGATACAATTCGCCTTTATCATTTGTAACAAGTTCTATTAGGTTTAAATAAACTTTTGGTCTTCTTTTTTTTATGGATTTAAAAAATTCATTCACCACTGTATTTTCAAGATTCGATAAATAATCGTTGAATTTTGATTGGTCTCTTTCAGAATATACTTTTGGACAAAAACCGTTGTGTACTACTGATATATCATAAATAACATCTTTATCATCTTTTATTCGAACGGCGTAAATATTTTTAGGATAAGATGTATTGCTCAAATCAAAATTAGAATTCAAAATTTCAGTTAATATCATAAGACTTTTATTATTTCATTACTGATTCTTTCAATTAAAGGTGTTGTTACCGAGTTTCCAGATTGCATATACAATTTACTGTTTGCAAATGGGGGTAAAATAAATTTATCCACTGGATATCCTTGAAAAGCAAAACATTCTTTAGGTGTTAGTTTTCTAATTCCAAAATCGTCTTTAATAAGCGGAACATTGTGTCCACCAGCGCCCATATTTGCAGTTAATGTCGGACAAACTTTACTTTTATTTTCCCTTACATATACTCTACGCCATTGATAAACAGTATCTTTTTTGGTAATTGTTTTAGAAAGCTCAGGATAATAAGGATGATTTGGAGGATAATAATATTTATCGTCTTGTTTGCCGTTTTCCAAAATATCGTGAATGCTTTTTGTTAGTTTAATTTCAGTTGGAAATTTGAATTTTTTATAATTTTTTACTTGATTCGGATCAAAAGCAACAATGAAAATTCGTTCTCTATTCTGAGGTATGTTTGCGTGTGTCATAGAGTTTAATACTTTGTGGAATACTTTGTAACCTAACTTCTCCTCTAATATTTCAAGAATAACCTTAAATGTTTTTCCATTGTCGTGAGAAACTAAGTTTTTGACATTTTCCAAAAACACAACTTTCGGTCTGTGTTTTTCAACAATCTGTTCAATATCAAAAAATAAAGTTCCTCTTGTATCTGAAAATCCTTTTTGATAACCAGCTATCGAAAATGCTTGACAAGGAAAACCAGCACAGAGGATATCAAATTTTGCTGGAATATAATTTTTTACATGGTCTTTGGTAATATCTCCAAATGGAACTTCTCCAAAATTTTCTCGATATGTTTTTTGGGCATCTTTATTCCATTCACTGGTGAACACACATTTCCCTCCGACATTTTGCATTGCAATCCTGAACCCACCAACTCCAGCAAAAAGATCAATAAATTTAAAAGTGTAGTTTTTTGGGGTCGGAAAAGGTACATTTTCAACTTCAAACAAAAAGTACTGCATTAAATCCTCTGCAACGATCGAAACTTGACTTTCTACTTTATACTCAAGGTAATTTTTAAGAACGGATAAAGCTTCTTTTTTGTAAAAATCCGAAATACCGTTGTGTATATTATGAAGATAATGTGTTAAAACAGCCTTTTCCTCATGATTTGGTTCAATTAGCCGTATTAAATAATCTTTATTATCAAATTCCTCTATACTTATTGTCTCTTTCATTAAAATCTTTCAAATTGATTAGCTAATTAAAATTACAATTAATGTTGGAATCCTTTATGTTTTTATTCTATTTTTCATAGCTCACAATATCAAAACTAAGAATAAACACAATTCCTTACATCGGAATTTACTCTTGCAAATTTATATATTTCAAAACGCAAATTTAGCAACCTATACTATAATACTCTTTAGCAAATTGAATTTCTATCTTTGCACCAAATTATTAAACCTCATGAAAAAACTTGCCTTTCTCGCATTGCTTTTCGGAAGCATGACTTCTCACGCTCAAATCCAAACCCCAC
>CAZWSY010000042.1:0-31156 GCA_964636775.1 uncultured Lishizhenia sp.
GCTGGAGCGCCCTCCAACCGTTTGGGGCATGTTGATGATCCCATTGCAGCGATTAGCTTCAGCGGAACTGAGGGAGCACAACACGACAAAACCAAAGGAAGCGGAAATTCCTACACCACCGAGTTTAGGCAGTATAGCCTGTCCCGAAATAGATTTTCAAGCGATTCTTTTTCATCGCGTAGCAAAATCATATTCGGGAACCCAAGGATTGGACGTTGGCTTTCACTTGATCCCTTGATGGCGCAGTTTCCGTGGCAAAGCCCTTATTGTGCGTTTGATAATAATCCAGTGTTTTTTACTGATCCGTTGGGGTTGGCGGCAGAAACTAACGGTGGAAAACCTAAGCCTAAAGAATACAGCAACGCCAAATTAGCGGCGATCCTATTTAGTAAGTCCAAGAAAGATTCGTATGTTCACAAATACGAAGATGGATCTCGTTCGGTTAATTTTCTCAATAAAAAAGGTGATACACAAACAAAATATTTCAAACAAAAACATACAATCCCTGAAAGCTTACAAAAAATCAGAATAAATAATTTTAAGGAAGTAAGCGAGAGTTCTAATCCCAATATTCCTAATTTTAATGAAATTATAAAAAATTCTAATTTACCATCAAAAGGTATTGTAGAAGGTGACGTTTTTGATTTTCTAAACCAAATTATTTTCGGTAATTACAGACAACGGGATAATGGCTGGGGAATTGAATATTATGATTATCACGGTAATCCAACAATTCCTCCAATAACTGGAATGCCACCTGATATTGGATTTTCAAAAGGGGCATCTTTGTTAAAAACACTCATTTCGGCATCCTTGAAAAATCCAGAAAATTTACTTTTAGCTACAAAAATACTTGCAAAAAAATGGCCATTCAAAAAAGTATCAGCCTCTGAAATCATAAAAATAAGTTGCAACAAGGATGCAACTAAGCTACAAAAAATAATTGGAGGGAAGGTAATTACATTTTCCAATAGGTTTGGTAGAAAATATACCATTGGACCAGTAAGGATGGGAGATGAAATGGTTTCAGAGTGGTTTTATCACAAAGCAGTTCAAGTTGGCGACATGGTTTTTGATAGATTAACTGGACCAAATGGATTGCATTTTGATGAATATAAAAAGCTTTTTCAATTATCTGATGACCTAATCTTTAAATAACATGTATAATAAAAAAATTGTTGAATTTTTAGAATTTATATCAACTCGAACTGATTTTATTTCAAAGGACAGTTCATATAGTTCAGTTTCGGATTTTCTCAATGGATATATCTTTGGTTTGTCTATTTATGATGAAAAGTTTGAGAATTTTAATGTTGATTTTACAAGATGGGTAAACGATACAAATAATCCTTCGTCGTTGTATTGGACGAGTTATATTTATCACATATTAGCAGGGGGAGATGAGGAGCTGGCAAAAAAACTGATATTCGAAAAAATGATAGAATTTTTTAAGAATTCTACTGATTCTAAAATTTAAATTTTTTAGTTAACTAAAACTCTAAATGCCCCTACCACAGAAAACGAATACAAATCTTTCGATATATTGAAATTCCTAAAAAAATCAGTTGCCTACTCATCATTTTCAAATCTTCTCCGCCGTGGCGGATTAACCCTTCTTCAAATTAACCCCCAAACGTGCAACAAAACACCCTCGGAAATATCGCCTACGGAGGTAGAAAATTCTTGACTATTCTTTTATTTGTAAATATCCTTTCTATGTCCAAGGTCAATAACATCTACTAAAAGCACATCATCAAAAATATCGTAGATAATGCGGTAATCCGCTACACGGATACGGTAACCGTCCCTACCTTTTAGTTTTTTATAGCCTGTGGGTCTTAGGTTATCGGCAAGGCTGTAAATGGCTTCCTTGATATTGGAATAATACGACTCATTGATTTTTTCAAGAGCTTTTATGGCTCGTTTCTTTAAGGTTACATTGTAAACCATTACTTCGCTTTGCGTTTAGCTTCAATCATTTTGAAGGCATCATCAATAGGAATAGAAGGCTCATTGGATTTTTTGGCTTCGTCATAAAGCTTTATATCTTCCAACTCTTCTAATTCTTCCATAATGGCTTTAAAGTCCTTCATTCGAAGCACAGCTGAAATCTTTTTACCAGTTTTGTCAGTTATGAATTGTGGATTTATATTAATCATATCTAATAGTGTTATATCAGTCAATTTATCATGCCAAATTTATGGAATACAAACACAAAAAGCTTATTTAATTTGCGCTGAATTCGGAAATTTTGATAATTTAAGCAAAAATTGCAGCTTCCAATGGACAACCTCACCTACACTTACCTCAACATCGCTGGAGCGCCTTCCAACCGTTTGGGGCATGTAGATGATCCCATTGTGGCGACTAACTTCACCGACGACATCGACGACCAAAACCCCAACAACTACTCTTACGACCAACTCGGACAACTCATCGGCGACCAACAAGAACAAATTGCCAACATCGAGTGGCGAAGCGGAGAATCTTAGGGGGAGAATAATAGTTTAATATCACTACGAAATATAATGTCTCCGTCCGGCGGATTAGAAAATAGCTGAATGTCATTCGCCGCGGAAGAGGTATTATCACAGGTGATTTGACATACGACAATCTGCGGAATATTTGGTATATCGCATGGTTTTAGTGAGTAACTGTAAAGTATTTCCTAGAGTTTGAGAAAATCATTTAATTAAACTTTCACTCGTAATGTCCCTTTAGAGATAGAATTATTATTTTTTGTTCAGTCACTTCATAAACCAATCTATGCTCACGATTTATTCTACGGGACCAAAAACCAACTAAATCATGTTTAAGTTGTTCGGGTTTTCCAGTCCCTCGAAATGGACTTTTTAAAATTTCCTCGATTAGGGAGTTTATTTTATTTAAAACGGCTTTGTTACCTGCTTTTTTGAAGAATTCAATATCTTTTATTGCTTTGCTTGTGAAATCTAAAACATAACCCATTATAATCCTAAAAAAGATTTTAAATCCTCTTGTTTTACTGTTGTGTATTCACCGTTATCATGTTGTCTTTTACTTTCCTTGATTTTTTTTACAAATTCAGAATTGTAAGACTTAACTTCCTTATTCATTTCAAATTTGATTTTAAGAGCTTTCATAAATGCTTTTAATGCATTTAATTGCTCTTCATCGTCCGTATGTATAGTAAAGGTTTTCATTTTTGCATTTTTTTAACCTAGCGCTAAATTACAACACATATTCGTAATACACTTCAAAAATGGATTCATATTTTTATTAATAATAATCACGGTTTCAGTCGTTCTTTTATTCAAAATTAAATCCTCCTCATCTACAAATAAGCATTAAACTCCAACATTTTTTATTCGCTCCACAATTTCAAAAAAATGAATACTTTGCAACGCAAAAACGCCGCATCACCAATTTCTTAAAAATAAAATACGAACAGTTCAACCACTAATATTAACCGCAATTTGAAAAGTAAGCTATAACTTGAACAAAAAAAAAACGCCGAGCGAATACCCGACGTTTCTTATTAAAGTTTTAAAGAACTACTTCTGAATCAACATTTTCTTAGTTGCTGTTCCGTTTTCAGTACGTACAACAACATAGTATGAACCACTCACTAAATTCTCAACTGAAAATGTGGTTGAAACCGAGTTTGGTGTGCTTTTTGAAACTTCTTTACCTGCATTATCCAAAATACGTATTTCGTTAATCATGAATTCGCCCGCAACATTCAAGACATCCTTAGTCGGATTAGGAAACATTTCAATTGACTCTGAGGAAAGGTCATTTAAACCTGAAAGTAACTGAACATCAGAAGCATTACGAGGTAAAATCTTAAATTCAGAAAAACTGTAAAATACAGGACCAGAAACCATATATTGAGAATTTAAGACTGGTAAGAAAGCAAAAATATCATCGTCAACTTTAGCTACCCCTGAACCATCATTGATTTCAAACATTCCAAAACCAGCGTTTGCGTTAGAACAAGTAGCTTGTGGTACTTTGATTAATACTGCCTCAAAAGCCTCCGTGTTTACTTGTGTTGATTGGATATTTGTAAATGCTGGAAGTGGTTTTCCGGATGCAACCACAGTAAGATTAGAAATAGTACTCAACTGCGTCATACCAAAGTACTCGGTAACTTTACCCGTTAAAACAATTGAATCTCCAACAGCAGGTTGGCTTGCCGTAGAATAAACGTAAATTCCGTTCCAAGCTCCTGGTGCAGACTGTAAGAAGTAACCATCTCCTGGACGAATTCCAGTAACGATTCCTGTTGTAGTAACGAATTGATCTACAAGTGGGGAAGCACCCGTTGCATCAGTAGTATTTTGGATATTGAAAATTGGAGTCAACGTTACATTAGCATCAACAACTTCTATATCATCAGCATTTCTGTAGCAGATTCGATATTCATCAAAAGAATAATTAACAACTCCAACTACATTGTAAATTGTTCCTAAGGTTGGAATAAAATTAAACATCAAGTTGTGAGCTTTGGCATTTCCCGTTCCATCATTCAGTTGCCACATACCAAAGCCAGAATTTGGATTAGTACATTCTGCCTCTGTAACTCTAACAAGTACACCTTCATACTTTTCTTCCAAACTCAAACCAAGTGTGTTAATATCAATCGGAGAAGGTAAAGTTCCTTGCGCGTTAAGTAATACACGTGTTGAATTCGTTATTTGAGTCAATCCGTTAAATTCAGTAACCGTACCCGATACCTTAACCTCATTTCCGATTACAGGTAAATTACTATTTGAACCTTGGAAAACATGAATACCGTTCCACTCCCCATTACCATCTTGAATGAAATAACCGTAGCTAAAGTTTGGTGTGTTTCCTGATTGATAAGTACCAGTAACAACACCCTGAGTAGTAATAAATTGTCCGTTCAACGGTGAAATACCATCTGCATTTGGTGTATATTGAATATCATAAATTGAAACTGTGTTGATTGTTGCTTCGGTAATTACCACATTATCAATCTGAATATGGTTTGGCGCAACTGAATTTCGAACTGAAAAAATGAATTGAGCGTCACTCGAAGTGTTTACGGCAGTCACATATTGTGTGTATTGTGTCCAAGTACCCGTAATTGTAATGTATGAGTTATAAGCAAAATCATTTACCATGTAAGGTGCAATTCCTATTCCGGTTCTTATATCTCCTGTACCTTTTGCCCAAAAAGAAATTTGGTAGCTTGTCCCACTTGTAACGGATTGAGTGGCTGTTGTAAATCTTTTGTGGCCTGGATCCCCGTTCGTTAATCTACAAGCACTAGAACCTGATTGTGCATCGGTAATTTGAGTGATGTTTGTTGCACCAATATTTGTTGAAGCGCCATTCCAACCTGTTGGTAAATTGTTGTTCCATTCCTCGAAATCTGAGGAAAAAACTTGAGAAAATGCGGTTGCTTGTAGCAATGTAAAACAACCAATGATGAACTTTTTCATACTTAAAAATTAATTGATGTTTATGTTATCCAATCGAAAGGAAGTGGTCAAACTTGTTGCACCATTTCCATCATAGCGAAAGCCTATGTAAAACGTTCCTGTGAAACCTTGTGGTAAATATCCTGAAAGCGGCAGAATTCCTGAATTTACCCATGCACTTCCAGACGATTGTCCTGCTAAGGTTGCTGTAATAGGAATCCAAGTTGCTGATGCTGTATTCACTCCATCAAAATTGGTGGAAATCCAAACTGTACAGGCATTATGTGTCCAAAAAGAAACTTGAGAATCGAACGAAAGCGTATTCGACCCAGAAGCTGAAATTGGAGGAGAAATTAACCATGAACGCTCCTGTGATGAACCTCCAAATGCCGTAGCTTGAACGTGCATTGCATTGGCATCTGTTCCTGAACGACCTCTCCATAATCGAGATCCAATTTCTGACTTATTAATCCAGCAATCAATACTTAAATCAATATTGGATTGTGCAGTTGAAAAATTTTGTGATACACTTTGTACGGCATCACATGGTTCAGGAATACCACCTGTGCAGCGTTCACCATTCAAATTTACCTCAGAAAGTTTTCGAATATACAATTGCTTGTCACCGTTGTATTCACCTACAATTGCAACAACACTTCCCGACCCTGTTGGAACTGGTGTACCTGCAAAACTTGCATAACCACTTGAACGAACAATTATAGTGTTTCCGTTACAATCAGTCAAAGTTCTATTTTCAGAGGATTGCGTTACGGCATTGGCGTAAGTCTTACCCAAATCTGTTCCTACAAATTCCACCCCTTCTAATTTTATCAACTTCGATTGGTAATTACCACTATTTAGTTGTTGAATGGTAACAGTTTCAGGCTCAAAATTTCGTTGAGTTGCTTGTTTAATGATATTCTTGTCAACGTTGACAGAGTCAATTTGTAATAGACCAGCATACATCGAGAGCGTTGTACCCTTTAAGTTAATTCTCACAGAATCACCTTGGTACAAACCACCTGACGATAGCGTTCTTAAACAAATTGCACCTGTGGCATCTTGGATGTAAGCATTTTTGTAAATGTTTCCGCTTCTATCATCCATCGTTATTATACCGTAAAAGGAAATATCTTCTGTAAATGTAATTGGAACATTGTTAAACGTGTCTCGCAATTGAGAGATTGTAATCACATTTCCAACAGGAATTGTTTGTTCGGGTGGACTGTCAAATTTTTTCTTGACACAAGAACTGCTGATGGTGACAACCGCACCTAAAAGCATGAAGGGAATTAAAAATTGTTTTCTCATAAATATTAAAAAGAATAACTAACCATTGCAAAGAAAGTAAATCCAAACATGTACGAATACTGCGGAGGAAACCTTTGTATATTAGAAGGAAGGTAGCGTAATTGCTCAAAACCTCCAACTCTAAAATCTTTGTTGTTTAAAATATTAGTAGCACTAACATTTAAATTAATGAAGTGACCATTTTTCTTGATTCTAAATGATTTACCAGCGAAGGCATCAATTGTGAATCCTGCATCAAGTCTTGTTTGATCCAAAATCTCACTCCATTGAGGGTCTGTGGTTACATAACCATCCACCGCTTCCGCTGTTCTTCTGTCTGGATTTGGGTCCAAATAAATTTGGTCAAAGAAATTCGCACTTACACCTACAAACCAAAATTTTGGAGAGGAATATTTCAATCCAACGGAGGCAGCTGTTTGAGGCATCCCTCCTACTCTATAATTTTTCAAATAAACAACTCTTTCTTCGTCGATTAATTCTGAATTGTTATCACGGGATATAGTTGCCAAAGGTCTCGAAGTATATAAACTTTGTCCGTGAGCAACAACAACAGTAGCTTGTAATGTTGGACTAACTTTTACTTCAGCTCCAAACTCAATACCTGTAAATAAATTGTCAACACCAGTCATGGCATAATTCACAAAGTTTCTGTATTCGTCATGGTAGAAACTACGCATCCACGCTTGATTTTTAACTGTGGTATAATAACCTGTAAAACGCATTTTAAATAATGGGTGGCGAATAATGTAATTCAAATCACCTGTCATAACCTGCTCACTTTGCACATTATTTACAATGTCATTTCGTGTTCGTGGCGAAACAAAAACATTTCTCAATTCTGGTGCTCTGGTTAAAAAGGCTGCATTACCAGTAACATAATGACGACCGTTGATTTTATAAGTAATACCTGTCTTAACACCTCCATTCAAGAAATTCAATTTTTCAGATTCACCCAATGAGTTATCTAAAAATCGCCCATTTTTCAAATTTCCCTCTCTCCACATAGCTGTAAATGAAGCATTTGCGGAAGCGTAAACTGATAATGAACCAAAATCATGTTCAAATTGTCCGAATGCTTCAGCGTTACGCACATGATTATCGTAATCATAGCCATAAGCATCTCCTTCCTTAATTAACTTATTAGGAGTAGATACGTCATTTTGTGCAACATTTGGATCATCAAAATCACGTTCAGAGAATTGGTCAACATCGACCCAAAAATCACCACCCAACAAGTCAACAACCGTTCTGTAATTTCTTGAAGTATAGGAATTTGCTGTTAATCCATAGGAAACGAATGTTTTTTCAGCTAATTTTTTCTCGAACATAGAATTGAAACCGTATTGAATATGATCATTTCGCATTTCTTCGACGATATATTTGGAGCGATTTCCAGTAACATTATTTCCTTGAATGCCATTAGCATCCACAACCGTGTAAAGATTTTTTCTGTTAGCGGCAAACATGTCATCCCATTTCACTTGTCGGTGATTTTCATCATTTTGCCATGCATTTAAAGTTGCAAAATAAGCATCTGTTTCAGGGTCAAAATAAGAGGGTAAATATCGGTAGTATTCTGGTCTGGGATCTAAACTTTCATACCAATTTAATCGAGTTGTTCCTCCTCGACCTCCGTTCACATAGGCTGTGGTCTTCATTTGAAAAGTCTTGTTTAGCTTTCCAATGTGAGAAATCATGAAGGTTGGTTTGTGATTATTTCTCACTCGTGAATTTCTTTTTTCACCATTTTGATAACCCCAATTTGGATTGTAGAAATTACTTCCTGCTAAATCGTAAGCCTCCTGCACCACAAGCGCTTGCAAACCTTGTTGTTGCCATGCTCCTATAAGTGAAAAAGCCAAAGAATGTTTCTCATTAATTTTCTTTTCAGCACCTAAGAAATAACTCCAAGCGTCGAAAAAAGTACCATCAACGTATCCCTCTTGCGCCCAACGACGAGAACCTGAAACCGTAAACCACCAATCTTTTTTCGTTTTACCCGTCGAATGGCTGAACATAAGTCGGTTTCTATAAGTTCTGTTTGCAGCAGCATAAGAAAAACGAGTAGCCTTTTTAAATTGAGATGCGCGTGAAGAAATACTCGTAAACCCACCAATTCCAGTAAAAATTTCTCTGGAAGGAGCAACTCCCGTTTGTGCAACATTAAATCGCGTTACATCATTCAAACCTCCCCAACCAGCCCATCCTGCTCTCCCCGATTCCATATCGTTCATTCTCACGCCATTAATTAGTACGGTTGTGTTTTCCGCATCCAAACCACGAATTCTAAAACGAGCAGGACCGAAAGCAAAACCAGCTGTGGCGGTAAAAACGTCTCGAGAAGATTGTAAAAGTCCTGCGATATCTTGTGAACCTAAATCATCGGAGTCGTCATCCATTTGGTTAAATACCGGAACACGATAATCCAATGCTGTGGAATCTGTAGCGGCTTTTGTGGAATCAGGTACAATTTGGGAGAAAGTAATCTTGGGTTGGACAAAGAAAAAGGAAGTTAAAGTGAGGACAGAAATCCAATTACTTTTAACAAAAATTCGACAAATCATTGGGCAAAAGTAAATAAACCCTTTTTGTATTTGCACAGTATTTGACAATTAACAAAGAAATAATTCAGTTGTCATGATTAAATTTTAATTTCGGCGACGCTGAACGAATATTTAGGGCATGAATAAATTAGTTTTCTTCTTTTTTACCTTGTTGTTTTTCAACAATTTAGTTAATTCTCAAAATCAAATCAATCGTGTTGGTATAGGCTTTTACAACGTAGAAAACCTTTACGATACATTAGATACAGATAATGTGAGTGATTTTGAATTCACTCCTGAAGGACCAAATAACTGGAATACTCCTAAATATTATGAAAAGTTGGATCGTTTGGGAGAGGTAATGATGATGATGGCAACAGAAGGAACACCTGATGGACTTGCAATTATTGGTTTGGCAGAAATAGAAAACTCTTTGGTTTTAGAAGACCTTGTGAAGTCAAAAAGAATGGAAAGCCGTGGTTACAAGTATGTTCACATTGATGGACCAGACCGTAGAGGGGTTGATGTCGCGATGCTATACAATCCGAAGTATTTTCAAGTTACCAATACAAAATCGTACACTTTAAAAAATCCAAAAGACGAGGACTTCAAAACGCGAGATCAACTAATGGTCTCTGGAAAATTATTGGGCGAATCTGTTCATGTAATCGTTTGTCACTGGCCGTCAAGACGTGGAGGGGAAAAACGATCCGCACCACTTCGAAACCTAGCAGGACAGCTTGCAAGAAATATTGTTGATTCTATTCATCGTGTAGAGGGTCCGAACGCTAAAATTATTGTGATGGGTGACCTCAATGACGACCCAAGAAATAAAAGTGTAACTCAATTTTTGGGTGCAACAGGTGATATTGCAAAGGTGAATGAAAAAACAATGTACAATCCTTTTTATGAATTGTATAACAACGGAATCGGTTCTTTGGCATGGCAGGATGTATGGAATCTGTTCGACCAAATTATTGTAAGTCCAAATCTTGCAAACAAAAATCAAGACGGTTGGCACCTTGTTAAAGCTAAGGTTTTCAATAAACCAATGCTCCAACAACAAGATGGCAGATTTAAAGGTTATCCTTGGCGTTCATTTGCTGGCGGACAATACCAAGGTGGATACAGCGACCACTTTCCGACTTACATTTTCATCGAAAAAAGTGCAAAATAAAGTTTAATCAAGTTTTAATTATCTTCTTAGTTTGAAAAGATTTCCCTTGCTTAATTTGAAGTAGATACACGCCTTTTTTCAATTTTTCGCCATCCACCCAAAATGTATTTTGACCAATCGGAAAGGTTTCCTTGCTTTTCCACAACACTTGTTTACCCGTTAAATCCAAGACTTTGAATTCGATAGGTAAACCAGAATTGGTAAAGAAATCCAAGGTAATTCCCTTTTCAAACGGGTTGGGAAAAACGTGTGTAAAAACGGGTTGACTTTCCGAAATTCCTGCAAATGGATCTAAACAATGAGGTGGAGCTGGTGCAACGGTGAAAAGTGAAGATGTTGGTGAACCTCCACTCGTTAGTTTACCTTCATTGTTCAAAACCCGATAAATTCCCGCTGAATTCTCGTTCAAGTTGAACGGATCTTGAATGTTTTGCAAAAACCAAAATTCATTTTGCGCACGCTCGTTTCTCAAATCTAAAAGTCCGTAACCGTGGTTATTGAGGTCGCAAAAACGAATATGCGGATTGCTTGTTGTAATTAATGATTGCGCCAAACCTGCATTCCCTGAACCTAAACCAAAATCATTTCCTTCGTCAAAATTATCGGAAGACAAGCTAGGTGGAATGAACTCAACCGCGAGTGAACCGTTGCCGTTTAAAGGGTTATATCCTTGAAAATTAAATGGATTTTTCGCCAAATTGGTCGCAAATGAACAATGAAAATCCCCTGAATAAACAATTACATTTTTGATGTTTCCAGTATCAATTAAGTTCAATATTTGATTCCTTTCAAAATTGTATCCGTCCCAATTTTCAAAAACCAAAGGAACATTTGCCACTTGTAATTGACCGAACATCAAACCGTTTGCAATCACTTTCCATTTTGCTGTTGATTGGTAAAGTCCATCTTTCAACCATTCTAATTGTTCGGGACCACACATTTTTGCAAACGGAGAGTTGTAGATAGTATCGTTCACATCAACAGCAAATGAACTTCGGTCATACAATCGAACATCCAACATGAATAAGTCCAACATATTTCCGTATGAAAACTTTCGCCAGTTTTTTATGGCATCGTTGGAACTCACTTCTCGTACAGGATTCCACTCGCGGAATGCCTTTACAGCTGTGTTTTTACGTGTTTGATAGCTTCCAAATTCCGCATCGTGTCGAAGTGAAGTATCCGTAACGGCATCCACAACAATATCATGGTCATCCCAAATTTGAATAAAAGGAAAAACTTGGTGACAACGTGCCAAATTACTGTCCAATTTGTATTGTGAATAACGCGTTCGGTAATCGTTCAATCGCCAAATTTCCGCATTGGGTTCATGTTTTCTTTCTGCAGGACCTCCTCCAGTTTCATAAATGTAATCCCCTAAATGTACCACTGCGTCAACATTATTTCTATTCGCTAGTGTTTTGTAAGCATTGAAATATCCTCTGCGGTAATCGTTACAATTCACAAGAGCCAAACGTACGTTTTCAACATTTCCGATGGCAGCCGTTTTTGTTCGACCTACAACAGAGGTGTCAGTATCTGCAATAAAACGATAGTAATAGTAATTTGCCGGCTGGAGATTAGTGACATCAATTTTTACGGTGTAGTCGATGGATGAATCCGTTAAGAAAACGTCATTTTGAATGATTTCAGTAAAATTCAAATCTGTAGCGACTTGATAGGAAATTGATTTTTCACCTACAAAATTAAGTGGTGGAGTCCAACGTGTCCAGATAATAACTCGATCTTCCAAAGGATCACCTGAAGCTACACCATGATAAAACGGTGCCCCACAAATAGCGATTTTTTCATTTTTCTCTTTGTGTCGTAAACCAAATTTGTCTTGTGGCTCAAGGTGGCTGTTTCCTGAATTTGGAATTAAATCTGTTGGTGAAAAATGTTTGGAAAGCGCCTTTTTAAGCTGAGTAACGGTTTCATCGTCATGCTCTTCCTTTTGAGCAAAAAAGGAAAAGACCGAAAAAAGAAAAACAAGAGTCAGTAGTTTTTGCATGAGGGTTTATTTAGAGCCTAAAAATAATTTATTTGAAATGCAAAAACGTTAATTCACTGAAAATTAATAAATTCAATCATTCAAATTAACAAAACTCAAAGCTCCACCTTCCAATTCCATTTAAAAATCCGTTGCAGAACAATTGCAACAAGAGGAAGTAGAATAACAAGTTGTAGGTAAATCCACCAAGAAAAAGTAGGTTGAGAAGTATCCAAGTAAAGTGCATCTGTTTGAAAAGCTTGCCAAGAGGATGTAACAAAAAGTGCGGTGACAAGATTATTGGCAGCATGATAACCAGAAGAAAGTTCAACACCCTTGTCCCAATAGGTAATTAAAGCGAAAAAGGCTCCCATAATGAAATAGTAAGGTAGAATCCCGTATCCCAAAAAATCTACTTCAGGATTACTGAAATGCATACTAGCAAATAACATGGAGGAAATGATTATTGCTGCGCGATTACTACCTGTTCGTGCTTTAATTCCTTGCATAGCCAAAGCGCGAAAAATCAATTCTTCCACCAAAGTTTGCACCGGAATGAAAAGAATTGAAACCAGCAATAGCACTATAAATTTTGAAAGTTCGAATTGCCATACCAAATTCTTGTTCTGAAAAATCTCGAATACCAATAATGGCAAAATGAAAATCACCCCTACTATAAAACCGATTAAGTAGCGTTTAAAATCAAAACTTTCTCTACTCGTAAATAGACTCAAAACTTTCCTTTCGTGAAACTTTGAAATGGAAAAAGCCAAAGCTAAACCGGTGAGTAAAAACGGAAAAAGCAACCAAAACAAATAACGCGACTTCCCCATTATTTCAGGAACACTTGCATCATTTATCAATAAATCGGGATAGTTTTCAGCAAAAAAAAGTTCCCAATCCAAAACCAAGAATAGGGAACCAAAAATGTATGTTGAAAATATAAAGGCAATTGTTCGCGTGTAGGTCCACACATCACGTTTGCCTTCAAAACCGTAGTCAAGGAAATTCATCAGGAGAAAATATCCCTCATTTTACGGAAAAAACTCTTGTTGTTTACGTCAACTCCTGGATTGAAATTTTCACTGTTTTTAAGTTTTTCCAAAATTTCTCTTTCCTCCTTTGTCACCTTGGTTGGAGTAAAAATATTGATGTGAACAAATTGGTCTCCGGTGGCATAACCCTGAACACTTGGCAATCCTTTTCCTCTTAAACGCAATACTTTACCACTTTGTGTCCCTGGGTCTATTTTGATTTTTACGCGACCATTAATTGTTGGAACTTCAATGTGTTCGCCCAAAACGGCATCCATAAAACTTACCAATGCATCGTAATGTAAATTCTCTCCTTCTCTTCTCAGTTCAGCGTGTTCGGTTTCTTCAATTACCACGATTAAATCGCCGGGAACACCACCGAAAGGTCCAGCGTTTCCTTTACCTCTTACACTCAACTGCATTCCTTCTTCAACGCCTGCTGGAATTTCAATTTCGATTACTTCTTCTTGACGTTTCAATCCTTGAGCATCTGCGTCTGAAGGCTTTTTGTCAATTACTTTACCTGCACCTTGACAGACATGACAAGCCGATTGCGTTTGCATGTTTCCAAGGAAAGTTTGAGCCATTCTGGTGATACGACCTGTTCCGTTACAAGTTGTACACGTTTTGAAGGTCACCCCTTCGGCATTCACCAATTTGTTTACCTTAATTTTCTTTTTAACTCCCTCAGCAATTTCTTCTAAAGTAAGTTTCATTTTAACGCGTAGGTTGGTTCCTCGAACAACTCTTGACCCACCACGACTTCCACCAAAACTACCTCCAAATGCACTACCAAACACATCTCCAAATTGGGAGAATATGTCGTCCATGTTCATTCCACCACCAAATCCACCTTGCCCCATTCCTTGGTGACCAAAACGGTCGTATTGCGCACGCTTATCTGCATTGCTTAAGACTTCATAGGCCTCAGCGGCTTCTTTAAACTTCTCCTCGGCAGCTGCGTCACCTGGATTTTTGTCGGGGTGGTAGGCAATCGCAAGTTTACGGTATGCTTTTTTGATTTCCGATTCGTCGGCATTTTTCGCCACACCGAGTACTTCGTAATAATCTCTTTTTTGACTCATTTCAATTAATAATTTATTGTCCTACAACCACTTTTGCATAACGAATTACCTTCTCGTTTAGGGTGTAGCCTTTTTCCACATCGTCGATTACTTTTCCTTTCATTGCCTCGTCTTCCACAGGAATATTTGCAATTGCCTCGTGTAATTCACTATCAAATGGTTGTCCTTTGGCGTCCATTACTTTCAACCCTTTGCTTTCCAAAATCGAACGGAACTTATTGTTGATTAATAAAAATCCTTCTTTCAAAACCGCTGGATCTTCCACTTTTTCGTTGTTAGTCAAGGCACGTTCAAAATCGTCAACAACTGGGAGTAAATCTTTTAACAAAGAAGCATTTGCATTCGCGATTAAGTCCAATCTTTCTTTGTTGGTACGACGTCTAAAATTGTCAAACTCCGCGTAAAGTCTTAAAAACTTGTCATTCAACTCCGCGTGTTTTTCTTCCCAAGAAAGTTCAGTAGTTTGATTTTCAGCTGTGTTTTCAGCTTGTTGTTCCTCGGTTTGATTCAAGTTTTCTTCTTGTGTAACTTGATCTTGTTCGTTCATTTCGTTGTTATTTTCGGTGGACATAAGCTTATTTTTTAGTTCTCTCGAAAGGTCAAAGATGTTGCCAATCCAAATTTTGGGACATTGTGACAGTTTTTGAAACCATAACTGACAATTATTCATTTGGACTTTGACATATAATAATTCAATTGGTTGATTTTATTTTCGTCCCATCCAAGCGGAACGGTTTGTTTCTGTTTCTAAACCCAGTCTTTCCTCAGACACGATGTTTATTTGTTGATAACCAGTAGCATAATTGGATGGAATTTCAAAACTCATTTTCCTTCCTTTTCGGTAAAGTTCGAGGTTAAAATTTTCTGGTTCGTCCTCTGGGTTGAAATTTCCAACTTGAACTCCGTTTATAACCGCAATTTCATCCTCTTCGCCAATTCCTGCCACGTCCGCAGCACTTCCGGATTTTACAGAAGTAACCAAGTATCGTTTGCCTTTGGAAAGAACTTTAATTCCCAATAATCTTTGAAGCATATCCTCATGGGTGGAAAATTGCATTTCAAGACCCAAATAAACTAAAGATTCAGGTAAAAATATCATTAAATCAGTAGGTTGATGAATATAATCAAAGAAATTTTCGATTTGTGCATTGGTCAACCAAAACGATAAAATTCCATGAATATCATCCAATTGATAACCGATTTCATTGTGCAAAGAAAACCGATATAATTCCCTCATGAAGTCAATTAAACTCACCTCATTTTTTGTGCTTTTCCTAAGCATCACGTCGAGATAAAATGCTAAGAGACAACCTTCAACATAAATGGAAACTTTTCTTCCCGGCGCACCCAATACATAGCCATCCAACCACGTATCAAAAGAGGAATCGGCAACAGAATAATGGAAACGACCTTCGTTATCCAGATGCCTTTGAAATTGTTTACTCAATTCTTCCAAATATTCCTCCAAAGAAAAAACTCCTGATGACATCAAATACCAATCTCCGAGATAAGTAGTGATTCCTTCGTAAATCCACCCAAAAGGACTGTAATTTTCTGATTTGTAATCAATTGGTGTAAGGTCAATTGGTTTAATGGTTTTCACATTCCAAACGTGATACAGTTCATGTGAGGAAACTCCCAACAATTCCGTGTAAAGACTTTCAAAAATTTCAGATTTTGGACCCAAAGTAATGACGGTGGAAGTGGTATGTTCAACACCGTGGTAAGCAGTTTCGGGTAAGGCAAAAATCAAAAAGTAAAATTCATCTACTGGAAATGTATCAAAATCAAGGAGTTGTCTTTCAATGAATCGTGCGAAATCTATTCCCACTTTTTCGGGTATTTCAGTTATTCCGTTGAAGCAGATGTGGAATTTTTTGCTTTGAACATTAAGGGTAATCTTATTTAAATCAGGGGAATAAATAAAAGGTGTGTCTGCAAGTTCATTATAATTTGCAACTTCAAAGGAGTTTGCTTCGTGTTTTGCTCCAACTGCCAATTCCCACCCTTCTATCTTTTCCCAACTTACCTTACATGCTAAATCAGAAGTTGCTGCCGTAAATGCAAAACAATTCACTGGATTAACGTACAATAGTCTATCATCCAAATAAGTAGAACCCGCATTTAATTCATTGGCGTAATAACTATACTTAACTACCAAAAACTTATTGTGGTTATTTTTTACTCGCCACGAGTCCTTGTTCACCTTGTGCCAATCAAGCGAATTTCCATTTTCGTCAAAAACTTTGAAATCGCGTATATTCTTGGCGAAATTCCCTAATTCATAACGTCCTGGTCGCCAACGTGAAAGATGAACTGTTTCCAATTCTTGAAGAACGGGAAAGCGAACTTCAATGTCCAAATAATGTCGGTGAGGCGAATCCCAAGAGAGCTTATAATCAATCATTTAAGCGTAAAGTTCTTGTTGAATGGAAGCTACTTTCGCGTCTGCCAAATATTCATCATAAGGCATCATTTTGTCAATAATTCCATTAGGTGTCAATTCAATAATTCGATTGGCAACTGTATTGACCAATTCGTGGTCATGCGAGGTAAAGAGAATGGTGCCTTGAAAATCTCTCATAGCATTATTCAACGCTGTAATGGATTCAAGGTCGAGGTGATTAGTCGGTTCATCCATCATTAATAGATTTCCTTTTGCCAACATCATTTTGGACAACATACACCTTACTTTTTCTCCTCCCGACAAGACACATGCATGTTTTTGAGCTTCCTCGCCTGTAAAAAGCATACGACCTAAGAAAGTTCTTAAATAAACTTCTTCTCTTTCTTCCTCTGTTTGCGCGTATTGACGCAACCAGTCGATAAGTGAAATTTTATCTTGAAAGTAATGGTGATTATCATTAGGTAAATAAGCTGTTGTTATTGTTGTTCCATAAGTAAATTCACCTGTGCTAGGTCGCATTTCTTTATTCAAAATTTGAAACAAAGCAGTCATCGCAACAGCATTTTTGGAAATGAAAGCAATTTTATCACCTTTGTTGACCACAATATTTAAGCCGCTGAACAACAATTCATTGTCTGATGAATGAGCCGAAAGATTGTTGATAGATAAAATTTGATTTCCTGCATCGCGATCTTGGTGAAAAGTTATACCCGGATAACGTCTTGAAGAAGGTTTAATTTCTTCAATATCAAGGTTATCCAACATCTTTCTACGGCTTGTTGCTTGCTTGGATTTTGCAGCATTTGCAGAGAAACGCGCAATGAATTCCATGAGTTCTTTTTTCTTCTCTTCGGCCTTTTTGTTTTTGTCAGAACGTTGACGCGCAGCAAGTTGTGAAGATTGATACCAGAACGAATAATTACCTGTAAACAAGTTTATTTTCCCGAAGTCAATATCGCAAATGTGCGTACAAACAGTATCTAAGAAGTGGCGGTCGTGAGAGACTACAATCACTGTATTTCTAAAGTCCATCAAGAAATCTTCCAACCAGCCAATGGTTTTAAGGTCGAGGTCATTGGTCGGCTCATCCAAAATTAGCACGTCAGGATTTCCAAATAAAGCTTGCGCGAGAAGCACTCTAACTTTTTGGTCTCCTGGTAATTCTTCCATCAACATGTAATGCTTGGATTCATCAATTCCCAAATTACTTAAAAGCGTTGCAGCATCCGTTTCAGCATTCCAACCTTCCAGGTCGGCGAACTCCCCTTCAAGTTCAGCGGTACGCATTCCGTCTTCATCCGAGAAATCAGGTTTAGCATAAAGTGCATCCTTTTCAACCATGATTTCATATAAGCGTTTATGCCCCATGATCACCGTTTGCAAAACTTCATTCTTATCAAATTCAAAGTGGTTTTGCTTTAAAACGGCCATTCTCTTACCCGGTTCAAGTTCAATTCGACCAGTTGTTGGGTCTTGATCTCCAGTTAAGATTTTTAGGAAAGTAGATTTTCCGGCACCGTTCGCACCAATTACACCGTAACAGTTTCCGTTAACAAATTTGACATTTACCTCGTCGAAAAGAACACGCTTTCCGAACTGTAAGGATAAATTATTGACGTTGAGCATTTATGAAATTTTGCCGCAAAGATAGGGTTTTGAAGAGGTTGAAAAGAAATAAAATTTTTGAGTACTCTCATTTCTCGTTAAAAAAGGTAACCCATGTTTCAAGAAAATTACTTCCTTGTGAGATTTGCTGAACTTTCAATGTACTTTTCTAAAAGAAATTAATTTTGGCGCATGATTTCTTTCGACAACACCAAAATCGCTTTTCAAAGTAAGAGCGATAAGGATTTAAAACGTGCTTATTGGCTTTTCAAAATCATAGCAAATCCTACTGTTGTCAAAATCGGAAAAACAATTACAAACCTTGCTCTTCAACTTAGACTTCCTATTTCTAAACCTGTGAAAGCCACGATTTTTCGACAGTTTTGTGGTGGTGAAAGTATCGCTGAATGTAGTGATACAATCGCCAATCTTGGAAAATTCCATATCGGCACTATTCTGGATTATTCAGTTGAAGGAAAAACGAGCGATGAAGATTTTGACAAAACCGTTGAAATCATCATTTCAACCATTGAACGCGCAAAAAACGACCCCAATATTCCGTTTGCTGTTTTTAAAGTTTCAGGTATCGGAAGGTTTGAAGTGATTGAAAAAGCCGCCCAAAAACAAGAAGTAGGTGAAAAAACGGAGCAGGAAATCAAACTAATTGAAAATAGAATTGACAGAATAGCCAAAGCAGCTTTTGAAGCCAATGTGCCTTTATTCATTGACGCTGAGGAAACTTGGATTCAAGATGCTATCGACCGCTGGACTTTTGAGGCAATGCTAAAATACAACAAAGAAAAACCAATCGTTTACAATACTTTACAAATGTACAGACACGATAGATTGGAGTTTTTGAAGCAACAATTAGAACTTGCCAAAGAACATGGAATTGTTTACGGGGTGAAATTAGTACGTGGTGCTTACATGGAAAAAGAACGCGAACGTGCCGAACAAAAAGGCTACCTCTCCCCTATTCAACCGAACAAAGAATCTTGTGATTGGGATTTTGACAGTGCGTTGACATTTATCGTACAAAATCATAATCATTTCGCTTTATGTGCCGGGACGCACAATGAGAAAAGCTCCCTCCTACTTACCGAATTATTGGAAAAGCATCAAATAGATTCCAAGCACCCACACTTTTATTTCGCTCAACTTTTGGGCATGAGTGATCATATTTCCTACAACCTATCCAATGCCAATTTCAACGTGGCAAAATATGTTCCTTTCGGTCCAGTTCGTGAGGTGATGCCTTACCTACTTCGTAGAGCGGATGAGAATACTTCTGTTGCCGGGCAAACGGGTAGAGAATTATCCCTAATTCAGAGAGAATTAAAACGTCGTTCTGGGCTGAACTGAATTCAAATTAAAGCAAATCAACCTAAGTCAGAGATTTAGCCTTACCTTTGTACCGTTCATAGGGTAGAAATCAACGTTTTTTTGTTACCGCTTTGAACGTGATTTTTATGTTATTTTCAGAATTAAATCTTTTAGAGCCGATTTTAAACGCTCTTCACAATCAAGGTTATACCAACCCAACACCCATTCAAGAACAAGCAATTCCCGTTGTACTTTCGGGTAGAGATGTAATGGGTTGTGCCCAAACAGGAACAGGAAAAACAGCAGCATTTGCCATTCCGATTCTTCAAAACTTAATGGAAACAAGGAATCCAAATCAAAAAAGGAAAATTCGATCTTTAATCGTTACACCGACTAGAGAACTTGCGATTCAAATTCACGAAAGTTTCCAAAATTATGGAAAAGGTTTATCTCTTAAATCAATGGTAATTTTTGGAGGTGTTGGACAAAATCCACAAACAAACCAGTTAAATGCAGGAACGGACATTTTAATTGCTACTCCAGGCAGATTATTGGATTTACAACAACAAGGCTTCATTCAATTGAATCAATTGGAAATATTTGTTTTGGATGAAGCAGATAGAATGTTGGACATGGGATTTATTCACGATGTTCGCAAAATTTTAAAGTTGATTCCTACCAAAAGACAATCACTTTTCTTTTCTGCAACTATGCCGAAAGAAATTGTCGAACTTTCAAATACAATTTTGACGAAACCCGTTCACATTCAAGTTACTCCTGTTTCTTCAACTGCTGAAACCATTCAACAAGAACTTTACTATGTTGCAACTGCTTCTAAAAAGGACTTGTTATTGGAAATTCTTGAAAAACAAAACGTTAAAACAGCTTTAGTTTTTACAAGAACCAAACACGGCGCTGACAAACTTTCACGTGCATTAAATGGTGCAGGAATAAAAACAGAAGCGATTCATGGAAACAAATCACAGAATGCAAGACAAAATGCACTGAACAATTTTAAGTCGCACACCACGCGCGTTTTAGTAGCAACGGACATTGCAGCTCGAGGAATTGATATTGATTTGTTGTCATTTGTGGTGAATTTCGATGTTCCAAATATTCCGGAAACTTATGTTCATCGCATTGGACGAACAGGACGAGCAGGGAATCAAGGAAAATCGGTTTCATTTAGCAACGCCGAAGAACGTGCATACATCAAGGACATTCAAAAACTAATCGGTTTGCAAATTCCTGTTATTAGTCATGGTTTTCCGCAACCCGATGAAAATGAGCCAACAACGGCGCAAGTTCGCGAGTCTAATCGAATGAAGCAAAATTTCCGAAATCCCGCGAAAAAGCACTTCGTCAAGAAAACTCACTAAATTCCTTCATTAAACAAATATTGGTTTCATTCTTGAGTTGTTGACAAGCTTAAATGGAGAATGGAAACGCTTTGTGAAACATTTCTAAATAAAAATTTGTTAACTGAAAGAAAAAAACGCAAAGCATTTGTCAGAAAACTCAAATTCTTGCGTAACTTAGTGTAGCAAATTTTTAAAACTAGATCCATGGAAGCACAACTTATTGAAAAAGAAATTATTCCGTCTTTGACATTTCACGATAAAACGCCTGTTAAACAACATCCGCAAATTATGGAGCAAATTGAAAAAGCTACTATTTTGGGGAATGCACATCGAACGAAAGTTACAATTTACTTTCAAGACGACCAACAAGTCCGAAAAGTAGAAACAACAATTTGGGCAGCTGGAACAAAATTTATATGTTTGAAGGGCGGAATTTGGATTCCCATCAGTAGAATCTTAGAAGTGAAGATATAAAACATGAAAAAAACATTACTCGCAATCGCGGGACTGTTGTTAAGCTTTGAGACCATTTCACAAAATCATGTGAAGTGGTCTTTTTCATTTGATGAAAACAGTTCCTCTATCGTTTTAGTCGGCAATATTGAACCAACATGGCACATGTATTCTCAACAAACTCAACCGAATGCTGGACCTGTTCCAACTGAGGTAGTGATTCAAAAAAATAAAAACGTAGTTGTAAAAGGAAAAGCAAAAGAACTCATTGAACCTCACAAAGTTTTTGATAAGAATTTTGAGTCAGAAGTTTTTTTGATAGAAAAGGAATACAAAGCTGTTGTTCCTATTAAAGTGAAAAAAGAGACAACCATTGAAGGAACTGTAAGTTATATGGTTTGTGACGAAACAAAATGCCTACCACCGATTGATGTACCCTTTTCCATTAAAGTAAAACCCAATTAAAACATGTTAAGAAAATTTTTAGTGCTGTTGATTTGCAGTGTTTCCCTAACTTTTATTGCCCAAATCGAGAATCCAGAAGAAAAAGTAAAAGTAACTTTCACTGTTGAACAAAAGGATTGTGAGGCTTTTGTTGTTGCGAATGTTCAAATGATAAAAGGCTGGCACATCAGTTCAAATGTACTCCCAAAAGAATCATTTTTGATTCCAACAGAAATGAAACTTACTCCGAATAAATCCTTCAAATTGGTAGGAAAATTAATTGAACCAAAACCGATTATAGAAAAAAATGAAGAGATTGACGATATTTTGAGTTATCACAAGGACAAAGTTTCTCTTAAGCAAAAAATAGAAATCCTTTCAAAAACTGACTCCGAAATAAGTGGGGTTTTCACCTTCCAAACTTGTGACGATTTAAAGTGTTTGCCTCCTTATGATTTACCTTTTAAAGTTAAGATTAAGGGTTGTGATGCCACCTCTGAAGTATTACCCCAAAGTGAAGTGGCTTTGGTTGAGGATTCAAATGCAAGTTCTACGCCTGAAATTGAACAAGGTAAAAAAGTTGTTCTTGAAAAAAATGGTGTGGCCGGAAAATCAATGTGGTTGATTTTTGCACTTTCTTTTCTCAGTGGTTTTGCTGCACTTCTTACTCCATGTGTTTTCCCAATGATTCCAATGACAGTAAGCTTCTTTACTAAGCAAAGTAAATCAAAAGCACAAGGTATTCGCAATGCTGGCATTTATGGCCTTTCCATTATCATAATTTACGTTTCTCTAGGAACGGCAGTAACGGCAATTTTTGGTTATGATGCACTAAATGCGCTTTCCACCAACGTCTGGTTCAATTTAATTTTCTTCGCTCTATTGGTAATTTTCGCCATTTCATTTCTCGGTGCATTTGAAATAACACTACCAAATTCATGGTTGAACAAAGCCGATCAAGCATCAGATAAAGGAGGATTAATTGGTATTTTCTTTATGGCTCTGGCTTTGGCTTTGGTTTCTTTTTCTTGCACAGGGCCGATTGTTGGAACTTTGTTGGTTGAATCTGCTACAATTGGGGGAATGGCTCCTTTTGTTGGAATGTTTGGTTTTTCGTTGGCACTAGCCTTACCGTTCACCGTATTTGCAGCATTTCCAGGTTGGTTGAATTCTTTGCCTAAATCGGGCGGCTGGTTGAATACCGTTAAAGTGGTCTTGGGATTTTTAGAATTGGCACTTGCCTTCAAATTCTTGTCAAATGCAGATTTGGTGGTACAAGCACACCTTTTAGAAAGAGAAGTTTTTCTCGCTATTTGGATTGGGGTTTTCTTGACTTTAGCACTTTATCTTTTTGGGTTCATTCGAATGCCTCACGATAGTCCATTAGATCGGTTGTCGGTTGGACGTGCACTTCTTGCAACCTTTGTTTTAACCTTTGTAATTTACCTTTTCCCTGGACTATGGGGAGCTCAATTGAAATTAATCAGTGGTTTCCCTCCTCCTATGTCATATAGCGAAAATCCACGTGGGTTTTACGGTGGAAGCGCGGCACCAACCAACGAAAAAATCAATTCTGACATGCATCTTGGCCCACAAAATATTATGGTTTTTGAAGATTTGGATAAAGCCCAGGCTTATGCAGACAGCGTTGGAAAACCACTTTTTGTAGATTTCACAGGACATGCTTGTGTGAACTGTCGAAAAATGGAAGAAACTGTTTGGGGTGAGCCTGATATTTTGCCACTTCTTCGTGATAAAGTAGTCATTGTTTCTTTGTTCGTTGACGACAAACGTCCTTTACCAAAGTCTGAGCAAAAAGTGGTAGAGTATGCGCCGGGAAAAACGAAAAAGTTGACAGAAATTGGTCACAAATGGAGTTACCTACAAGCGGCAAGATACAAGAAAAATACACAACCGTATTACCGTATTTTAAGCAAAGGTGGCAATGATTTATCCAATGGCTCAGCGGATTATGAAAATCACCGTAATCCTGTAAAATTCAAGGAATGGCTGATGGAAGGGATACAGGAGTATGAAAAGTTTAAGTAATGCCAATTTTATTCAATTTGTCGTCTACTAAACTCCACGTGGTGTAAAATCTCGGTCACGGCGGAAAAGTACCAAGTGTAATTTTAATGAGGCTTCGCCACGGCGAATGAAACCTTTTTTGGTATAATCTTCAATTCTCAAAAATTAAATCCGAAACACGTTTCTAATCCTATAGTTTATGAATGCAATTAGTTATTCTATTCCTTCATTGAAAGGAAATGAAAATAACATTTTAGAAAAAAAATAGTCGAAATATCCAAATAATCGTTTGAATTATTGATATTTACGCCCAAATGAGAATAAAATCAGGTTTTCCAGTACGATTTTTTTTCTTCAATCTACACTTAAAACTCTTAATCTATTTGATTCGAAAAAATGGATGGAGCAGAGAATTATTGACTAATTGGAGGTCGATAAATGAGTTTAAAACACAATTTACCATTTCCTCAAATTTCAAAAAATTTGTAGAGTTCGACAATCGTATATACGTCAACTGTAACATTCCTGGTTTACCTTTCCCAGATTTCTTCAATCGTTTAATTCAACTTTCAAATGAAAATCAGGATGATTTGAAAAAATTAGCAATTGTTCAAATTGGTTTCACCAAAAAATGTCCTCTAAATTGTGAACATTGCTACGAAGGAAAAATCCTTAATCAACCGGAAGCATTGACTTTAAATGAACACAAATTGATTGTCGCTAAACTACAAGAAATAGGTGTTCCAATGATACAATTTGGAGGGGGAGAACCTTTAAATCGCTTTCATGATTTGGTTGAAGTACTTAGGTCGGCAAAAAACACCAGCGATTTTTGGATTTATTCATCTGGGTTCGGACTTACAGCCGATAAAGCAAGAGAACTGAAAAAAGCAGGATTAACGGGTGTTTCTATAAGTTTAGATCACTTTGAAGAATCAAAACACAATGCTTTTCGGAAAAACGAAAAGTCGTATAAAAAAGCCATTGATGCAATTAAAAACGCCCAAGAAGCGGGGTTATTAACCGCATTGACCATTTGCATTACTCGTTCTTTTTGCAAACCAGAAAACCTTGACGCCTATCATCAATTGGCATTTCAACTCAAGGTTCCTTTTGTTCAATTCATGGAACCTAGATCAACCGGGAATTATGAGGGACAAGATGTTACGTTAGGAAAACATGAAATAGAAACATTATCGAATTTCTACATAAATCGAAACAGTCAAAAAGAATACAAACATCTTCCGATTATTCAATACACTGGTTATCAACAACGTAACAAATCTTGTGGTGGAGCTGGAAAACGATACATTTACATCGACACGGATGGATATGTTTCGGCATGTCCTTTTTGCCAAAATAAAAAATCGCATTTTTTATATGGAAATTTAACCTACGCTGTAAAATCCTTAAAAGAAGAAGGATGTGAACTTGTAAACTAAACACAATGAGTAAATTAAAATTAAATGCGTGGTTCTTAATAGCTTTAGTATTCTTTAATTCCTGCACTTATTATCGTCTCAGACAAGGAAGTCCAAAGGAATACTATGTTGATTTGAAAGAATCAGCTATGCGTCCAACACGCGTTTTTGTTCACGTTGGAGATGCCTACTTTGAATTGCGAAATTGGAAAAAAACAGAGGAAAGTATTACAGGAACACTAAGCCCGGTGCAACCAGAGACTGATTTTTATTACCAAATGGGACTTTCAAAGAAAAATTTCCGTGCATCAAAAAACGAAAGATATCTCATAAATCAAATGCACCTTTTTCTGCCAAATATTTCTGTTGAAAACAAGGAAATCAAATTTTCGGTGAATCAAATTGAAAAAGTACAACTCCTAAACATGAATCTTGGATTGACGACACTTTCTTGGACTGTTACAGGAGCAGTAACGGTAACTGGTTCAATGTTCATTTTTTTAATGATTGCTTGTAGTTGTCCACATGTATATTTGAATGACGGACAAAATTGGTTCTTTTCTAATTCCATGTTTACAGGAGCAATGAATCCAACTTTAGAACGATTTGATTATAAAAAACTTTATGATTTCAACAGCGATAGTGAAAACTTTGAGTTGGAAATAAGAAATGAGGAAAAAGAAATTCAGTTTACCAATTTATTAAAACTAATTGCTGTTTACCATGAAGAAGGGGAGGAAATAATTTCAACTACGAAAGGAGAATTCGTTCGTGTTACTAACAGGTTACAACCAATACAATTGTCTAGCGATATTAGAAGTTTAGACCACAATTTTTTTCGGAATAACGAAAACACCTTTGGATTCGATGAGCAAAACGAAAGCGGTTTTTCGAGCCTTCATGCAGTTTTTAATGTTGAGACATTACAAAAGCCTTATTTAATTCTTTCCCTAAAAAATCAAAATTGGGGTGGATATATTTACCATGACTTCACTCAACTTTTTGGAAAAAAATTCAAAAGTTGGGTAAACTCCAATTCCAAGAAAAGCTATAAAAAGTTGGAAAACAATATGGATAAAGCTGGTATTTTGCTGCAAATTGAAGTTTTTGAAAAAGGTCGATGGAAAACTATTGAAAAACTAAATTTAGTTGGTGAAGCAAAGTTTGAAAGAATCGCCATCCAAATTCCAGAACAATTTTTGAAAAGCAAAGAATTAAAAGTGCGATTAAGGAGTGGATTTAAATTTTGGGAAATCAATGATTTTGAAGTAGCGTCCGCAAATTCCAAAGGAATAACGGTTGAAGAATTCGATGCGCAAGTTTTAAATAATGGATTGGAAAAAGAATCAGAAACTTTAAAATCAGACGATAACGATTATTTAATTCACAAAGAAGGTGAGGCTCCTATTGTTGTAAAATTTGAGGGAATTAAAACGAAGCAGAACAGAACACTATTTTTAAAGAGCAAAGGATATTATAAAACCAACCAAAATTTCGAAGGCAAACCGAATTGGGGAAAATTAATTGCAATCAATAGAAAAGGAGGTTTATCAAGATATTCGAAGGAAAAACACGATGATTGGCTCCAATTAATGAATACGCTATCGGAATTTGGAATTGACGAAAGAGTTAACGTCAAATAAATGTTTATGAGAAATTTGATAATAGATACATTAAAAGTAGCAGGAACGCTAATTTTCATGTTGTTCAATTTTTGTTTATCCCAAGACACTATTGAGTTTAAAGATGGAAAAATAAAATATGGAAGGGTTTTAGGTTTTGATAACAAACTCAACATCCTTGAATTTCAAGATTCCAATGAACGGATATTAATTCCTTTAAATTCAGTAAGGTTCTACACGAAAAATAAACTTGAGGAAAAATGGGTGAATGGCGAGTTTTTAACTTATTCAAGTGCTGAAAATTCTCAAGTTTTGACTTTTGGAAACAACCGTAAATTCCTAGATTACGAACCCCGTAGATTCAGCATTGGAATCAATTTTTCGTCTCTTTTTGAGCCAAGTTTAGTAAATGATATGGATTATTTCGGAAGAACCTATTCCACCAATCCATACTTGGAATGTTTTTTTCAATCTGAAATTAATGAAGCTTTTGCCCTTCGTATTCCAACAAGAATAGGTATCAATCCATTAAAAACTACGGATATTAATCCTTTGAATAGTTTTTATGGTATGTACACGCGTGAATTACTTTTTGATATCGGAATTGAGCCAATTCTTTATTTCAGAAAATCCCCTGTAAAAACGAGATGGTTTTTCGCTCCAACGTTCTCTGCGGTTATTAGTAGGCCCGTTTCTAGAATACTTGATAATGAAATAAACCTGCAGAAATATGAACCATTAAACAATCAATGGGGATATAGAATTGGTGCACTTACTGGTTTTCAATATTGGTTTCATTCTAGATTTCAGTTGGAATTATCCTACGGGCTATTTGTAACCAATAATTATTGGGAACCTGACGATTTTAATCTTTCTGGAAATGTTAGACGAAGACAATATTTCGGTCGAAATTTAAGATTAGCCCTCGTTTTTAGATTGTGATTAGAAATCTTAGATTTTTAATGATGTTCAAAAAGAATTAATTACAAAAAACGGTTCTTGAAGCACCAAAGAATGTTGAAATGTTTACAACTTTCACTTCGAATTTTCCTTACATAAAGTGTAAATTCGTCACCCCTTATGATAGTTTGCATAGCCGAAAAACCAAGTGTAGCAAGAGATTTAGCTCAAATTTTAGGAGCAAAAGACCGTAAAGACGGTTTCTTTGAAGGTAACGGATTTCAAGTCACTTGGACAATAGGACACTTGTGCGGACTTAAAGACCCAGAGGATTATTCAGCCAATTTAAAGTATTGGAGATTAGAGGATTTACCCATCATTCCTGAAAAATTTGAAATTAAGCTTATCAACAATCAAGGAACGATGCGTCAATTTGAGGTCATCAAGAATTTGGTGCAACAAGCAAGTGAAATCATCAACTGTGGTGACGCCGGACAAGAAGGTGAATTGATTCAACGTTGGGTTTTGTTGCAAGCTAAAAACAAAGTTCCCGTTCGTCGTCTTTGGATTTCTTCACTCACGGAGGAAGCTATTCGTGAGGGTTTCCAAAAACTTCGACCTGCCAAAGATTTCGATCGATTATTTTTCGCTGGATATTCTCGTGCTGTTGGTGATTGGCTTTTGGGAATTAATGGCACAAGGTTGTACACCCAAAAATTTGGTAAAGGACAAATTATGTTTTCGGTCGGACGTGTGCAAACCCCTACCCTAGCGATGATTGTTCAGCGACAAAAAGAAATTGATGCCTTTAAAAGTGAAACTTATTTTGAGTTAAAAACTATTTTCCGTGAGGTGGAATTTTTGGCTCAATTCAAAAACCGCTTAACTGAGGAAGAAAGAGCAAAAAAAGGTTTGGAATATCTGAAAGACAAGCCATTTGTGGTTACGCAATTCGAACAAAAAGAAGGAAAAGAAGGAAATCCACGTTTGTTTGACCTGACCTCTTTGCAGGTGGAAGCAAATAAACGTTACGCCATGAGTGCCGATGAAACACTCAAGCATATTCAAAGTTTGTACGAAAAAAAATTGGTCACCTATCCGCGTGTTGACACCACCTACCTTCCCGAAGATATGCATCCTAAAGTTCCCAATATTTTAAACGGTCTCAGGGATTACACACGATTTACCACCACACTCTTGCAAGCACCAATTCCAAAAAGCAAAACCGTTTTTGACGATAAAAAAATCACCGATCACCACGCGATTATCCCAACAGGAATTGCACCTTCAGGAATTACACCTGAGGAACAGAAAATTTATGACCTCGTCGCCCGACGGTTCATCGCAGCTTTTTATCCACCAGCAACCGTATCTAATACAACCGTTTTGGGTAAAGTTGGCGATGTAGTTTTCAAAACAACGGGTAAGCAAATTTTAGACAAAGGCTGGCAAATCGTTTACGACGATTGGAAAGAACAACGCAAGGAAGCTCGAAAAGGAAAAAAAGACGAAGAAGAAAAGGTATTGCCCATTTTTACAGTAGATGAGAGTGGTCCACACGAGCCATTTATACACGTAGGAAAAACCGCATCTCCCAAACCTTATACTGAAGCCACTTTATTGCGCGCCATGGAAACCGCAGGAAAATTAGTGGAAGACGAGGAAATGCGTGATTTAATGAAGGAAAATGGTATAGGAAGACCTTCAACACGAGCAAATATCATAGAAACGTTGTTCAAACGAAAGTACATCGAACGAAAGAAAAAGAACATCCACCCTACTCCAACTGGAATTCAACTAATTGACACCATAAAAAATGAAATTTTAAAAAGTCCCGAACTCACCGGACAGTGGGAATACAAACTCCGCCAAATTGAAAAAGGCGAATTAGAACCCAAAAACTTCATTCAGGAATTGGGCAAAATGGTTCGCGAAATGACGGATGATGTGATTTTTAATCGGAATTGAGTTACTTCAATTTTTGACAAACCAGAAAGAAAAGATTAATTTCCTATTTTTGGAAATGCAGATTGAAATAAATTCTGCCGTGATTAACCTTGCTACCTATGAACAAAAAATCCCTTTCCGAACGCGATATTTGCACAAAATTTATCAATCCGGCGCTACAAAAAGCAGGCTGGAACATGCAAAAACAAGTGCGTGAAGAAGTTACGTTTACTGATGGACGGATTAGAGTACAGTTTAACTTTACATTCAACTTATAATGGCGTTATTTCAAAAATCAGTACTAAAAAAACACATTCTTGACTTAAATACTGCGGTGGTGGATGCTGCTTACCAACGCTTTTCAGCTTATTTTCACGATTCCGTTCGCCAACAAAATATCCGAAATTCCAAAGAGGAACAATTTCAAGAAGGATTTCTGCGCGAGTTGTTTGGTCATATTTTTGGCTACACACTCAATCCGGAGCCGAATTTCAATTTAACGACCGAGCTTAAAAATACAAGCAACAGTAAGAAGGTTGATGGAGCCATCGTTTTTGATGGAAAAGCTATTGCAGTTATTGAGTTGAAAGGAACGAATACAACTGATTTAAACAGCATCGAAACACAAGCTTTTGGCTACAAAAACAATCAGTCAGAATGTGTTTACGTGATTACTTCCAACTTTGAGAAATTGCGTTTCTATATCGATAATTCGATTGATTACGAAGAGTTTAACTTGTTTACACTTTCGCGCGAGCAATTCAACTTGTTGTATTTATGTTTGAATTTATCGAGTATTCAGCAGAATTTACCGAAGCGTTTGAAAGATGAATCCGTTTCGCAAGAAGATGCCATTACCAAAAAACTCTACAAAGATTATTCGGAGTTTAAACGCGCTTTGTACCACAATTTAGTGGAGCTAAATCCCGAATTTGATAAATTATTACTCTTCAAAAAAACGCAGAAGTTACTCGATCGCTTTCTCTTTATTTTCTTTGCTGAAGACCGTTTGTTGTTGCCCACGAATTTGATTTTTCGCATCAATCAGGAATGGAAAAATTTGATGAAAATGCGAA
>CAZWSY010000043.1:0-30892 GCA_964636775.1 uncultured Lishizhenia sp.
AGGCGGTATAGGTGTAGAGTAACCGTAACGACGTCTGGTTACATCGTATTTAGTCCCGAGTTTACGCTTACTAGTGTTACGGGGAGTGCTTTATCAGGAACACTCAACCCTACTGGTTTTTCAAACTGTTTAAATGCAAGTACTGGAACAACCACGTTAAGTGTTGCTCCGTCAGGAGGAACAGGAACTTATTCCTACGTTTGGGAGCAATCAAACGATGTTGGTGGTCCCTTCACAACCATTAGTGGTGCCAATTCTAGTTCTTACACGCCGCCTTTGAACGTTGCTGGCACGAAATATTACAGAGTTAGGATTACAAGTGCTTGTTATAATCACACTTCGACTGTTGCAGCTGTAACAGTTACAGGTCATTCCATTACCTCTGTAACCGACGGAATTCGTTGTAATACTGGTACATTAGCTTTATCGGCAACAGCAAGTGGTGGTACTATCAATTGGTTTGTTTCAGAGTTTAGTACCTCAGCTGTAGCCACAGGCAATAATTACACAACTCCTTCCCTTTCTTCAACGAGACAGTATTTTGTGTCAACAATTATAGGTGGATGTTCTTCTCCGAGAGTACCAGTTAATGCAGTCGTTTCTAGCGGAACAACAATTAACTCAACTAATTTCTCAATAATTTTCTCTTCTGACGTATGTGCTGGCTCCTCATCGAGTGTTTCATTTTCTTCCAGCGCGATGATAAATACAACGTACTCGGTAAATTACACCATTTCGGGAGCGAATTCATTTACAGGTTCTGTTGATGTCAACTTTTTAGATGGATATGGTGCTTTTTTAACCTCTCCCTTAAACAATGCTGGTTCAAATACGATTACTATAAATTCGGTTAAAATTGGAACTTGTACTATTAATGTAACCTCAGGAAATACATCTACAATTAATGTTTTTGAGGGAGTACCTAATGTAAGCAATTTGAATGTTAATGTGTCAAATGGTTGTTCGAATATTGCAAGCACCGTAACACTAACTTCTACATCCTTGGCAAATGGTGTTTATGTCATCAATTATGCTGTAACAGGTACTAACAGTTTCTCGTCCTCAACTCAAGTTACAATTACTTCAGGAACAGGAACGTTTCAGTTACCATTATTGTTAAATTTTGGTGGAAGTAATGAATTAACTGTTCAATCTATATCATTACTTAGTTCACCTTCTTGTATCGGATTTCCCGGAACAGTTTCAAATAGTTTTGTAATTAATCAAGCCACCACATTGAATTCCGGAAATGATATATTTATTTGTACAACAGAGTCCAGTGCGAATATTACAGCAGGGAGTTCTGCAAACAACTTCAATTCTTTAAGTTGGTCAACAAATGGAACCGGAACTTTTTTAAATAATTCGACTGGCGACGCATTAACCAATACCATATATCAACCAAGTGTGGCCGACAAAGCAGCAGGGACGGTGATTTTAAGTTTAAATGCTACTGCGAATGCAGGATGTCAAAACCAAGTACGTTCAATCAACTTTGTCACACATCCTTTGAGTGTTGGAGGGACAATATCTGGAAGTACGACGGTTTGTACAGGAACAAACTCAACAACCCTAACTTTAGGTGGACAAACCGGAAGCGTTACAAGGTGGGAATGGTCAACTGTAAGCGATTTTTCTTCAAATGTTAATAATATTTCAAATACAACTAATTCTCTAAATGTTGTCAATCTTAATTCCAATCGTTTTTATCGCGCGTTAGTTACTAGTGGAACTTGTGCACCTGTTTACAGTTCCATTGCATCGATTTTAGTTAGTCCTGCAACAGTAGCTGGAAATGTTTCAGGAAGTGCAACAGTTTGTAGTGGAACGAACAGCACAACATTAACCTTAAGCGGAAATACAGGTTCCATCGTTCGTTGGGAATCCTCTCCACAAAGTGATTTCTCCTCTGGTGTTCAAAACATTTCCAATACAACCACCACGTTGACAGCAACAAACTTAACTTCAACCCTTCACTATCGTGCAGTTGTACAAAGTGGTGTTTGCAGTAGTTTGAACTCTAGTGTCGGAACAATTACTGTAAATCCTATTTCTGAAGGTGGAATTGTTACTGGTACTAGTGCCGTTTGTACAGGACAAAACTCGGTTTCTTTATCCGTTACAGGGACGCAAGGCAGTATTCAATGGTTTTCTTCGCCGAACAATGTAACTTTTACTTTAATTTCTGGTGAAACTTCACCAACGCTTAATCGAACCAATCTTTCCTCAAGTACCTATTATCGAGTTACTTCAACTAGTGGAGTTTGTTCAAGTGCAAATTCAAATGCCTTTTTAGTTACTGTTGTTTCGCCATCTGTTGGAGTGACGTTAGAAGCAACTGATTATGTTTGGCGAGGAAGCGATGTGCAATCTAAAGATAGTGTTGATTGGATGGTTACATCAAATTGGTATGTTTATGATGGTGAAAATTATAATGTAGCCAATTCCCTTCCAACAAGATTGACGAATGTGTATATCCCTTCCACAAGTACATGTTTTAAGGCAAACCCACATATTTTCACTGAAACTACTCCGGAGTCAAAAAACTTGACGATTCTTTCAAGTGGGCATCTAACCATGCATACTGGAAAACTTTCTGTTGCAGGAAATTGGGTGAACAACGGACAATTTAGTGCTGGAAATGGAGAGGTTATTTTTGTCGAAAGAGGTTATCATACGATTGGTGGGACAGTTTCAGTAAACGCATTCCATGACTTAAGAATAAATAAGGCCAAAGACGGTAGTGATTTAAGTGTAGCTTACCTTCTCAAGCAAGCAACAATATCTGGTGAACTCACTTTAACTCATGGTGCTTTTGACATCAATCAATTCAGTATTGACATGGACGATAGATCAGTGAACGGAGGAAATTTTAATAGTTATGTTAGAACATCAGGTGTTGGATTTTTAAGAAGATATGCAGGAGCAGACTACAACAACACTCAAGCGGGATATGTAATTTTTCCAGTAGGTAGAAGTAGATATAATCCATGTTGGATAAATAATTCTGGGGTAAGTGATAAGTTTAGTGTTCGTTTATTCGATAAAGTTACCGACGATTCACGTGAAGAAAGTCAAATGACCAGTTTACCCGCTGTGGAAAGAACTTGGTTAATCGAAGAAGATATAACTGGTGGTAGCAATGTTGAATTGCGTTTATATTGGAACGGAACATTTTCAGAAAGACTAGAGGAGATTAATGCGTTTGACTTTAATACTGCATACATCGCACATTACAACGCATCTACTAAAAACAATTGGGAGAATAAAGGTGGAAACGCACCTAACGGTCCTGGTTATGCACGTCAATCCGGGATAAATGATTTTTCTCCATTTACCATTTCTTCCGAAGGTGGTCTTGGCTGGAGCTCTCCATTGCCAGTGGAATTGTTAAGTTTTGAGGCTGAGTGTACGGATGAGAATACAGTGCAATTAAATTGGGCAACTGCCTCCGAAAAGGATGCAAGCCATTTTGATGTATTGAAATCTACCGACGGCGAAAATTGGAGCATGTTAGAGCAAGTACCTGCGTCTGGAAATTCGAATAGTTTGTTAAACTATAGTTATTTGGATAGAAGTATTGTCAATGGAAACCAATATTACCGTCTTAAGCAATTTGATTTTGATGGTAAATTCGAATATCTTCCAATAGCGTTGGCAAATTGCGATAATATACAAGTTTCAAATGTGTTGACTTCCTATCCAAATCCTAGTGAAAATAAATTCTTTATAGAGTTCAGAAGTTCTGTGGATAGAGGGAATTCAAGCATATTAATTCAAGATGCGAAAGGATTAACGGTGGTGAAACGTACTGTAAGTATTAGTGAAGGTTTGAACTTTTTTGCTTTAGAAGATTTGAACCTTACAACGGGTATTTATTTTTTAAGTATTCAAAATGAAAGTTTTAAATCTAATGTAGAGAAACAAGTTATTCGATAACTTCATTTTTATTGAATTAATCCACTTTAAAAATTCTTTTTTAAAGTGGATTTTTTTTTTAATTCTATTTCGTAAATGCTTAACCGATTAAGAATAATTCAATGGTGTGCTAATTCCTTTTATCTTTAGTGCCCACTAAACTATTTCAATGACGGAATCATCAAAAAGTCCAAATTTGTTTTTGGCATTTCTTCCGATTATAACTCTTATCGCATTACTAGGGACAAACGTTTATTATTTCGGCGATACTGCCACAGAAGGCCCAAATCAAGTCGCTTTGGTTTTTGCTGCTGTTGTTGCTAGTGCAGTTGGTTTACGTCTCGGCTTTTCTTGGGGAAAAATTCAAGAAGGGATGGTCAATAGTATTCAATCGGCCATGTCTGCAATTTTGATTTTATTGGTAATTGGCGCGTTGAGTGGAACTTGGATGCTTTCTGGAATTGTTCCAACCATGATTTTTTACGGTTTAAAAATTCTTCATCCGAGTTATTTCCTTGTCGCTGCGGTTGTGATTTGCTCGGTTGTTTCTTTGTCAACTGGCAGTTCGTGGAGTACAATTGCCACAGTTGGTGTCGCACTTTTGGGAATTGGAAGTGTAATGGGAATTCACCAAGGAATGGTTGCTGGAGCTATTATATCAGGTGCTTACTTCGGGGATAAAATGTCACCGTTAAGCGACACCACCAACCTTGCTCCCGCGATGGCAGGTACTGATTTATTCACGCATATTCGATACATGACCTTAACGACCGTTCCTACTTTAGTAATAACCTTAATTATATTCGCTGTTTTAGGATTAACAATATCCACGAAAACCGCAAATGATGATGGTACTGTTTTACTTGCTGCACTTCAGAGTAAATTCAACCTTTCACCTTTTTTATTGGTTGTTCCAGTTTTGGTATTCGTGATGATTGTCAAAAAAGTGGACGCTTTACCGGCTTTGTTTATCGGAACAATCTTAGGGGCTATTGCGGCTTTAATCGCACAACCTCAACTCATTCAAGAATTAGGAGGAAACAAATCGTTTTTGAATAATTCGTATCAAGTCATTTTAAAAACAATTGCATCTAAAAACCAAATTATTACTGGAAATGAAACAATGGACGACTTGTTGAAAACCAAAGGTATGGGCGGGATGCTAAATACTATTTGGTTGATTACATGTGCCATGTGTTTTGGTGGAGCAATGGAAGTTTCAGGATTGTTAGAGCGAATAACACAGACAATTATTGGTGGAATTAAACGAACAGGAAGTTTAGTTGCTTCAACAGTTGGAACTTGTGTATTTCTGAACGCAACAGCCTCCGATCAATATTTGGCGATTGTAGTGCCAGGAAGAATGTATGCAAAAGCGTATAAAGATCAAGGTTTAGCACCTGAAAATTTGAGTAGAACGTTGGAAGATGCAGGAACGGTAACATCCGTACTTTTTCCTTGGAATACTTGTGGCGCGGCTCAGTCCAGCGTTTTGCAAGTAGCGACAGGTTCATATTGGATGTTTTGCTTTTTCAACATTTTAAGTCCAGTCATGACTATCATTTTTGCTTATTTCAATATAAAAATCAATCGTTTACCAGAAAAAAAGTAAATCATGTTTTTCATCCTTTCCAAACTACTCGCTTTTATTCTTTCGCCTTTCCTGATAATTTTAACCTTGTTTGTGGCAAGCTTTGTTGCAAGGAGTGATTTTTGGCGTAAACGTTTTCGGAAAATTACTTTCATTGCTCTGTTACTTTTTTCACTACCTACTCCAATCAAGTTTTTGATGTCCTTATGGGAAACGCCAGGAGTTAAAATAGAACAGGTTGGAAACTATGAATTAGGTGTTGTTTTATCTGGAATGGTGGAATACAACAATGATTTAGATCGTCTTTCGGTTCGTCGCGGAGCAGATCGGATTTGGCAAACTTTAAATCTTTATAAGAGTGGAAAAATCAAGAAAATTCTAATCTCTGGAGGTTCGGGTTATGTCCTAAAAAAGGGATTAGATGAAGCCAATCAACTTAAGGAGACATTAGTGTTATGGGGAATTCCAGCGGAAGATATTGTTAGCGAAAGCTTGTCCAAAAACACCCATGAAAACGCGCTTTTTACAGCAAACTACTTGAAGGAGAAAAATTGGACAGGAAAGTTTTTGTTGATTACAAGTGGAATGCATGTGAAGAGAGCAGGAGCATGTTATAAAAAACAAAAGTTGAACTTTGATGTTTTCTCCACAGATCACTACATTGAACGAACATCTACATTTACTTTGGATCAACTTCTTCCGTCCATTCAATCATTTGTCGCATGGGAAGTTTTTTTGAAGGAGTTTACCGGTTATTATGTCTATAAATTACAAGGTTACCTCTAAAGATGCATGGAATATTCCAATTTCAGATGGAGAACTAAACTATTGGCCCAATCTATTCGATAACCAAAATTGTAAGGCCATTTTCACAGAACTACTTGAATTGCCTTGGCAACAAAATCGAGTTAGGATTTTCAATAATTGGTATTTAACACCACGTTTGGAGTCGCTTCACGGTGAAATTGAAACAACATACAGTTACTCTGGACAAATATTAAAAACACAAGTTTTGACTCCTCTTTTGTTTGAATTAAAAACACTTGTTGAAGAATTGACAGGACATACCTTTAATGTTGTATTGGTGAATTATTACCGCAACGGTGAAGACTCCAACGGATGGCATGCGGACAACGAACCCGAATTAGGTCAAAATCCGGTAATTGCATCTTTATCATTTGGTGTAGAACGACGATTTGATTTGAAACATAAATTCAAGGGCGATCAAGTTCAAATTCACTTAAAAAACGGTTCACTACTTTTGATGTCAGGACCAATTCAGCATTTTTGGAAACACCAAATCGCGAAATCCAAGAAAATTTCGGAAGGTAGGATAAATCTCACTTTTCGGAGGATTGTCCAACTGTGAGTATTGAGGGTGTATTTTTCTGAATACCAGACATTCTGCCAATCGAAAATAAAATCTCCGACACTTCAATTAACGAATGTATAAAAATGGTTTTAACTATTTAAATCGACGAGAACATAATAAATCTCCGTCTCTTAATTACCGTAAATTCAATTTCTCTAATTCACTACATGTCATTGCGGGTATTACATTTGTGAATATGCATTTCATCGAACCATTTTACAATTGGCGGGGATACTATATCGCTTCTGAAGACCCACAATCTCCATTTTTTAACCGTGAGTACAGCGAGTTTGAGTTTACGGACACCATTTATAATTTTTATATTCACCCTCAATGGGATAATTTTGGTTCCTCAACGCTATTTATCAAGATTTTGTATGTTGAATACGACCACGGATACGCTATAATTGAGCTAATCGGTGAGTGGAATGATGCCATTGAGAATGATATAATGGTCTTGAAAAGAGATGTGATTGAACCAATTATGAATTGTGGAATCAATAAATTCATTCTTATTGGTGAAAACGTTTTGAATTTTCATTATTCCGATGATTGTTACTACGAAGAATGGTTTGATGAAGTGGAAGATGGTTGGATTGCATGTGTTAATTTCCACGACCACGTTATTCGTGAATTTGCGAGTATTAAAATCGATCATTATTTCCTTTTCGGGGGTGAATTAGAGGAAATAGAATGGCGTACGTATTCGCCTTTTCATTTTTACCAAAAAATTGAGGATTTGGTGAATAAGAGAATAGGATGAGTACAAAAAATCTTACTCTTGAATAGCTCCAATAGTCGTTTGTTTACTCTGATTTTATCACATGTATAAACCCATGCTTTTCTCCTTGATCTGATTTTAAGTGATAAAAATAAACACCTTCCACTAATTCGTTTCCTTTTGCATCTTCTCCTTTAAAAGCATCTTGGGATGAGGTCATACGGTAAACTAAATGTCCCCAACGGTTGAAAATATTTATTTCATAAGTGAAACAGTTTTCAAAAATTGGATTGATTCGCAATTCTTCGTTGATGTTGTCGCCATTTACTGTAATAACATTTGGAACCGCTAACTCAGGTAGTTCAACTTTTGGTGTTACAGTTATGGGTAGTTCAAAACTAAAAGAACAACCGTTGTCAGCACTCACATTTAAGGTTGATAAATAATCTCCACCGTTAGCAAAAACATGCGTGAAGGTTAAGCCATTATTTGAAAAAATCCCAGGAATACTCCATGTTGAATTGGTTAAATTTAGATTTCCACTTGACAATACTCCAGCAAAATTCACTGTCTGACCACATTCTTCTGTGTAAGCTAAACTCGCAGTTGGCACATTTCCAACAATAATGGGTAAGGTTTCACTGTCTTGGCAACCGTTAGTTGTCTGAATGTTTAAAGTTACATTGTAAGTTCCTGGTTGAGAGAAATTGAAACTTGGATTGGTTTGATTGGAGGTATTTGTTCCACCAAAATTCCATAAATAGTTCATTTGGTCGCCGGCAGAAGGAGTTCCAAACCAAGTACTTCCGTTAGTGAATTGAATATTTTGTCCATCACACAAGTCATTGTATGTAAAGATTGCCGTAGGAAATGGATGGAAAGTGATATTGAAAGTGTCCGTTGCAGTACATTGATTTTGAGTAACCAATTGAACAACAAATGTTTCTACGGAATTTGGTTCATTGGTAGCTTGTACTCCTGTTTGACCAAAACCAGTTCCAATCAATGTTCCACTTGGCATTCTCAACCAATTAATCACCGATTGCGGATCTTGTGGGTCGGTTTGCACTTGAGATTGAAAGTTTACAAAATTTCCACAAACTTGACTGACTCCTTGATAATCAACGGTTGGAGGCGAGAAAATCGTAGAACTTAAAGTGCCTGGAAGAGAAACACAACCATTCGAAGCAGTAGTAATAAGTTGAACGGTGTAATTACCCGGATTATTGAAGCTCACAGAGGACTGCGTTGAAACGGTTGTATTGTTAACTGTCCAATTGTAAATAGAACCAGCTGGTGCTTGATAAGAAAATACCAAAGGAACATTGTGACATGTTGGTCCATTGGAAGTGATTAGTGGTGCTTCTCCCGCTTCAAGTACGGTAATGGTTACGGTATCGGGAATTAATTCGCATGCTCCTGGAGCTGTACCATCAACAATGTATTGCCCTGCTTGTGAAACTTGAATATTATTAATAGTCAAAGTTTGTCCTTGAGATTGAAAGCCGTTAGGCCCGAACCAAGTGTAGGTAGCACCGGGTAGGGTAGGGGTGGTGAGCGTAACAGTTCCACCTTGACAAATGGTTGTGTTATCAGCTTCAATTTCGTAACGCAAAGCTGAAAAATCACTAAAGTAACCGTACCTACATCCAGAACTAGAACCACCGTTGATGATTCCCATGTGGAACTTAACAGCTTGGTTTTCTAATCGACTTGCATCGTTTGCGGTGATGATATTTGACATATCAATACGGGCAAATTTCCAAGAATTTCCTGTTCCGGGAACAAAATTGAAATCAGCTGGATTTATAGTTGCAGGATTTCCATTAAGCGTAAAGGAAGTTTCTCCTCCCGACGGAACAAGAATAATCATCCCGAAAAACTCAGTGGTTGAACGCACAAAAGGAACAACATTCGAGCCTGTACAAACGATTGGAGGTAAGAGTGCGCCACCTACTTCACAACCAAAACCAGAGGTATGGAATACATAGGTATTATTGGAGGTAGTAATGTACATACTCGGGTCTGTAACAGGAATCATGTGTGTTTGTCCTGCGTTTATGGTCGCAACGGCGGTTGGATTTCCGTTAACAAAAACTTGGGTTCCATTTTGAATAGCAGTAACAAAAGCGCGGTCACCACCATTTAAAAAACCTCGAATAACGATGTATTCGTCTCCAACAATGTTCGTTGGAATCAATTGGTCAGCCAAAATATCCCGACATCCATCCATGATTACAGAATCGTCGGAATAAGTCACGGCAATAGGTTTATTGGAGGTAATTACCGAGCCAACAACTTTTTGATTTGCATTTCCTCCCGTTGCAACACCAGAATAGGTTTGACCAGCATTTAATGTTATGGTGTAAGAAACATTAGCGGCGTTTCCTGTGATGGCATTTCTAGGAATAATAGTTATGGTTGTATTGTTTTCTGTTGCCACAATGTCGAATTTACTGCGAGCCGGAGGGTTGTAATTACCGTTTGCGTAGAACGTTTGACCTCCAATATAAAAGTTAGTACCAAGTGCATTTTTACCTTTCATTGCCATAATATCTGGGTTGCAATTACAAGTTGGTGTGATTTCGTAATAGGCTGTAATCAGTGAAGTTGATGTGACTTTAAATCCGAAATTTAAAACTTGGTTGGCTGGTCGATTTTCAATAGAGGCAATCCATGGTGTTACGTCTAAAGTTTGTGCTGTATTGGCCGCTAAATTTAAAGTTTGAACAGGAAAAGCAGGGTTTGCAGGTTGTGAAACCGTTATGGTTGCTGGATTTCCTAAAGTTGCGAATCGAAACACTATTGGGTTATCTCCATGTGCGCTTGTGGCTTCAGGTGCAACAAACCAAAAAAGGGTATCGAGCTGAGAAATAGCAGCAAAAGAGAGTAATGGGAGAAATAGTGTGAAAAATAGATTTCGCATAATTGAATTATTCATGAGTTAAAAATAGTAAAGAAATTGTCATCAGCATGAAAACATACAATTCGTTTACTTTGTTGTTCGGTGCATTCAATCAAAATTTGAAAACTTCGACAATAAAGTTGACAATTGAAAACAAACTAAAAGATGAAAAAGGATTAGATAACAGCTTCTATCAATTCTTTTCAAAATTTGGATGTAGCATTGAAAATCATTTTATCATACTAACGCCACTCTAACGATCTTTCTCGTTTTCTTCCCCGCAACACTTCTTTTATCAATACATAATCCATGAACGGCAACAATTTTTTCCTCGTCAACAATTACGAAAACTTTGGATTTTTGGGACGATTCAATTTTTGCATCTTTCAAAATGTCCGAAACTAAGCGCGAACCGTTCATTCCAATTGGTTGTATTCTATCGCCTTGTTGCCATTGACGTACTTGGATTTCGCCAACAATTTTATCCTTATCCAAATACAAAATCGTTTTTTCAAAAGTGGTTGGTAAGGCTTCGACTTCGGTCAATTCAAGTAGTGGAATGGAAATTGGTTTTTCCTCCGTTCGACGCAAACCGTTCCTTTCTTTGGTCAACTTAATGGTATCAAATTGCCAGAAAGCACCCACTCTTGCATTAACAATTTTAGGCCATTCTTTTACTAAACCTACAGGTAATTTCCATAGCTTAATCAATTGGAAAATTGAGTTTTCTGTTAATTCACTTAAATAGTTACTCCCAATAAACCCATTCGAAAAATTCTGCTGAATCCAAAGTTTGTCTTGCTCGTTTTGTTGTTTGAAGTTTTCTTGAATGAGTAAAATACTTTCAGTCAATGTTGGTATTTCCTTGTTTAAAAATGGTAAGAGTTCATTTCGCCAAACATTTCGCTGATAATCGTTTTTTTTGTTGCTATTGTCCTCTCGCCATGGAATTTTTTGCTCAATTGCGTATTTAATAAGTTCTACTTTTCGAAAAGGTAGAAGCGGACGCAAACGTTTTCCTTCCTTCTCATTCATTCCTGAAAGTCCTGAGAGTGTTGCGCCTCTTCCTAAGGCAAGCCAAAATTGCTCGATTTGATCGTCCTGATGATGTGCAAGAACGATAAATGCTTTTGGCGTATCCTTCATTTCTTGTTCGAAAAAGTCATAGCGTACTTTTCGAGCCAAATCTTGCAAATTTCCACCGTTTTGCAGCTGCTCGGACAAGTTTACATTCAAAACCGAAAGCGGAATTTCATTGGACTTACAATACTCACTCACCAACTTTTCATCTTCATTACTTTCTTGTCCGCGTAAATTGTAATTTACATGTAATGCGTGTATTCGAAGTTTTTTTTGAAGTAATAGTTGAAGTAATACCATCGAATCTACTCCACCACTCACCGCTACAAATAACTTATCAAAATCTATTGACTCAAAAAAAGCGTTTAAATGCTGTTTAAATTTCATCGGATTGAAAGCCTTTGAGCAATTTATTCACTTTGGTTAAACATTCTTCGTATTCCTTCTCTGGATCAGAATCGATGGTGATAGCACTGCCAACTCCACAAGAAAGATATTGATTTTCAGTGTTGTAGATGAGTGTTCGTATTACTACATTTAAATCAAAATCTCCGTTCGGAGAAATATATCCAATACTTCCGGAGTATAAGCCTCGTTTGAAATCCTCTGTTTTTTCCGACAGTTGCATTGCACTTATTTTGGGTGCTCCGGTCATGGAACCCATTGGAAATGTGGTGAGTAGTATATCTGTAAAGTTCGTGTTTTCTTTAACAGTACAAGAAACCGTAGAAATCATTTGGTGAACGGTTTCAAAGGTGTAAATTCCCATTAATTCGTCCACTTTTACGGAAAAAGGTTCTGCAATTCGGGACAAATCATTGCGCACCAAATCTACAATCATCACATTTTCAGAACGTTCCTTTGGATTGTTTTTCAACCAAGTTTTTTGAAGTTCATCTTCAGTTGCATTTCGTTTTCGCGCAGCTGTCCCTTTAATCGGTTGCGAAATGATTTTATTTCCTTCTTTTTTAATGAATCGCTCGGGACTTCCACAAAGAACCTGAAATTCATCGAATTGCAAGTAGGCGCTAAAAGGGGCTTTTGTGATTCGGTTTACTTTAAAAAACGCGTCGAGTGGATAGGGGAGACGTACATTTTTTGCAAAATATTCTTGACAAAAATTCACCTCGTAAATGTCTCCACGCTGTATATGATTTTTCAGTTTTTCGACCTGAGCAATATATCTTTCTTTAGTCGTTCGGGGTTGAAAATCAAAATGATATGGATGGAAATTATCGTCGGTTTCTTCTTCCAAAAAGAAATCTAGAAATTCCAAAATTTCAGGTGTTTTTTCACCTTGTAAAAATTTGATGTTTTCTTTTTTAATCTCAATGACCGTCTCAGGAACCCAAGCGATAAAGTCTGGAAAATTAATACCGTCAAAATTGTCGGAACTTAGATTTTCGATTTTGTTTTTGAGGTCATAAGACAAGGCCAAAACGATAAATTTCCCTTTATTGGAATCTATAAAAGCTTGCAGAGTATGCAAATCATCATTTACACTTGCCCGAATGCTGTTGTGATTTCCGATGAAAAGTTTCCCTGAGCCGTTGTTGCTATTGAGGTAAGCGAGTGATTTTGGCGTTTGCATGGGTTTCTGGGTTGTTTGTTTATACAAATGCCTGATGGAAAATGTTGCTATCTTTCCTCAAGACCGGTAATCTCCACGATTTCACCAACCATGCAAATACTCGCCATTCCTGAAACTGCTTGGTATTTCACCCACACTTTCTGTCCATCAATTAAGCTAACATTACTTGAAAAATCACTTAAATTGATTGGTTCTAATGTTTTGTTATCTAGTTGTATAACTAATCCACAACCGTCAAGTCCAGTGAAGTCACGAATTGTTCCTTTCACCATATCTTCGTGCTTTGGCTTACATGAAACCAAAAGAAATACGATTGCCAATAAATTGAATACTCTAATCATTGCTTGCTCTTTTTGTGAAAAAACGAATTTCAATTCAAGATATTATCCTCCTCCTTTAGTTTTAGTTTGCGTATATCCTTCTTTTTGCAGAAGTTGGTAAACCTTGTCTTTGTGCGTTCCTTGAATCAATATTTGTCCGTCTTTCACTGAGCCGCCCACACCGCATTTTTGTTTTAATAATTTCCCGAGTTTTTCCAAATCTTCTTCACTGCCAACAAAACCTTCCACCAAAGTTACTTCCTTCCCTCCACGTTGTTTACGGTCTATGGAAACGTATAATTTTTGATGTTGTTTGGCAAGCGTTTCCGTTTCGTTTTTTTCTTCTTCATAGTGGAAATTAGGATTTGTTGAATAAACCATTCCACCGCTATTTTTTTTACTCATTACTTTGAATTTTAGTTGATTAAGTTGAGTTTGTTCAAGTAGTAATCTAATTTATAATAATCCCTTTACACGCATGTATTCGTCCAGACTTTCCACATCAGAGAACAGAACTTCACGTGCTTTACTGCCTTGGAAAGGACCTATAATTCCTGTCGCTTCCAATTGATCTACAATCCTTCCAGCGCGGTTGTAACCCAATTTCAATTTACGTTGCAACAAACTCGCTGAACCCTGCTGATTAATTACTACAATTCTTGCCGAATCAACAAACATCGGGTCAATGTCGCCCATATCCATTTCGTCCATTCCCTCCGAACCTTCGGGCGTGTATTCTGGCAATAAAAGTGCATCCGGGTAGGCTCGTTGTTCGCCAATGAACCCACAAATGCGCTCAACTTCAGGAGTATCCACAAAACCACACTGCAAACGTTTCATGTCTGAACCTGTCATAATCAACATATCGCCTCGACCGATTAGTTGGTCAGCACCAGAGGCATCCAGAATCGTACGCGAGTCAATTTTGGACAAAACTCTAAAGGCAATACGTGCAGGGAAGTTCGCTTTAATCATACCCGTAATTACTGTAACCGACGGACGTTGAGTAGCCACAATAAGGTGAATTCCAATCGCGCGTGCTAGCTGAGCAATACGTGCAATAGGATGTTCCACTTCTTTTCCAGCAGTCATGATTAGGTCGGCAAACTCATCAATAAGTACCACAATATAAGGTAGATAGCGATGTCCTTTTTCAGGATTTAAACGACGTTGAATGAATTTTTGATTGTATTCAATAATTGTTCTAACACCTGAATCTTTTAGTAATTCATAGCGTGCATCCATTTCTATACACAAAGAATTCAAGGTGTTAACCACTTTTGAGGTATCTGTGATAATCGCTTCTTCCTCTCCAGGAAGTTTTGCCAAGAAGTGACGTTCGATTTTGTTGTACAGCGTCAACTCCACTTTTTTCGGGTCAACTAAAACAAATTTTACTTGTGCAGGATGTTTTCTGTAAAGTAAGGAAATAAGTATTGCGTTCAATCCCACAGACTTACCTTGACCTGTTGAACCTGCCACGAGTAAGTGAGGCATTTTAGTGAGGTCAAAAACAAAGGTCTCGTTAGTAATGGTTTTTCCCATAACAACAGGTAATTCACCATCGAAATTTTGGAATTTTTCGGAAGTAATCAAGGAACGCATACTGACCATTTCAGGCTTTGAATTTGGCACTTCAATACCAATCGTTCCTTTACCTGGCATTGGTGCAATGATTCGAATTCCAAGTGCGGACAAGCTTAAAGCGATATCGTCTTCTAAGTTTTTGATTTTGGCAATTCTCACCCCGGGTGCAGGTACAATTTCATATAGCGTAACTGTAGGACCAACAGTCGCCTTAATTTTTGCAATCTCTATTTTATAGTGTGAAAGCGTTTCAATAATACGATTTTTGTTGCCTTCAAGTTCTTCTTTGTCAATACGTAAAGTTGAACCACCACCGTAATCATTCAACAAATCAACGGGTGGAAGAAGGTAGCCGTCCAAGTCTTTTTTAGGGTCGTATTCACCGTGTTCTCTCACTAATCTTGCTGCCAAATCTTCCTCGTCGCTAACCTTTAAGTCGCTGATTGGTAGGTGAGGGGAGGAGCTTACTTCAATTGTTGGTTCTTCTTCCGGAATCTCAATTTCGAATTCATCAGATAGGGAATTTGATGGTTGATAGGAGTCAATTATTTCACTTTCGGGATGAATTTCAGGTTTTGGAGAAAAGTCAATTGTTTCGGAAACATCGTCTTGCATGATATCGTCGTCCTCCAAGGTATTAACGATAAACAAATCATCTTCCTCAGCAATAAAGGCATTACCTGTTGAAGTGGTTACAGGCACCACTTTTTCCTTTCTAACTTGCTCAGAATTCGTACTTTGAACTAAGGGATTTGAAGTTAATTTTGCGAACAGTTCCGTATAATTTGGGTTGTATATTAAAGTTGTAATCACATAAAATAGGAGCGCGATAAAGAGAAAAGTTCCAATTCCACCAAAAGCGGTCATTAACCAGTCATTCGCGTAGTAACCAAATTTCCCACCTAAAAAACTCACTCCACCAGAAAGAAATGATAAAAACAGAGATGTCCAAAGAAAGTAGGACAAATTCATTTTCATCAATTTACGAAGTGAAAACAACTCAATTTTAAATAGAATTCGAATTCCAAGTACGACTCCTGCAACACAGAAAGAGACGATACTGATACCGAACAATTCATACATCAAAAAATGCGATACCCAAGCGCCAAACTTCCCGAGAACATTCGAAATTGGTTCACTTGTTTCGGAAAACATAAATCTAAAAAAGCCAACATTCAGGATTTGATCTTGATCTTCTTTCCAAGTGAAAAAGTAGGAAAAACAAGCAGCTAAGGAGTACAAGGAGACAATAAGAAGTGAAGCACCTGAAAGAACACGAATTTTTTCCTTCCGTTCAGGTGACATTTCGAATTTCAGCGAACGGGACTTGGAATCACCTTTTTTTTCACCAGAATTTGGTTTAGAATCGGGCTTGGAAGAAGCTTTCTTTTTCGATTTTGGCGGAGTAATTTCCTCTTCGTCAAGCGGTTCTGGAATGAATATATTTTCTGACATACTGTTTACAAGGTTTTAAAAGTAGAAATCAAGTTGTCCTGATTTCGTTACACGGGTTTTAACTTTAAACAGTGGGATGTTAGTTGGCAGATAGGTATTTAGATTTACTAGGAGGTAATATGTTTGAAGAGATTTTACTCACCTCGCACTTCTCTCCTCACTTTGCGTTCTTCTATACAATTAAATTTCCATCAACCACTTCATCGTATCCACACCATCGGCATAATCGGTTAATGTTGGGCATTGTGCCTCACCAAATGGCAAATATCCTTTTCCTACAATGCATTGCAGGTTTGACTCGTTTTCTTCTAAATAGATTTGTATTTCTTTTTTCGTAGTGTAGGTATGGTAATAAATCATTGAAATAGGTGCATGAAGTTGTTTATCTTTTTTAACAAGTAAAAAATTATTGTCCAAAAACACTTCTTGGTTCATCAAATGAATGGCTTTATTGTAGTCGTAATTGTTACCGTATTTTTTGTTATTTATAATTTCTCCAAAGTCAACAATGGACTGAAAAAACAATTGAAAATCATATCCTTCGGGAACAATTAAATGGGTGACATTACGACAACCCTTTCCGAAATAAGAAAAAATGTCCTTTCCCAAAAGTTTAAGTTCTTCTTGTGTTTCATTGCCTTCTAAAACCGCAACAGAGGTTCGATTATGGCGCAATAAATGAGGGTATTTTTCAAAGTAGCTTTTAAAATGAAGTAAGGAATTGTTACTTCCTGTAGCAATTACGGCATCAAAATTTTTAAGTGGTCCTTTTGCAAATTCAATTCTATTTTCTACTTCGGGAATAAAAATTTTTAGGTACTGAACGAGAAGTGGTAAAAGCAAATCATCGTCGCTACTTAATTTAAGAAGAGCGCGGTGACCGCTGAACATCACACACAAAAAGTCATGAAAACCTACCAAGGGGATATTTCCCGCCATAATTACAGCAATCGTTTTAGGAGAATCAGTAACCTTATAATTAGATAACCAGTTTTTTAGATTATCTGACTTCAACCAAACTGCTAAGTTGCTGAGCGATTCACGAATATTGTTTTCAGTGAACCAATTGTTTCTAAAAGTTTGTGCAATAATTTGATTTTCAAAATTTTCAAATTCATGTTCAGTTACTCCAAATTCAAAACCAGTCCATGTTTGGTTTTCACCATGTAATTTCATGACTTTTCCTAACTGGATAAAGCCATCTATTAAAGTTGATTGATTCACAAGGCAAAGATATTTGAATTGAATTATGGTGAACGATTTAAAATTTAAGATTTAAATAGTCCCATTTATTTCACCTTTTCTAATGTAAAACCCTGATAATATAATTTTCCGTCAGGTAAAAGTTGAATGGTTTCACCCATACCACGACCTGTTCCTCCACAAACCAAAGTTTTCTCGTCAAGTTGTTCGAAAAATAATTTGAAGATGCTTCCTTTTTTACTTCCGCGCGCCAAAAAAATGATGTATCCACCTTTTTGTGAGAGTGTTACCTCTGAAAAGTTCATGTCGATTTCATCACAAGCTTTACATGTAAAAGTATCGCCAACAGTTTTATACGTTCCCATTTTTGAAAGCCAAGTTGAACTTATTTCTGTTGCGTTTTTTTTCACACCTAAATATTCCCATTGTGCATCTTTCACACTCGCTCCGCGCACATAAACTTTGTCTTCAATTTCCACAAACTGGATTTCTTGATTTGGGATTTTTATACTAAATAAGCCAAATAACTTAACGTATAAGTTGAAACGTGCTTCTTCGTTTTTCTTTGGTTTAATTACAATTTTAATCGGACCTTGACGGAAAGAACCTTTTTTTGCACTGTTCATTTCCAAAACAAAAGCACCACAATTGTACGCACCTGGAATTCTTGAACTTTCAACTAAACCATAACTCAAACGCCTTTCAGCTAAATCTTTAATTACCTTTGTAACTTCCAGAATTTTAGATTTTTGATTCCAATCCAAATAATAGTTTAAAAGATTTTTGGCACTGTTCACAGACCTGCCTTTATCGGAATTCGTCAAAACAACAACCCCCAAACCTAATTCAGGAACAAATCCAAAATCGGCATGAAACGCGTAAGTGTCCCCACCGTGTGAAATGTAATTTATTGGAATGGTATCCGTTGGATTTTTTAAAAATGTTTCTTCGATAAATAATCCTAAACCATAATTAAACGACGGTTGAAGATAAAGGTCAGTTAGATAACCTGGGATTTGTAACAATCGAATGGAATTACTGTCGATTATTTGCTTTCCATTGTGATTACCTTCATTCAAAAAAAGTTGGATGATTTTTGCAAAGTCGGTCACATTAGCATGCACCAAACCAGCTGCCTCGTCACGAATTAGAGGTTCGTCAATCAATTGATTTTTCTTAATGTATCCCTTCGCCATTAGTGCACGGTCGGATTCTGCGGGGTGAACAAAACTGTTTTTCATACCCAACACATTAAATAGACTGTCGCGCATGAATTGGCTGTAGGACAAACCTGATTTTCTTGAAATTAATTCACCTAATAAACCGTAAGCCACATTTGAATAAGACCAAACAAAATTGCGCGGATAAGTAGCACCTGAACGGTTCAACTGTTCAATTACCCAGGACATTGAAGGTGGGTTATCACAAAAAAATCCATTGGCAATATCACTCGGAAAACCTGCTGTGTGTGACATTAATTCGGTAATCGGAAATAGGTTACTATTCTCAAATCTTGACTCCATTTTCAAATCTGTGAGGTGAGTTTTAATATCGTCGTCCAGGTAAAGTAAACGTTGATTTTCTAATCTTAAAACGCCGAGATTGGTAAGCACTTTCGAAACAGAACCGATACGATAAACTGTTTTTTCATCTGCCTTTACTTGGTTTTCGAGGTCGGAAAAACCGTAACCGTTCGCGTAAATGATTCCGTTTTTATCAACGATTGCCAAACTTGCACCAACTACCTTATTTTTCTTAATGAGTGCTGTGTAAACGCTGTCGATGCGTTGTTTGACTTTCGGGTCAATTGGATATTGTTGTTGGGCAAAATATGAACTACTCGAAAGGAAAACGAATAATTGAAGTAGAAGATTGAATTTCATGATAATTAAATTGAATAAAAAAGGAGGCTGTAAACCTCCTAAGAAAATGTTATTCGCTGAATTTATCAATGACTTGTTGGGTTACGCCCGTGTTTGAAAATCCGCCATCGTGAAATAGATTTTGCATGGTAACGTAGCGTGTAAGGTCGGAAAACAAAGTAATACAATAATCTGCACAAGCCAATGCAGGAGCGTTTCCTAATGGCGACATTTGCTCAGAAAAATTGATGAATTCTGCAAAACCTTTGACTCCTTGTCCGGCCGTTGTTGGTGTTGGAGATTGAGAAATGGTGTTAACACGCACCTTGTTTTTTATTCCGTAATGATAACCAAATGAACGAGTTATGGACTCAAGTAAAGACTTCGCGTCAGCCATATCGTTGTAATCAGGGAAAATACGTTGAGCAGCAATGTAAGTAAGTGCCACAACAGAACCCCATTCGCTAATTGCATCGTGCTTGTATAAAGTTGCTAAAGTCTTGTGAAGAGAAATTGCTGAAACGTCCATAGTTTGTTGGTAAAACTGATAATTGCTTTCCGTGTAATGCTTACCTTTTCTCACGTTTGGCGACATTCCGATTGAGTGAAGAACAAAGTCAATTTTTCCGCCCAAAATCTCCATAGATTGCGTAACAAGGTTTTCTAAATCTTCCACACTTGTTGCGTCTGCGGGGATAATTTGACTTCCAGTTTTTTCCGCCAAATTTTTAATTTCTCCCATTCTCATTGCGATTGGGGCATTGGTTAGAACGAAAGTTGCACCTTCTTCGTGAGCGCGTTCTGCTACTTTCCATGCGATGGATTGTTCGTTCAAAGCACCGAATATAATTCCTCTTTTACCTTTCAATAAGTTATTTGACATAGTTCTAATTTTAAAGCAAATGTAAGCAATTGAACTTGTGGTGAACAACTTTTTACCGATTGTGGATAAGTCCGATTGATTGCACTAAAGCTTCGGGGTAACTTCGCAACCGATGAAAAAAATTATTCTTTTGTGCTTTGTATTGTGGATTTATAGCCCGTTTAAAGCACAGTTACAAGGCATTTACAACCAAGCAGATTATCCGTTTCTCTTACATTTACCCGAACCTGAAATACTAAAGTCAAAGCCTGCTGTTTTGATTTTTCTACACGGAAGAAGTTTGTCTGGAAATGATTTGGATATGGTAAAAAGATATGGTGTTATTAAGGAAATTGAAAAGGGGCGAAAACTTCCGGCGATTGTAGTTGCTCCACAAGTACCAAAAGGTGAAAGTTGGGATCCAGAAAAATTGGTAAGTGTTTTGAAATTCGTACAGAAAAGCTTTGATACTGACGAAAAAAGGGTTTACGTTGTTGGAATGAGCTTGGGTGGTTATGGAACTTTGCATTTTGCTGGCGCACATCCTGAATTGGTGACAGCAGCAGTTGCTTTGTGTGGTGGAGGAAATCCAAATGAAGCGTGTGAATTAGCAAATGTTCCGATTTGGATTCAACACGGAAATCAAGATAGGGCAGTACCACTCTCGGAATCACAGAAAATGGTGAGTGCTATAAAACGTTGTAACGGCGGAAAAAACTTGAAATTTACAGTTGTTCCTGGAGCAGATCACGGTGACTTGGAACGCGTTTTCCGAACCGACGAATTGTACGAATGGTTATTTCAATACATTAAAAACTAGCGCATTAATTCAGGAATGAAGCATTTAGTTCTAATTTTTAAGTTCCTTTTCATTCACGTATTATGTTTTTCGCAAAGTGAAGAATCTTGTAAGTCTTTGGTTTATGCGTTGAATAATCCTGAAAAAATTATTTCATTGGATTTGTCTAATCAAAATCTAGGTGAGCTTCCTGAATCGATTGGCAATCTCGTAAATCTAAAAGTCCTTGTTTTGGAGTCAAATCAATTAAAAAGTTTGCCAAATTCCATTTGTAAATTGACTCAACTGGAAGAATTGGGATTGGACGGTAATCAACTTTCAGAGCTACCTCCTTGTTTAAGTCAATTGACAAAACTCATTTATTTGGGACTTGACGAAAACAAGTTCACTCAAATCCCTCCTTCCATTTTTGAGCTTAAAAATTTAGAAGAGCTCTACTTGAACGAAAATCAAATAACCATACTTCCCGAATTAATTGGAAATTTGGAGAAATTAAACACGCTGGAACTGGCAGAAAATAAAATTGTTAGCATGCCTCCATCTATTGGAAAACTATACAATTTAGAATCTTTAGTTTTGGAAGGCAACAAATTCAAAATAATTCCTGAAACAATTCGAAAATTAACCAAACTCGAATATCTTTCCCTTTCAGAGGTTGAAATGAGTACGACAGAAAAAACGAAATTGAAAAAACTTCTACCTAAGTGTGATATTGAGTTCGATTAATACCAACGATGAAATAGAACATCTCATCTGAAACAGAAGTACTTTATAAATCGACAATATGCATTTTATTTGGTTAAAAAGAAACTAATCAAATTTGCTCACGAAATCTATCCAATCTACCGTTTCTTGTTCACCAGAATGCATGTTTTTCAGTGTTATTTGCTTTGCATTTAACTCATTTTCACCGAGTAAGGCGACAAATTGAGCATTTCTGTCATTAGCGTACTTCATTTGTTTTTGAATTTTTGTTGAACTTGGGTAAACCTCACAAGCAACACCTTTATCACGAAGTAAATCAGCTAATTTCATACATTGTAAAGCTTCTCTTTCGCCAAAATTGACAAAAAGTAAAGGTAATCCAGCAGTGACTTCTTTTGGAAATAAATCCAATTCGTTGAGTACATCAAAAATTCTGTCTGCACCAAAACTAATTCCAACACCTGAAAGACCTTTCAATCCAAAAAGACCTGTTAAGTCGTCGTAACGTCCACCTCCACAAATACTTCCCATTTTAACGCCCAAAGCCTTAACTTCAAAAATTGCTCCAGTGTAGTAATTTAATCCACGTGCAAGGGTTACGTCTAATTTTAAAGTTCCTCGTTGTAAACCAAGTTCTTTTACTGTATCTAAAACCTCAGTCAATTCGTCCACTCCTTTCAATCCAATCTCTGAGTTTTGTAAGTACTTTGTAAGTTGATTCAGAACAGCCTCATTATCACCTTCTAAGTGAAAAAGTGGTTTAATTTTCAGAATCGCTTCTTCGCTAACTCCTTTGTTTTTAAGTTCTTCCACCACACCATCTTCGCCAATTTTATCCAATTTATCAATTGCAACGGTGATATCCACTAATCGCTCGGTTTCACCACAAACCTCTGCAATTCCGGAGAGAATTTTTCGGTTATTGATGTGAATAACAAAGCCGGGTAACCCAAGTTTAGAAAGAACTTTATCGAAAATTTGAACGAATTCAACTTCATAAAGCAAAGAATCACTTCCTACCACATCTGCATCGCATTGATAAAACTCTTGATAGCGCCCGTGTTGCGGTCGGTCGGCACGCCAAACGGGTTGAATTTGAAAGCGTTTGAAAGGAAAACTAATGTCATTTTGATGTTGAACTACAAATCTCGCAAAAGGAACAGTCAGGTCATAACGCAACGCTTTTTCAGCTAGGGAATTGGCAAACCGTGCAAGATTCCCGCTTTCAAGTGCTTCAATGTCAGCCTTTTTAACTTTTTCACCTGAATTTAAAATTCGAAAAATCAAGCGATCCCCTTCTTCACCATATTTGCCAAGTAAGGTAGTGGACAACTCGAAACTCGGCGTTTCAATAGGCTGAAATCCAAAACTTTGAAAAACACTTTTAATCGTATTGAAAAGATAATTTCGTTTAGCAACATCGCTGGGTAAAAAATCGCGTGTTCCTTTAGGTATTGCTGGTTTTTGTGACATGTTAAATCAATTTATCTTCGTTGTTCATAGCGTAAATCATTCCGTCGGACAATCCAATTTTTGGAACAATGATTTCTGTTGCTCCGATTTCTTGCATGATGTACATATAAATGTCCATTGCAGGAATAATCACGTCAGCACGGTCTGGTTTTAACTGAAATTCCGACATTCTTTGATCGATAGAAAGTGGTCTTAAGGTATCTGCCAATGCTTTAATTTTGGTTAAAGTAATCGGTTCATTTTGGTTGGCTCCCAGTATTTTATGGATTTTATTAATATTCCCGCCTGTTCCAAAAATTTGGTGATGATCCTTTAAATCGACGTGTTGTTGAAGCCAATCATGAATTTCGGTCCAAATATCTGATTTCACTTTTTCTTTTATTAGACGTAGCGTTCCAATTTGAAACGAACGTGAAGCTACTCTTTCACCTTTTTCGAAAACACTTACTTCGGTGCTTCCACCACCAACATCTATGACAACGAAAGGCATTTGTTTGTCGATTTCAAGCAAGAAAAAAGTACCAAAAATCAAAGTCGCTTCTTCTTCACCTGAAATGATTTCGAGTTGAACACCAGTTTCATCAAAAATTTTCTTGACAACTTTCTCAGCATTTTTAGCCTCACGCATTGCTGAAGTGGCAACAGCTCTCAACCTTTTCACATCAAACATTTCAGCAATCAAACGGAAAGCGTGAATAGTTTTGACGAAGTTTTGTGCTTTTTTCTTAGAAATTTTTCCGTCTTCAAAAACCTCCTCTCCCAACCGAAGCGGAATTCTTGTGTAGGAAACTTTTTTTACAAACGATTTTCCTTCTTCACTTACCACCTCTCCGATAAGTAGTCGCGCGGCGTTTGTCCCGATGTCGATAGCTGCGTAGTTCATGCGCGACAAAGATACAATGTACATTAAGGAAACAGGATGGAATTGTTTAAAAACCTGTTTTTTGGTGGGGTAAAATTTGAGAAATCAACAAATAGCATCAAAAAACGAATTTATCTTCTTGTGCAATAACTCAGAAAATACTTCAATAAAGTTAAGTTTCGAATGTCTTCTTGGTAATATCTTTCAGGATGCCATTGTACTCCCATCACTAACCAAGTGCCACTTATTTTTTCTATTCCTTCAATTGTTCCGTCATCAGCAACAGCACTCACCAAAAAATTCTCTGCCAAGCGCTCAATAGATTGATGATGCCAACTATTTACTTTTAAAAACTCACTCTGAAATAAGGCAAACAGTGTACTTTCAGTGTTAACCATAACAGCATGTTCCAAATCTTTTTTCTGCATCGGGTCACGATGAATAGCCGCAATATTCTCGACTCTAGGACACATTTCATTAAAATCTGGACATAAACTTCCTCCGAAAAATACATTGATAAATTGCATTCCCCGACATATTCCAAAAATTGGAAGAGAATCTTGTGCGGCAAGTGTTAACAATCGCCATTCTTGTTCGTCGCGTTTTTCTTCAAGTTCACACAAGCCCACTAATTCGGGCTTTCCGTAGCGTTTTGGGTGAATATCCGCACCGCCACTTAACAAAACACCATGGCATTTGCGAAGTTCTGATTTCCATTTCCACCTTTCAATTTTGGCGAAATTCACTAAAACAGCAGAGGAATCTACTTGTTGCAAATAACGTTTCACATTGCCGTTATCGCGAATTGTTGCAATACGAACGTGTTGTGAAAAAATTGAATTTGATATTACACCAACAAAAAATACAATTAACAATCTCATTTCTGTTGAAGCGAAAAGGGTTGACGGTGTTGCAACGATCGACCGAGGGTTAACTCGTCAGCGTAATGTAGTTCGGAACCAACTGCAATACCACGTGATAAAGTAGAGATGAAAACACCGAAAGACTGTAATTTTTTAAAAAGGTAAAAATTGGTCGTATCACCTTCTAAAGTTGGACTTAAAGCAAAAATCACTTCATTTACAGGGTGTTCCTCTAGTTTTTTGAGTAGCGTTGAAATGTTTAAATCCGCAGGAGAAATTCCTTCCATCGGAGAAATTAATCCGCCGAGCACGTGATAAACACCGCTGTAGGTTCCTGTTGATTCGATTGCCATGACATCGCGAATATCTTCCACGACACATATTTGCGCTTTATTCCTCCTTGAATCTGCACAAATTGGACAGATTTCCTCATCGGAAACGTTGTGACAACTGATACAAGACTTAGCAATAGTTACCAATTCCACCAACGATTTAGATAATTGTTCCGTGTCCTTAGCGGGTTGTTTCAATAAATGTAGCGCGATTCGTAGGGCAGATTTCTTACCAATTCCGGGTAAACATGCAATTTCTTCAACTGCCTTGGATAAATATTTAGATGGAATTTCCATTGTAAATCAGTAGAGTAAATTGAGTGAAACGGTATCAAAAGGAGTGGTTATTATTTCTCTTAATCCTTGATTCGTAGTTCCAATTACCCAATAATAAAAAGAGTAGGATTGATTACCATTATTAATACAATAAAAAGTGGTGTCCGTGGCTCCGTAGAAATTCTGTTCTGTACTCGGGCAGCAAGTTTCACAACCTTGTAATCCTTCTTGTTTGATGTAACGTAAGTAATTGGTGGATTGAGGATTAGATTTTTTAAGTTGGATTTTTACCCAAGCTTGAGCATGCGTTTCGAGATTGCGAATATTATCCGTTGCAATAGACAAGGAGGAATAAAATAAGTCTTGTTTGATGGGGAAATAATTTGCTTTCAGAACCCGAATAACGTATTTCTCAGACTTATCACGAGGAACTTTGAATTCGTAATTTCCACTCGCATCAAGAGTTTTGGAACTGATAAAAACTTCAGTTAATGTACCAATGGGAACTTTGTAAATTTCAACCACTCCTCCGTTTAAACCTTGATTGAAGGTTAAATCTTTCACCGTTCCTTTAATGACAAACTCACCCGTTCCTTTTTTGCACGAAACGAGAATAAGAATTAAAAACACAAATTGAATTAAGCGACCCATGATTGAAATTCAGCCGTTTTTTCTTGTGGGACAAAAAAGTAATCACCGTCTTCATGTTCGGCAACGAAATTTTGATTTTCAATTCCGAAATGTAAATAGTTCATTTCTTGAAACATACGCAAAAGTTCTGCTCTATTTTTTTTGTCAATTTCCAATTGCACAAAAGGTCTATATTTTTCGATGAGAGGTTGAATTTCTTTAAAAACAACACCTTCGTAACCCTCAATGTCACATTTGATGTAGTCTATTTTGCCAAACTTTTCGAGGAACGTTAGCGCTTTTACAATTTTTACTTCCTGGGTGCGATTAGCCTCATTCCCATTCTCATTCTCATTCTCCCTCTCATTCTCATTCTCAGATATATGCGGCAGTCCAGTTCGAATAAAACCATCAGTTTGAGGCATGATCATTGTGACAGTTCCTTCTTCTTTTCCTAGAGCAACATTGTAAATTTCAACATTTGTGCGCTTACCCAAAAAATGTTTCAAAACTTGATAAAATGCAGGTACAGGTTCAATTGCGATTACTTTACCTTGTTTCGTTAGATTAGCGAAGGTGCGTGCAAAATAACCCAAATTCGCTCCTATATCAAGCACTACAAAATTCGGTTGGATGAGTTTGCGCACCATGTAATGGTATTTAAAATTGGGATTTCGTTTGAGTATGCCGCTGGAATACAAGAAGAAAAACACACGGTGCAGCGTTTTTAGATAAGCGCTTTCCGAAAGAATTTTAAACAGAAATTTTTTAATCAAATGCATCTTCGGCGAAGTTACCAAAACTTTTCAGGAATTTAAATGAATAGCACCATTCTAGTTCAAACGGATTACCTCAAGGAACTTTGCTTTTGTATTTCGCCATTAATTAAGGTTCGCTGAAAAAGTGCGTAAGTTAATTTAAGGCTACCTTGTAATTTAAAGATTTGTTATCTCAAAAGATTTACTATTCCAGTTACAACAATAGGTTCCGTACTCTGAATCGATTTTACAGAAATTTGATAACTGTAAGTTCCATCTTGAACTTTAACGCCTAAATCTCCAAAACTTCCATCCCAACCACTAAAGGGATCTAAGGTTTGAAATACAATTTCACCCCATTTATTCCAAATCGTCATACTGAAATTGCTTAAATCCAATGAAGACGAGAAAACTGGTTTGAATACTTGATTATACTGATCTCCATCAGGTGTGAAAGTGTTGGGGATATAGTAAATAAGTTCTTCACGGTAAATAATTGTGCGAGAGAAGGTATCACTACAACCTGCACTTGAATAAGCAATCAAATTTACGGTGTAACCATTTTCAGTTTCGGTGAAAAAGTGGGTTGGAAAAGCATCGTTAGACCAACTTCCATCGCCAAAATTCCACTGAAAAAAGTCGCCATTACTACTCGTATTCAAGAATTGTATATTCTGCTCTGTTTGACTAAAGTATCCAGGCTGTGTTTGAAAGGATGCTTGAGGAGGAGCGACAACACACAAATAATCTTCCAATAAAACTTCTGAACTACAGCCGTTTAATTGCTGAATTAGTTTTACATCGTAACAATTGGGTTGTGAAAGGGAAACGTTAAAATCAGGTGAATTGGAGGAGTAACTATTATTCCCAATTTGCCATGTAAAATTCACTCCTTCAAGTTGTTGAGTATTGTTGATTAATTGAAAACTTGCCGGCGCACATAAATTGGTTGACGGTGAAAAAAATGCGATTTCTGGTAAATTTACCACCGTTACATTGGCTGAATTACTTGCTGAACAGCCGTTTACCGTATAGGTTAAACTATAATTTGTATTCGCTGACGCGGTTAAATTTGTTTGGTTGGTGGTGGCACCGTTCGACCAGAGATAAGCTCCGCCAGCAGGAGAAACGTTTGAATTGACTGGAAAAGCCACATTCGGACACGTATTAATCGCTGCAAGTTGAACAATAGGTAAGGGTACTACTGTAACCACCGCTGTTGCTGGAGTTGCATTGCATCCGTTAACTGAATAACTTACTGTATAAGAAGAGGTTTGGTTTGGATTCACAGCAATGGTTGCCGATGTCAAATCGGAATGTGACCATGAATAATTTCCTCCTGAAGGAGTACCAATTGCGGTAATTGTTCCGTCTTCGCCAACACAAATACTCGTTCCATCCAAGCTAACAAAAGGTTGTGGCAAAATGGTTACTGTTCCCGTTTGACTTGCTGTACAGCCCGTACCCGTAAAGGTGACACTATAGGTGCTTGTTTGAGAAGGGGACACCGTAATACTCGAACTTGTTGAACCATTCGACCAAATTAATTGTCCACCCGACGTTGAAGGAACGGCCGTAAGGGTAGCGCTTGAACCGGGACAAACGGATGGGCTATTTACAGCAACTGATGCACCGTTCACCACTTGGATTTGAGCGCTTGCCGTGGTTGCACAGAAATTTGCAGCTGGTGTAAACGTGTAGTTGTCTGGTTGATTGGTATGGAAATGGGGCGACCAAGTTCCTGAAATTCCGTTGTTAGAAGTGTTTGGGAGTGGGTTAGAAGAGCCAATACAAATCGGCTGGAAATTCGGAAAGGTAGGTTGAACTTGTTGGTCGATGGTAATGGTTGTATTAGTGGTAGTCGCACATTGCCCTGCGGTTGGTTGGAAAGTATAAGTTGTAGTTGCTTGATTATTGATTGCAGGTGACCAAGTTCCTGAAACATTGTTGTTGGAGTTTGTTGGTAGATTTGGGATTGTAGCACCGAAACAGTAAGTTGATGGAAGTGTGAATGTTGGAGTTACAGTCGGATTTACAGTTATTGTCAAGTTGGTACTTGTTGCACAAGCCGAGTTGATTGGAGTAAAGGTGTAGTTTGTGGTTGTTTGATTGTTTATACTCGGAGACCAAGTTCCTTGAATGTTATTGGTTGATGTCGTTGGTAAACCAGGAATATTTTCTCCTTGACAATAGCTTGGAGGTGGGGTGAAAGAAGGTTGCACAGGATTTATTACGGTGACTGAAGTGTTGTAACTGCCAATTGGGCAATTGTTTACTAGAACGGTGTTGGTATAAGTGCCTGAATTTGCAGATGTTGGACTGTTACTTACCTGAGGATTTTGCTGATTTGAAGAAAAATTATTAGGTCCTGTCCAAGAGTAGGTGAAAAGCGAACTAGCATTATTGGTTTGCAGTGAAAGTGGTGAATTTCCACAAAAAGTTCCACCACCTGAAGTGTTTACAGAAGGAGCTAAAGCCGAAATTTCAATGTCGTCGATGTAAAAAGCTTCATCCACTCTATCGTAATTGGAGGCAGTTCCGGAAGTCATGTCGTTGTTGAAAACGGTACATGAAGAATTTGCTCTACCAACAGAAATAACTCTTAATGAAATAGTTGAAGTTCCAGCAGGAATAGTAAAGACGAAAGGATTTGGCGTTTGATAAGCGTTACAACCTGAACTTGCGGACGTTGAACCACCCGAACTTGCTGTCCAAGGGTAATTGAGGTCGCCGAAACCGCTCACGCCAGAAACGAAGTTGTAAGGTCCACCATCCAACGAAATTAAAAATGCTGCACCTTCTCTTGTGTCCATTCCGGGTCCTTGTCCTCCGCGCACGGAATGATAAACCGAAAGAACGGCATTGGATAAATTCGCAACAGAAACCGGATTAGTTGTAAAAGTGTTGCTTTCACCATTTCTACCAATTCTCAGCGAAGCGTAATCCGAACGTGCTGTTTCTGCCGAACGAACCCCGCCTGTGTACGGTAAATTTTCCGGACAAGTAGTTCCGTTAACGCTTTCAAAACCTTGTTGGTAGTAGATTATGTTTTGGGAAAAAGAATGTGGAAAAGCAAAAAGAAATAGCAAAATAGTAACCCAATAACTCAGGAGTTTGTTGACGCAAGAAATACCAGTTTTCAGGTACAAAAGTTACTTTTTCAAAAGACAATGCAAAGGTAGGTTTATTCTATGCTTAATTGGGTTTCCTTAATATTAATTTTTAGATATGTTCAAACTGAAAAAGAAGTTCGCTGCGGTTACGAAGTACAAATCTGTCAATCTGCACAGAACTTGAATAGAAGCACAAAGCTCCAAGTTTGCACGTTACCCCACCCGACGCAAAACCCGCGTTGAACCTTAGCTTCGCTAGCCTGCATCGTGTTTCCATAACCTAGAAATAAGTATTTATCGTACACGAAAGTCTACCTTAAATTTTAATAAACTGCTTTTAGCAAGACTAGACTCTATTCAATTCAGGCGATGTTTTCAAAGCGGTATGTCTCAAAAAATCAGAGGGGCATCAACAAAAAGCAAATCTTAATTACTTAATCCCTACAGTTAACCGAAATTGGCTATCGAAGACTTCTTTCCAACGATAAATGTCGGGACGGAATCAACAACAGACTAATTTGGCTTGGCGAACGAAGTTTCGCTTCGCTGCACTACGGGTTGGCTAAAAAAGTAAATGAATACGGTGAATAATCTAAAATTCCCAATGAAATATA
>CAZWSY010000044.1:0-30743 GCA_964636775.1 uncultured Lishizhenia sp.
ACTGTCCAACATTTTTTGAGCGGCTGACAATCGCAAGGCTACGTCTTTTTGTAAAAATGCTTTTGTCGTTCGACTGTAGAGTTTTATCCCCATGAAATTGTCGCTTGTGGCGTATTTCAACTCGACTAAAATATCCGAATTAATTTCCTGAATATCAACAAGTTCATTGATTAGTGTTGTGTTTTCAGCTTGGGGTACAGTTTCTTTTTGGTTTTGAACGGTGTCGGAAACAACAGTTTTCTCTTGTTTTTCAGTTTTTGTTTTCTCACTTTCAGTTTTGTTTTCAGCGCAAGAAAATAAGAAGAAAAGGAGAATCGTTATCCCATTAAAGTTTCTGTAAACAACCTTCAATTTCTCCATTTTAAGATTTACTTCGCTGGAAAATTATTGACCTTGTTGATGTAGGCGTAAAAGTCCAAATGGTTGTATTTCAGTCTTTTCTTAATGTCCGCCTTTTTGTCAGCGGGAACTGTATTTTCTTTTAAAAGTAAATTGTAGTACTTACGCACCATGGCTGAGTCTCTAGGTTCTTGAAGGGCATCATAAGTAACAGCAATACTTTCCAGAACGAAATCTCTGTTTTTGTATTTCGGAAAAGCCATCAAAAGCGTGTCGCCGTACTGAATCGCGCGTTCGTGCACATTCAATTCACTGAACTTCATGTGAACTTTAAAAAGGCATTCCGCGGAAAAAGTATCTTCGGGAAAAGCGTGATAGTAATCCAATAAACGGTTAATCAATTCTAAATGAGTTAAATTCGGAATTTTTGCCGCAGATTTAGGATCTTTAGTCAATCTTGAAAGTGAGTCTTCCATTTCACTTATTCGTGCTTTCAATTGCTCACTTTTGCTGGATTCTTCTTTTTTTGTTTCCCCACAAGCTACTATGAGGGAGGTTAGAAAAATTACCATTGCGAAATTTTTCATTGAGGAAATGTTGTTAATTATTATCATAATCCAAAGTAATAGTCTTTCATTTTGTTTGCCATGAGGCTTCTTCTCAGCGTTAAGAAATCTTGATAATCGTCAATTTTCATGTTCATTAGTTCTTCTGGAATACAATTCATTTTTAAATTGTCCAAAAGTTCTCTTTCATGAGCGATTCCACTTATCTGTAGATTTTTGTCCACCATTTGCTGTTTTAGTAAATCGAAATAATCTTTAGGAGGCTTATTACCAACTTTTATATTTATCTCTGATTGCATGTAAACATAGTTAGCAATTTGGTTGTATTTACTCCTGTCTAGACCATTCTTTTTCAAATAGTCTTTTGGAAATAAATGATGAATGTCTCCACGAAGTGAAATTAAATCACTTACTAGAACATCTTTCGATAAAAAGCCTTTGTCATTTGCCTTGACTTGCGATGCAAGAAAAACATGAAAATACGGGCTACTTGCAACAGAGGTGTCTAAACTTTGAGGAAGTGAAGCGCTCCAAAATGCTTCTGATAATTCACCATCTTCTTTTTCCTTGAGGTATTCGTTAAAAGGCTTTTGAGAAATTTGTTTAATGTCAAAATCAAAAGCACTCTCCGGAGAACCGGAATAACGACCTGTAAGAATTGAAAATACCAACCAACGACGTACATAACTTTCTATATCTACCGCGTTAACTCCAAGATCTTTAAGTTTTAAGTAAACAATGTATGCAAAGTTTAAAGCATTTTGTGAACGAATTAATTTGGGTGATATAAAACCAGCAGATTTTACAATCATTAAAAATCTTTTGAAGTTAGTCTCATTGATGAAGTTTGATACACCTTTTTTTAAGGTAGAAAAAGATTGTTGAGCAATTTCAGCCTCAAAAGTTCTATTTTCAAAGTTTCTCCCAGAAAGCAAACTGACCAAATCCGACAATCTTCCTCTATTGAATTGAGAAGTAAACGCAACACGAATTAAGTCATTATAGTCAGGATCATAAAGGTCTTCATTTTCGGTTTTTAACCATTGCATTTTCTGAAAAAACTCTGTTTTTGCAAACTCTTTGTCATTGTCAATAATATGTTTGTAAAAATCAGGAGCAATTGCTAGGTGGCAGAAATAGTCAATAGCTTTCCTTAATTCATTCCCTCCGTTTTCTGAATCGGCTGCAATTTTACTCATGGCGAAGTCAGCCTGACTAAGAACAACACCTTTTGAGTTGATACGTATAAAGATTTCTGTAACCGTTTCGATGTCTAAGTCAGGTGAGAGTTCAATTAACCCAATTTGTTTTTTTGGTATGTTTATTAAGTTTGAAAAAGCGTTTCTTACATGTTTTTTATCAACATCGGGATTTCGTTCAAAATAATCATCAACGATTTCAAAAAGGTCACCATTTATTGCCTCTGAAATATCGTGAAGCCAAGTTCTGTCTTTCAGAATCGCAGGGTTTTGAACTTCAAATCTTTCGTCAATTGGGTTAAAAGCAATTTTGATTTTTACTCTTTGGTATGTTTTATTGATTACATATTGACCAAGAATAGCGGCTGTTAGTGCTGTAATTCGTTGCTGTCCGTCAATAAGTACTTTTTTTCCTTCACTCAAACTACCGTCCTTTAGTCTAACATTTGGATTTCTCCATGCAATAACGTATCCAACAGGGTATCCTTGGTACAAACTATCCATTAGGTCACGAACTTTTGAACTATCCCAAACAAAGGGCCTTTGAATTTCTGGAATAGCAATTTCACCTGAATTGACCCAGGTAAGAACGGTCTCAATTAAATGTTGGTTTACTGAATATTTCTGCATTGGTTTTTTGGAAACTCGATAAATATTTGAGGATTCGGGTATGCCTTAAGGTTCTAATTAGTTAATTTAAATCATTCTAGGTTTTCTACTTTCTGGAAATCTCATTTTGTAATCAACATCGATTTCTCCGTGAGAAATTTTATTCAATTTTTTGCTCAACAATTTCTTTTTCAAAGGAGAAAGCTTGTCGGTGAAAAGAATTCCTTCGATGTGATCGTATTCATGCTGGATGATTCGAGCAGCATAACCATCGAAAGATTCTTCGTGGAAATTCCAGTTTTCGTCGTAATAGGTGATTATTAATTTTTCTCTTCTGTAAACGTTCTCACGAATCTTAGGAATTGAAAGACAACCTTCTTGAAAAGCCCATTTGTCGCCACTTTCCTCCTCAATAATTGGATTGATGAAAACCTTTTTAAAATGCTCAATTCCTTTTGCTCTTGGATCTGGTTCTTCTCCTTCTTCATCTGCAAAAGGGGCGCCATCAACAATAAATAATCGGATACTTTTACCAATTTGTGGTGCCGCTAAACCAACTCCCTTGGCGTGATACATGGTTTCAAACATGTCTTTTATCAGTTCGTTCAAGTTGGGGAAATCTTTGTCTATTTCTTCAGCTTCCTTTTTTAAAACTGGGTCGCCATAAGCAACTATTGGTAAAATCATGAATTCGTTTTTGGGACAAATTTAACAGTAAGTTTTAGTATTTACTTTCAACACATTCTTTCAAGTTTAACTTTGCACCTATGGATTATGATATTGAGTTGCGTTTTCAAAAGTTGAAAAAACATTTGGAAAAAGAATTTGGAGAAGGAATGGATGTGCAAGCCCTTTTGTTTTTGATTGGGGTGAATGAATTAGGACAAGGTCATAAAACTTATTCAAAGCAAGAAAAAACGGATTTATTACACGTTGCTGTTTGCACGCTTTTAGAACCTTATGGTTATTATTCCTTTGTGGGGCGAGACGACGATAATTGGCCTCATTTCCAACTGGAGAAAAAACTCCCTCCGTTAAACCATCAAGAGCAACAACACCTTATAAAGGAAGCCATGTTGGATTATTTTATCGCAAACGAATATTATTCAGAGGCACCACATGAAAATTAATTTGTTATGGAAATAAATATCGAAAAAAGCTGGAAAAACGTACTAAACGACGAATTTGAAAAACCTTACTTTCAACATTTAATTTCACAAGTCAAATCGGCTTACCACAATCATCCAAATGCGATATTCCCAAAAGGAAGTCAGATTTTTCGAGCTTTTGACTTGTGTCCGATAGGGGAGGTGAGAGTCGTGATTCTAGGACAAGACCCTTATCCAACAAAAGGTCACGCACACGGATTGTGTTTCTCTGTGGAGTCGAACGTGCGACCGTTGCCAAAAAGTTTACAGAACATTTTCAAGGAAATGAAAGAGGATTTAGGTGTGGAAATTCCCGTTCATGGTGATTTAAGTCATTGGGCAAATCAAGGTGTATTGTTGTTGAATAGTGTATTAACGGTGCAGGAAGGATTAGCGAATAGTCACAAAGATTTTGGATGGCAAATTTTTACGGACAAAGTGATTCAAACAGTAAGTGAAAAATGTGAAAATGTCGTTTTTATACTTTGGGGAGCAAGTGCGATTTCCAAAACAGTTTTAATTGACCAAAGACGCCACAAGATTTTATCATCTGTTCATCCGTCACCTCTTTCAGCTCACCGAGGTTTTTTTGGCAGTAAGCCTTTTTCGTCCACTAACGCTTATTTGAAATTAGTTGGAAAGAGGGAGATTAACTGGTAAAAACAAGTGCAAAAAAAAGTTGAAGCCTTTTGGACTTCAACTTTATCCGTATATGTTATCGTGAATTAAATATTTTCAATAATCATCGCCGAAGCACCACCTCCACCATTACAAATTCCTGCTCCACCGAATTTACCATTATTTTGTTTTAACACATTAATTAAGGTAACGATAATTCTCGAACCTGAATTTCCGAGTGGGTGTCCAAGTGCAACAGCACCACCATTAACATCAACTTTTGCTGGATCTAAACCAAGTAGTTTGGTGTTTGCAATACCAACCACAGAAAATGCTTGGTTCAATTCCCAAAAATCAACATCGCTCGCTTTCAATCCGGCTTTATCCAATGCTTTAGGAACAGCCAAAGACGGAGCAGTAGTAAACCATTCAGGAGCTTGAGCAGCATCCGCATAGGAAACAATTTTCGCAATTGGAGTCCAACCGTATTTTTCAATGGCTTCTTTGGAGGCAATAACCAAAGCAGACGCCCCGTCATTTAAAGTTGATGCGTTGGCAGCAGTAATTGTTCCTTCCTTATCGAAAGCAGGTTTCAAGCCAGGTATTTTATCCAGAAAAACATTTTTATATTCCTCATCCTCAGCCATCATGATTGGGTCACCTTTTCTTTGTGGAACAGCAACGGGAACGATTTCATTCGTAAAACGTCCATTTTTCCAAGCATCAGCCGCTCTTTGATAAGATGTAATTGCAAAATTATCTTGGTCCTCACGTGTGATGTTGTGTTCTTTTGCACATAGTTCGGCACAATTCCCCATAGGCACTTTACTGTAAACATCTAATAATCCGTCTTTTGTAATTCCATCAAGCATAGTAATGTTGCCAAATTTCGTGCCCTGACGACCTGCCACATAATGAGGTGTTTGCGACATATTTTCCATTCCTCCAACAACTACAACGTGATTATCGCCCGCCAAAATAGTTTGAGCACCGAGCATAATTGCTTTCATTCCAGAAGCACAAACTTTATTCACAGTTGTACAAGGAACATTATTTCCAAGTCCAGCAGCTAGGGCAGCTTGACGTGCTGGAGCCTGTCCAACTCCGGCTTGCAATACATTACCCATAAAAACCTCATCAACAGTTGAAGGGTCAACTCCGCCTCTTTCTAAAGCACCTTTAATTGCTGTTGCACCCAACTGAGTAGCTGAAATTCCAGATAAACCACCTAAAAATGCACCCATTGGTGTTCGGACAGCAGAAACAATGAAAACTTCTTTTGACATAATTTGAATTTTTTGTGCCACGAATATAGAGTTTTATTTTCGATGCCTTGAGTGATATTTTGAGCACAAACAAGAACTTTCGCTGTGGAAATTCCTGAAGAACGGCTGAGAGTTTGTTAAAAAAAACTTTTCGAAAATAGTTTCGGTTTTTAAAAGTAACTTGAAACTATAAAAATACCTAACTTTCGCCCCTCAATTGCAAAATGGAAAAACTCATTATTGAAGCAACTTCTGACACTCCCTTCATTTCTTTTTGTTCAACAGGAGAAATGAAAATTTCAGGAAAATCAATACCTGTTGATGCGAGTACTTTTTGGGAACCAATTCAAAGTTGGTTTAAAGATTATTTGCGTGAGCCGGCAGCTAAAACCATTTTTCAATTTCAATTGGAATGTTTGAATGTATCCTCTTCAAAAGAGGTTTTGCATTTATTGTACCAATTGAATAATTTGAAAGAGAAGGGATTGATTTCGGAGGTTGAATGGTTTTATCATGCTTGTGATGAAGACATGAAAGAGGTCGGTCGTGATTATGAACACATTGTGCGTGTGCCTTTTAAATTTAAGAAATTAGAAGGAGAACTGGTTTAATATGAGATTGGTCAAACAAATTCCGCACGATCGCTTATTGATTCAAGTTCATCAATACAACGGTAAGTATATTTTGAAAATCGAACTTTCTGGATTCGAACAAATTTTTAAAATTCCCGAAAACGAAGTGAATAATTTGGATTTATTGGATTCACTTATTGATGCAAATTTTATTTCCAATTGCGTTAAACGATTTGTTGATATGCGCAACGATTGGATGTTAATTCAACAAAAATTATCATGAAAAAACTATTTATTCTTGTCTGTTCCGCAACCATTTTAGCGAGTTGTGGCGAAAAAAAATCGAGTACACCAAAGGACACGACGCCAAAAGTAGAGGCTAGAAATGTTGGGGATTTAAAAATCGCTTTTTATCACAACGATAGTATCAAAGAATACTTTGAGTATTACAAAAAGGAAGATGAAGCGGTAACAAAAAAACAAAAAGCCTTCCAAGCAGAGGTTCAGAAAAGAACAACAGAATATCAAAATTATTTGCAACGCAAGGATCAAGAAGCTCGACAAGGATTGCTCTCTCAAAATGAAATTGCGCAAGCTCAACAAAAAGCTCAACAAATGGAAGCTGCAATTATGGCTTACCAACAAAAAGAAGGTGGAAGATTAGAGGAGGAAACAATGCGTAAAATCGAGGATATCAATAAGAAAATCGAAGCTCTAGGTAAGAAGTATTGTGAAAAACACGGTATCGACATTCTTTTGATGCACGGACAAGGTGGACAACTCAATTACGTTAATCCGAGTATGGATGTAACTAAAGAATTCATTAATTTCTTGAACGAAAATCAGTCACAAATCGAAAAAGACTTGAAGTAATGTTGTTGGTGGAGCAGAAAAAGTCTGAAAACGTGGCAGAATTCGTTTTGTATATGTTTCAGATGGAGGATTTGATTCGAATGTTTGGTTTTGACTTAGATTTATTGATGGAGGGTTATGTTTCCAAAAGTTTATCAAATAAAGCGTTTGAACCACAATATCGACTTTGGTTTAAGTCAGTTATTGAGGAAATGAAGTCCAATGCTTTGGAAAAAGAAGGACATGTGGAAGTGGTTAAGGAAACTATTATTGAGTTAGTATATCTGCATAACACTTTGCAAACAATAATCAAAGACGATAAATACATTGGACTTTGCGAACAATCAAAAGAGGCAATTGAAGAATTTCGTCAGAAAGCCAAAATGCAAGGAAGACATGAGGTTGAAGTTTTGTTCCATGCGATGTATATGAAATTGCAACTTAAAATTAGGAAACAAGTCATATCGGAAGAAACAGAAAGTGCAATGGATTTAATGCGAATTCAATTGGCTTATTTATCAAGGGAATACAAAAGAATGTACGCGGGCGGATTTGCTCCATCACCAAATTAATTCAGTTCAGGGAAAGGAGTTAATTTACCATTAAAACTGAAATCAGAATCTGGTAATCCTTCTAGTTGAATATCATAGTTTGCTGGATAAAATTTGAATTTCCAAGTTTTATCTTTGAAAAATAAACTCAATTTTTGTTCCTCTGAGTCAAGTTCGAATTTCCCCTTTTGAACGGTGTTATTGTTGATGTCGTTTAGTGTTCCAAAAACAAAATCCCCGGATTCGTAAAAAACCACACAAATTTTACCAGCTACTTGATTGATAGTGAGATTGTTTTCGCTTTCAACTAAGAACCACAAATTGGACTTGCCGTTATGGAATAAAATGGAAAAGTCTATTTTCTCCGTCCTAACCGATGTTGTACAAGCAGATAGCAGTAAAAAAAGACTAAAAAATAAGTTGATTTTCATTGAGATATTTCAAAACTTCAATTGAAACGGAATCTTGTTTTTCTTTTAAAATTGCTCTATCGTTGATAGCCTCACAACTTTTGTATTGATATCTTCCTTCTTTCCAACTGAACAGGCAATTATAAAAGTACTTTTGGCTTTCATATCGCTCAAAAAAACGAACCACAATATCATCGTAAGCACTTTGTTTTTTACGTCTTTCAATTATATAACCGACAAAACCATTCACCTTAACCAGTTCTCCTCGTTCACGTTCAAAAATCAACAAGCGTCTTACAGGATATTTATTAACCCCAGCTCGTACCAATAGCATAAAACCTTCATTCAAAGGTTTGCCTATCCTTAAAGGAAAAAATCGAAAAAAGCGAGGTGAACAAGCTGGAACATCTAAATTATCTTCTTGTCCTTTAATGGTATCGCAAATTCCAATTTCTGCCAACAATTTTCTTTCCGTATCACTTGAAAAGGTATTTGCATTAAAATCTGTAGAAATTTGTTCGGCTCCATCATAATTGTCAATCTCAGGATTAATTACAGGAACTTCAGTTTTTTCTTTTTGTAATGCATAGAAAATCACAATGCAGAGTAGCCCAATGATACTGAAAGCAATAACGAGTTGTTTTTTTGTCATGTAATTAAAACTGAAAAATTAAGAAAAGATACGTGAACTAAATGAATACGCATCCTGAAACGCTTTTTCATCAATACCTGTAAGGATGTCATTTTCCTTTAACCATTCCAATAAAATCTCAGTTGGAAGATTTCCTGTTAAATCGTCTTTCGCCATAGGACATCCACCAAAACCTTTCATTGCACTATCGAATCTTCTACATCCTGCATTATAAGCTGCTTCGATTACGTCTCTCGCATTTTCAGAGGTTGTATGTAAATGTGCCCCAAACTCAACCTTCGGAAGTTCTTTCATGAGTAAACTGAATAAAGGTTCAATTTCTTCTTTTTTTGCAGCACCAACCGTATCTGAAAGAGCCAAAATTTCAATACCGAAAAGATTATTCAATCGTTGCGACCAATTCAAAACAATTTCAGGACTCCATTCATCGCCATAGGGATTTCCAAATCCCATGGATAAATAAATGACCATTTTCTTTCCTTTCTTCGTTGTCAGGTTTTGAATTTCCTCTACACGTGTCAAAGATTCCTCCAAAGTGGCATTTGTGTTGCGCATCTGAAAAGTTTCAGACACAGAGAATGGATAGCCTAAATAATCAATTTCTTCAAAACTAAGTGCATCTTGTGCTCCTCTGGAATTGGCAATTATGGAAAGTAATTTTGAACTTTCATTGAGATTCAAGCCTTTCAAAACTTCCGCGGTATCTCTCATTTGTGGAATCGCTTTGGGAGAAACGAAACTACCAAAGTCTAATGTATCAAATCCACAAATAAGTAATTTGTTGATGTATTCTATTTTTAATGATGTAGGTACAAATTCCTTCATTCCTTGCATGGCGTCTCTTGGACATTCAACAAGTTTTAGTTTTGAACTCATAAACTTTCTTTTATTAATCGTTGATTGATTTTCTTGATAAGAGCGGGACCTTCATAAATAAATCCCGAATAAAGTTGAATTAGTGAAGCACCAGCCATTAATTTCTCTATCGCATCGTCAGCAGAATGTATTCCTCCAACGCCTATAATTGGAAAACTACCTTTCGATTTTAAATGAAGATAACGAATTACTTCTGTTGAGCGTTTTGTTAAAGGTTTCCCCGAAATACCCCCAGCACCGAGATTATTTACTTCCTCAGGATTGGTTTTCAAATTTTCCCTACTGATGGTTGTGTTTGTTGCAATTACTCCTGAAATTTTAGTTTCTTCAACAATTTCAATAATGTCGTCTAATTGTGAATCGGTTAAATCCGGCGCAATTTTCAGAAGAATTGGTTTCGATTTTTCCTTTTCCGTATTGAGTTTTTGGAGTTCAGATAATAAGGCCTTCAAAGGTTCTTTTTCCTGTAAATCGCGCAGATTTGGTGTGTTGGGAGATGAAACATTTACAACAAAGTAATCTACGTAAGGAAAAAGTTTTTGGAAAGAAATGATGTAGTCGTTTGTGGCACTTTCATTGGGAGTGTTCTTGTTTTTACCAATATTCCCTCCGATAATTAAACTGGGATTATTACGTTTTTTTAATTTTTCAACAGCGACATCGACCCCGTCATTGTTGAATCCCATTCTATTTAGAATGGCTTCATCTTTTTTTAAACGGAATAATCGAGGTTTGTCATTTCCGAATTGAGGTTTCGGGGTGAGGGTTCCAATTTCTATAAATCCAAATCCACAATGTTCTAAGTCATTGAAGTAGGCGGCATTTTTATCAAATCCAGCAGCTAGACCAACAGGATTTTGAAATTTTAAACCAAAAACTTCTCTTTCTAGTCTAGGATGATGAACAACATAAGCTTTTCGAAATAAAGTTTTACTTAAACTAAATTTCATCAAAAATTTTAGGTTGTTCACAACGAAATAGTGAACCCGTTCAGCGTCAAATGAAAAAAGTAATGTTCTGAGAATGGAATACATTGGGCAAAAATAAAAAAAGCGGGACTTGCCCGCTTTTAAATTATAAATGATTTATATTAAACTCGATACTTACCCGCAGCTGAAACAACCTTTCTTGAACGTTGACGACCATAGTCTTTAAATGTTAAGTTTTTCGTTATGATAACATTAAAGTGATAGAAGGCATCTTTATGACCAGGATTACCTCTTTGTTGTCCTGGTGCAAATGAAGGGTGCGGAAATGCTGGGTTTGCTAAATATACAGCTGTTGGTGATGCCAAATTTGACGGATCAGTGTAGGTAGTACTTACATCATCGAGGTAATCAGAGAAAGTTTTTACATAAGATGCCTCAAATCCTACTCTCCACATACGTCCAACACCCCATCTAAAACCAACACCCATCGGCATTGTAAGGGTTACTGGTGAATAAGGCTTTTCTTGACCTTCTGTTTTCAACGGTCTAAGTGATGTCCAGTTTCCATCTTGATCCATTGCCTGAGGATTGTGATACATGATACCCAACCCAGCGAAACCATACACCTGAATAGACATTTGTTTTTTCGAATAATTTCCTGGCAAGTTAAAAATTGACCCAAATTTATCCTTCCAAAAAACAATTACGTCAAAACGTTGGCTTAACTCGATAGCATTATTCCTTACGTGAAGATTTCTTTTGTTTCTAATGATTTCTTCACTCCATTTATCATCACCTCTTAATTGGTGAAAATTTAAACTAGTGGTTGTCGCAAACATTGGTAGAAATCTATATCTGTAACCAATATTTGCACCATAACGGATTGCTTGCCAATCCCAGTCGTGCAAACTGTTTGGACGACCAACACCCCAAGCACCCCCTAAATCTCCCATTAATTGGGTTGCGCCAATACCAAAACGTAACTCCTTTTTATTCAGGGACCAATTGGTCTGACTATTGAAATTAGGTGTTTGAGCATTTAGATTTACAAAAGGTGCTATAATCAAAGCAAGACTTGGAATTAATTTCCTCATAGTACTGTAGTTAATGAAAGAATGCTACGAAATTACTTCTTTTTTTAAAAACCTAAACCAAAGTTTGAAATTTTTTGAAAACAATTTGTTCAAATTAACAAAAAATTCCATTGGAATAAACTCAAATGCTTGTATCAAATATCATTTTTTTTACTTTTATAAAAAACTTTAACATGCGACAAATTGATAAATTACTTTCCGAGTACGGTGAAAGCCACCAAAACCCAACAAATAAATTGGTTCATTGGATTTGTGTGCCAATAATTTTCTGGAGTATTACAGCGCTACTTTGGTTGGTCAAACTTCCCTTCGAAATCGAGTTTTTGCAAGTTCAGTTGAATTTAACTTTAGTCGTTTTGGTTTTGGTATTGGTTTACTATACCCGGCTTTCTGTACCACTTTCGATTGGAATGACCATTTTTTCGATAATCTGTGGTCTTGTTTCACACAAACTTGAATTGTTAACATTAGAGTCATCTATCAAACTTTGGATGATTGCATTAGGAGCATTTATAATCGCTTGGATTTTTCAATTTTGGGGACATAACATAGAAGGTAAAAAGCCTTCATTTTTGAAAGACCTTCAATTTCTACTTGTTGGACCAGCTTGGCTAATGCATTTTATTTTCAAAAAAGTTGGTTTAGCTTACTGATCTTCTTTTAGTTCTCTAAGATATAACTGTATAGTGTTCTCAATGCCGAAATACAAGGCGTCAGAAATTATGGCATGACCTATACTTACTTCGTGCAAGGCTTGAGCGTTTTGTTTGAACCAATTCAGATTTTCTAAATTTAAATCATGACCTGCGTTTATTTCAAGGCCAAGTTCGCAAGCATAAGTTATTGCCTTACGGTAGTTGGAAACTGCTAATTCTCTATCCTTTAAGTAATTTTCAGCATAAGGTCCTGTGTAAAATTCAACGCGATCCACTCCTGTTTTTTTTGCAAATTCCAAAAGTCTAAATTCAGGTTCGATAAATATGGAAGTACGAACACCTAAAGATTTTAACTTACACACTGTTTTTGTTAAAAAATCATATTCTTTTTCGGTATTCCAACCAGCATTGGAGGTCAAAACATGAGGTGGGTCTGGTACTAATGTCGCTTGGGTAGGTCGTATTTCTTCAATGATTTTTAGGTAACGCTCATCTGGATAACCTTCAATGTTGAGTTCAGTAGTAACTACATCTTTAAGTGCATAAACATCTTTGGACGTAATATGTCGCTCATCTGGACGGGGGTGAACAGTAATTCCTTGGGCTCCAAATCTTTCACAATCCATAGCAAACTTTACAACGTCAGGATAAGAACCTCCACGGGCATTTCTAAGAGTTGCAACTTTATTGATGTTTACACTGAGCTTGGTCATTGGTATAATATTTGGTCGGTCAAAAGTAAGAAACTCTGAAAGTAAATTACTATTTTGGCACCCCATTATGCGCGCTTTTGACCTTATAACAGATGAAATCCCACCGTTGGTTCATACCGACAATGGAGATAAAGCTTTGTCTTGGATGGACGAGTTTAAGGTTTCCCATTTACCTGTTCTTAAAAATGGAAATTTTGTTGGGGTAGTTTCAGAGTCAGATATTCTAGATCATTTGAGTTTGGAAAATTCTTTGGATGTACTTTTTCAACATTTACCGCGTCCTTTCGTGTTTCAAGGTGCACATATCTACGAAGTTCTAGCCAAAATGTCCGAATTCAAATTAAGTGTACTTCCCATTTTGGATGAACAAGAAAATTACCTAGGTTGCACAAGTATTTATCGATTAATGGTCGAATTAGCTAATACTGGTTCGATTAAAGAAATAGGTAGTATTTTGGTTTTAGAAGTTAATACTGTTGATTATTCTCTTGCGCAGATTTCTCAAATTGTGGAAAGCAATAACGCAAGAATATTATCATCCTATATCCTTTCAAATCCCGAATCAACTAAATTGGATATCACATTAAAAATTAATGAACTTGACTTAACAAGAATAATTAGAACTTTCGAACGATATGAGTACACCGTTAAAGCATCGTTCAACAACCAATTAGGAAACGAGGATATGCAATGGCGATACGATACTTTAATGAATTTCTTGAAGTTTTAACATGCGAGTTGCACTCTACGGAAGAAAGGTAACTAAAATCAATGTTGATTATTACTTACAAGTAATCAAAATTCTCGATGGTTTTGGCTGGAAAGTGGTTTTGGAAGAAGAACTCAAACAACTTTTAGTTCAAAAAGCAGGGATTTCCGAAAACTACGAGATTTTTAATTGCCACAGGGATTTTCACAAGGGAATCGAGTTGGCGATTAGTATGGGTGGGGATGGCACTTTCCTAAAGACAGTTAGTTATGTTAGAAATTCTGGGGTTCCTATTCTGGGTATTAACACTGGTCGTCTGGGTTTTTTAGCAAATATTTCAAAAGAAAGCATTGAGGAGACCATGCAAAAAGTATGGAACAAGGAGTACGAATTTCAATCTCGTTCCCTACTGCGTGTTCATACCGAAGAAGATTTGTTTGGTGTGGAAAATTTTGCTTTAAACGAACTTGGTTTACACAAAAAAGATACGGCTTCAATGATTACTGTTCACGTTTCATTGGATAATAACTATTTGAATTCCTATTGGGCCGACGGTTTGATTGTAGCAACTCCAACTGGGTCAACTGCATACAATTTAGCTTGCGGAGGTCCAATTGTGACTCCTGGATGCCAAGTTCATATTCTTACTCCAATTGCACCACACAACCTGAACGTCCGACCAATGGTTGTTCCTGATCATTTGCCTATTTCTCTTGAAGTTGAAGGTAGGGAAAGAACCTACTTGTTAAGTGTAGATGGGAACTCGAAAAGTATCCGACAGGGAGAGATTGTGGTTTTGAGAAAAGCTGAGTTTATGATTAATGTTGTGAAATTTGAAAACAATAATTTTTTAGATACAATTAGAAATAAAATGATGTGGGGAATCGACCCTAGAAATTAAATTTAAAATTATGAAAAAACAAAAAATAACTCTTGCGACCCTTGTTTTATGTGGTGGTCTTTTTGCACAAACAAAGCCAGCGCCCACCCCGGCAAAGCCGCCAGCTGCCAAACCAGCTACAACTAGCACTCAAAAATTTTCAACAAAACTAGATTCTGTGTCCTATATCGTTGGTCAAAGTATTGGCGCAAACATTGTTAAAGAGTTCAGCGAGGCGAATGTTGAGGCAGTTTTGGCAGGATTGCGTGATGTCTTGAAAGGAAATCCGCCTGCAATTATGGATCCTTCCGGACAAACTGTTAACGGTTATTTCCAAGACCGAAACATGAAAAAATTGGAACAAGAACATGCGCTCAACAAACAAGAAGGGATTGATTTTCTCGAGAAAAACAAAAAACGTCCTGAAATCAAAGTTACTCCAAGTGGATTGCAATATGAAGTGATTACTATGGGTACAGGAGAAAAACCAAGTTCTACATCCCGGGTAAAAGTTCATTATCATGGTACAACGCCCGATGGAAGAGTTTTTGATAGTTCAGTAGAACGTGGTCAGCCAATCACTTTTGGGTTAGATCAGGTAATTAAAGGTTGGACAGAAGGTCTTCAATTAATGCCTGTTGGTTCTAAGTTTAAACTTTACATTCCACAAGAATTAGCTTATGGTGCAAATCCAAATCCCGCAAGCATCATTGAACCATTTATGCCTTTGGTTTTTGAAGTTGAATTAATTGAAATTGAAAAGTAAGAGTATGAAAAAGTTGATTTTTATTTTGTCATTTTTTGGGCTTGCTAATTTTTTTGCTCAAGAACAACCATTTGATGATGGACTTTATGCGCAGTTTATAACCTCAAAAGGGGAGATTGTTTGTCGTCTTGAAATGGAAAAAACACCAATGACAGTTGCCAATTTTGTTGGTTTAGCTGAAGGTAAGTTTAAAGTAGGTGATAAGGTTTTTGATAAACCTTATTACAATGGTTTAAACTTTCACAGGGTTATTAAAGATTTTATGATTCAAGGTGGTTGTCCCCTAGGAACTGGTTCGGGAGATCCAGGATACAAGTTTTTTGACGAAGTGGAAACCGACTTAAAACACAGTAGAGCTGGAGTCCTTTCGATGGCTAATGCGGGGCCTGCAACAAACGGAAGTCAATTTTTTATAACTCACAAAGCAACTCCTTGGTTAGATGGAAAACACACTGTTTTCGGTTTTGTAGTGAAAGGTCAAGAGGTTGTTGATGCTGTTCAACAAGGCGATAAATTGATGGAGGTAAAGATTTTAAGGCTAGGGGAGAAGGCTAAAAAATTTGATGCAACGGCTATTTTTGGTAGTTACTACAATCCTTGGAAAGCAAGAAAAGAGGAAGAGGAAAGAATTGCAAATATGTCGATAGAGGACTATAACAAGCAGCTTTTTGAAACCATAAAAAAGAAATATAAGAAAGCAAAGCAAATGCCTTCTGGACTTATTGTTGTAATTGATAAGAAAGGTAAAAAAGTTAAACCCTCTAAGGGAGATAAAGTGAGTGTTCACTATGTTGGGACTTTTGTGAAGGATGGTAAGCAATTTGATTCTTCAAGAGATAGAAAACAACCTATGGATTTTAATTACCAAGTGAATAGAATGGTTCCAGGGTTTGAAGAAGGAATTGGTTTACTTGGTGTAGGTGCTAAAGCAAAATTAATTCTACCTTATCATTTAGCTTATGGAAAAAATGGTAGGGGTACCATTCCTCCAGTAAGTGATTTGCAGTTTGAAATCGAAATTTTATCGATTCAACCTGGTGAGAAAAAAGAGGATCACCATCATCACCATGATCATAGTGACCCAAATCATAAACATTAATGCTACATTATAAATAAAAATGCCTCGATAAATTCGGGGCTTTTTTTTCATTCCACTTTACCCTTCCTTTTGGACTGAAAATTGATATCTTTGAAACACATGAAAAGAATTCAAATCGCTATAATTTGTTTGTGTTTAACAAACATTTATTCCCAACAAGTGGTAGTTCCAACAATGGACTTCAACAATTTCTTCGTTTCCTTTCAAGATGGTTTTTTCAGACAAATAGAAATTCAACCTGTTTTAAGTTACAAGGCAGGTGATGAGGTCGTTGCGTATATCGATACAAGAGGCAACCTAAGAATTTGGGACGGAAAAGAACGAAAGGATGTAACCGCTCTTAATGTTGAGTATCAAGTTTCCGATCACTTAATGGCGTATAAAGTTGCTGGTGCTTTAAAAATGTGGGATGCCGGAAAATTTCAAACTTTGACCACTTTCGCAAAGGATTTCATGGTGAAAGACAGTATAATTGCTTACCAAGATTTGCGTTACAACACATTTAATATATACTGGAAAGGCAAAACTTTTCCTGTTCTTACTTATTTTGACAATTTCAATCTACCATCAACAATTGGGGAGAATCTAATCATTTGGAAGGATAATTCAAACACTTATCATACATTTTGGAATGGAAATACCTACGAAATAGGAACTTACAACGATGAAGTTCTAAAGTTTGATTTAGGAACTGATATTTTTTGTTTTAAAGACCCTTATACCCAAACGTTTATCGCTTTTGACAAAGGTCAATTCTTGGAAATAGAATCAATGCCGATTAAAAAATACAAGGCTGGACGTGGTTTTTTAGTTTACGAGGACATGAACGGAAACCTATGGTATTATGGAAAGGGAGAAAAATATCAACTTTCCAATTTTTCAAGTTCGCATTGGGATTTGGTTGATGACATGGTTATTTGGATGGAAAATAGCTATTTGTTTGGTTTTCAAAATGGAAAAAAATACGATATTGCAACCTATAAACCAGCTGATTATCTTTTAAAGAACAACACTTTTGTGTTTAAAAATTTAATCGGTGGAATAAGTGTTTTTAGCGATGGGAAAGTCACCGAAATCACCAATATGACCAATGCGGAATACTCGATTTTCGGAAATAAGGTATTGGTAAAGTTGCCTAATAAAACATCTTTAGTTTTCAGTGATGGAAAGATTTACAATAACTAAGCAACTAATCTTTTTTGCTTTTACGGTTTTATTCGTGAATCTGGAAGTAAAGGCTCAGGTACCTGCTTTGGATAAACTTGAAATGCTCTATGACCAAGGACATTATCGCATGGTTTATCGACGAGCTAATCGTTATTTAGATAAACCTGACTATGATTTCTCACTACTGCCATCTTATTATAAATCACTTGCAACCCTTCAACTAGCCCAAGAAACCGTATGGTCTTTGAGAAACCCAAGGGCACATATTGATGCATTAAATGAATTGAATCGAATTAAAATAACGCCAAAAGGAAAGTTGATTTTTGAATCTCACATTGTGGAGCTTCAAAACCTTAAAACTGACATCGAGGCGTGGGTGACGGATTTGAGACGTCAAAAGAAAAATGACGAAGCAACACAAATTGCGAACCTGGCGAATCAATTGTTTGAAAAAGTGAAGTTTAGAGAAGAGAAAAGTGTTGAAGCACCGAGTTATTCTTCTGATATCAGTGTTCGGTTTAAATCAAGAACTGACATGGTTTCATTTTCCAAAAAATACCTAGGCGTACCCTACGTTTCGGCTGGAGATACTCCTCAAGGTTTTGATTGTAGTGGTTTTACCTCCTTTGTGTTTAGTCACCATCAAATCAAATTACCCAGACGAGCAGCTGAACAATATCAGGAGGCAACGAAAATCAAAGAAAAAGATGCAATGATGGGAGATTTGGTATTTTTTTCCAATGGAGGTGAAGTTTCGCACGTAGGAATGCTAATCAATGAACCTGGGAAGCCAAAAGTGATGATTCACGCAAGTTCTTCTAAAGGAATACAAATTATTGAACTTGAATCCTCAAACTATTGGAAGCAACGAATTGTTGGATTTGGGAGATTTATGGAGTAAACTTAATCTTTCATTTTGTTTGGTATTCATGTCTGTTAAAAGGAATTGCCTCAATGGTTTTACATGGATGTTAAAAAGTTCATGTTGTGACAATCATTTAAGAAATTTATTTTTCGTTTTAAAAAGTTACTTTTGCACGACAAAAAAGAAAATAATGATCAAAACAACCCTTTCGGCTCTTGTCGGTATTGCATTTGCATTTAATTTAAATTCCCAAAATTACGAGAAATTAAAACCTTTCGAAAAACCAGAGGGTGCTCCAGTAGAAATTCAAAAAGAGTATAATAAACATGCTATAAGTATTGATATTGGTGGAAAAGATGGCGTTAGACATGCAGGTGCTGCATATGGTAAATTAACTCAGTTAAATTCTTATGTTATTGGATATAGGTATATGTTTAATAATCGTTTTGGGATATCTCCAGAATTTGGTTGGGAACGATTTAAAGACACAAGAGATAGTATTGGGACAGCCCATTATATGCGGTTTTCGTTACAAACTTTATACAACTTAACAGATGTCCTTCGATTTAGTTCATTTTCTAACCGATTGGGAATGATGGCCATTGCTGGAGCAGGTTATTCCATTGGTTTTAATCCGTCTGGGGTTGTTTCAATTATCGATTCTACACAAAACGCTTTTTTAGGTGATAAAACCATTGACCAAATGCTTCATGGCTATTTTGGTGCGAGAGTAATGTTTAAAATTTCTGACAAAATTAGTATTCATAGCACTTTAGCTACTGTTTTTAATTTGCGCCAAGATCGAACCTTCGATGGACAAAGAAAATTGGGCGGGGTCGGCTTTACAGGTAAATATTACAACTTAACTTTAGGAGCTTCTTATTATTTTGGTAAAAATACTGAACATGCAGACTGGTTTTCTGCAAAAAATCAAGAAAAAGGAAAGTACTTAGAATTGGTTAGTGAATTAAATGCATTGAGAAAGGGAATGGAAGATGACGACCGTGATGGTGTTATTAATAGTATAGATGAAGAGCCGAATACTCCTGAAGGAAGTTTGGTTAATAATAAAGGAATTGCCGTCGCATCAAATGTTTCTAAAAATAGTGATAGCGATGGGGATGGTTTTTTGGACGACAAAGATATTTGTCCAAATCTAACAGGTACTGCACACGGTTGTCCCGATGCAGATAAAGACGGCGTTCCAGATTTCATGGATGCCTGTCCAAACGAGGCTGGATCTTTGATATATAATGGATGTAAAGAAAGTGATTTTGGTATTAAAGGTGGCAACGAAGGAAGGTCTGGTAGTAGCCTACTAGATGAAAATGGTGTTTATGATGTATTATTCGAATTTGATAAATCTGAACTACTAGCTTCTGGAAAGGTTATTTTAGATCGTTTAGCTAAATTGATGAAGGATAACAAAGATTTGAAGATTGTGGTATCTGGTCATGCGGATAAAGTAGGTACAAAAGATTACAATGAAGGATTATCTAGAAGACGTGCAGAGAATTGTGTAAAATATCTTACTTCTCAAGGAGTTGATTCACAAAGACTTATTGTTGAGTTCTTCGGTTCAGATATTGAAAAGTATTCTTCTGACAATAGAGAAATGAATTTAGCAAATAGAAGGGTTTCGTTTCGTTTGAAGTAATTTTATTGGCTTTAGGCTTTAGTCATGAATAATGATATTTGGTATGTTCTACGGATTCGTTCTCGGTTCGAAAAAAAAACCTTAGAAGTGTTATCAAATATGAGAATTTCAGCTTACCTCCCCATTAAGAAATCGAAGAAGCAGTGGAGTGATCGACTTAAAGTCGTTGAGGAGCCCTTGTTTCCTGGTTATCTCTTTGTTCAATACCAAGAAAAAGACCGCTACTCCATTTTGAATTTACCCGGAGTAGTTAATTTTGTTTCTTTTGGTGGAAATTACGCAACAGTGAGGTCAAAACAAATTCAATTAATTGAAGCCACTTTAAGAAATGAAAACACAGTTGAGGTGGTCGATATGAATTTGTATCCTGGGCAAAAAGTACGGATATCTTCTGGGATTTTTAAGGGTATTGAAGCAGTATTAGTTCATCACAATGGTAAAGGTAAATTATTGCTTGAAGTTGCTGTTATAGGAAAAGGGGTTTTATTGGAGATTGGAAGGACAAAAATTGAACAAATAGATGTGCTATCTCAGGTTTCCTGATTAGCATTTTAATTTAAGGTGCAATATGTTGTAACTCAAAGCTTTACGTTAAGTGAGCTGTGGGTGAAAGGGCGAAGCCGCGCAGATAGGTCAATAGACAAAATAGAATAATAGCATCTTTTCAAAAGAAGTGAAATTAGTTTTTTGCGTCAACATAAATCATTAGAAAATGGAATGAACTTACAATTTGTTTCAAGTGGTTTTGAATAGATGTAAACGGAAAGTTCCAGGGCTTTTTTAGTTTAGATTCTATACTTAAAGAAGTGGAAAAAAGGATTGGTTTTATAAAATTCAATTGGAGATAGTAGGTAGAAGATTTTGATCGATAACACCAAACAAAATTGTTAAATGAAAAGAAAGTGACTTTGTGATATTCCGAATATTCGACAAAAGTTTTTAATTGGTTAAACAAAAGAAAACAATCTTAATTTATGACAAATAATATAGAATGAAATTGATAAGAAAATTATTGCAACGCTATTTTAAAACCTTTGTTTATTTCTATCAACAACTGAAGTATAGATTTTTTCTTATTGTTTTAATGAGTTTATTCGTAGGAGTTCTTGATGGTTTCGGCTTAGCCATGTTCATGCCTCTTCTTGAAATTGTCAACAATCCTGAAGGGGCAGACGGGGGAACTTTGGGAAATATGGGATTTATTGTAAAATCTATAGAGTTTTTTGGATTCACAATCAACCTCATTAGCGTTTTACTGTTGCTAGTTATCTTTTTCATACTCAAAGGCCTTGCTAAATTTTTCGCATTCATTTACATTACGTTAGTTCGTAAATATTTTTTTACAAAAATGAGGGTGGGTATCATTCAAACATTCAATACCATTCAGTACAAATATTATGTGACATCAGATGTAGGTAGAATTCAAAATACCATGACGGGTGAAGTGGAACGTGTAAATTTTGCTTTTCAAAGTTATTCTGGAGCATTAGAGCAAGCTGCTTTGGTTATTGTCTACATGTTTTTTGCTTTTTTTATCGACCCTCTTTTCGCAGTACTAGTGTCTTTAGGTGGTTTAATGACCAACGTTATTTACCGGAACATATTCAAAAAGACTAAAAATGAATCTAGAAGGTATAGTGAAGAGTTTCATCAATACCAAGGTCAAGTTATTCAGTATGTTGCGAACTACAAATATTTAAAAGCAACCTCTTTTTTGCAACATTATTCAAAAAAGTTAGAAGATACTATTGATTCCATTGAAATAAGCAGAAAGCGGGTTGGTGTTTTCAGTGCCATTTTAGTGGGTTTGAGAGAGCCTTTAGTAATTATTGTTGTTGTAACCGTAATTCTTGTTCAAACACAAATCATGGGTGCGGCTTTAGGCCCAATTATTATTAGTTTGTTATTTTTTTACAGAGCACTCACTGCATTAGTAAATGTTCAAAACGCATATAATAAATTTCTAGAACTTTCGGGTTCTCTAGAGAATGTGTTTATGTTTGAAAAAGAACTAAAGCAAAATCAGGAGGTTTATGGCAAGCTTAAAGTTTCTGAATTTAAAAACAATATTAAGCTTCAAAATGTATCCTTTTTTTATCATAAGGATCCTGTTTTACAGGATATTAGTTTGCAAATTTACAAAAATGAAGTGGTGGCGTTTGTGGGGGAAAGCGGAAGTGGAAAAACTACTTTGGTTAACTTACTCGCCGGATTAATTCCTATTTCAAAAGGTCAACTCACGTATGACGATGTAGACAGTATCCAATTGGATATGAGAAGTCTACAGTCAAGAATTGGATACATTACTCAAGAACCCGTAATTTTTAGTGATACCATATTTAACAACGTAACACTTTGGGATCAAGACAACGAAAAAACGAGAGATAAGTTTGAAAAGGTAATGGAAAAGTCTGCTTTAAAAAGTTTTATCTCTGACTTGCCAAATGGGGCGAATACTTTACTAGGAAACAACGGCGTCAATCTCAGTGGTGGTCAAAAGCAGAGAATTTCAATAGCAAGAGAACTTTACAAGGACATTGATATTTTAATTATGGATGAAGCTACCTCAGCATTAGACACAGAAACTGAAAAAATGATACAAGAAAGTATTGATGAGTTGAAAGGTAATTACACAATTTTAATTGTAGCACACAGATTGTCAACAGTCAGAAATGCTGATAAAATTGTTTTAATGAACAAGGGGAATATAGAGGCGGTAGGAGATTTTGAAACAATTATGGTAGAGAGCCCTCTATTTAGAAAAATGGTTGAAATTCAGCAATTGTAATATTATTTGTTCAAAAGCGATTTTGTTATTTCTGGTAATTGATTAATCTATGGCCATTATGAGAATTACAACAACAACAACAACAACAACAATAACAACAAAAGTTCAAAATGCTTTTTAATTCTATAGATTTCGCCATTTTTTTACCTATAGTTTTTGGACTCTATTGGTTTTTTGCTGATAGAAATTTGAAAATACAAAACCTGATCATTGTTGTCTCAAGTTATGTGTTTTATGGTTGGTGGGATTGGAGATTTTTACCTTTATTTATTTTCAGTACAGTTGTTGATTATTTAATAGGACTTTCACTACTTAAACAAGAAAATCAAAGAAATCGGAAAATTTTACTTTGGATTAGTATTTCGGTAAACCTTGGTTTTTTAGGTTTCTTTAAATATTACAATTTTTTTCTTGATAATTTCATAACGGCTTTTTCTTTCTTCGGTGCTGAAATACAATCCAATTCACTAAATATAATTTTACCTGTTGGAATTAGCTTTTACACGTTTCAAACATTAAGTTACAGCATTGATGTTTACAAACGTAAACTAACACCCACAAAGGACTTTATTGCTTTTTCTGCATTTGTTAGTTTCTTCCCCCAACTTGTGGCTGGACCAATTGAAAGAGCCACTCATTTACTTCCTCAATTTTACACTAAACGTACTTTCAATTATTCAAACGCAGTAGATGGAATGAGACAAATTCTATGGGGTTTGTTCAAAAAAATTGTAATCGCAGATAATTGTGCCTATTACGCAAATCTAATATTCAATAACTCCGAGGATTATTCTGGTAGTACTCTGGTTTTGGGGGCATTATTTTTTACCTTTCAAATTTATGGTGATTTCTCTGGTTACTCAGATATAGCTATAGGTACATCAAGACTTTTCGGATTTGACTTGATGCGTAATTTTAACTTTCCCTATTTTTCACGTGACATGGCTGAATTCTGGAGAAGGTGGCATATTTCACTTTCAACTTGGTTTAGAGATTATTTGTATATTCCTTTGGGAGGCAGTATGGGAGGTACTTGGTTGAAAGTACGGAATACTTTTATAGTCTTTATTGTGAGTGGATTTTGGCACGGTGCAAATTGGACATTTATAATTTGGGGAGTTTTAAATGCGATTTATTTTTTGCCTTTACTTTTAACCAATAACAATCGTAATAATCTGGAAACAGTTGCTTTAGGAAGGGTTTTTCCTAGCTCTCGAGAGTTTTTTTCAATACTATTTACTTTTTCTCTTACCGTTTTTGCTTGGATTTTTTTTAGAGCAGAGAATATCAATCATGCCTTTAGTTTTATTGCAGAAATTTTTTCTCCTTCACTTTTCTCTGTTCCGAAATTTGAATTTATGTCCAGAGCATTAAACACCATTGTTCTAATAATATTTTTTGTGATATTAGAATGGAACGGAAGAGGAGGACAATATGCTATTTCAGAAATTGGAAAAAAATGGTACAGACCAATAAGGTGGTCATTTTATTCCTTTTTAATTTTTCTCATAGGTATGTTCATGCAAACAGGTGAAACGCCATTTATTTATTTTCAATTTTAGTTTTATCGTGAAAAAATTCACTTTGGATACATTATTGTTTTTGTTGTTTGCTTCGTTATTTTACGTTGTTTTCTTGGGTCTTTGGGGACGATTCATTCCTTTTTCATTTAAACCAAATATTAATTATCGAATTGGAGGTGCTGGTCATACACATTCAAGATTGACCGAAGTTAAAAAATTTGGTAAAGTTGATGTATTGATGATAGGTTCCTCTCATTCTTCGCGAGGGATCGACACTAGAGTTTTTAATAGAAATGGATACAAAGCTTTTAATTTGGGTACAAGCGCCCAAACACCTACTCAGACCAAGTTGTTGCTAGAGAGATATTTAGACCGATTAGAACCAAAAACAGTCATCTATGAGGTTTATCCATTAACATTTGAATTAGATGGGGTTGAGTCTTCTTGTGATATTATTGCTAATGATATTAATGATGTTGAATCTTTAAAAATGGCTTTTACAACGAATAATGTAAAGACGTATAATACCCTAATTTATGGATTTACACTTGATTTTTTGGGATGGAATAAGTCGTTTGTAGAAAAAAGAATTAAAGGGGATGACGAATATATCTCAGGTGGATATGTTGAGAAGGATCTTAAATTTTATAGTCCCGAAAAATTTGAAAAAAAAGAGGTTACATTTTTAGACTATCAAATGGAATCGTTTAAGGACATTATTCAACTTTTGAAAACTAAGAAAATTAAATTAATCTTGGTTTTTGCACCCATACCTAAGGTAAATTATTTAAGTTACCAAAATATTAGTTATTTCGATAAAATCATGAAAAATCATGGAGCTTATTTTAACTTAAACAAAACAATGAGCATGAATGATTCAATAGATTTTTACGATTCACACCATTTGAATAAAAATGGGGTGCTAAAAGTTAGTGAGAAGCTGTTAGAATTATTAAAAAAGAATGGGTTATAAATATTAATTTTGATATTATCTCCAAAATAATAATCTATAAAGTTGTGGTTTGAATATCATTTTTGATTTTTGTTAATCAAATCCTACTACCATTATAAAACTCATTTGAATTAAAAAAAAATCAAATCTGTGTCGCAGTTAAGAAAACACCTCAAGTTTAGTTGGAAAGTTAGATTAAGGCAATGGTATTTATCCCGAAGAATAGGTTATTTGGGCAAAAATGTATTTATAGATAAAAACGTTGAACTACAACGGTATCCTAAAAATATTTTCATTGAAGAGGATGTCGTTATAAAGGAAGGTGCACGCATTTGTGCTTGCAATGAGCAGGCACAAATTAAAATTGGAAAGAGAACGACTATAGGTTTTCATACTTTTATTTTTTCCTCTGAAAATATTTTTATTGGTGATGATTGTTTAATTGCCCCTTTTGTTTATATAGTGGACAGTAATCATATCGCAAAGAAAAATAAGAATATTAACCTACAAGGTAATGAAACTTCTCCAATTACCATTGGTAATGATGTATGGATAGCTAGTAACGTGACTATTCTTAAAGGAGTAAAAATTTCTAATGGTGCAATAGTTGCAGCAAATTCTGTTGTTAACAAAGATATACCTGAAAATGAAATTTGGGGAGGTTCACCAGCAAAAAAAATAGGTAATCGTGAATAATGTAGGAGCTGTTATTTTGGTAAGATATAATTCATCTAGGCTACCTGGTAAAGCACTAATGAATTTAGAGGGTAAACCTGTTTTATTGTATATCGTAGAACGTATTTTAGAAGTATTTGAATCGAATCAAATTATTATATCAACAAGTTTAGAGGATTCTGATCAACCGATAGCCAATTTTGCACTCGAAAATGGAATTAGATGTTTCAGAGGAAGTTTGGATAATGTAGCTGAACGATTCTACAAGGCTGCAAAGTCTCAAGATTGGGATTATGCATTGAGGATTAATGGTGATAATATTTTTGCTGATATTCCGCTCATTCAAAAAGTAAAAGAAATATCCGAACAAGGACAATACAGTTTTATATCCAATGTTAAAAATCGAACGTATCCAAAAGGGATGAGTGTAGAATCTGTCAAATTAAGTTACTACGAATCTGTACTTTCAGAAATTAGTGCCTCGTCTTTTTACAGTGAACATGTTACAGCCTATCTCTATGATAATGAACGTCCAGATTTTAAATTTCTATACAATACAGACATACCAAAAGCGGCAGGAATGCAATTAGCTTTGGATACAATTGAAGATTTTGAAAGAACAAGAAATTTGGTTTCTCGGTTCAGTTCAAATCACACTCTATACAATATGTTAGAAATATTAACTCTAATTGAACTTCATGATAAATAATGAACCATTTAAAGGCAAGCACGGACCTTTATTAATTGCTGAAATTGGCGGGAATCACGAGGGTGATTTTGAATACGCAAAAAAATTGGCGCGGCTAGCTATTCAATCAGATGTGGACTATGTTAAATTCCAAATATATACCGGAGATACGTTAGTTTCAAAACTAGAAAGTCCTCAAAGGAATGAACATTTTAAAAGATTTGAATTGACTAAAAGTAATCATATTGAGCTTGCAAATATGGTTATTGGCGCAGGTCTAAAATATACCTCCTCGGTTTGGGATTTGGAAGCTATGTCATGGATAGACTCTTACATCTCTTTGTACAAAATTGGAAGTGGGGATTTGACCGCCTATCCTGTTTTAAAAGCCACTGCAAAAATTGGAAAACCTATTATTATTTCAACTGGTTTATCACACGAAGAAGAGGTTATTGATGCGGTAAAATATATACAAGATTGTAATGAAATATACAAAAAGCCAAATATGTTGGCAGTCTTGCAGTGCACGTCAATGTATCCTATTCCACCCAGTGACGCGAACCTAAGTGTAATGAATAGACTTAGAGAAAAATTGGGTCTCACTATTGGTTATTCAGACCATACAGAGGGGAGTAAAGCATTACAATATGCTGTAGCAATGGGGGCAGAGGTTTTAGAGTTTCATTTTACCGACGATAGAGAAGGCAAAGTATTTAGAGACCATAAAGTATCTCTGACTGTGGCTGAAATTAAAGATTTAATTAGTGAAATTCAGCTAATTCATGCACTTCAAGGGAATCCTGTAAAAAAACCAGCACAAATCGAAATAGATAACGGACATGTGGCGTCTTTTAGGAGGGCTTGTTATCCTTCTCGTGATATAAAAAAGGGAGAGATTCTGAGTTTTGAAAACATAACCGTTCTTCGTCCATTAGCTGGAATTGATGCAAGAGAATACGATAATTTAATTGGTAAAGTCGCTTTAAACGATATTCCTAAGTTTTCAAAATTAGATATCTCAAACCTTAAATAAGTAATACGTGAATCCAACGGTAACCATATACATTACAAATTATAACTACGGTAAGTATATTGAACAATCCATAAACAGTGTACTGTCACAAACCTATAAGTCTATTGATTTAATAATTATTGATGATGGTTCAATTGATAATAGTTATGAGATTATAAAGAAATATGAAGGTTTAGAAAGTATTCGTACTGTATTTCAAAAAAATAAAGGTTTAAATGCTACAAATAATGTAGCCATTGAACTTGCCAAAGGTAAATACATTATGAGATTGGATGCAGATGATTTTTTAGAACCTTCTGCAGTTGCGATTATGGTTGCACTTCTCGAGGCTGATGATTCACTTGGTTTGGTTTTTCCAGACTACTATTACGTTGATGCGGATGGGAAGATTACTGGTCAAGAAAGAAGACATCATTTTGATGATGAGGTAACTTTATATGACCAGCCTGCTCATGGGGCGTGCACAATGGTTCGATTGGATTTTTTAAAGGCATTAGGTGGTTACGATGAGTCCTTTTCATGTCAAGACGGCTACGAACTTTGGATAAAATTTACTTCTTTTCACAAGGTTACGAACATAAGTAGACCTCTTTTTTCTTATCGAAGACATGGTAGCAATCTCACTTCTAATGAAAAGAGAATATTAGATACTCGAAAAGAGATAAAAAGAAAATTTGTAGAAAAATATCTAAAAACTCCAAAAACTTTGGCAATTATTCCAGTTAGAAGTAAAATAATACAAGGTGAAAATTGGTCATTAGTAAAAGTAAAAAGTAAAACTGTTTTAGAACAAAAAGTAGATGCTTGCTTAGCCACCCAAACTATTAATCATATTGTCGTTACAACCTCTGAGGAAGTCCTTTTTCACGAGTTTCTTACGATGTTTGATTCCAATGAAAGAGTAACCGTTTTACTTAGACCAGAGGAGTTAGCTAGTCAAACGGTTACCCTTTCTGAAACTGTAGATTTTGTTTTAAAAAGAGTTAATTCTGATTTTGAAGCAGTTGCAACGGTAGCAATTGAGTATCCCTTTGTAGAGCCATCAACTTTTGATGAAGCGGTTTATTCTTTGGCTCTTTTCAAAGCAGATTCAGTGATAACCGTTCGTGCAGAATTAAATACCTTTTTTAAACATAATGGAAAAAGCTTCAAGCCTATTCTTGATCATGATAAGCACACCAAACATGAACGAGATGCCATTTATAAGGGAGTTGGAGGAGTAGTAGTAAGCACAATTGAGAATTTCAAATCTACTAGGAAAATGATGGGAAATAGAGTTGCACATGTTTTAGTTGATGATAAGAATGCTTTTGGTGTATTCAGTGAATTTGAGTTTGAAATGATGAAGTCGTTTGTAAAGGACTGAATGAACTTTATTTACGGTATAGGTAATTTGATTTTATTGTAATACAGCATTTAAATTTCTTACTAGACCAAAAGGTCATTTCGAAAACAATCAGAAAGCTAAATAAATACTGGCTTTTTCGTTTTAAACCAACTAGGTTTTATTACTTCTATTTTCTTCTTAGACAAAAAACTAAAATTATAACAATACTTAAGAGAAAGATTCAATGAAAATTGTTGCGTTTGTAAATACTGAATATCATTTAATGCTTTGCATGAATGAAATTTTAAAGAACCCCGATGTTGAATTTAATGTATACATTACCTTAAAATCTAATCACAATAGATTAAATTTTGACTTAGATTTTTCAGGTGTTCATAATGCGAAATTTGAAGTATTACGAATTCAAGTTGATTTTAAAGGTTTGTTTTCAATAGATCATAAAGATTTGTTGAATTCTATTTTAGCACAAAATTATGACAGACTTTATTTCTTTCAAGAACAAGATGCGTTGATGCTGAGTGTTATAAAGAAAGTTAAAAAACAACAAAAGCATTGTGAGGTCTGCTTGTTTCAAGATGGATTGAAGCCTTATAATAGAATGAAAAGACATTCCTTGGGGATGACGCAATGGGATATCAATACATGGCGTTGGTTGTGGCGTAATGGTATTAGAGAGGTTAAGCCATTAAAATTACTTTATACCAAAGAATATGCTTACACAGATGAGGTTGATTACGTTTATCTAACATTTCCAGAGTCGTATGATAATTGGAATCGCAAAAGCCTGGTTAAAATAGAATTTTGTCAACATCAAGTTTATAAAGCTGCTCTCGAAAAGTTGTTTCGTTGGAATGATAATTTAATTCCTGTAAAAGACGATGCTATTCTCTATATGTGCAAACCAGTAAAATCGCACAAACCTTCTGTAGAATTTGAATTTCTTCACAAATTAAAATCACAATTGAATAAACCCCTAATACTAAAATTACACCCTCAATCAACGGAAGAAGACTTAAAGGCTTATAAAAAAATTGGGGATGATGTACATATTATCTATTCATTACTCCCAGGTGAATTATTTATTATGAATTTGACAAACAGTGTAATTGTTTCTTGGAACTCAACCTCACTTTTTTATAATTCTCCATCCAACCGTTACTATTACACTGTAAATTTATTCAGAGATAAAGTGAAGCGTTTACAAAGTTATATTTTCACTAAAAGTCCATCCCCACATATCAAAATGATTGAGAAAATTGAAGAAATTTATTAAGGTTTTTGCAATTTAAAGGTGTTTAAATACTTTGAAACTTACCATAATAGATGTTTAATAGCAATTTGTTTGTGCCTTTCTCCTTTTTTCATAGAAAATATTAATAAGTATTTTGTGGTCCGTAAAACATTGGTTTTAATCTTTAGCGAAGTAATACAATCAAAAAATCTAAATTCCTTAACTAAAAGTTTGTTTAAATAAAGGATTAAACTCAAAAACTATCATTTGTTGAAAAAGAATAGCAGTAATAGAGGTGCTCTTTGGGGACTTT
>CAZWSY010000045.1:0-2232 GCA_964636775.1 uncultured Lishizhenia sp.
TCCTGACCTTCGTGCCTTTCGTGGTATTTTCCTGACCTTCGTGCCTTTCGTGGTACTTTCGTGACCTTCGTGCCTTTCGTGGTATTTTCCTGACCTTCGTGCCTTTCGTGGTATTTTCCTGACCTTCGTGCCTTTCGTGGTACTTTCGTGACCTTCGTGCCTTTCGTGGTATTTTCCTGACCTTCGTGCCTTTCGTGGTATTTTCCTGACCTTCGTGCCTTTAGTGGTACTTTCGTGACCTTCGTGCCTTTCGTGGTATTTTCCTGACCTTCGTGGTATTTTCGTGCCTTTCGTGCCTTTCGTGGTAGCTTGCAGTAAACTCCTTCTGACCATGCGAATGAAACCTTCGTTGGGATTGTGCGACAAATTGCCTCTTTATTCGTATAAATGCAATAAGTCATTGATGAAATGATAATATTCTCTACATTAACAATGAATTATTTTGACAAAAAAAAGAGCTGAATAAAATCCAACTCCTTTTGTGTAATTTGTGTTCGAGAACTTTTATTTCATTTTGCCAAGTCTAGCAGTAGCCTTTACGGTCGTTTTCTTATAAATAAATCCCAAACCGATTACTGGTCTCTTCACGATAGCTTCGTATTGAGGATAAAAAACTACGTCGTAACCTGGATTATTTTTCATCATTTCGTGTAGCGCGTAAAATGAAGTTGGCTCAGTTATACCAGTACCAATTATTGGAATGTAACCCAAATTGACAGCAGAAAATGCCCATCCTTCAACCGAACCCCTTTCAACGTTTAATAATCTTTTCCAATCGATTCCAAGAACTCGCACTGAGGTGGCTTCAGCTGAAACTTGTTGAGATAATTCAAAATCGTCACGTTCCAATTCAACTCGAACATTTGGCTCGCGCATGGTTTTATGTACTGATGTACAAGAAGTAATTAAAAGCGTACTCAATAACGCAAACAATAAAACTGTTTTTCTCATAACTTTTTTCCGCGAAAGTAAGTGCAAAGCGTAATGAAAAAAGACACTTAACATCTTTTAATTTTTAAAGTCAATTAATGTATGTCATTTTCAATTTGTCGAACAAATCATTATTTTAGTCCAAATTTTAAAAACCTAATTTATGAGAAATTTTATGAAAGTAAGTTTAGCTGCAATCATTTCAGCTATGGTTCTTAACGCTTGTTCAGTTCAACAACGCTATCACAGAAAAGGCTTTAATGTCAATTGGAATCACACGTCAATTAAAGTTAAAAATGACAAGAATAAAGTTACAACTTATGAAGAATCAGAAATTGAAGAAGTTGTCGCTAAATCGAATAGAACCACAAATTATAGCCATGAACCAATTGCATCAACAACTTCCATCGACAACCAATTAGATATCCTATCAGAGGAAATTTCAAACGAGTCTGTAAAAAGTGAATCTGAGAACACTGAAAACAACAGTTCAATAGTTTTTGAAAGCGTAAGAGAAAATAAACAAGCAACAGTTTCTTCACAAACTTTGAACAAAAAGGATGTAAAAGAAAAAGTTTCTAAAGCCAAAGCAGAAAAATCTTCAAAAAACTCGAGTGATGTTCCGACAGTTTTGTTGTTTATTTTATGCTTTATAATTCCGCCGGTTGCTGTTGGTTTGGCTACAGATTGGGATATAACTCCAGTTTTATGGAATGTAGTTTGGACTCTTCTTTGCGGTTTTCCAGGAGTGATTCACGCAATTATTCATGTTCTAAGAAACAGATAAATTGCTTCTAATTAAAAAACTATATTTTGGCGGGCTTGTAGTACTTCCTTTGATTTTGGTACTATTGCCCGCCAATTATTTTGATACTGGTCAATCCTTATGTCTGTCCCAGTTATTTTTTCAAAAAGAATGTTTTGGTTGTGGAATTACAAGAGCAGTTCAACACTTCATCCACTTCGAATTTGCTCAGGCATGGAAATTTAACAAACTGGTGGTAATTGTAATCCCAATACTGGTGTTTATTTGGCTCCAACAAGTTTATCTCACTTACCTTGCTATTCGCGATAAAAAAACACCTGGTTCGTAAATTTTTTCTGTCATATTTCAATTTTCATCCTTCGGCTCCGTTTCCTTCGACTGCGCTCAGGACGTCGCCATTCGACTGCGCTCAGGACGTCGCCATTCGACTGCGCTCAGGACGTCGCCATTCGACTGCGCTCAGGACGTCGCCCTTCGACTCCGCTCAGGACGTCGCCCTTCGACTCCGCTCCCTTCGGCTCCGTTTCCTTCGACTG
>CAZWSY010000045.1:2332-12809 GCA_964636775.1 uncultured Lishizhenia sp.
CGCTCAGGACGTCGCCCTTCGACTCCGCTCCCTTCGGCTCCGTTTCCTTCGACTGCGCTCCCTTCGGCTCCGCTCAGGGCTGCGCTCTATTCTTTACCATAGCGCCTTTCACTAATTTCTCTACAATCTTTGCACTATTTAAAGCCAATGGAATTCCACCACCAGGATGAACTGTAACTCCTGCGAAATAAAGACCTTCAATTATTTTAGAAAAATTCGGATGTCGGTAAAATGCGGCCATTCGGTTATTTGATGCATTACCATAAATTGAACCTTGTTTCCCAAAATACATATTCTCCAAATCACGAGGATCCATTATTGACTCTTCTTCGATGAGTTCATTTAATTTGCAATTTAATTGTTTAGATAATCTTCGAATAACCGCCCCTTTCAGTTTTTGTACGGCTTCATCCCAATTTTGCCCAACATTAATGGGCGCGTTAACCATAACAAACCAATTTTCGCCAAACGCAGGAGCATCACTTTTTTCAATTTTAGAAGTTATATGAACGTAAATCGTGCAATCTTCTGGAAGCGTTTTGTCTTGAAATATGTATTGAAACTCTGACTGATAATCTTTTGAAAAAAAAATATTGTGAACCCCCAATTGCGAAAATTTCTCCTTAATCCCCCAATAGAAAACAATTGCAGAAGATGACTTTTCTTGTTTCAAATTTTCCTTAGGTTGAGGAATATTTGGAAGTAAACGTTCGTATGTATAATGAACATCCATATTACTAACAACCAAATCAAAGGGAATAAAATCAGCTTTTGTCGTTCTTAAACCTCTTACCTTATTATTCTTCACTAAAATTTCATCTACTTTTTCGGATAAACGAATGTTAACACGCATTTTTTCAGCAAGCTTTCGTAAAGTATTGCTGATAGCTACCATTCCTCCAACAGGAAGAGCGGGACCACGATTCATTTCAAGGTGAGAAATAATATTTAACATTCCCGGTGTAAGGTATGGGCTACTTCCATTATAGGTTGCCAATCGATTAAATATCTGAACTGTTTTTGGGTTATCAAAAGTTCCTTCATTTACTGCGTTCATACTTTTTAATATCCCATATTTTGGAAGACGCATTAAGGCCGCAGGAACATGTCTATTCAACCATTGAGAAGTTTTGTGTAATGAAGCGGAGATAAATACAGGATAAACAGCCTTGTAGTTTCGCTCCATTTTTTCGAGGAATTGCTCCACATTTCGTTTATTTTCACCCAATTCTTTTTCCAGTGTTATGGCACATGGAGTTCTTCCTGATGGCAAATTAACTTGCTGTCCATCCGAAAAAAAGTAACGACAACTCTCCTCCAAGTACGCGTATTGAAAAATGGTTTTTTCCTCCCCTACCAAAGCAACCAATTCGTCTATAAGTTCCGGTTCTGTAAATACAGAGGGACCTCTATCAAAGCGATAACTTCCCAGCTTAAGTTCATTAATTTTCCCACCTGTAAATTCGTTTGCTTCGAAAACAGTTACATCCATTCCCAATTTGGCTAACCGAATCGCGGTAGCCATCCCCCCTACTCCAGAACCAATAATTCCAACTTTCATAATTGGTGAACAATTGTATTCAACAAAGGTTGATTACGAATTTGATTTTTCCATTTTTCACTCACCTCGTCATTTAACTATTCTTCTAAACGAAAAACCAACTAAGCATTTAAAAATCCGATCCAAAAAAACCAAAACGAAAAGAACAAACCAAAACGATTTCCAACCCACAACAACATATTCTTTCTGAGTCAGCGGATGAATTTGCCACCATTGATTAAAAGTGTTTAATTTATTGATTATTAAAACTGTGTATGGATTTGCATCATCGATTGTAACTGCAAAAAAACCTAGAAAAACGCAAATAGTAAACATGAGAAAATAAGCGAGCAACAAACTTAAGCTCCATCTCCATTCTTTTTTCCATTCAACATCAGACCATTTCATCAAAGCAAGCATAAACAAGCATCCCAAAACATTCAATAACACATCATTAAGTTCCCAATATTGAACATAATGTGGATATAAAACTTGGTATTGGTACCATTCATCGAAAAGCATAAATGGAAGTGCTACAACTAAAGCTAAACTTGGACTTCGAAAAAAAGCACTTAAAGGAATGAACCACAATCCATAAGCAAAAGCATGTATAATTTCGATGTTCATTTCGAGTAAAAAACGATAATGAACAAATAAAAGTCCAAGTACCAACAGAGAGAATTTCAATTTATCACGCCAATTTTCAGAATTGCGTTTGTAATTGCTCCAAATGTAAAAACCTAGAAAAGAGACTGTGAGTAAAATAATTACGGTAATTAAGGTATTGTAACCAGGAATTCCAGTGTATTGCATTACAGCAACGGAATGCTGAACTAAGGGGTCGTGAAGAAAAATAATCAGATAAGCATAAACAAGAATGATAATTCCGTTCAAAAAAGGTTTTTGGGAAAGAAAAACAACCAACTTAGCAAGTAAAGAATTTTGTTTTTCTAATTCCATTTCGCAAGTTTTATTCTTGATTTTGTTTAGATCTTAATACGAAATTCTGACCGAGATAAACTTTTCTAACTTGTTCATCTGCAGCCAATTCTTCCGCAGTTCCCGATTTAAGAATTCCTCCTTCGAAAAGTAAGTACGCTCTATCGGTTATGGATAAGGTTTCTTGAACATTGTGGTCAGTTATAAGAATACCGATATTCTTCTTTTTCAATTCACTTACGATACTCTGAATGTCCTCAACCGCAATAGGATCCACTCCGGCAAAAGGTTCATCGAGCAGTACAAATTTAGGTTCAGTGGCCAAAGCACGAGCAATTTCTGTTCGTCGTTTTTCACCACCCGAAAGACGATTTCCTAAATTTTTCCGAACGTGTTGCAAGTGAAATTCATCAAGTAATTTTTCCAATCTTTCAGTTCGTTGTGTCTTGTTTAGGTCCGTCATTTCCAAAATCGCCATGATGTTATCCTCCACACTGAGTTGACGGAAAACAGAAACTTCTTGCGGCAAATATCCAATTCCCATTTGGGATCTTTTGTACATCGGAAGTTTGGTAATTTCAACGTCATCCATAAATACCTGCCCTTCGTCAGGCTTCACCAGTCCAACAATCATGTAAAATGAAGTCGTTTTTCCAGCTCCATTCGGTCCAAGTAAACCTACAATTTCTCCTTGATTTACTTCAACCGAAACACCATTCACAACCCTTCGACCGCGGTATGTTTTTGCTATATTTAGTGTGTATAGTTTCACAAAACGAAATTAAAGATTAAAAGAAAATCTCGCCCTAACACCAAGTGGATGCATACCTTCAGGCAAATGAGTCATTCTCCAAACTAAGTCCACTCGAATCACTTTCAAAATATTCTCAATTCCAACGCTGCTTTCTATGTATGGAATTCCATTAAACGGTCGCACAAAATCAGGTACAATCATAATGTCTTGGTGACGATCACTTCTCCTCCCGTAGGTCATTTTAACATTTGTAACTAGTCGCAATTTCAATTTGTTAACACCTGGAATTCGGTCAAAAAACAAGCCTTCCCATTTATTTTCTACAAACGCTCCAACGTATTTATCGGAAACAAACTCAATGAAATTCAACTTGTTAAATGCACTCGACATTAACCAAAGTGATTGATTGCCTTCATGAACTTTTAACAGTGGATAGGGTGCGTTTCCATTGATGTATCCAACCGAAAAACCATAATAAATTCGTCCAAGCACTCCAAATTGACGATAGTGTTCGTACTGAAATTCAAAACGTTGGTACTTGTATTCGCTTCCAATTATTCCAGGAACACCTAAAATCATCTGAAAGGATAAAATTGGATTTTTACAAGGAATTGCCGATCTATCAAAATATCCTGAAATAAATTCTTCGTCTTTTGCCCAACGCAAACGGAAGGTAAATTCGCTTGTTGTAATATGGTCAATGGCGATAGTATCATTTCCAACAGCACGTTGATAATTAGCCAAACCGAGTGGCATAAATTTTTTCCAATCGTAAGCAGCGTAAGCAATAAAGTCTTTTTTTATGTCTTTTTCTAAGTTTATACCTGATTTTCTAACAAATGTCAACTTGTCGAAAGGTGCCGTACTTAAAACAGTTGTGAAAGTATTGCCCATTGAAATTGCGAAAGGTGAAACACCAATTTGTTCAATATCATAACTGTGAAAAGCACTAAGCATCCCGCGTTTTTTGGGAGTTAAATTATACCTAACTAAAGCTCCATACTTGAATGTTTCATCACCAAATCCGTAAGCGATTCTTCCACCCATTTCAAACCTTTTAGAGAAATCGGTTGAGGTTCGTAGCGCTAAACCAACCCGAAATTGTTCCACAGGATTAAATGCTACCAAGGAATAAGCACTACCAATCTCTATTTTTTTATACCACCAATATCCCGTACTCAAAAAATAAACGAGTCCTTTCATTCTTTTGAAAAATGGGGTTTCGTTCAAAGAATCTATCATTTGACCGATGTTCGTTTCTTGTTTATTCAAAGGTGAATGTCGAAAGGCAGCCCACTCCTCCTCTGTTCTATTTTTAGCTCCTTCTTGAAATTCTACTGTGTTTTCGCTCCTGTAAAATTCAAGCGGATGGTCTTCATCAATTTTGAAATTTCGTCGTGTGGAAGTTTTACGAGCGAAAAAGCCATACAATTTTGAATTTTCGGTCAACTTAACGTCGGCAATTAAACGTTCCTTTGTCATCATCCAGACTTCTTTTTCCACTTGTTCGAATTCTTGTTCGAAATAGAAATCTTGAATGTAATTCAGGTTTGCACCAGGCGAAATGGACGCGCTTATGGAACGTATAGCGTAGGTAGTGTCGTGTATCCAAAGATGTCCTTCAAACGTTAAATCGCCCGTTCTCTTTGGAGCAAAACGCAACTTATAACACCAATCTGAACCAATAAAAGTAGAATCGTCGATGTAGAAGCGGTAATAATTTCGGGCATACGGCGCAACAGGACTCACAAAGGACTTGTAAAACAAATCGTAAACATTATCATAAACGTTCAAATCCAAGTACATATCACCTAAAAACTGATTCATTTGCAAACGGTCGATACCAGTGATGCGCGTGGCTTTCACAACTTCTTTGCGCATTTTAGGTTTACTGTTGTAATAAAAATCGGAAACGGTTTCGGTCAATAAAACAGGTAAATACCCAACACCTTGATCGTTGGTATCGAGGTAGTTAAGCACCACTTCAAGGCGTTTGGTCAATGGGTTCTTTGATGTAAAATCCTCGCCAATATTGCTTAAATCAAACTGTATTTTGTTGTAAAGTTCGTATTCATAGGATTTGAGTTTTTCCTTATTATTGATTTCCTTATTTGCAACGACTTTTTTATGTAAACGCGTAGAAGGCAATTCATCTGGCGCTTTAATAAGAACTTCTTGAAGGTCTGTGGTGAGAACTGGAAGTGTAATATCAATGCGGTTTTCAACATCCTTTTTCACCTTAACTTTTTGAGTAAGATAGCCGCTAAACGAAAAAATGAGTGTGTCGGTAGCGTAGAACGTTTCGATGCGATAATTTCCTAAAGAATCTGTAAGTGTGCCAATTTTCGCATCCAAAAATTGAACTTTGACAAAAGGCATTCCTTCCTTGGTGAGCGCATCGGTCACTTTACCGAATACAACTGTTTTTTGCGCCTTAAGTATTAAAGGTGTGAGAAATAGGATAATAAGAAGGTACTTACTTACTTTCATCCAATTTTTGTTGTTTTTCGACCCTAAGCGCAACAAGAATTCCTATTTCGTAGAGAATTAAAATAGGAATGGAAACAATGATTTGCGAAACTATGTCAGGAGGTGTAATGATTGCGGAAAGAATAAGAATAACCACAATGGCATGACGTCTGTATTTTTTTAGAAATTCGGAATCGAAAAGCCCAATTTTTGTGAGGAAATAGGTTACGACCGGAAGAAGAAAAAACAAGCCAGAATAGAAAACCGTGGACAAGATAGTGCTCATGTAGGAATTGATCGTAAATATATTTTCAATTTCCCTACTGATTTGGAAGGCACCAAAAAACTGAATACTTAAAGGTGCGACAACGAAATAACCAAAAAGAATTCCAAGGAAAAACAGAAAACTTACATACCAGACTATTCCTCTCGCCATTTTCTTTTCATTGAGTTTTAATCCAGGTTTAATGAATGCCCAAATTTGATAAAAAATAAAAGGAAAAGCAATAACAACACCGCCCAAAATACTCATCATTAAGGCATAAGAGAATTGCCCCGATACCGTCATACTTTGCATTTTCACGGGAATATCCTCAATACATACTCCCAGATACTGACACAAAAGTTTAAAACTGATGAAATCCTTGCTTTTCATTGCCAAGAAAACATCATTCATTATTTTTTCTTGATACGACCACAAAACAATCGCGACGATAATTACAGCTATAGCAGCACGAACCAAACGCCACCTTAATTCTTCGAGATGGTCTAAAAATGACATATTATCCTTATCGGTCATTTTGCAAAGGTAAATAAAGAGTTTAGAGTGGTGTCTGCTGATTTAGAATTCATCGCAATTGCCTTCCTGTGAGAACCTGCATAATTTGTGCATGTTTTACCCATAAAGATAAATGAATGAGTTATCTTATTGGTTATATTAAAGTTAGTTTACAAAAACATCGATCATCAAAGCACTTGTTTTAAGCTTGTCTTGGGTGTAATAGCACAAAAACAATCAATTTCTAATTTTCAACCATAAAGCAACATAAGTTTATCAAATCGAAAAATAACCTACTCGGCAAAAATCCGTGAACAACTCATTTTTTTAATGGGCACACATTTATTTTCAATTTTTCAGCTTCAAGATTTATCCATAAAACCTTAAGCGATTCATGATTGATAAACAAAAGCCTAAACACACCTTGATTGCAACAAACAACAGACACATCTTAGAGCTTTTATTTATTTCTTATAGTGAAATCAGAACCAAAAAATAGCGCTGATTTTGGTTAAAAAGACACGTTTATTCAATGAAAAACATGTTTTTAACATGGACTTATTGTAGATTTAACAAAAAGTAATAATTTTGAAAAAAAGTAATCTTATGAAAAACAAAATTTTATTACCCTTTGCCATAATGCTGAACTTTTTAGTGTTTGGGCAAAACATCGTCGTTAACGGGAATTTTAGCGATGGTTTAAACGCATGGTCAACATTTTTGGCCGATTGGGAAGGCGTAAATGCTAACTATTCAACCTCTAATGATGAGGCTAACATTACAGGTATTGTTAACGCCGGTGGAAACACATGGTGGGTTCAGTTGAATCAAATCTTAACGCCTGAGCAAATTGGCAGTTTATCAATTGGACAGAACTATGAAATCACTTTTGACGCACGTTCGAGCGTGAGTGGTCGTCCATTGAGAATGTACTTTGGAGAAAACGGTGGAGGATTTGCAGCAGTTGCTGTTCAAGACTTTACAATCAACACAACAATGTCTAATTACTCTGTAACCTTTTCATTGAACAACACCTACGGAGCAATGAAGTTAGGTTTTGAAATGGGTACCGCGAACGATGACGTTTTCATTGATAACGTAGTTTTACAAGTATCATCCGCTACTGCACCGCCTGCACAACCTGCTGGATTTATCGCTGAGAATAACGTAGGTGGTACACCTGTTGCTAATGGTGAAGCATTTCTTGCTTGTGGCCCGAATAACGTTGGCGGGAACATAGTATATCGTTTGTTTTATTCTCCAACTGCATCCGTTCCTGCAAATCCAATGGATGCTACACAGTACACATTTGGTTCGACTGCTGGAGACGGTGGTGGAAACAACGCTTTTGGTTTCACAATGACAGGTTTACAAGCAGGTACCAACTACACTTTTTGGTTGTATCAATACAACACTGCCGAAAACCTGTATTCAACTCCTGCAATCGCTACAGTTACTACTCCTGGAGGAGGTGGTGGAAGCATTACAGCTGTTCCCGTTACTTTCCGCGTGGATATGAGTAATGTTCCTGCTGGAAGTTTTACAACTCCTGAGGTGAACGGTACTTTCAATAATTGGTGTGGAAACTGTGCTCCAATGACGAACGTTTCGGGATCTATTTGGGAATTGACCATTCAACTTGAGCCAGGAAATTACGAATATAAATTCTCTTATGACGGTTTTGAAGGACAAGAATCATTGGTAGAAGGTTCGCCTTGCACTATTACTTCTTTTGGTTATACAAACAGAACGCTTGTAGTAACGGAGGCGGCAACACTTCCATTGGTATGTTGGAGCAGCTGTGTTTCTTGTGCTAACACAACTACAAGAACAGTAACCTTTAGAGTGGATATGTCGAATGTTCCAGCGGGTTCATTTACAACACCAGAGGTAAACGGAACATTCAATAACTGGTGTGGAAGTTGCGCACCGATGACCAATGTATCTGGAAGTATATGGCAGTTAGCAATCACTTTAGAAGACGGAACTTACGAATACAAATTCTCTCACGACAATTGGGCAGGTTCTGAACAATTAACACCAGGTTCTTCATGTACAGTATCTAATGGAGAGTTCACGAACAGAGCGCTAGTTGTTACGGAAAGTACTATTCTTCCAATTGCTTGTTGGGGTTACTGTGTAGCATGTGAATTTGTTGGTTTAAACGAAGAAGAATTGATGAGTATTTCTATTTATCCGAATCCTTCAAATGATGTTTTGAATATTACTTCTGACGATAACATGTTAGGTTATACCATTTATGATTTCGCTGGAAAAGTAGTCATGCAGAACTCAAACACTTCAACTGAATGGTCAGTTCCTGTTGTTAATCTTTCAAATGGATTGTATAACATTCACGTTCGCACTAATAATGGAGTTGTTTTCCGCAATTTCGTTAAGAACTAGTAAAAATTTAAACTAGAATAGTAGTCCCACTGTTGATAAATTCGACGGTGGGACTTTTTGTTTTAAGGTTGCTGAAAACGACGAACAAGTAAACCCTTTCAACAAAAAGGATAGACTCGAAAGTACCAATACCCATAGGTTACGACGGACAACTAAAGGAACTCAGTTGGCACTCATTCAAACAAACATTAGTGTCCACTCTTTACGGATCTGCTCAAATTCAGAAAAGAAATGGAAATGGATTTTATCAATGACTAGTAAGTCTACATACAGATAAACCTAATTCTTCTATTTCCTGTAAAAAATAAAGTCAAACAAATAAATGAAAAAACTCATTGATGTCTTGCAGTCGGCTCCCAAACACTTGTCTTTACACCTTTTAGGAATTTCAAAAAACCAATTAACAAAGCCAAGTTCATTGCAAAAAAATGAGTAAAATACCTTACTAAAGGGAGGCTTAACTTATTCGGTAAAAAGAACAACAAGTCCAAAAGAGAAAGCAATACAAGTCCCAAACTAAATATGGAAACGAGGTAATAGAAAACATTATTTGTAATCAAATAAGATAATCCCACTGCGCCAAAGACCAAGAAAAAAGGTCCGAACCAGCGAAGAACTTTGTGAGAGAAAAATGCGAAGGAAACCCCATCAAATCGAAACAACAATCTCCAAAAACGAACCAAATTTTGAAAATTTCCTGTTGAAATCCGGACTTTACGTTTGAATTCCGCACGCAAATCATTTGAAACATCCTCATAAACAAACGCTTTAGGCTCATTCACACAAATAAACCCTTGTTCTAACACGGCCATATTCAAATAGAAATCATCCACTAAAAAGCGAGAAGGAACAGGTTTAAAGAGTTCGCTTTTAATAGAAAAACATCCTCCAAATGGCCCCATCATAGCACCAAAAAGCTTTCCCTCCGCGCTTTTCAATTGTACTTCACCAGAGATATACGATTTTTCCTGATACGAAATACCATCACGCTTCAAGTTGTAATTCACCATTTGTGTATCAACCAATCCAACCATTGGATTACTAAAATTTTCAACCAAGAGTCTCAAAGAATCCTTTGAAAGAATAACATTTGCATCTGTCAATAGCAGTATCTCTCCCTTTGCATTTTCTTGTAGGTAATTGATAATGTCTATTTTTCCCGTCCTTTTTTTGAAAAAAGTTGCCTTAATGCGATCGTCCTTTTTCATCCAATCGCGAAGAATTTGATTGGTTTTATCGGTGGAATTATCCGATCCAATAAGAATTTCAACTTTATCTTTTGGATAATCCAATTCACTCAAACTTTTAAATTTAGCCTCTAAAACAGCTTCTTCGTTATGTGCCGCAATTAAGACCGAAACCTTCGGAAAATCATTTCTGTTTTCAGAATACATGTCGTTTTGATTACGAAAACGAGCAAGGGAACGCACTAAAATGGGATAAATGATATATGTATGAAAAATGGCTAGAACCGAAATCCAAAAGAGTAATTGTGCGACTAGAATCATGCGTAAAGGCAATATTAACTAATTTTTCGGGAGTCGGAGGCATTTCCTATTTTAGCCTTCAATTTTCTCCGCCGTGGCGAATT
>CAZWSY010000045.1:12909-30648 GCA_964636775.1 uncultured Lishizhenia sp.
TCCGCTCACTTCGGCTCCGCTCACTTCGGCTCCGCTCACTTCGGCTCCGCTCAGTGTAGCGCAGACCTCTATTCTTTACTTTCTGCGCATTGGAGGATTTCAATTTTATTTCTTAGCCCTTATCTCATAACTCTACACTAATCACTTTAAACTCCATTTCCTACCTTTGCACCCCTTTATTATTTTATGAATTTCTCCTCCGACCTCAAACATCCTGTTTTTAAAGTAGTTTCACAATTATGCAGTGAAAATGAAATTGAGGCGTATGTCATTGGTGGATTTGTTCGTGACTTGATAATGGGCAATCCTTCCAAGGATATCGACATTGTTGTTGTCGGTGACGGATTAGAATTTGCTGAAAAAGTGGGTGAAAAATTGCGCGTTAAAAAAGTCACTCTTTTTAAAAACTATGGAACTGCACATTTTCGTTACAAGGATTTGGATGTAGAATTTGTAGGAGCGAGAAAGGAATCCTATTCACGTGATTCGCGCAAACCTATCACCTATTCAGGCACGCTCAACGATGACCAAAACCGACGAGATTTCACCATCAACGCACTTGCACTCGATTTAAGACCATCAACTTTTGGTGAATTAGTGGATCCGTTTGGTGGACTAAAAGACATGGAAAGAGGAATAATTCGCACACCACTCGACCCAAGTATAACATTTAGCGACGACCCACTCAGAATGTTGCGTGCGATTCGCTTTGCCACTCGTTTTGATTTTCAAATTGAAGCAAAATGTTTGCAGGCAATGACTGAACAAGCCCCACGTTTAGACATCATTTCAAGGGAACGAATTGCTGATGAACTGAATAAAATGATTGCTTGCGAAAAACCATCGAGAGCGTTTAAATTACTTCAAATCACAGGTTTACTCGAACGTTTTTTCCCAGAAATGATTGCCTTAATGGGCGTTGAAGTCATCAACGGAAAGTCACACAAAGACAATTTTTATCACACCTTGGAAGTGTTGGACAATCTAGCATTAACCTCCGACAATCTTTGGTTACGATGGGCAGCGATACTTCACGATATTGCCAAACCACCCACCAAGCGTTTTGATGAAGAACACGGTTGGACTTTTCATGGTCACGAAGATTTAGGAGCTCGAATGGTTCCAAAAATTTTCAAAAATCTGAAACTTCCCCTCGATAACAAGATGAAGTACGTACAAAAATTGGTTCGTCTCCACTTGCGACCAATTGCTTTGGTGAAAGGTGATGTTACCGATGCAGCGATAAGAAGATTGTTAAGTGAAGCTGAAGACGATATTGACGATTTGATGTTGTTGTGTAATGCTGATATCACTTCCAAAAATGAATTTAAAGTTAAACGCTACAAACAAAACTTCGAATTGGTTTCCGAAAAGTTGAAAATGGTAGAAGAAAAAGACCGTATTCGAAACTTTCAACCACCTGTTAGTGGGGAACTTATCATTCATACCTTTGGTTTGAATCCTTGTGCAGCGGTTGGTGCTATAAAATCACAAATCAAGGAATCCATTCTCGAAGGAGACATTGAAAATTCATATCCGGCGGCCGTAAAGGAAATGTTAAGATTAGGAAAACAAATGGGTTTGAAAGTTGTAAATGAACCTGAATTGGTAGAATAGCTTATCTTTATTGCGTCCGTAAAATCGTTTATGGAAGCATATCTACCATTAATTGACAACAACAAAAAACAATATATATGCCTGGTTTAAAATTCAGAGTTCTCTTGGACTCAGAAAAAAAGGAAGAAATATTTAGAGATATTCTCATCAGTGACACCGACAATTTCGAGTCACTTTACAAAGCAATTTTGGAGGCTTTTGCGTTCAAAGGTGACCAAATGGCCTCCTTTTATGTTTCCAACGACAATTGGGATAAAGGTCACGAAATCAGCTTAATGGACATGTCCTACGGTGACGATGCAGTGGACGAACCATCCGCTGTGATGAAAGATGCGATTATAAAGAATTTCTTGGAAGAACCCGATCAAAAATTTATTTTGGTTTACGATTTCATGAGAATGTGGATTTTCTTAGTGGAATTAATTGGATTTGACCGAACGGAACCAGAAACGCCTCAACTTTTACTCGCCATGGGGACTGCGCCCAAAGAAGAATCGAAAGCATTAATGGACGGTGTTAGTTTTGCAGCCGAGGAGGATGGAATCGGTTTGGATGATGAAGAAGATGATGAATTTGGTTTCGATGAATTCCAAGATGATTTTAACGACGAAGATATCAGCGATTTCAATGAATACGACTACTAAACCTGTTTCGCAAGACCCTATCGGTCAAGCCATTTTAGATTACCTAAAATTTAAAAAACCTTTTGATATTATCGTCAGTTCCGACCTTTGCGACGACGATATTATACCAATTGAAGTACTTTTTCGTTCCTACGACGAAATGCCGGAAATTGAAAAAATGGCATTGGCAATGAGCAAAGGTAAAGTCCTAGATGCTGGCGCTGGTGCTGGTGTGCATGCCAAATACCTCATTGAAAAAGGGTTTACAGTTACTTGTATTGACAGCTCAAAAGGCGCTGTGGATTACCTGAAATCTCAACAAATTCAAGCGCAGCATAGTACTTTTTTTAGCTACAAACCCAATCAAAAATTTGATACTATTCTCATGTTAATGAATGGTATAGGTATTGCAGGTAAACTTTCTCAATTGGAAAAATGCCTAAGGCACGCTTGGGATTTATTGAACAAAGGAGGTCAATTAATTTGTGATTCTTCCGATGTGAAATACTTGTACGAAGACGAAGACGGTTCTTTTCTAATTGACTTGAATAGTGAATATTACGGAAATTTCCGCTTCCAAATGCACTACAAAAAAATAGCTGGTCCGTGGTTTGATTGGCTTTATGTGGATTATGAAAATTTACATGAAGTGGCAACAAAAATCGGATTCGTTTGTCGAAGAGTTGAAGAAACGGATGATCATTATTTGGCACAATTATTAAAACCATAAAAATCTAGAAACTAAACCTACAAACAAAAACCTACACAATGAAAAACCTATTAATCTTTTTCCTTTTACTTGGGACAAACCTACAAGCACAAGTAAAACAAAACGCCTTGCTTTATAAAGTAGAGAAAAAGGGCAAAAAAACATCGTATTTACTTGGTACAATGCACCTTATGGATTACGATGTTTTTAAATTGCAAAAAAAACTGGTGAATACGATGCTCAGTGCGGAAGTACTTTGTATGGAAATTGCAGACGTGAGCGGAGCAGGAATGACCCCCGATTTGATTAAACTCAAAAATGGCTCTATCAGAAATTATTTCAATACCGTTCAACTGGACTCACTTTTAAATTGGGCGGAAAAATCATTAGGGATGACAAAAGGTTTATTTCTTGATAGTTATGAAGATGTAAAACCATTTCTGTTGATGCAATTAATGTTGCAAGCCTCTTTACCTGAACGAACCAAATCTTATGAAAAAGAATTTGAGTATATCGCCAAACAGAATAAAAAACCGGTTGAAGGACTAGAAACGGTGCAAGAACAAATATCCATTTTCGATAAAATGTCACCCAAAATGCAAACTGAAATGGTAATGCACACCCTTCGTAACTACCCAAAAGCAAAAGAGCAATTTGAAAAAATGCAAAGTATCTACCTCACTCAAAACCTTGAAGAACTGTACAAATTCGTTAAGTCCGATTCCAAAGATCCGTTAATGGATTCACGAGCTTTTCTTGAAGATAGAAATCAAAAATGGATTCCAAAAATGGAAAGTTTGATGGAAAGTAAAAGTGTGTTTTTTGCAGTTGGTGCAGCACATTTAGCTGGTGATGAAGGTGTAATTAGACTATTGGAAAAACAAGGATATAAACTGACACCAATTAAATTTTAGATATGAAGTATTTACATTTTTTAGCCTTAACACTCATTCTCGTTGCTTGTAAAACGTATTCCGATGAAGATTTAAAAAACTTCGACAAGCAAATTCAGGAATTCATGACCAAAAAAGGTTTAAAAATGGATGCTTCACCTTCAGGCTTATACTACAAAATCAATCCTAAGGGAGAGGGACGTAATGTACTCTATCAGGACAGTATTGTGGTTACTTACGAAGGAAAATTACTTAATGGTGAAATTTTCGACCGACAAAAAGACCCGATAACTTTTGCTTTAAAAGACATGATTGGTGGGTGGAAAGAAGCTTTATTGATGATGAAAAAAGGTGACGAAATCGAGTTGCTAATTCCCCCACAATTGGGGTATGGAGAACACAAACTGGAAGATATTCCACAGCATTCAATTTTGCATTTTAATTTAAAGTTGGTGGATTTGAAATAGAATGAAAGGAATATACCACACTAATAGTAAAATGAACATGAACTATTCAAAATCATTTAGTTCAATTCATCAATACTGAAATCCTTTGAATCTAAATTTCTCAATTTTATTGTCTTTCTCGAAGTAGAAGTTTTTCCCAGAACAGAAGAAATTTGTAGCCTCAGGACTTGGACTTGCTATCGCTCGCTTTTGTTCGTCAAACGGTCTAAGTAATTCGAGTCTGTCCTTGTTGAGTGAAGTCATGAAATCTCCCACAAAAAACAAGGGAATAGCACTGACATTGTATTCGTTCGATAAATTGAGTAACATATCAAATTCGAAAACTGTTTTGTCCGAATTCCAAACGTATAATTTATTGTCGTTTTCCAACATTCCAATTATACTTACTTTACTGTTCATCAATCCGTTAAAGTTCTTCACTTGTTGTTCCACTTTATCATTAATTATATCAATCAGTTTTAAAGTACTATTGGATTGATCATAAACCCAAATCAAATTTGGTCGGGCAGAAATAGCGATTGAAGTCGCGAAGGTGATTCCAAAAGTTTCCAATTCTTTGCATTTACCGTTGATTGACAAAGTGTTGTCCAACATACAAATCGTTTGTTGATCCTCAGAAAATAGAATGGTTTTCATTGAATTTATTGGGAAAATCTGGGGTTTATTTCCCATTTTTTTGTAGCTCTGTGTGAAAAGTAAGTTTCCAGTTGAATCCGTTTTTGTAATGATACCTTTATAGATGTAGGTGAGGTTACCAACATTGTCAATTGCCCAAGCTTGTGGTTTACCAGGAAGGGAAAATTCAATGACTAAATCAAACAATTTATTTTGCCCAAAGATGGAAGTTGAAACCAACAAAATAAAAATTAAAAATCTATTTTTCATACACTTAAGCTTTCAATTAGCGGTAAAACTTCTTCAACAATTTTACGATTATTTTGTACTCTTGGTACCTTGTGCTGACCACCCAATCTTCCTTTCATTTTCAGCCATTGCTCAAATGTACCCTTTTCTGCAAAATGAATCTTAGGAAAACCAATATTGATATCTTCAAAACGCTTTGTTTCGTAATCGTTGTTGACTTTCTTCAATTGTTCATCTAAAAGTATTCCAAATTTCTTTTTATCAAAGACTTCTTCTTCCAATTCTACAATCCACTCATGATTCCCTGTTGACGTTTCTATCTTAAAATTTGGTGCAACAGTATAATCCCTTAGTGTTAAATTCATTTGTTGACAAACAGAAGCAACCGCTTTTTCGGTGTGTTCAACAATCATTTTTTCGCCAAAAGCATTTACAAAGTGAGCTGTTCGACCTGTCACTCGAAAACGATAAGGATTTATGGAACTAAAACGAACGGTGTCACCTATAATGTAACGCCACAAACCCGCTGATGTTGAAATAACTAAGGCATAATCCATATTTTCCTGAATCTCATCAAGTTTTAAAACGGTATCGGACGCTATTCCGTTAAACTCATCCATTGGAATAAATTCGTAAAAAACCTGTGAATCAGTGAGTAACAACATATCATTTGAAGTATAATCATCTTGTAAGCCAAAATAGCCCTCCGACGAATTATAACTTTCAACATATTGAATTTTTCGACCCATAAACTGCTCGAATTTAGCGAAATAGGGTTCAAAATTCATTCCTCCATGTATATAAAGCTCCAAATTAGGCCAAACTTCGTGGATGTTTTTTTTACCTGAAATTTCAAGCACTCTTCGAATCAAAACGGAAGTCCAACTCGGTACTCCAGCAATGATACAAATGTTCTCATTAAGGGAAGCACGTGCCATTTTCTCCAGCTTTTCTTCCCAATTTTCAAGCAAAGCAATTTCTTTTTTCGGTGCTCGTCTAAGTTCTGTCCACCAAGGTAAATTGTTGATAATGATTGCCGATAAATCACCCGTAAACACCCCGTTTTCAGAAGTATCTAATTTTCCGCTACCACCAATAATCAAGTGCTTTGCATTGTATAATTTTCGGTTGGGAAGATTGTGATAATACTGCGCCAACAAATCTTTTCCTCCAGCATAATGATTCTCGTGTAAACTTTCAGGAGTAATTGGAAGAATTTTGATTCTGTCAGCAGTTGTACCGCTGGATTTTGCGAACCAAGAAGTTAGACCTGGCCACAATAAATTTTCCTCCCCCCTCCTACTCCTTTCAATGAATTCCATCAAAGAGCCATAATCCTGAAGCGGAACTAATAACTTAAATTGCTCGTAATTTTCAATTTGCGGTAAATTCAACTTTCTTGAAAATAACGTATTGGAGAGTTTACTTGTTAAAAACAAAAAAACCTCACGTTGGCAGACATGAGGTTGATTTCTAAATTTCTCAATGCGCTTCATGCGCTTTCCAATGTACCATGAAAAGATCGCATTAAACGGCATAAGCAGCTAAGGTTAAAGTTGGTTTATCCCCAAATCAAAATGGAAACAATGATTCCCAGTGCGATAAATGTGTAAATAAATCCAACACCAACTGTTGATTCTTCGAAGAAATTATCTGACATAGCTTTTTTTTCTCAAAAGTAAAAAAATGTTTGAGTTGAAAAGGGTTTTAAGGATTTTTTCGGTAAAAAGAAACCTCATTGAGTAACTTATTTTCTACCCAAAATTTGTACAAACCCATTTTTTTCAGATCCTTCATATTTCAAACGATAAAAGTAAACGCCATCAGGAAGTGGTTTACCTTCGTTTGTTTCACCAATAAATGGTTGTCCATCAAAATCTTGACTAAAAACCAAATTTCCCCAGCGATTAAATAATTGGAGTTCAAAACGGAAACAAGTTTGATAATAACCTTTAATATCAATCGCATCATTTACTCCATCCGAATTGGGTGTGATAACATTCGGAAACTGAAAATCTTCAAAGGTGAAAATGTTTAGAATATCCACACCAATAGTTGCTTCAGGAGAAATACAACCGTTGATTGTCACGCGAACACCGTAGTTTCCTATGTTCGGAACGAAAGCGTTGAAACTTACATTTTGAGTAGTTGAAACAAAATTATTCGGACCTGTCCACGCGTAGGATGCACCGTCAAAAAATTCAGCATTAATAGTCAATTCATCTCCCGGACATTCCAAAGGCGCGTTCGAAGTCAATTGAGGTGCCGCTGGAATTGGATAGACAGTTAGATTTAAAGTGACAATGGAATCACAACCATTTGAACCTGTTAAAGTTGCTGTGTAAACACCTTGATTAGAATAATTTTGACCGTTAAAAAGAAAAGATTCACCTTGACACATGGAGTGGTTGACAGTTCCCGACAATGTTGGTTTTATAGTTAGGGTTAAAGTTACACTTGAATCGCAACCATAAATGTTTTGAAGTTGTTGGGTGTACATTCCTGGATTGGAGAGGTTGTTTCCAAAAAATGGATATGTTTCTCCCTGACAAATAGAGGCTGTCAATGAACTTGTATTCGTCGGGTTGACAACAAGGTTTAATGTAATAATAGAATCACATCCATTGATTGTTTGCAAATCCCTCTGGTAAATCCCACTTGTATTAAGAGTTTGATTTCCAAAAACATAACTTTCACCTTGACAAAGTGTCACATTTATATTTTGGGAATAAACGGGATTTACAGTTAGATTTACATTAATAGTTGAATCACAACCGTTTTGAGCGGGTATCACAACTTGATAAGTACCTGAAGATGTAAAGGTTTGACCGCCAGCAGAAAGTGATTCATCTTGGCATAAAACAGCATTGATATTGTTTACAGGATTTGGTTTAACGGTAACTGTCACTTGATCAAAAACAGGACATGAATTTGGATTGGATGCCAAATTTGTTTGCACAGTGTAAGTTTGAGTTAAATTGCTATTTCCACTATTAGTTAGAGAAACACTAGGATTTGAAACAGTTGTTGAACTCAAACCATTCGCAGGTGACCAAGTGTAAACATAATTGGAATTATTGGCGGTTCCAATCTGTCCGGTTTGCCCACTGCATATTGAAATGTCCGCCCCTGCACTCGCTTCAGCAACATCCGCAAAAATTCTTGCATTTTTGATAGAATGACGATCATTGCTGCCTCCGGTACTTGCCGTAAAACCCATGTAACCAACGAAGGTTACGTTATAAGTAGTTGATAACCATTGTGTATTATTAACGAAAACTGTAATTACACCATTGTTGTAGGTTATTCTAGCGCTGTTGTAACCACTTGAACGGATAAAATTCAAATTACCGCCTGAATTGTTGACCTTTACAATTCCCGCCGCACATTCGTTGTAGCCAACACCATTGTAAATTTGAATTTCTGGATTTGCTCCACAACCATTATCATAAGAATCAAACACCACCTTAATCCCATTGGCACTTTGTGGAATACCTACACCTCCACCGCTAACAAAACCTGTTGGTGGAACATCAATAAAGCAAAATGCAATTCCATCTGCTCCACTACCTTCCCAAATTCTAAATTGAAATTCAACTTGCCATTGCTGACAGGTATTCAAATCAATTGGTTCTTGAAAAAAAACTCCGCCACTCTGTCCATTCGAAGCATTGGTCAAAATCAATTCATCGTTAAAATTATCTCCATCTCCTGGTGTATCACCGACATAAGCATTACCCGTTAAATTCCATCCAGTAGTATTCAGTGGATTTCCCGTTAACTCCGCAAAAACAAGTGCTTGTGCATTAGCTGAATATTTACAAAATGCAACAACAAAGAATAAAATGAAGATTCTTAACATGGCTTAAATATGATGAAAAATTCCTTAGTAATAAGTAAGGATGAATATCTGACACAAAAATGTAAAATGAAGTTGCAGGAAAACTAGAAATTCCAAGCCATCTGTCCGACTATAATTTCTTTATTAATCGTTTTCCTTTTTTCACCCATAATTTTGGTTTTGAAAAATTCGATTGAAGGCTGGACAAAATCTTTGTTTTTATCGTCTAAAATCCCCATCAAAATAGCAACTTGCATGAAATCAGTAAGTAAATGAAAAACATCCTCTGCCTTCCATTCCATCAAATTCTGATTTTGCAACTGAAACAACTCTTCAATCTCTATTTTGAAATCAAGCCATTTATCTCTTAATTCTTTATCGTTAATGACCTTGGAATCAATGTATGAAACCATTTCTATTAAACCATTTGATTTCATAGCTGCCCTCAATATGTCCAAAGTCATTACATTTCCAGCACCTTCCCAAATAGGTAAAACCATCATGTCTCGCATTAATTTTGGCATAATTCCATCTTCAATATACCCCATACCGCCCATTAATTCCATACTTTCACGAACAATGTAAACACCATTTTCCGCTGTCCATTTTTTTGTCATTGGGGTCAACAAACGAAGAAGAGCACCGGCTTTTTCGTTACCATTATCAGCTTTATCTAATTGATTGATGCAATACATCGTCATGTAAAAACCTGCTGTTTGTAAGGCCGCAAGTTCGTTGATTTTTTTCTGTATTAACGCGTGGTCAAGGGCATTTTTACCAAACGAAGTTCGGAAAGTTAAAAACTGATAAGCCTCCACCATCGCCCTTCTGCTACAAGCAACAGCCGCAACCGCGTTGTAAATTCTGGACAGGTTGATCATTTCGGTCATAATTTTAAAACCTTGAAATTCTTCTCCAACCAAAGTTGCTTTTGTATTCTTAAAAATACATTCGGCACTTGCCATTGAGCGCACTCCTAGTTTGTCTTTCAACCTAACGAACTCTATACTATTTCTTTCGCCATTGGGAAGAATCGGTTCTACCAAGAAAATGGATAAACCTTTTGTTCCACTTATGGATGGATTTGTGCGTGCCAAGGCAAAAATAATCTGGGCATTGGCATTACTACAAAACCACTTTTCACCGTTTAATACGTATTGATTCCCTTCCACTTTTGTTGCTTTTACAATATTTCGACCAACATCTGAACCACCTGATTTTTCGGTCAAAAACATGGCTCCTGTTGCAAATTCTTCTAGTGAGTCGGTATAAATTTTAGGTAACAAACGCGCTTTATCATCGGGTTGACAAAAGCGATCTATCAACCTCGCAACACCGTCAGTCATACACAAAGGGCAAAACTGTCCCATTTCTGAGAGCGCGTAAAGATAGCCCGCTGAAAACCCTAAAAGATGGCTTTCTTGTTCAAATTTCTGCCGCAATTCAGGTTTCCATTTTACGCTAAACATTTGTGAATCAATCGCAATTTGCATTAAATCCCAATAACTTGGATGGAATTTTATTTCATCGATTGTTTCACCAAAACGATTTCTTTTCACCAAAGTCGGTCCATTTTTATCCGCCAGCATGGAAAGTTCATCCATTTTTTTCGCCGCAATTTGACCTGTTTTGTTCAAACTTTCTGCAAAATAACCTTTAGCTTCTGAGGAAGCCGTGCGGTCAAAAAAATCAGAAAGCATTAAATCACTTTCGAAAAAATTTTTTGACTCTCTGAAAGAATCACTTAAAACTTGATTTGAAATTTCACTCATCTCCAAGAACTTTTCCCGAAAGTAAGGAAAATCTAATTGGTATTAACCGTGCATCGTTTCACTTTTCCCGTATTTTTCCATCAACGATGCCTCGAATTCAAGGAAATCCTGCCACCTTTGGTCAACATCGATACCTTTACCGTACTTTCTTGCAAATTGAATAAAAGTGGTGTAGTGCCGCGCTTCACTTTCCATTAAACTTCGGTAAAATTGACGAAGATCCTCATCATTTATTTCTTCTGATAAAATTTTAAATCGCTCACAACTACGTGCTTCTATCATTGCAGCAAAAAGCATTTGATTTACGAAATGACCTTCCTTTGAACCATCATTTTTATGCTTTTTCAAATAAGTTGCGAGGTCATTTACATAAGGGTCTTTGCGCTCAAAACCCAATTTTAATCCTCTTTCAAGTATCTTTTCATGAACCATATTAAAATGTTCCATTTCCTCTTGACAAATTGCGGTCATGGCTTGAACAAGGTCTGTATATTGCGGATAGTGTACAATCATTGAAATAGCATTACTCGCTGCTTTTTGTTCGCAGTAAGCATGGTCAACCAAAATCTCTTCAATGTTTCTTTCAACAATATTCACCCAGCGCGGGTCGGTAGCCATTTTCAAACCTAGCATGTTAAAGTTTTTGACAAAGTTAACCCAACTCAATAAAAAACCTTAATTGCTTAAGTATTAGCCATAAAAAAAGGGGACAGTTTCCCTCCCCTTTAATACTTTAATTTACGCTTCACCTGGTTTCAGATAGTGCTTTTGGTTCCCTACTATTCACTTTCTACTTTGTGGCGGATTTCCATTCTCCGTCCACTTCGACTCCGCTCAGTTTGCGTCGCTCAGTTTGCGTCGCTCACTTCTGCGTCGCTCCGTTTGCGTCGCAGGCTTCACTTATCATTTTCAAATACTAATATCCTGTGTCATCTCCCATCATCTGAGAGAAATTATTGATAAAGTCTTCAACGCGTTGTTTTTCCTTTTTCTTGATATCTGCTTGTCCAAAGGCTTTCGCTTTTTCCATTTCTTCAACCTCCGCTGCCAAAGCTGCTTGTTTGTTGCTTAAGTCGTTCATCACGTACATGACAATTCTTGAAAAATACATGTTAACATACGACTTACCATTATCCTGCATGAAAACGAACATACTGTAAAGCTTATCCATTTGGTCTAAATCCTGACGAAGTGAGAAAATCATGTAAGAAATGAAAGCTCTAACTTGATCTTGGTTATTTAATTTGTTTTCACGTAAAATATTCTCAAAGAATTGTGCGTCCTCTTTTTCTCCCTCACCAGCATAAATTTCAGCGATAGTGCCGTACATACTTTTCACCTTGTCTTTCTCCATTTTTCTTGCCATTTCAAGTGCTTGTTTGGTATCCAATTCAGCAACAGTAGCCAAAATAGCTCCTAAGACTCTGTAAGACTGCTCTTTTTCCATTAAAGCTTTGAAGAAAGCAATTGGCTCTTCAATATCCAAACTAGCCAAAACTTCTATTGCTGTTGCTCGAACGTCTGATTTATTATCCTTGCTTGCAATATCCTTGATTTTATTCACAAACACATCTTTCGATTTACTTAAGTTCTTTAGTCCATATTGAATAGCTTCTTTTCTCGTAGCCCAAAAAGAATCATTCAATGCGTCCATGTACATTTTCTCAATTCCTTCTCCTCTTGCGTTTCTCAATCTGAAAAGTGCTGTTTTCTTTGCTCGGTAATTACCAGCGTTGTAGAACTGATGAATGAATTGACTATTTGGTTTTTCCTCGTAATATTTACCCAATAGCACTTGCTTCTCGTCAAACAAAAGGTTTTGTAATTCGCCATTCACTGAAAAAGCAAAGGTTTGTTCAACACTATCAATTACAATTCTTTGGGTTCTTTTTCCATTACCATCCCAAATCGCAACATCAACCGGCATTTTGTAAATTGGAAAATCTTCTAAATTTTGACGTTGCTTAATTTTCAAATAAACCATTTTACCGTCTGCGCTTTTCGATTGCTCTGTAAAAATAATTGGGTGTCCCTTACCTAAAAACCACTGATTGAAAAACCAATTCAAATCCTCTCCTGTAACCTCTTCGAAAGCTAATCTTAAGTGATGTACTTCAGCCGCTTTGTATTTATTGGTTGTCAAGTAATTATTCAAACCCGCAAAAAATGCCTCGTCACCAAGGTAATTGCGAAGGATATGCAAAATACGTCCACCTTTGTTATAGGAGTGACCATCGAACATATCTTCTTTGTCCAAATAATCAAAACGAATCAAGTTACTGTATCCAGAATTCATGGCAGAGTTGAAATATCCTTCTGCTTCATCTTCTGCATTGTAATCCGCTTCCTCAACGCCGTAACGGTGCTCATCCCACAAATACTGAGAATAATTTGCAAAGGACTCGTTTAACGGAAGGTTTGCCCACGATTCACACGTTACAAGGTCACCAAACCAATGGTGAAACAATTCATGGGCAATTGTCGATTGATCGTTTGCGTCCAACAATTCTCTATCTGTTTTGTAAACGAAGTCCCCAAAAATTACAGCACCAGTATTTTCCATTGCACCAGAAACATAATCCCTCACAACGATTTGGTGATATTTGTCCCAAGGATATTCAACTCCTAAAACTTTGGAGAAGAAGCCAATCATTCTAGGTGTTTCACCAAAAATGGATTTAGCATATTGTTCGTACTCTGGTTCAACATAATAGTTCACTTCCATTTTGGACCCGTCAGGACGTGTATAGGTATCTTTTACAACTTTAAATTCACCTACCGCCATCATGAATAAATAAGGTGCGTGAGGTAAATCTTGTTTCCAATGATCGGTTCTTGTACCGTCAGCGTTTTTTTTCGACGAAATCATTTTTCCGTTTGACAAAGTCAAATATTTATCTTCAACAGTGATTAGAATTTCTTGTGATGTCTTTGCATTAGGTGCATCAATTGTAGGAAACCAAACTGAATTTGCCTCTGTTTCTCCTTGTGTCCAAATTTGTGGCATTTGTCCGTTGGGCTCACGTTTCGGGTTGATGAAGTACAAACCTTTATCAGAGGTGATAGCAGCACTTCCAGAGGTAGCACGCTCATTTGGTTTTGCTACATAATCAATTACTAAGGTGAATTTATCAGTTTTGGTGTAAGTTTTACCAAGTTTAATTGCCAATTGCAATGAATCAACATAACGGTAAGTCAAATCTTTCCCGTCCATTTGAACTTTTAAAATGTCCATGCCTTTAGCGTCTAGAACAATCGAATCGGTGGCATAGAAATGCGGTTTAGCAGTGATTGTTGCTTTTCCATTCATGCGTGCTTTTTCCCAATTAAAGTTCACCTCTAGCTTCGTGTGAATTAAGTCACAAAATAGAGTTCTCGAGGCATTATATATTCCACGAACTTTGATTTCTTCCTCAAAACTACCTTCTTCATCAAAATAATCTTCCTCGTAGGCTTCTTCTACTGTAGGAACTTCTTCGGCATAAGTATCAAATTCTTCACTGATTTTGTCTAATTTTTTAGAAGAATTGCACGCAACCAAAATCAACATTGCGAGAACGAAATAAGAAAACTTAAACATGAATTGTATTTTGTGCAAAACTGCGTAAATAATTTGAGTTGACAATTTATACAGTATGTCACAAAGTCAATCAACCACTGTCTTATCTATTTGTAGCAATCAATTATTCCAAAGTGTTGCAAATAGGTGCAGATAAGGAATTTTACCACTAAATTTTAAGTGGAAAACGGATGACAGTATGAATGAAAATTTGAAAAAAGTATTAAGTTGGAAAATGTAGTTCACCGTTAATATTCAAAGAAATTAAGAATATATGACGATACGTGCTTGTAAATCATTGTTCAACAACTGAATACCAGTGGGTTAATATCGACAGATTATAAAACCCCAAAATCCAAATTTGGGTTCGATTTATTGTTTTCAAAAAACAGAAAAACGCACTATTGTGCTATTTTAATGTTTTTAGACTCATTTAAGTAACAAGAACGACAGAGAGGTTTGTATTTTTCTACTGCTCCAACTAAAACTTGACCATCTTCTTGGGTTGTTCTGTGGGAAAATTGCGCAAGATTCCCACACGAAACACAAATTGCATGAACTTTAGTAACGTATTCTGCAACACACATCAATGCAGGCATCGGTCCGAAAGGTTGCCCCTTGTAATCCATATCCAAACCCGCTAGAATTACACGCACACCGCGATTGGCTAATGTATTGCACACATCCACAAGACCATCGTCAAAAAATTGTGCTTCATCAACAGCAATAACCTTTTCATCTTTCCAAACTTCCAGAATTTCAGCGGATTTTTTGATGATGTGCGCATGGAATTCATTTCCTTGATGACTTACAACTTTTTGCGCACTGTAGCGATTGTCAATCTCAGGTTTAAACATTAAAATCGGTTGGTTTGCAAATTCTGCCCTTCGCATTCTTCTTATTAATTCCTCCGTTTTTCCTGAAAACATGGAGCCACACACTACTTCTATCCAACCATTCTGACGTCCCTCACCAGGAAATTGCTCTAAAAACATAATTCAATTTTGTTAACAATTGCTTTTTATAAATCAACCAAAAAATTCAAAAAGCACATGTGTCTTGTTTGTAATTTTGGAATTCAAAATTGAAAATTTGTTACGAACAAAAAACTCCTCGTTTGCAAGTTTGTCCTTTTTGTTGAAAAAATGATAAAATATCGAATAAGCAAAATTTAAATAACAACATCTCAATCGAATTATGAAAAATTTAATCGACTCTATTCAAGAAGCAGTAGTAAAATTGGAAAACGGCAGCTTGAATCAACTAGAATTGGAAGCGCTAACAGTTGACGCTCGTGAATTGTACGAACGTCTTGTAGTTTTGCGCTACAAAGCCTACGAACAACGTATTCATAACGGTATTGAAAGTGCTGAAAATGTGAAAGTTTCAGGAAATGAACTGGCAGAAGTTGACCTTGTAACAGATGAACATCATACAGCGCCTGTTGCACCAGCAGGTGGTTTTGATTTTGAAATTTTTGAAGAAGAACCTGCTCTTTTCGATAAAGAAGAAATACCAAATTTTGCTTCTCAAGAACCTATCGTTGAGCTTGTTCCTGAAATTAATGCGGCGATTGAAACCCCTCAGGTGGAAAATACAACAGAAGAAATCCCGACCGTGGAATCAGTTACTGAGAAAGTTTCCGAGCCTCTTTTCGCTGAAAACCCTTTCGACTTAATTGAACCTTCAGTTGAAGAACATTTTTCAAGTAATACTTCAATAATCGAAATTGACGACTCTCCATTTGAGCAAGTTACTGAAAGTTATGAAGCAAAGTCTGAAACTCAAAGCTCCTCCGTTTTCTTCCAAGAAACAATTACAACTCTTACTCCTCAACAAACTAAACAAGAGGTGGCTACTTTCACAGGTGAACAACATCCAATGACCTCAAGAATAAACAAATCCATTCAAGCAGTGCGTTCAAATTATACAATCGTACCATTGGATACATTAAAAGGTTCTTTTTCGTTGAATGAAAAATTGCACTATATCAATGATTTATTTGGTGGTGTAAGCGAGGAATTTACCAACGCCATCAATAAATTGGATGTAATTGGAAATATGACTAACGCAACGCAATTTTTAGCTGAATTAGCTGAAAAACAAGGTTGGGACTTTGAAAATGAAACTACAGAAGAGTTTATCGCTAAGGTTTGTCGTCGTCATGCAGCTTCATTGGCTTAGTTTTATTTTACTTTTTGTTTTAACGTCAACCCTTTCTGCTCAATCGGAAAGGGTTCGTCGTTTTACCGAAACGCTTTGTGCTCCTGAGATGCACGGACGAGGCTATGTTAACGGAGGTGATTCGTTAGCAGCAAATTTTATTGCCCAGCAATTTTATGAAGTTGGTTTGCGTCCTTTTTTTCCAAACTATTTCCAAAGTTTTCGTTTTCAAGCCAATACCTTTCCCGGAAAGGTAGAACTTAAATCAAATGAAAAAACATACCAACCAGGCATAGATTTCTTAGTTGATGCTTCGTCTGCTGCGTGCCGAGGAACATTTAAGGTTAAATACATGAGCGGTCGCGAATTTCTGGCAAATAAAGTAGTTTTTGTTGCGAAATCAGAAGTTTTAGTGGTTCGAAATGTTGGTTATTCTCCAGATTCAACCCGAAAAATCACTGAAAAACTACACCAGCAAGTCAATAAAAATGTGGTCATCGAGTTGATAAATAGCAAGTTAATGTGGTCTGTTTCGGGTTACACTTATCCGTTTGCCTATCTACAAGTAATTGATGAAACTTGGAACAAAGAAACACTTGAATTAAACATAGAAATTGAGACCAAACGCAAAAATCATGAGGCTCGAAATGTAGTTGGTTGGATTCCTGCAAAGAAGAAAAAATCCCCTTATTTATTTATTACCGCTCACTACGACCATCTCGGAAGAATGGGGCAAGAAACATTTTTTCCTGGTGCAAATGATAATGCAAGCGGTTGTGGAATGTTGTTAGAATTAGCGGAACGACTCCGCAAAAATCCGATTAAAAATTACCATGTAGTTTTTATTGCATTTGCAGGCGAGGAAATTGGTTTATTGGGCTCATCTGCTTTTGTCAAGAACTGTCCAATTCCTTTTTCGAAAATTCGTTTCTTGTTGAATTTGGATATTATGGGTAGTGGTGAGGATGGAATAACCGCTGTAAATGGAAGCGTTTTTACAGAGGATTTTGAACGTTTGTTAAAATTAAACGAAGGGAATAAGTTTACACCACAAATAAAAAAACGGGGTAAAGCAGCCAATTCAGATCATCACTTTTTTACGGAAAAAGGTGTTGCTTGTTTTTTTGTTTACACAAGCGGAAGTAACAAACATTACCACGATGTAAACGACACATTTAACGAACTTTCATGGCAATCATTTAACGGGCTTGCTAATTTGTTTGAAAACTAC
>CAZWSY010000046.1:0-30647 GCA_964636775.1 uncultured Lishizhenia sp.
CTTTGAACAACAACATCAAATGTGGCAACTCCTTGATTGACGACCCCGAAGTGGCAGGAGATAAAGCCTTTTCGTGGGAGAAAGAGTTTCCAGAAGTGTTTAAAGAAAAAAACAAATTTGCATTTCACATTACAACTGCTGTACACGATAGTCGAACATCCGAGCGAATGGTAAAATATAATGCCCGTGAAAGACGATTTGGAGGAACAAAACCTGACCCAGAAGTTTTTCCAATGACGAAAGAAGAGGAAGAGCTAATTGCGTCAACGGTTGCAGAAATTGTAAAAGAAGAAAAGCTAAACATTGCTGCTTTCAACCTGTGTTGGGACCACATGCATATTTTGCTCGTATGCGAGGAAGAGGAAGTACCGAAAATCATGCATAAGATAAAAGGAAGAACTGCGCGTGCGTGTAACGTACTACGCAACAAGGGGATTAATCCCCTTGACGCTTTACGTAAAGACGGTTCTATACCTTTCTGGACACAAAAATACGGCTGTAAACCTGTAACATCCGATGAATATTTCTGGAACGCCTACAACTACATCGAAAGCAACAAAGTAAAACACAACCTTCCCAAAAACCCGAAACTCGAAAAAATCATTCTTGGTTTTGTAAAAAGCTATGAAGACTGTTTCAAGACGGAATACAAAGGAGGCTTTGATGTGGTGATTGGGAATCCGCCTTATGTAAAATTAGAAACCATACGAGAAACCTCCGTTGCACTCGAAAATCTAAACTATCAAACCTTCGATAAACGAGGAGATTTGTATGTTTTGTTTGTGGAAAAAGGTTTTGACATCGTAAAAGAAAAAGGCTTTGTTTCCTACATTATGCCAAATAAATGGCTGCAAGCAGGTTACGGTGAAAAATTGAGAAAATATTTCCTGACCAAAGAACTTACCCAACTCATTGACTTTGGGGACATTCAAATTTTTGAAGGTGCAACTACTTATCCTGTCATTTTCAACGCGCGGAACAATAAGCCTAACTCCACCTTTGAAGCGGCTTTACTGAAGAAAGACAAAATGCATGACTTCGATTTCAATGTAAAAGTAAACACCAACATTTTTGAAACCGAAAAATTTGATGGTAACACATGGATTATCTCCTCGGGTGAAAACAATAACCTACTGGAACGACTTTCAAAACAATTTAAAACTTTGAAAGAATTTGTGAATGGTGAGGCAAATTATGGAATTAAACCAGGGTTATCAGAGGCCTTTATAGTCGAAAATGAAAAAATAAATGACAAAATTAAAAACGACAAAAATTCAATACAATTCATTAAGAAATTCGTTCAAGGTCGTGATATACAACGTTATGGAACTTGCTCTTCAAATAATAGAATGATAATTATTGAGAAAGGCTTTACCCATGAAAATATTGGGGTTTTTGATGAAGAAATCGCGTTTGTAGAAATGGAAAAAAGATTTTCTGGTTTAATGAAGTGGCTTGAACCTTTTAAGGATAATGCCAGAAAAAGAACAGATAAGGGGGACTATTGGTGGGAGTTAAGATCTTGTGATTACTACGCCGATTTCTTGAAACCCAAAATCATGTATCAAGTTTTTCAAGTTACTCCTTGTTTCATTTTTGATGAAACAGGTTTGTATTGTAATAATTCCATGTGGATTCTTCCAACTGACAACAAAGCACTTTTGGGAATTTTAAACTCCAAAATGGGTTGGTGGTTAACGACAAAATACTGTACGCAAATTCAGAACGGTTGTCAATTGATTTGGAAATATTTTGGGCAAATTCCGATTCCGCCAACAACTTCAGAATTGACAGTTTTGGTGGAAACCATGCTCGAACTGCAAAAGAATTTCCAAACCCAAACTCAAAAACTTTCCACATACATCTGTTATCAATACCAACTTGAAAAACTTTCGGGCAAACTCTCCTCTTGGTATGATTTGGATTTTTCGGATTTCATCAAGGAGTTGAACAAAGCAATCAAAGCTGTGAAAGGCACGCCCTTAACCAAAAAAGACGAATTTGAGTGGATGGAATTATTTGAAGAAAACAAGCAAAAAGCGCTTGCATTAAAAGCCGAAATCGACCGAACAGATAAGGAAATCGATCAGATGGTGTATGAGTTGTATGGCTTGACGGAGGAGGAGATTAGGATGGTGGAGAATTCTTAATTTAGAAGTAGGAAAACAGCATGCAAGAACTCGAAAAATACAATACACCTGATTTGGTTCAAGAAATATCCTTTCTTATAGAGGAGAGCAAACAACAGGTTGTCAGAACAGCGAATAGTGCGTTAACGATTTTGTTTTGGCATGTTGGCAAACGTATTAATGATGAAATTCTAAAAAATGACCGTGCGCAATACGGAAAACAGATTATTGCCACTGTTTCCGCTCAATTGGAATTAAAATATGGTCGATATTTTACCGAGAAAAATCTGAAGAGAATGATTAAATTCTATCAAGAATTTTCTGTTTTCAACATTTTTCCGCCACTGGTGGCAAAATTAACTTGGTCCCATTTTATTGAACTTTTCCCTCTGAAATCAATCGAATCAAAAATATATTATGCCCAAAGTGCAATAGAAAATAATTGGGGCAAACGAGAATTGAGAAATCAAATTGAATGCAAAGCATTTGAACGAAATGAAATTGCCAATGTGCAACTTTCAGCAAACCAAGCAAATATGGAAAAAAATGCAATATTGGAAACATTGATTCCAATTCTAAATTTTAACGAACAACAAATCATCGTTGAAAAAGTAAATGCAAAGACGGGATTGTGTGATGAGTTGGAGAAGGGGGTTGAGGGAAGGGAGAAAAATGAAGTTTTGTTGAAGATGGTTTTGAGTACTGGCTTGGAAATGAATAATAAAAATGTGGAGGTATGAGTGGATTTAAATTATTGGCGATTAGACCGTTGGATGGGTGTGATCCTGAATTTTTGAAAAATTTAAAGGAAGGTATGCCTTATAAATTTTATCAAAACACAAGATTGTGGATAGAAAAAGACGGCGTTGAAATTGAGTTAACATCTTCCAACTATGATGAATTTAAGTCATGTCCAACAATTAGAGTTGAATCAGACGACAATAATGTAAATCTTTACTCTATTGAAAATGGACCTCAAATTAATATTTCAGCTATCGTCGGAAAGAATGGAAGTGGTAAGAGTGCACTTTTAGAGCTTCTAAACGCAGTTGTTTTCAATATTTCAATCAAATCAAAAATTTTAAAGGATCCAGAAAATCAATTATTGATTAAAACCTCTAAGATGCATAAGAATTTAAAAATAGAGTTGTTTTACATTAAAGATGAAGTGATTTTTCTTTTACAAATATTAGGTAGCAAAATCAATCTTTATCCACAAAAGGAAAAAGGTTTTGATTACAAAAAAGCTAAGTCTTGGCAGAAAAATGAACTATTTAATTTCTTTTACAACATTTCAATAAACTACTCAGTATATGGTTTAAACTCAAAAGAAATTGGTCATTGGATAGATTCACTTTTCCACAAAAATGATGGTTATCAAACACCAATGGTAATAAATCCAATGCGAGATGAAGGTAACTATAATATTAATGACGAAGCTCATTTAATGAATACAAGGTTATTGGCAAATATTGCCTGTGACCCAAGCATTAAGATTTCAGAAAAACGAAGGATTTCAAAAATGAAATTCAAGTTAAGAAAAATAAAAAAATCGAATATTCTTTACCAAGAAGGCTTTAAGGTTTTAATTGAAAAAACAATTTTTTTTAAAAATTACAATATAAATGAAAGTTCAAAAAATAATAAATTAGAAATTTTAAAAACAATTCGAAAAAGCTTTAAAACTTCAAATAAACCAAGTTATGTTCAAACTGAAATAGAAGATTATATTCTAAGGAAAATATTTAAAATAGCTTACAAATATCCTCAATATTCAAAATTTCTAAATAGGCAAGTAGGAACATCACCAAGTTTCTACAGTTCAGGTGAATTAAAATTGTCAGAATATCTATCTGAGCTTAACGATGATTTCTCACATATAACTTTCAAACTTCGTCAAGCCATTAATTTTCTAAAAATTGATTGGAAGAAAATTTGGTTTGATGATAATTATGCAAATTCAAATTATCAATTCGAACTAGAATTTGAGAAATTTAGTCTAAAAGTAAATTCATTAAAAGAAATAATTAAAGAGGATATTGTAAGTGTCATTCCACCTCCAATTTTTGACATAGAGTTTGTTATTTCTTCAGCCGATGGTAAAGATTCACAATTGAATAAAATGAGTTCAGGTGAGCTTCAAAAAATTGCTAGTGTTCAATCAATATTATATCATTTGCGTAATTTAGATTCAATTTTTTCTCAAAATCCAAACCTCAATTCAGAAGCAATTACTTATGAAAACATTAACATATTGTTAGATGAAATTGAACTCTATTTTCATCCTGAATACCAAAGGACTTTTATTTCAGAACTTTTATTCGGTATTGAAAATATGAACTTAGGCATTTGCAAGTTCACGCCTGAAGAAATTAGATCAACAGAAAAATTTGGAGTGAAATCAATTAATATAATTTTTTCAACTCATTCACCATTTATACTTTCGGATATACCTTCATCGAATATTCTTAGATTAAATGATGGTGAACAAATTAACTTGAATGAAGAAACTTTTGGAGCGAATATTCACAACTTATTAGCCAATGACTTCTTTCTAGAAAATGGATTTATGGGAGAGTTTGCGAAGGAAAAAGTTGAATCAATAATAAAAGGATTGACAATTTTGATAAATCAAATGGAAATTGAAAAAATCACCCATCAATACAAATTTCAACCACTTCCTGTTTATGTCGAAATTAAATTAAGACATCTAAAAGAGGAATTAGAATTCTTGAAGAAACAAAACAAAGCTATTGTCACTGAAGCAGAAATTAATGGAATATTAGATTTAATTGGTGAACCCGTTTTGAAAAAGAAAATTGAACAAATGAAAAAAATAGCATTTCCATCATGATTTATTTAAGACAGCAAACAATTGATATTGATACTGCTTTGAAGGAGCATGCAGATTATTTTTATTCTGTTGCAATAAAAAAACTCGGATTGGACTTTGTTCTCAGTAATTCAAAATATGGTAAAATAGAATATTACAATTCATGCTATACAATTAGAGATTCGGAAAAGTCAACAAAATTTGAAAAGTTAAAGGGATGGTTAAATGAAGAAAATAGAATTGAAAATATAATAAGCGGTGAACCTGAACTTATTTACTGCATCAACGAATGCTTCAAGATTTTTGTTGATGATCAGTTTGGATGTGGCACATATACAACTTTTATCACTCCAGAAAATAAAAGAACAGCAATTCTGAATAATGATGTAAAATTATTTTTTCAGAATGTTGAGCAAATCTTTGATTACAGTTTTCTTGGCAAGAATAAAGATTATACTTCTTATACATTAACAAGGAATCTAGACATTCGAACATGTGTATATTGCAATAGAACTTACACCCTTACACAAACAGAATATGGAACAACTGGTGAAAGAGATGGCGGAAGAATAATGAATCCTCAATTAGATCACTATTTCCCTCAATCGAAATATCCATTACTTCAGGTTTCATTTTTTAACCTTATTCCCAGCTGTGACATTTGTAATTCAAGGGTAAAAAACAATTTTGAATTTGATCTTAACATTCATTCTCACCCCTACCAAAAAGAAATTCCACAATTCTCATTTAGTTATAGAAAAAGGTATGCTCCTGAGGATAAAGGTTATCATGTGTTTTTTCAAACAGATGATAATGAAATAAATAAGAAAGCAAAAGCTACCTCAGAAGCAATGCTGTCAGATATCATCTATGAAGCTCACGATTATGAATTGGATGATTTAATAAAATTGAAAAAAGCATATTCACAAAAGTACTTGGATACTTTGCAAACATTTTTTCCAGGAACAAACTTTGATGAAGTATATAGGCTAATTATAGGTACTGAAATGAAACCTGAAAACTTCCATAAAAGACCATTTAGCAAATTCAAATATGACATTTTACATGAATTGAGGGAAGATTAATTTATGAAAGATATTTTCAAAATAATACGAGATGCTGAGAAGCTTTCAAATGAAGTAGTCAAAAACTACGAAGAAGAAATTATGAAAAACCCTCAAGAGTTTATCAATAAGATTATTGGTAATAACTCTGATATAGAAGTTATTAAAAAAAAATTAGAAGTTTTTTCAAAGAACATAAATGAGAAACATCCGAAAAAGAATCTCCAACAATTTATTAACTTATTCGAAAAGTTAAAAAAACAAGAAAATGTCTCTGTTGAGGAAAAAAAGAGATATAATACACTTGGTGAAAGAGGAATAATAAAAGAGATTAAAGAAAAAGAGTTTTGTTTTATTTCTAATGAAAAATGTGACGAAATTATAGACTCGCACAGTATTCAGAAGAATGGTGAACTTTCTGAGATTGCCAAAAACAAACAAGTAATTTCGTTTCAACGAAAAGAGGGTACAAATGAAAAGGAAGCAGTTTTAATCCCAATTTCAAAGGCAAGTATTTTTCGAGGATTTTGCCATTTCCATGATCAAATTTTTGAACCTTTAGATAAAGGTAAAATTGAGTCTAGTGAACAAAGAAAATTTTTATTTTCCTTCCGAACTTTCGCATATTCATACTTTGCGAAAAAAGCGGAAATTGACTTTAGTTTAAGACAAGTATCCAATGCAAAAATTGTAATCGACCAACTCATTCCAAACTTGGATTCACTTTCTAGTTTAATTGGAATCAATCTTACTCAAAGTCTTTCTCAACAAGGAGAACTCGAAATCAACTTTGAAGAGAGGCAAATACTTGATAAAATTTGTTTTGAGATTGAAAAAAAGCAACTAATAGAATCTTTAAGCACAAAAAACTATAATGATTTAAATTATTTTGAAATTGATTTAGACTATTTATGCCCATTTGTTTTTGCTTCGATTTTAGAGTTTGATCGTTCTTCAACTGATAGGCTTATTGTTAATCTAAATCCATCCAATTCACATAATTGTTCCCCTCTAATATTAACGATTGTACCCATTGAAAAGAAATCAAGAATCATTCTTTCAGGGTTTGTAAAAGATAATTTTGCAACAAAAATATTGGAATGGTTCAAATTTGTTCATAAGGTAAATAAATTGACTATAGAAGTGTTCATTACAAAATTGATTCTGCATAATTACAAAAACTTGTATCTATCTCCTGATTATTGGTTTTCTCTTCCAGATGCCCTTAAATTGAAAATTATTTCATTCATGAATGGAGACACCACTGTTGATTTGGGCAAGTTTAATTTGTTTGAGTGTCAGGAAACGAATAAGTCTTAAACACAATCCAATTCAAAGCACGTTCTTATCGCCTGGGGTTGCGAACCAATATTCCGCCCCCCACATCGAAAACGCTAAACAGGCGCTCTATTCAATTGAAAATGTCAGCATTTTTGGCTACAACCAACTTTCAGATCGCAAGGCGCTTTATTATTATACCATTTATGACACATTTTGTCGCATAAAAAAATATGTGGTATAATGCCGACATGACATTCAATACAATTTGAATACTACATTATATGTCATCGTCGGTATTATCATCCTTTGAAACGTGGTGGTGATTGGTTGGAGGGATTGAGCGCGGTTTATACCAATAACAATACAATTTTTCGCAAATTATAATCTTTTAGGTATAATACCGACATGACATGCTTTTGATTTTAAACCTCCAAGGCAGGTACATTACTTGTCATCGTCGGTATAATTGGGATAGGGGGTGAAATAAAAGTTGAGGTTTTCACTAAAAACTAATTCCTCTTATTTGTTAATAAGACTAAGCGATTTGGTTATGAGCAACAAAAAGTTTTTATATTCGTAACTAAGATCATTCTAAGAAAATAAGCATGTCACAAGATGGAGTTTTTTTAAACCCTAAATTAACAGGAAGGCGATTCGAAGATCATACCTTACCTGTTGAGTTTATGAGTGACTTTGCTGCATTGGAAGAATTACTTATCGAACTTGCTAAGCATAAATACCTTGAAGCTCATTCTGATAGAAAACGTGTTCCACGAGAGTTTTCAGACGGTGTGTCATTAAAAATCAGTTCGATTGGTGAAGGAAGCGTGGTTACAAACTTAGTTTTGTCATCTGCATTAGCTTCGAATACTCTTTTTTCAAATGGTGAAAATACACTGACATATTTTGAACAAGCTAAAGAGCAATTGTTGCAATCAATTTCTCATGCCGATTTGAATGAACCTATTAATTTACCTTCACGCTTTATTGCATATTTCAATAGAATTGGGAAAAACTTAGGAGATGATGAGGCAATTATTTTTTCGCCATCAACCCCTGAAAGACAAGCGAAATTAAATAAACAATCGCGTCGAAAGATACTACTTTCTGTAAATGAAAATGCAGAGTTTTTAGACAATGGGGTTTGGGTTGGTGTAATTTCAGAACTCGATAAACAACAGCAAACATTCACTTTTAGAAACCACGATCTGCAAATAAGTGGCATTGCTATTTCAGAAGAACACAAAGAAACAATTTATAATTCCTTTTCTTTATTCGAAGAAGGCATGCATGTTAAAGTGAAAGGAATAGCAAAATTCAACGCTTCAAATAAAATCAGTATGATTACAACAATTGAACACATTGACCTTTTGGATGCCAACGATATTGAAGTGCGTTTGAATTATATTTCTTCCTTAAAATCAGGATGGTACTATGGAGAAGGCACTGTATTTGACAAGCAAAGACTTTATGATTTTTTGAAGTTGTTTAATAGCAATTGTGATCCTAATGTTCCAAATCCAGCTACTTATCCAACGGTAGATGGAAAAATTCAATTAGAATGGTCTTCAGATACTTATGACGATTCTTTAACTGTTGATTTAAGCAACTTCTCAGCAACATTTCATTCATTGAAATTTTCAGATGAAAAAGAGTTTACGCTTGAATTAGATTTAACTAAAGCTGAAGATTGGGATAAGTTAAATGATTGGTTTAAAGGAAAGTAATCTATGAATTCAGACACCTTACTACATCGACAAGTACATCCCGATTTTGTTCAACAATCAGATGTGAGTTCGCAAGTTTTCGAAGCAAGTTCTGCCGCGTTTAAACCAACTCCAAAGGATGCAAATAAATTGTCAGTTTATAACGGCGAGAAATTTACCGCAAAAGCAGCATTCGACCATTTTACAACTCAATATGCATCTCGCGGTGTTTTGTCTGTTACGGTTAATGAATGCACAACAATTGGGTTAAACGCTGTTGAAGATAATAATCCATTTGACGGTCATGCCTATATTGATTTTAGGTTTTGTACAAGCGAAAACCAAAAGAAAGTTAAGGCAAAACAATTAAAGAAACTTGCAATGGAAAGAGGTTGGAGTTATTTTCAATAATAGAATTTGGTTGAGTTCAATTCTCTTTTGTATATAAATTCTCTATACTAAAATCTCAATAGTGAGTTTGAAGCAAAGTATAAAATCGGATTCAAAATAAAACTTTAAAACCGTCTCAAAATCAAAATTTGATTTTAATTACCCATTTCATAGACTCCTAAAGCTATTTGCCTGGCTTTGTAATCGCCTGGGGCTGCAAACCAATATTCCGCCCCCCTCATCGAAAACGCTAAACAAACGCTCTATTCAATCGAAAACATCAGGATTTATAGCTTCAACCAACTTTCAGACTGCAATGACCTTTATTATTATCATCTTTTGAAACACGGAGGAAATTGGTTGGAAGGATTGAGCGCGGTTTATTCCAATAACAATACAATTTCTCGCAAATTATAATTTTTTAGGTATAATACCGACATGACATGCTTTTGATTTTAAACCGCCAAGGCAAGTTCATTACTTGTCATCGTCGGTATAACTGGGAAAGGGGGTGAAAAACAAAAAATAAAATAGATTAAACCTCCTCCATAAATCTTACTTTGCTATTTCAACGAAAATTAATTAGGGTCTGAGGACAAACTAATAACTTCCCCAAAATCTTCTTAAAAACCATTCACCTGCCAATAATAAAAAGGCAAAGAATAAAAGCCATTTGTAATCCAGTAGTCGGTTGAAGAGTTTTTCCTCGTATTGAATGGTGGCGATGTCTTCCCTTTTGTCAATGGCTGCAAGTGCGTCAGCGTAGGACTTTAAAGCATACATTTTGCCTTTAGACATGTCCGACAATTGCTTCAAAACGGTGTGATTGGCGGCGTTGTCAATTCGCTCTAATTCAATATCTTCTACTACAAAACTTCCTGATTTTTTGAATTTTTTTCCGTTGTGTGAAGAACTTGCTGTCCACTCGTATTTACCCGATTTCAACTTGCCTAAATTTGCTTTGTAACCGGATCCAACAACACCAAATTGAGAACGATATGTTTTTCCTCCTTCACTTTTTACGACTAAATCAATGGCTGGTTGGGTGATTTGCTCGAATGACGCATTGTAGAAATTGGCATTTACCACCACTTCTTCATCAATCGTGTAACGCTTCGGAAAACTTACGCGCAAACCTTCTCCTTGTTGTTTAATCATCAAATAAGTGAAAACCTTGGAAAACAACTCTTGAAATTGATCGTGCGTTCCTGTTCGTACAAAATCATTCAAGCGCCATCTCCATAAACCTTCACCGTAAAGAAATCCATTTTTACCATTTTTTCCGTCCTTGAAAAATAACAAGGGTTCATCTTTTTTAATGGTTCCAATGCGCTGATAAAGCAATGTTTCAACGTTTCCTCCTGCAATTTTCAGGTTACCAAAACGACTTTTTAGTGGAGGAAAAAATCCAATTGCTTCTTTGGTTTTGTCCGAAACTTCAAAAGCATTGAAACTATTATTTACCGTTCCTAACAAGTCATCGGTTTGATTTCCTTGTGGAAGGGTTAAGCCCAAATTCATTTTATTGACGTTCAACGGATTAGAATTAGTTCCAATCACAAAAAAACATGGTATTTTCTTCTGTTCGATGGCAGAAATCAGTGAAGGGTCGCTTAGATTTCCAGGTTCATGGAAAATCACCAAATCAATTCCGTCAAAATTGCGTGTCCATTGCGGAAGAAAAGCTTGAACCACCTCAATATTTTCATTTTTATTTAAAACATCGCGCAACGCTGCAATGTCTGGATGTGGTGCATTGGTCATCAACAAAACCTTGTTTCTTGAGTCCAAAACTTCCACGTATAGGGTACGAATATTATTCTTTTTCGAATATTCTCCTTCGATGGTTTCCAACTGAATTGTGTAGGTTTGAAATCCAACTTCTTTCGCTTCAACATTAAAATTAACTTGCTGAAAATCTGTTGTTCCGTTGGTGTAATTTAAAGTTTGACTTGAAATCTTTTTTCCTTTGTGTAGCAGGTGAACTTGAGTTGATCGTTTCCCTATTTTATAAGCTTCAATGTCCACTTCGATTGGGAAAATATTGTTTAAAAAAGTCACTTCATTTACAAAAACGTTCTTGATAAAGTGATCTTTTCGCGTGTTTGTATCACCAACAGTTAAAGAAAAAATCGGTGTAAATGGCAAACGTTCTGCCGCATAAACTGGACTTGCACCTTGGTTGTAGTTTCCGTCAGAAACAAACAAAACCGCGCCAACATTGCGATTGTAGTAATCAACAGCCAGTTTTTCAAATCCCTTTTCAAGGAAAGAAATCCCCTCTGAGAAATTGGGTTGAGCGGTTCCCACATCACTTCCAACAGTCATTTTTACAACTTCGAATTTCTCCGAAAAACGTTGTTCAACTGCCTGAAGTAGTTGGTTAGTTAAAGGTTTTACTGTTGCGCTATCCTTATAATTCAACATGGAAGTCGAATTATCAACCAAGGTAATGAGGATAGGTTTTTCTTCTCGGTAACGAATCGCTTGAAAAATCAAACCCAACAAAAGAAAAAACAAAAGAAACAACGATGAAAAACGCAAAATGCGCAAAGTCCACTGCTTATTTTTGGTTAATTCAGAAAACCAAGCATTTTTGCTATACAACAAATAAGTGGCTAAAAAAGCAACAATCGAAATTGGAATTAACCACCACAAAGAGTAATCTGAAATAAAACGCATAAGTCAAAGATAGCTTAATCAGGCATCGCGTAAAATTGCCCCGTGATTTTGTTCAATTTGGGTGCGAATTTGAGCCATTAAGGTTTGTATTTCTTCTTCTTGCAAAGTGCGGTCGCCGTCTTGTAAAACGAAAGAAAGCGCATACGATTTTTTGCCTTCTTGTAATTTGTCGCCTTCGTAAACATCGAATAAACCAACCTCTTTCAAAAGTTTCTTTCCAACTTTTTGCGCACTCATTTTCAATTCGTTAAAAGAAACTGACTTATCTAAAATGAAAGAGAAATCACGTCGTACTGCAAAGGATTTTGGAATTTCTTTGAATTTAATGTTCACTTTTTCCATGCTTTGCAATAAGTTTTCCCAATAAATTTCGGCGTAAAATGCATCTTGTTTAAGATCGAATTGTTTTTTCCAATTTTTGTTAACCTTTCCAAGTGCCGCTACTTTTTTGCGGAAAACAGTAAAAACTAAACCTTCTTCCACCAATTCACTCTCCCAAGCTTCTTCTGCAACATTTGCTAAAAGTCCAAAACGTTGTAAAACCGAAGAAATCAAACCTTTGGCGTAGAAAAAATCAATTTTCGAACCATCATTGTTCCAGTTTTCAGAAGATTTTTTTCCGCTGAAAAGAAAAGCAACTTGTTCTTCTTCCAACATTTTCTCTCCAACTCGGAAATAAATTTTTCCATTCTCGAAAACTTGAATATTGCTTTGCTGACGATTTTGGTTGTAACGTGCATTTTCTAAAAGTCCAAAAAGCAAACTTTGACGCATTATTCCTAAATCTTGCGAAAGTGGATTCAAAAGTGCAACAGCAGCGTCCGCTTTTAATAAATCTGATTGACAATTTTCAGCGAATTGTTTCTTTGTCAATGAGTTATTGAGTACTTCCGTCAATCCTTTTCCAACCAAAAATTCAGCGAGGGAGTAACGCACACTTTCCTTTTGAATACCGGTTTGAATAGGCAAGTTAAACGACCATTTTTCAGGTAAAGACACTTTATTAAAACCGTAAATTCTCAAAATTTCTTCCGCAACGTCAACCCATCTTGTAACATCTACACGGTATTTTGGCGAAAGCACAACAAGTTCATCGTTCGTATTATCTAAAATTTGAAAATCAAGTTCTTCTAAAATTTGTACAACAGTCTCAGAACTCAATTCTTGCCCTAAAAGCGTATTAATTTTCTTTAAAGGCAAGTTGATTTTACGAGCTTCCACTTCATTTACACAAACATCTTTCTCATTCATACCAACTTGTCCGCCAGCTAATTCCATAATTAAATGTGCTGTGCGACGAAGTGCATACAATGTTAAATCTGGATCTACACCACGTTCGAAACGGAAACTTGCATCGGTGTGAAGATTGTGTTTTTTGGAAGTTTTTCTAACTGAAACGCTGTCGAATTGTGCCGATTCTAAAAAAACATTGGTGGTTTTCTCAGAAATACCTGAATGTTTTCCACCAAAAACACCGGCAATACACAAAGATTCGTTGTCATTTGCAATCATCAATTCGTCGCCTGAAAGTTTGCGCTCAACATCGTCAAGTGTGGTGAAAAGTTCATCGCTTTGCGCTTTTCTCACATGAATTGTTTTCCCGACAACCGCAGCATCAAAAGCATGTAAAGGTGTTCCCAACTCACGCATCACGAAATTAGTCACGTCAACTACATTATTGATTGGGGATAAACCAACAGCACGCAAACGTTTTTGAAGCCATTCAGGAGAAGGGCCAACTTTTACATTAGTAATTGTTACGCCACAATATCTTGAACAAAGATCTTTAGCATCTATTTGAATATCAATAGGTAAAAATTCGTTTTCAGTTGAAAGAACATCCGCTTTCGGCCAGTTTAAGCTTAAGTTTTCGTTTCGGTGGAAGTTCAGATAAGCCTTTAAATCACGCGCAACACCAATATGCCCCATTGCATCGGCACGGTTCGGAGTTAAGCCAATTTCAAGTACCCAATCGTCTTCCATATCGAAATACTTAGCCGCAGGTAAACCAGTCGCCGTTTCGCTTGGCAGCACTAATATTCCATCGTGTGAATGACCTATTCCCAACTCATCTTCAGCGCAAATCATTCCAAAAGACTCAACACCTCGAATTTTTGCCGCTTTCATTTTCAAAGGAGCGTCGGGTTGTGGATACAAAGTAGTTCCGACGGTTGCAACCAACACTTTTTGTCCGGCTGCAACGTTTGGCGCACCACAAACAATTTGTACCACTTCTTCGCCAAGGTTAACGGATGTGACTTTCAGTTTGTCTGCGTCAGGATGTTTTTCACACGTCAAAACTTCACCGACGAGCACCCCATTTAAACCGCCTTTTACTGCCTCCAATTTTTCAACGGACTCCACTTCGAGGCCAGTTTCAGTTAATATTTCGGCAATTTCTTCTGCCTTTAAGTTCGTATTGAGATAAGTATTTAACCAGTTAAGGGAAATTTTCATAATTCAAAATTGGGTGGCAAAATTAAGGTTTTAAAGTGCTTTAAACTAGTTTTAAATAATTTGAAATAACATATAGCATTCACTAAATTTTTAAAATCGTCTTTAACGATTTGAAGTCAATAGAGAAATGAATGAACAAGTTCAATTTATTGCAGGGCATCGGCCTTCGGCCTTCGGCTCCGCTCAGGCCTCTGATTATCAATCTTCACCCATGTACCTCGCTCAGTGCGGCCTTCGGCCTTCGGCTCCGCTCAGGCCTCTGCTTATTAATCTTCACCCATGTACCTCGCTCAGTGCGACGCTTTGCGCTCACTTCACATAATCCTGTTTTTTCACCAGCATATACTGGTCGTTTTCCAATTTGATGTATCCGTATTCGTAACAAAAGAAATAAGAACTACCTTTTTGGGTTTTGTAAATATTGGTGAAATAATGAAAATTGAAACCCTCTTCCGCTAAGGTTATACCGTCAACTGTTTTCTTTCCCTCAGGATTGAGTTTTTCTAATACACGTCGGTTTTTTCGAAGAATGGCATTGATGCGTCGAACAGTGGCATTGGCATCCTCATTCATTTTGTTGTTGAACGCATTTCTACAATGATCGGAACAAAATTTCTGATCGCGACGACCCAAAAGTTTGTTTCCACATTCCTTACATTTCCTTTCTTCCTTTCCCATATTGTTCGATTAACAAGATTTAACAACCCTTTAAGATTCTTTCGACATAAGAATAAACACCTTTGCCGTTGCACCAAATTTAATGGATGATGGACAATATGACAAATCAAGTCAACCCTTCTGAATATTTAAGACAATTGAGCGAGGAAATTAAAATTGAAATCCTCGGTGTAAATGCCTTGAAAACGGCTATCGGCGAAACAATTATCGGACAAGAAAAAATGATTGATGCACTCCTAATCGCTTTGTTTTCAGGAGGACACATTTTACTTGAAGGTATTCCTGGTTTAGCAAAAACATTAGCTATCAAAACCCTTGCAACTTCTATCGAAGGTTCATTCAATCGAATTCAATTTACGCCAGATTTACTTCCTGCCGACCTTACTGGCACGATGGTTTATCATCAGCGCACGGAATCTTTTGACGTGAAAAAAGGTCCTTTGTTCGCCTCGTTCTTATTGGCAGACGAAATAAACCGTGCTCCAGCTAAAGTTCAAAGTGCTTTATTAGAGGCAATGCAGGAACACCAAGTAACAATTGGTGAAAACACTTTCCCTTTGCCCAATCCATTTCTAGTAATGGCCACTCAAAACCCCATCGAGCAAGAAGGTACTTATCCCCTACCCGAAGCGCAAGTGGATCGTTTCATGATGAAAATCAATTTAGGTTACCCAAACAAACAAGAAGAAAAACAAATTATCCGACTCAATATCCGTCCTGAAGGAATGACAAAGCCAAAGAAAGTCATGGATTTGAATACCGTTTTGCGCTTGCGTGAACTGGTGAAGAAAATTTATGTGGACGAAAAAATCGAGCAATACATTGTTGACATTGTTTTCGCAACGCGAGACCCGAAATCAGTAGGAATGAGTGATTACGCAGATTTTATGGCTTATGGTTCGTCTCCGCGAGGAAGTATCAATTTGGCTCTTGCGGCTAAAAGTGTGGCTTTCCTGAATGGACGTGCTTTCGTTATTCCAGAGGATGTACGTGAAGTTGCCGTTGATGTATTACAACACCGAATTGGTCTTACTTATGAAGCCGAGGCAGAAAACAAAAGTGCGGCTGAAATTATTCGTCGATTGGTTGCAAGTGTAGAAGTACCTTAATAGTGGAAACGCGCGATTTACTGAAACAAATTCAAAGGCTGGAATTTAAAACCAGAAAGTTGACCAAACATGTGTTTTCTGGTCAATATAAATCTGCGTTTAAGGGGCGTGGAATGGCTTTTAGTGAAGTTCGTGAGTACCAAGTTGGCGATGAAATCAGAACGATTGATTGGAATGTAACAGCCAGGTATCAATCACCTTACGTGAAGGTTTTTGAGGAAGAGCGTGAGTTAACGGTAATGTTGTTGTTGGACATTTCAAACTCACTTTCCACAGGTTTGGATGAACGTTCGAAACGACAAAGAATGATAGAAATTGCGGCGACATTGGCTTTTTCAGCAATGGCAAATGGTGATAAAGTTGGGGCAGTTTTCTACAGTGACGAGGTTGAATATTTCCTTCCTCCGAAAAAAGGACGCGACCACATACTTCTGATTCTCAGGCAAATGATTGAATGGCGAACCAAAAAACAAGGAACGTCATTAAAATCTGCGCTAAGTACCTTGAGAAATACAATTAAAAAACACAGCATAACCTTTATAATCAGCGATTTTGAGGACGAAAGTTTTTCCGCTGACGACCTCAAACGAACTTCTAAACGTCATGATTTAATCGCTATTTCTTTGGAAGAAAAAGCAGATTTTAATCTTCCTACAAATGGTTTTATTCAACTTAGACACGCTGAAACGGGTGAGTTGACTTGGGTGAATGCTGGTGCGAGCCACACTCAAAAACTACTTCAGAAGGAATATGCTTTTTCTCGGATTCAACGTGAAAAAACGTTCCGAAGTGCAGGTGTGGATTGGGTGAACATTCCAACCGACCAAGATTTTATTCCCTCACTTGTTAAACTCTTCAAACAGCGGAAATGAAAAAGGTTTTGTTGTTTTTAAGCTGTTTTATTCAAGCGATATTTTTTGCGCAACAACCTGCTGTTCGCATTTCAAAAGATGTCACGCTTATAGGAAAACCTTTCGACCTCATTTATTCTATTGAATTGGAGGGAAAAGATAATTTTCAATTCAGTCCGCAACAAGGAACTTTTAAAGCAAAAATAACGCAAGCCGAAAATGCAGTAAATGCACTTGATTTTCAAGAAATTGAAATTTTAAAATTCTCGGATACCATTGTTCGAAAAGACAGAAAAAAAACGTGGATTGGGATGTATGAATTGTGCGCATGGGACAGCGGTTTGGTTGTTTTAGAAGGACAACAAGGCGTATTAAACGATTCAACTATCGGATTTTCATCGGCTTACATCAAAGTAAATTTGGTCGAACATGAAAAAGGACGGGAATTGTTTGACATCAAAGAATCCTTTCTTGAATTGGAGGACGAGACTAATTATTGGGACATTTTCCTGCGTTATTTTTCATGGTGGGTACTACCATTGGTTGCTTTACTGATATTCTATTTTGTGAAAAAGAAGAAAAACCAAGTTCCAAATTATGAACCCGAAATTTCACTTCGCGAAAAAACGCTTACTGCCATAAAAGCCCTTGAAAAAGCTGAGTTGTGGCGAAAAAATCAAATCAAAGAACATTTTGTGGAATTGTCTTTTATTCTTCGCTCCTACTTAACCGCTCGTTACGACGTCAACTTGTTGGACAAAACCACTTCCGAAACGCGAATTTTACTGAAGGCGAAAGGATTGGACAAAGAATTATTGGACACCATTTCGCGATTATTGAATCATGCCGACATGGTGAAATTTGCAGCTTCTGAACCTACTGAAATACTGATCGAAAAATCCTTTCACGAACTCAAACAATTAGTAATCGAAACAAGTCCACTAGAATCCGAACATGTTCAATAATTGGAATATATGGCTCAACGAATATGAATTTTTGCAACCGCAATGGTTGTATGGAATGCTTTTGTTGCCTGTGGTGGCTTGGCTGCTTTTGCGATTTGAAAGAAAACGTTTTGGAGATTGGACTTTTGGCGGTTCTTCAAAAACACAATCCAAACTTCGCGCTCATCCTGTTGAAATTTTGCGCTACGTTTTGGTTGGATTGAAAGTTTTGGTGCTAGCATTTGTTATATTGGCACTGGCTTTACCTTTCCGTTGGAACGACGAAGAAGCCCGACCAATGGACAACAAATTTGGAATCGACCTGGTGATTGCACTTGACGTTTCGCTGTCCATGCTTGCTACAGATTTTGACCCTAACCGCTTGGATGTAGCCAAAGAAGTAGCGACGAATTTTGTGAATAGCCGACGTGGAGACCGCATTGGATTGGTAGTTTATGCGGGTGAAGCTTACACAGCTTGTCCACCAACAACTGATTATTCCGTTTTAACCAAACAAATTGAACTCGCTGACGGCTACGATATTGAGCCGGGAACAGCGATTGGAACAGGTTTAGGAACGGCAGTAGTTCATTTGAGAAGCGATAGTTTACAATCAAAAGTCATCATATTGTTGACGGACGGAAGCAACAACGCAGGCGACATAACTCCCGAACAAGCGGCGGAATTGGCAAAAACCAAGAATATTTGTGTTTACACAATCGGTGTAGGAACAAACGGATTAGCACCCACTCCTATTGTCACTCCCATTGGTGTGCGCTACGAAAATTTACCCGTAGAAATAGACGAAAAAGTTTTAAAGGATATTGCCGATAGAACAGGAGGTAAATATTTTCGTGCAACAGACAAACAAGCACTAGAAAAAATCTATCAAGAAATTGATAAGTTGGAAAAAAGAAAAATTGCTGACCGTTTTGTTCAAGCAGATCCGCCTCCAACACCAGCGGCATTCTTGAATTTGGCGTTTTTGTGCTTGTTTTTGGTACTTCTTATTGAATTAGGTTGGTTTATTTATGAGTAAGCAGGAAAACACATACAACCTCAGGAAACTCATCAATCTTTTGATTGGTACGGAAGTCATTTTTGGACTTATGGCTTTTTTGTTTTTCCAACTGATTGGTGTTTTCACTGCCGATGACAATCGCGAAGGTCTGCATTTTTTGAAACCCGCCTATTTTTACCTGTTTGCACTATTGTTGCCCTTCGCCTATCTTTTTATTCGAAGCGTACAACAAAAAAACCTTCTTTTAAAACATACCTCCTATTTCTCTAAGGAAACCATTGATAAACCAAGCATTTATCTCATTTTCTTAAAATTTTTCCTGCTTCGTACAGCCTTTGTGTTTTTGGTTTTTTCGCTAGCACAACCCGTTTTTGGAAAGCGAAAAGTGAAAGGAAATGTGAAAACCATGGAATTGGTAATTTGTTTGGATGTTTCAAATTCCATGAACGCCAACGACATTGATAAAACACCACGATTGGAAGTTGCTAAAAGAGCTTTATTAGCCTTAGCCAATCGTTTCACGGGAGAAAAAGTAGGTCTGTGTATTTTCGCTGGAGATGCGTTCATGCAACTACCACTAACCACCGATTACGCTGCATTGAAATTATTTTTAAATGAAATGACAACTGAATATGTTTCCAAACAAGGCACCAACATTCCGGAGGCACTCGTGGTTTCTCAATCCATGTTTTCAAAGCAAAATTTAGCCAAAGCCATATTCATTGTAACGGATGGAGAAAATCATGAGGAAGGCGACAATAACAGCATTTACGGCGAAATAAAAGATGCAGGAATACAAGTTTGTGTTTTGGGAATTGGTACGGAAAAAGGTGGAAACATCCCTGTGGTGAGTAGTTTTGGTGATGTTGGATTGTTAAAAGATGATAACGGAAAAATTGTCACTACACGAATGAATCCTGCTTTTATTCAGGACATTGCAAGGAAAACAGGAGGTACAGCATTAATTACGAGTGAGCCTTATCCAGACATTGAAATACTGTTAACAGAAATTAACCGCATGAAACGGGTTAAAGTCCGAAATTTGGAGTTCGAAACAGAGCAGTCAAAATATCAAATTCCACTTGTTATTTCAAGCGTTTTCTGGTTGCTTTGGCTACTGTTTCCTATAACTAAAAAGCGTAAGAAGTGATGAAGTTTCGAGCAATGTTCTTGTTCTTTTTTCCCCTGTTAACTTTTGGGCAATCTTGGCGTGACACGTTAAATTTAGCACGTGAGGCTTATAAAAGTAAAGCTTACGACAAGGCTATTTCTTATTACCGTTCGGCACAGAATAGTGCGCCTGAAGGAGTTGATTTATCCAAGGAAATGGCTCAAGCAAACTATCGTTCACAAGACTACAAATCAAGCGATCAGTTTTACAAACAAAGTATTGAATCCGCAAAAACACCACAAGAAAAAGCGGAACTGCAACACAATCTGGGGAACTCCCGTATGAAGCAAAAAGATTATGCAGGTGCTATTGAAGCTTACAAAGAATCCCTTCGAAACAACCCGGGCGACGAACAAACCCGTTACAATCTCTCTGAGGCCATTCGTCAAAAGAAAAACCAAGATCAAAAACAGCAGCAACAAAATAACTCTTCCAATCAACCTAAAGACAACACTAATTCCGGGGATAATCAGCAAAAGAAAAATGATAGTCCTCCCCTACCGAATAAACAAGCAGATAAAATGCTTGATGACCTCGCGAAAAAAGAGGCTGCTGCGCGTCGTAAACGCGGAAATCAGAAAAAAGGCGACCAAAAACAAGTGAATTCAGGAAAGAACTGGTAAAATGCGACTATTATTTCTCCCTTTCTTCTTGTCAATTTGTGGCGTATTTATCGCTCAAAAACCCATATTAAAATTAGAGGTCGAACCGCGTTCTGTTGAAGAAGGCGAAATGTTTAGCATAACTGTAAAATCAAATATCCAAGGCGACATAAAAATTGACTATCCATCGTCCTTTATTGAAGGTTATGCCGTTTCCTCAGGAATGCAACAAGAGTCCGACTTGAACTCAGGAAAAGTAATCACCCTTTTTTATTACGTTGAAGAAGGAATGTTTCGAAAGTCGGGTACCTACACTATTGGTCCAGCTTATATTAAATCCAACGGAAAAACATTCAAGTCCAACACAGTTAGCGTTAACGTCAACAAAGAACCCGTTTCCACAGCACCTGAACAAATGTGTGCCAAAAAAGCGCAACTTCCCGCATTTGGACTTATTGTGAAAAACAAAAACAAAGTTTATCAAGGTGAGCCGGTGGTTGTACATGCAAAAGTTTATTCCCGATTTTACCCTTCCCATTTCGATGATTACAAAGCTTTTGAACCAAATGGAATTCTGGAAAAACATCAACTTTCCAGTAACAATAGGTTGGTGGCTGAGGAAACTAAAGTTCAAAATACCCCATTTTACACTTTCGATTACGACCGAACATTGATTTTTCCATCCGTTCCGGGAAGACAGAAAATAGATCCTTTCAAATTGATTTTGCGTAGAGGATTTGACGGTTTGCCCGTTGTTTCTTCCCCAGGAAGTATCGAAGTTCTTCCGTTGCCCGCTAATAAACCGAAATCATTTATTGGAATGGTAGGAAATTTAGAAATGTCAGTGGAATGTGATAAAGAAAAAGTGAAGAAAAATGACGTGGTTCATTTGACCGTTACCTTAAAAGGAGCAGGAAATCTTCATGCTATTGACCATCCGATTCCACAATTACCTAAGGGAGTAACAACTTACGGTGACCCAAAGAAAACCGAAGACTTAATTTTTTCAACGAAGGGTGCCGAAGGGACGGTAAACTTTGAATACACCTTGAAAGTAAATCGAGACGGAAACTTAGATTTCCCTTCTTTCCAAGTAGCATACTTTGATCCTAAAACAGAGAAATATAAAATTCTATCACAGGAAATTGGGAGTATTTCGGGTGAAGAATCGGTGAATGCACATGCCGTTGACAAAGGTGAAACGAAGGTGTTAAGTGCGTCTGAAGAATCTGAAAATAAAACAAATGAAAATGAACTTTGGCGTTCACCTTATGTTTGGCTGGGAATACTTTCTGTATTGGCGATTGGCGGTGTCGTAGGATTAGTCGGGCGACCAAAACCCAAAAATGAAACTGTAAGCACTTCCTCTGAAAGAACATCTTTTTCAGCAAAAACAACATTGGAAACAACAAAAATCGACGAAAAATTTAGAACCTATGCTGCGAATAATGAATACGACAAAGCACTTTCTGAATTGGAAAAAGCAATCAAAAATGTGCTTTCACGAAAATCAGGTGCTCAAGAACATGAAATAGTTGGAAGCCATATTAAACGCCTTGTGGATGAACATTTTTCGGGACAAATTTCTGGAGAAGAAGTTTATCAAAAATTACAACTTGCTCAAACCTTAAAATACAGTTGGGAGACCAATGAAACAGAAAGAGTTTCGGTTTACAATGAACTTCTTTACGTTTATAAACAATTAAACAAAACAACCTAAACACATGAAAATTCTAGCTTTCGCGGCAAGTGGTAGTAAAAAATCAATTAATCAAGCACTTGTACAATACCTTGGTTCTTTAGTTAACAATCACGAGATAACTATTGAAGATATAAGTACATTATCCATTCCTCTTTACACTGAAGATATTGAAAAAGAAATCGGAATTCCTGAGGTGGTTTCCAATTTTCACGAGAAGATACAAGGTGTTGACGCTGTAATTATTTCATTTGCAGAGCACAACGGTTCTTACACCGCATTTTTCAAAAATCTATTCGATTGGTTGTCCAGAAAACAAAGTAATTTCTTGAAAGATAAACAAGTTTATTTATTCGCAACTTCCTCAGGCGCAAGAGGTGGACAAAGTGTTCTAAGTGCTGCATCAGAGCGTTTTCCCCGCCACGGTGCCGAAGTGAAGTGTTCGATTTCTATCCCATTTTTCAATGAAAACTTTGATTTGGAGAGCAAGCGAATAACAAGTGAAGAAGCTGAAGCAAAAATTAGAAAAGGGTTGGAACAACTTATTATAAAATAAGGTTGAAAGGTAAAACAGTTTTGAAATTTAATGCTTCCTATTTCATCAACACTTAATTCCCCCTCTCGTTAAAAAAAATCGGTCAAATGACCACCTACCTCCTCCGCGAACAATGAGGAAAATACTTCCTAATAGCATCGACCAATCGGTTCGACTTCCGTGTACTAATTCCCAAAAACCCTTTTCAATAAAAACTTGTGATTTTGTGGTGTAAATCGCAACAAACATTATGATTAACAAGGGGACACAAGCAAATCTTGTTAGAAAACCAATCAAAACAAGTAAGCCGCAAATCACCTCAAATGAACCCACAAAATAACCCAAAAACTCAGGCTCAGGAAGCCCGATTGTTTCAAAACGCCCAGCACCTCTTAATTCAGGGAAAAGAAATTTTTGGATTCCCTCGGATAAAAATACAAGTCCAACGATTAACCGAATAAGAATTGTGGTGGATGATTTATCTGTTTTCAAAAAGTTCTGCAATTTCATTTTCAGTTAATTAATCAAGTTTTTCTGGCATTCTGAATTGAATAATCATCGCTGAAATTAAAGTCAAAATCCCAATCAACAAAATGGCAATTTCAATTCCGAATAAATCCGCTGTAATTCCGGAAATTATCGCTCCGAAAGCATAACCTAAATCTCGCCACAAACGAAAGGTTCCAATGCTTTCCGCACGTTGATTCGGTGTAGTAGCTTGAGCAATAGTCGATAAAAAAGTGGGGTAAACCAAGGCGGTTCCAAATCCTAAAACAATTCCAATGAAAGCAATCAACCAAAAATTTCCTGTGAAGGGTAAAATGCATATTCCAAAAGCTTGAATGAACATGCCCCAAAACAACATTTTTTTCTTTGAGAAATGGTCGGACATTTTTCCAGTAAACAATTGACTTACCCCCCAAACGGTTGGATAAATGGCGGTTAAAACACCGATATTTGAATCACTAAAACCATAAGTGATTAACAAAATCGGAAGTAAACCCCAAATCATTCCGTCGTTTAAGTTGTTCACCAAACCCGCTTGAGTAACCGAACTTAGTGTTTTGTTGCGAAAGGTAGTTTCCCAAAAGACATTGTTTAAACTTTTTACGGTTGAGGATGCATGCTCTTGTTGAACAAAATTTCTTGTGTCTTTGACTAAAAAGAAAGAAGTGATAAGTCCAAGAAAAACCAAAGCAATACCAAGATAAAACGGGTAAGGTCGAAGTCCAAACTCATTGGCAATCCATCCTGTTGCAAAAGCGACAATTCCGACGGCAAAATAACCAGCAAATTCATTCAATCCCATTGCAAAACCACGATCTTTCTCGCCCACTAAATCAATTTTCATGACAACTGTACTGCTCCACGTCAACCCTTGACTAATTCCCAACAACACGTTTGCGAAAATCACCAAAGACCAAGAATTGGCATAAATGAGGAGAAAAGGAATGGGTAAAGCGAGTAACCACCCTGAAACAAGTAGATTTTTCCGTCCGAATTTATTGGCGAGTTTTCCGGTAAAATAATTGGCTATTGCTTTTGTGATTCCAAAGGCGACGATAAAAGATAAGATGGCGGTTTTTGATGAAATTCCAAACTCACTTTCAGCTAGTTGGGGAAGAATTGTGCGTTCCATTCCCACCATTCCACCAACAAAAGCATTCACCAAAACCAAAATGGTGAACTGTTGCCAATTTTCCTTTAAACCCAATTTTGATTTATGCATTCGTCAAAAGTATTTTAAAAATGAAAGGAGGTAGGTTACTAAAGTTGCAACTTATACTAATTACGATTGGTTTAGTCCACTTGAACAAAACATCTAAAAACTAGGCACTATTTTGTCTATTACACCCCACTATTCGACAATAAAGAAAACGACTGATGAACAGCACGAAATGGGCGGTTTGTTTTTGTGGGATTTTTGGGGGAATGAGTAAATGTTTGGTGCTAGCGTTCTTGTCTTTCGTTTGTTTTCGATTGTGTCAAACTGTTGTTTTTTTGGTCTTTTTTGGTTTCTCTTTCGTAAATAAGTCTGCCGTATATTTTTCATAGAGTTCAAACAAAAACTCCATTCGGTTGGCTTCGCTAGTGAAAGCTTGCGAACGATAAGCCAAATCAACTGCTTTGTCCAATTCATTGTGGGCTTTGACCAAAACTGGAGGCATGGTTAAAGGGTCGTAAAGGTCGGCTAATGAACTTTTTGGAAATTGCTGCCTTGCGTCTAATACTTTTTGTGCTGCTGTTTCAATAGCTTTTACTTGCTTTTCGTTTGGATTGTCAGGCCAAGGATAGTTATTGTAAACAATGTCTTTTGAATATCTGTAACGACTTTCTAAACGTCCGCAAACTGATTTTACCCAAGCCATATGCATTGTTGATTGGAGAACTCCGTAATGATACAAATTAGCATCAGAAATAATATGAACTAGGTTTGTGGGTACAGTTGTATTATCCAGAAAACCCATTGGTATAAAAAGTCTTCTTTCTGATGAAACACCAGGAATAACAATATAGTTCTCAGGTAAATTTGTATCTCGGAAAAGAAAAGGAGTTTTAGAGAATTTTTGGGTTGAAGGAGCAATACTTGAGATTCTAAATTGTTTAACTTTATCAATTCGTTGCATTATTGGTTTTATACTTCTAAACTCATTTGGAGAAACATCTTTAAGCCAAATACAATATCGTTCAATATTGTTAATATATTCCAAGGATCCAATTACTTTTTTTATTTGTTTAGTCGCGGTGGGAAAGCTTGCTATAATAACGTCTTTTTCTTCCCTAGTTAGAAGCAAATTTCCTCCATCCAAAGGCATATTTCCAAAACTCATTTTTGGAACTTTACAAATCGGAGTATTTCGTTTGGTAATCAAAATATCCTTCGCATCAACCAAATAAGGATTGATATTTTTCGCTTTTATTTCATGCGCTTCTCCTTTGATGTCTTCGTACTCAAAAATGCGTTTGTTCGGTGTGTCGAAATTGGCAAAACCGACGATAATACAATAAACAGCAGCGTTGCCTTTTGCTTCGTTACTCCACTTAAAAGTACGGTGAGCGAAATGAATTTTTATGTTGTATTTGTTCAACATTGGTCCCCAAAGAATGCTGGTTTGTTCACCTTGAACAATTGAATTAGTTGAGACAAAAGCGACTTTCGTTTTCGTTCCTTGAATATACTTTGCCGCTTTAATGTACCAGCCTGAAACATAATCTAAAACGCCACTTCCTTGGGAATTATCAAACTGTTTAACGATTTGATTTCTTTGGGTTTGGGTCATGATTTTAGCTCCAATAAAAGGTGGATTTCCAACGATGTAATCAAAAATTTTTCGAGGAGTATTGGGTTTATCTAATTTATGGATAGAAACGTTGTCGGTTTTAATATTCACAGTATCGTAAACCATTTGAGGTGATTCAACAACATAAACATTGGTGTTTTTTGTCACAACGTCATAGGTTGGGCTATTCAAAATGTTATCCCAATTGTATTCCAATGCGTCGGTGTGAACAATTCTAGCTGAGTTTTTCAAAGGTAAACGCGCAAAATATTGTCCAAATTCACTGCTCACCATCATGTTCATTTGGTGGTCAATGAGCCACATCGCTACTTCGGCAATTCGAGCTGGAAATTCCTCATATTCTATTCCTGCAAACTGATCCACGTCAATTTTTGTCAATTGATTAACAGGAATCACAGAATAACCAGAAATGTTGTTTAAGTCAATATTGTGAATTTTTGTAAGGATTGATTTTATTACCTCAAGTTCCAAAAGACGTAACTCTCGATAAGTTATCACTAAGAAATTCCCGCAACCACAAGCTGGATCCAAAAATTTGAGTGTTCCTAATTTCTTGTGAAATTCGGGTAGTTTGTTTTTGTTGTCTTTAACGCTTTCGAATTCTTTCCAAAGTTCGTCTAAGAAAAGTGGTTTGATAAGTTTTAGAATGTTGGTTTCGCTCGTGTAATGTGCGCCTAAGTTTCTGCGTTCTTTCGGATTCATGACACTTTGAAACATCGAACCGAAAATAGCAGGTGAAATTTTACTCCAATCAATGTAACAACACTCAAGCAAGGCCTGGCGCATTTTGCTATCAAAACTAGCTGTTGGGAGAATTTCTTCAAATAATTTTCCGTTCACATAAGGGAATTGAGATAAATGCTCGTCCAAGTTTTTGAAACGTTTTTCCTGCGGTGTATTGAGCACTTGAAAAAGTTCTTGCAATTTCGCCGCTAAATCGCTACCGTCCTCATTCGTGCGTTGTTCGATGTAATCTTGGAATTGTTGCTTCTCAAAAATCGTTGTGTCTTCAGCAAACAAACAAAATAGAATACGCACCAAATACACTTCCAAAGGATGACCGACATAACCAATTTCTTCCAAGCGGTCGTGCAATTTCCCCATCAATTCCGCAGCTTCGATATTGGCAGGATCTTGTTCTTTGTAAACTTTCTTTTGATAGCCCAACAAATACCCAAAATGCTGCACGTTGTTAACCAATTCATTCAGTTTAAAAGTTATGACGTTATTCTCACTGAGGTCATGCAAACGAAAGGTTTCAAAGTCGCAAACCAAAATGTATTTCGGGAGTTCGTGTTCTTTTAGTCCATAAGTGTATTCAATGGCTTGTTTATAAGCTTTGTCAAGGTTTTTACCCCGACTTTTCATTTCAATCAAAATGGTTCCTTTCCAAAGCAAATCAATATAGCCGTCCTTATCGTCCAATTTTTTGACACGGTGTTCAAACGTAGAAACGCGCTTACTCGTTATCCCAAAAACGTTAAAAAACTCAACGAGAAAAGGCTTTGCATCCGCTTCTTCGTTTTCTGTTCCTTGCCATTCTTTTGAAAATTTATAAGCGCGTTCTTTGATTTCGTTCCAACTGAGTACCATGCTGTATTTGTTTAAATGCTAAGATAAGGTTTTGTTTTAAGTTCGGGAGCCATCAATTGAAAACTCATAATAAATCATCAGGAAAGCTTTCGGGAAACCACTAATCTCTTAGTTGAGCCATACTCCTTTTGAACAAAAAACAAGAGCGACAGCAATGAAATCACACCCAATTTTTTGAATCCCCATAGTTAACCGAAATTGGCTAGCGCTGCGTGCCGTTCATCGGTAAATTGCTTCTGTTGCAACATAGGACGGACGGTCAAAAGCAAACTAATTCGTCTCGGCGACTAGTCCTTATATGTTTCCGGTTTGGGCTTTTTTCGTTTCATTTGTCTATAAATTCCATTTTGTTTTTCCTTATGAAGTCAACTTGAATTTGTTCCAAGTTTTCAATATCGTAAAGGTCGTAAAACTCGTCATCAAATCTGTTTAATGGATTGTCGACATACGATTTGCTTAAACCTTCCAATGTTCCGTCATGGTGCTGAGTTATTTTCGGGTTCTCTTTTTCAAATATGTCGTTGGCTCGTTTGGTCAAGTCAGCAATCTTTGGTGCTCCAACAAGTTTTAAAGCGCCGGGTAAATGCTTATAGAACTGTCCGCTTGAATTGAAATAAAATTGGTTGTAACCTCCATTGTTCACTTCTGCTTCCAAAGCCCAAATCATATAAATCGCTTGTCGTGATCTATTCCAAGACATAACCGTTTCATATTCCTTTTCGTAGTCGGTTGGTAGTTTCTCTAGAAGGTTGTCAAAAACCACTTGTAATAAATTCTCGTCCGAAGTTGTGTCAATAATTTCTTTAGTTAGTTCTTTACAATTTGGTCTATTTTTAAATGCTTCAATTGAATTACCAAGTTGATCTTCCATTTCTTTTATTGTTCCACTATCGTTTCTCTTTGTCTGTCCTGAACAGCCAAGCAGGTTAAGAATTGTTGTTATTACTCCCATTATAAATAATATTCTTGTCATTGTCGTGTCGTCTATTAGGCTTACACCCAATCGGGTCAAGCAGGGGTTTTACTCACTTTTTAATTCTATTTCAAACATGCTCGTGAGAATCGTTCACCCTTACGCTCCCACAAAACACTTCTTAAAATTAATGCACCGCCAAATCTCCCTTGAAACGGATCTTCCCATTACTAAATCGCACTGAAAGTAAGAACTTTTGCGGATACACAAAAAACTAAGGCTCCATTTTACTTCATCGAACTTCTATAAATCACCTTTTACAGCGTGGAATTTCGCTGAAAACCAGCTAAATGGAATAGAACATTCCCACTATTCGACAATAAAGAAAACGACTGATGAACAGCACGAAATAGGCGGTTTGTTTTTGTGGGATTTTTTTTGGGAATGGGTAAATGTTTAAATGGAGAAAGTGTCCAGTCAAAATTTCTTTCTGTCTGTCATCTTATTAATGGTTATCATAGGGTGAGGCAGTAGGAAAATTTCCACTTTTTCACTTCTTTATCCGCATGGCAGGAAAATATCTACTTCATTGAACCTACTTACTGTTGTGGTGCGTTTTTATTTATGTGGTCATAGGATTTATTTGAATCTGTCCACCGATTGCTCTTAATACTTTCAATATTGTCTCAAATTGAGGTTTTGCGCCATCCGACAGAGCTTTGTATAAACTTGGTCTACTTAATCCAGTTTCTTGAGCAATTTTAGTCATTCCAATTGATTTTGCAACATGTCCAATAGCTTTGATAACATCAGATTCGTTTCCCTCTGCTAAAACAGTATTAAGGTATTCTGCTATCATTTCATTGTTATCTAAATAGTCAGCTATATCAAATTTTGAAGTTTTCATTTCTCTAATTATTTAAGTCGTTTTAAAATCTCTTTTGCCTTTTCAATATCTCTTTGTTGAGTTGATTTATCACCCCCAATGAGCAGAATGATAATTTTTCCGTCAAATTCTTTAAAATATACCCTGTATCCTTTAGCATAGTTAATTTTCAATTCACGAATGCCATCTCCAACAGGTTCGCAGTCACCAAAATGTTCGTCGGTCTCAATCTTTTGAATGCGAAATAATATTTTGGCTTTGGCTCTTAAATCTTTCAGTTTTCTAAGCCATTTGTCAAATTCGTCTGTTTTCTCAATTACATACATTTACCGAACTGTATTCAGATGGATACAAATTTAGGCGATATTTTCTATAATGAAATACTTAATTCAAAATTCGCAAGGAAAAATCCTTTTATAAATTACTATGGAGGTGACTCTTAAAATGAACCACAACATCTCAGTTTAGGCATTTCACATCTATCCCCACCATCCTTCAATCCAACCAATATTGGTTAATTGTTTTATATTCAATTCATAATCCGATTTTTACCGTTTCTACATTGCTTTTTGTAATAGTGAGGAAATAGGGCATTAGTAGTGCGTTTTTCTATTAGCTTGACCAAAGATAGGATTTTGTTTCAGTTTTCCAAGTTGTCAATTGGGCTTTTCAGCTGCTCAAATCCTTTGGTGGAAAGTGGTGTTCAAACAATTAGATCGAAAAAGACATGCCTAAAATTCGAGAGCAAAGAAAACGACTGATTAACAGCGCGAAATGGGCGGTTTGTTTTTGTGGGATTTT